>DFZN01000014.1:0-3931 GCA_002382735.1 bacterium UBP11_UBA4055
CCGTAGAGAAGATTTCTCAGTTCTCTGTTTATTACATTTTCGATCATATATCCCGATACCATTATAGCTATGATGTCAGGATACTGGGCTTTGATCTTTTTGAGAAGGTCCTTTCCGTTTGTCCTCCCGAGGTGATAATCGAGAAGGATAACATTGAATTTAGCCATTTCGTGCATGGCGGATTCCTGGTTGTTGAATATCTTGCAGGCATAACCCATGTGGTCAAGCTGATCCCTGAAGATTCTCAGCGCAAGAATATCATCATCAATAACAGCAATGTTAAGCACTTTTGCATCTCTTTTTTTTATATACTTTAACTATGACGGACAGACTCCCCTTCTTTCCGCCACTCACAATAACTCAATATTAACAACTTTGTTCCGAATTGTCAACCATTTTATCTATTTTATTTTTCAGGTTTCATCGTCGGGAACAGAAGAACATCCCTGATAGATCTTTCGCCGGTCAGAAGCATTACCATCCTGTCGATCCCGATTCCCAGCCCGCCCGTAGGCGGCATCCCCGTCTCGATCGCCTGAACGAAATTCTCGTCCATCGGGGCGGCCTCCTCGTCCACATCCCTTCTCAGCGACTGTTCGTAGAGAGTTTTCCTTTGGAATACGGGATCGTTCGATTCGCTGTATGCGTTGGCATATTCATTTCCGTTTATGAAAAGCTCGAACCTCTGTAGGTATCTCTCATCCTCATAATCGACCTTGCAGAGAGGCGTCGTTTCAAGCGGCTGATGCGTGATAAATACAGGCTGTATAAGGTGCTCCTCCACATAGAGCTCGAATATTTCGTTTATAGCGAGACCTCTGACAAAAGCTCCTTTTATCTCTCCGCCTTTATGTTTGATCGCCGCTTTCATTTCCTCTTCCGACATTGCCTCGACATCCATTTTTGCGTATTCTTTTATGGCGTCGTTCATTTTGAGCCTTTTCCACGGCCGTTTAAGGTCGATTTTATTTCCGTCAAATTCCACTTCCGCCTTTCCGTAAAGCATTCTGCAGCTGTCCTCAAAAAGCTCTTCGGTCAGGTCCATCATATCGTTATAGTCCGCATACGCCTGATAAAGCTCGAGCATGGTGAATTCGGGGTTGTGAGTTCTGTCCATTCCTTCGTTACGGAAACATTTACCGATTTCGTAAACTCTGTCTATTCCGCCGACTATGAGTCTTTTCAGATACGGTTCGATGGAAATTCTGAGATAAAGCTGCATATCGAGAGTGTTGTGGTGTGTTGTAAAAGGCCTCGCGCTCGCTCCCCCGTAAATGGGCAGAAGTACGGGTGTTTCGACCTCCATAAATTCCTTCGAGTCGAGAATACTTTTCACATTCTTGATGATCTTTACCCTTTTCTCAAAAGTCTCTTTGACGCCGTGCGTAACAATAAGGTCAAGATGCCTGTTGCGGTATCTCAGTTCCTTGTCGGCGAATGCGTCGAAGACCTCACCGTCCTTTTCTTTGACTATAGGCAGCGGTCTGATGTTCTTGGTAAGAAGCGTTATAGAATCGGCATAGATCGTGATCTCCCCCACCTGCGTCTTTTTTACGATGCCTTTGACGCCTATGATATCTCCGATGTCAAGCAGTTTAAAAAGCTCATAGTCCTTTTCACCGATGTTCTTCTGGGCAACATAGAGCTGTATCTGCCCTTTTTTGTCCTTTATCGTGCAGAAAGCGGCTTTTCCCATGAGCCTGACCGACATTATTCTGCCTGCCGCTGATACTGGTCTGAATGTTTCGTTATCCGTATTGCAGGAGTCAAAATCGTCTTTGATCTCTTTTGAGAAATCGGCGACATCGTAATTGTAGGGGAAGGGATTTACCCCCATTCCCCTGATTGTGTTTATTTTATCAATTCTTGTGCTTATAAGTTTTCCAAGATCTTCCACGATCGTCCTCTTTTAAATTAAATTCCGTATATATCTCTGACTTTTTTCTCTATCTCCTTTAAAAGCTCCGGATTTTCATCAAGATATGCGCTGACCTTGTCCTTTCCCTGACCTATCCTGTCGTCACCGTATGAGAACCATGAGCCCGACTTCTTGATTATGTCTTTTTCAACAGCAAGATCGATCACCTCTCCCGTTCTGCTTACGCCGGAGCCGTATATCATGTCGAACTCGGCGGTCTTGAAAGGAGGCGCGACCTTGTTCTTGACTACCTTCACTCTTGTCCTGTTGCCGGTGAAATCCTCTTTGTCCTTTAAGCTGGAGACTTTTCTCACATCGAGCCTGATCGAAGCGTAGAACTTAAGCGCGTTCCCTCCGGTCGTAGTCTCGGGGTTGCCGAACATGACGCCGATCTTCATCCTGATCTGGTTTATGAAAATGACGATGCATTTTGATTTGGATATCGAGGATGTCAGCTTTCTCAAAGCCTGTGACATCAGCCTTGCCTGAAGGCCCATGTGGGAATCGCCCATCTCTCCCTCGATCTCGGCTTTCGGCGTCAGCGCGGCGACCGAATCGACCACGATGATATCGACGGCGTTCGAGCGGACGAGCGTCTCTGTTATGTCCATGGCCTGCTCGCCGTAGTCGGGCTGGGATACGAGAAGATTCTTCACATCCACGCCAATCTTTTGCGCATATCCTGTGTCCATGGCGTGTTCGGCGTCGATGAATGCCGCTATCCCGCCCAGCTTCTGCGCTTCCGCTATCGCGTGGAGCGCCATCGTGGTCTTGCCGGAGCTCTCCGGCCCGAAGATCTCGATGATCCTTCCTCTCGGGTATCCGCCGATCCCCGTCGCGATGTCAAGCCCTATCGACCCTGTCGAAACGGCTTCGAGTTTTAAAACCGGCTTGTCTTCGCCGAGCTTCATTATTGTGCCTTTCCCGTAAGATTTTTCTATCTGTGCTATCGAAAGGTCAAGCATTTTTATTTTATCGCTATTGTCGCTCATGAATTACTCCCTACATTCCGAGAATGTTCTTTAAATAATAATGTTCAGGCTCCGTCAGGTATTTTTTCGCCAGATCGAAGTCACTTTCCTTAATTGAATCCATGCTGTTGAAAACCAGCCTGTAAGCCTCGTTGTCCGTATCGAGCAGGCGGGGTTTGATCTTTCCCTTTTCGTCCGCAATGTCTTTCAGATAAAGCGGTTTTACCTTTCCGTCAGGCATAGAGACCACTATGCAGCCGCTTTCACCCCTGTCGAAGAGCTCTTTCACCCCGTTCCCGAGAGCCGAGCAGTATCTCAGATCGTAGGCCGTCGGGTCGATGCACCTGATCTCGTATCCTACTTCTACAGGTCTGCTTTTCACTTTGACCCTTATTTTGTTCAGGTGGTTCTGGAGCAGGGTGTTGAAGATGTGCGCCTTGCTCACCTTTCCAAGCTCAGGGTGGCCGTGTTCGTCATAAGAGAAATTAATCTCTGAATTCCTCATCTCTGCATCGGACATGAAGTGGAAAACGCCTTCGCTTACTATGATCGCGCCGTAATCTATTCCGAGGATAATCCTTTTTACGATAGACGAGACCATCATGCGGATTATCCTGTCAAATGTAACTTCGACATTCTTGAACATCTCGGGTACGATTATCATCGGATAATGCGCGCTCGCCCCGATCCCGAAAGCGAGATGTCCGGCCTCCCTGCCCATGCTGCATACCACGAACCAGTTACCGCTCGTTCTTGCGTCCTCATAGACTGTCGAGGCGATCTTGACACCTTCGTTCTTTGCGGACTGATAGCCGAAAGTCGGAATGTTCTCAGGCAGCGGCAGGTCGTTGTCGATCGTTTTGGGAACATGGATGTTCTGAATCCTGATATCGTGCTTTTCAAGGTACTTTGTAAGCCTGTTCGCGGATGAAGCGGTGTCGTCTCCGCCTATTGTCACGAGCAGTTTCACATCCTGTTCCTCAAAGAATTTTTTTGAAAATTCTTCATCTTTCGGTTTATGCCTGCTCATTCTCAGGTACGA
>DFZN01000014.1:4135-35429 GCA_002382735.1 bacterium UBP11_UBA4055
ATTTTTTTCATTTTTTTTTGAAAAGTGAGAACTTATTGAACTTGTAAATCTGACGGATTTCGCTTATAATTATCATAAAGCCGTTTTATACCGGAGGAGAAATGATACAGGGAGTATTTGACAATACGCAGGTCAAGGAACTTAAAGGTAAAATGTACAAGTCGCCCTTGCCTCTGTCGTACAGGAACGATGATCTTGTCGCCGATTTTGTTACGGATGAAGAGAGAGTGATCTTTGATCCGTCGAAAAAATTCGTTAAACAGCATCTTGAGAATTTCGATAAAATACCGTCCTTCGAGCTGGCGGGAGTAAGAGATGCGCTGCATTTCGATCCGTCACGGATATCATGCGGGATCGTTACATGCGGGGGTCTCTGCCCGGGAATAAATAATGTAATACGCGGGATAGTCAACGAACTTCATTACTGGTACAAATGCAGAACGGTTTACGGTTTCAGATACGGCTTCAGAGGAATGGTGAAAGCTAACGGAATTCCTCCTGTTAAGCTCGATCCCGCGGCGGTCGGGGACATTCACCTCAAAGGAGGGACGGTACTCGGTTCGTCAAGAGGTCAGCAGGATACAGGGCTTATTGTGGATCAATTGGAGGAGCTGGGCATATCTATACTTTTCACGATAGGCGGGGACGGAACGATGAAGGGGGCCATGGACATAAGCAGGGAGATCGAAAGAAGGGGAGCCGACATTTCTGTCATAGGAATACCAAAGACTATAGACAACGATATAGTTTTTGTTGACCACACTTTCGGCTACCAGACCGCTTTCTCGTCGGCCGTGGAGGCAATAAATGCGGCTCATGTTGAATCTAAGGGCGCATATAACGGCATAGGTATAGTCAAACTGATGGGGCGGGATTCCGGCTACATTACCGCGGCCGCCTCGATCGCTTCCGGCGACGCTAATTTCGTGCTTATTCCGGAAATACCCTTCGAAATGGAGGGTGAAAGAGGGCTGCTGAACCTTGTGAGAACGAGGCTGGAAGAAAAGAAGCACGCGGTCATCGTGGTTGCCGAAGGAGCCGGCCAGGAGCTGTTCAGGCGCGATCATGTCGAACATGACATTTCGGGCAATGTAATTCACTCCGATATAGGTCTCTACATCAAAGACAGGATAAAAGCTGATTTCGACAGGCTGGATTTTGAATACACGATCAAATATATAGATCCGAGCTACATGATAAGATCACTTCCTCCGATCCCGATAGATTCGCTGTTCTGCTCCAACCTGGCCCAGAACGCAGTTCATGCAGGGATGGCGGGGAAAACAGAAATGCTTGTCGGCTACTGGAACGGAAAATTTACCCATGTTCCTTTAAGTTCGGTTACGGGCAAAAGGAAAAAGGTTGATCCCGAGGGTGATTTCTGGCTCGGTGTAATTCTCTCTACAGGACAGCCGAGATATATCGGAAATGACACTAACTATCTGCTCAGAACCAGATAAGATGTGCTTTTCTAACTAAAAAATAACTTGCAAAAACATAAGAAAAAGGATATTTTCTCACTGCTTTAAAATTAAGCTTTTCAGGGAATTAAAATATTGCATAAAAAGGAGTAAAGTATGGCTGAGAAAAAGTTTATGACCTGCGACGGAAATACGGCGGCCGCACATGTAGCGTATATGTTCAGTGAAGTAGCCGCGATCTACCCGATCACCCCGTCGTCAAACATGGCCGAATTCATTGACGAGTGGTCGGCCAACGGAAGAAAAAATATTTTCGGCGAGACTGTCAAGGTGGCCGAAATGCAGTCCGAGGGCGGAGCGGCGGGAGCTGTTCACGGATCGTTGCAGGCGGGAGCGCTCACGACCACATATACTGCCTCACAGGGGCTTTTGCTTATGATACCGAATATGTACAAAATAGCCGGAGAGATGCTCCCGGCCGTGTTCCATGTGAGCGCGAGAAGCCTTGCGGCGCAGGCACTTTCGATCTTCGGCGACCACAGCGATGTTATGAGCGCAAGGCAGACAGGGTTCGCTTTTTTGGCTACAGGAAGCGTTCAGGAGATCATGGACATCTCCGCAGTGGCTCATCTTACCGCGATAAAGTCGAGAATACCCTTCGTCCATTTCTTTGACGGCTTCAGAACTTCGCACGAGATACAGAAAGTACAGTATTTTGAGAATAACGATCTCGAAGGCATGATCGATAAAGAAGCACTTCAGAAGTTCAGGGACAACGCATTAAATCCCGAACATCCGGTTACAAGAGGAACGGCTCAGAATCCCGACATCTATTTCCAGACGAGGGAGATAACGAATAATCTGTATGATTCAATACCTGATATTGTAGAAGAATACATGAAAGAGATCAGCAGAAAGACAGGAAGAGAATATCATCCGTTCACATATTACGGTGCTACAGATGCGGAGAATATCATAGTTGCAATGGGATCAGTAACGGAAACTGTAAAGGAAACGGTGGATTATCTTAATGGAAAGGGAAAAAAGACAGGGCTTATATCTGTACATCTTTACAGGCCGTTCTCGAACAAATATTTTAAGAAAGTACTTCCAGGATCAGTAAAACGCATTGCTGTTCTTGACAGGACAAAAGAACCCGGAGCAACAGGCGAACCGTTGTATCTCGACATAAAATCAGTTTTCTATGATGAAAAAGTTCAGCCTCTGATAGTTGGCGGAAGATACGGACTCTCGTCAAAAGACACGACACCGGACCAGATAGCGGCAGTATTCAGGAACCTTGAGATGAACGAGCCGAAGGACAGCTTTACGATCGGCATAGTTGACGATGTAAGTTTCAGGTCGCTTCCCATAGAAGGTCATGTGGAAGTTGACAGAAAAGGTTTGTTCGCGGCAAAATTCTTCGGACTGGGATCTGACGGAACTGTCGGCGCCAATAAGAACTCTATCAAGATCATCGGAGAAACAACGGAAAAATACTGTCAGGCATATTTCGCTTACGATTCAAAGAAATCAGGCGGTTTTACGGCTTCTCATCTCAGGTTCGGCGACAATCCCATCAGAAGTCCTTATCTGGTAAATACACCTGACTTTGTAGCCTGCCATGTTCCCGCATATATCGACCAATACGATGTGCTCAAAGGGCTGAAAAAAGGCGGGTCGTTCCTGCTCAATTCTATCTGGGATGCAGAGGAAACGAAGAAGAGACTTCCCGACAGCATGAAAAAATATCTGGCAGAGAAAGAAATAAATTTCTATATCATAAATGCGACCGCGATAGCCGAAGATATCGGTCTCGGTAACAGGATCAACACGGTAATGCAGTCGGCATTTTTTAAAATATCTGAAGTTATACCCTACGGCCTTGCTCTTGAACACATGAAGAAGCATGTGCTGAAGAATTTCGGCAAAAAAGGCGAAGAAGTCGTCAACATGAACTATAAGGCTGTTGAGATGGGCGGCGGACAGATAGTCAAAGTCGAAATTCCTGCCGAATGGAAAAATATCCAAAGCAGCGGTTTTAAGGTCAACAGGGGCGGTAGGCGGCCCGATTTCGTTAAGAGCGTATGCGATGTTATGAACGCCCAGAATGGCGACGATCTTCCCGTGAGTGCATTTCTGGGCAGAGAGGACGGAACTTTCCCCGCAGGTACTACGGAATTCGAAAAGAGAGGCATCGCGGTAAATGTTCCCGAGTGGATAAGCGCGAACTGCATCCAGTGCAACCAGTGTGCCTATGTTTGTCCGCACGCAGTCATCAGGCCGTTCTTGATAAATGCGGATGAGGAAAAGAAACTTCCTGAAGGAACTGAGACATTAAAAGCCATAGGTAAGGAATTCGACGGCCTGAAGTTCAGGATACAGGTGAGCGTGCTTGACTGTACCGGCTGCGGAAACTGCGCCGATGTTTGTCCGGCAACAAAGGGCAAAGCTCTTGTGATGAAGCCTTTGGGAACGCAGGAGGCTGAGATCGAGAGATGGGATATTATAAGCAAAAATGTTACTTATAAGGATAATCTGGCGGACAAATTCGCGAATGTGAAATCATCGCAGTTCGCGCGTCCCCTCTTCGAATTCTCCGGCGCATGCGCCGGCTGCGGAGAGACGCCGTATATCAAAGTCATTACCCAGCTCTACGGGGACAGGATGATGGTGGCCAATGCGACCGGATGCTCTTCAATATACGGCGGATCAGCGCCCTCGACGCCTTACTGCGCGAACGCAGATGGCAAAGGCCCCGCCTGGGCGAACTCGCTGTTCGAGGACAATGCGGAGTACGGGTTCGGTATGGCTCTCGCCGTAAGCAAGCTCAGAGACAGGATAGCTCTTAAAATGAAGGCTGCGGTCGAGGGCGGAAAAATAAAGCCTGAAACTAAGTCCGCGTTCGAATCATGGATAGCTGAAAAAGACAGCGCCGAAGGATCAAAAAAAGCGACGGATCTTGTCAGAAAAGCGATCACTTCCGAATCAGGCGAAATAATTGAAGATATTAAAAAACTCGACCGGTACCTGATCAAGAAATCCGTATGGATCTTCGGCGGGGACGGCTGGGCTTATGATATCGGTTACGGCGGACTCGACCATGTGATCGCTTCAGGCAATGATGTAAACCTTCTTGTACTCGATACGGAAGTTTATTCGAACACCGGCGGACAATCGTCAAAATCGACCCCGGTCGGAGCAGTGGCAAAATTCGCCGCTTCGGGAAAGAAGATCAGGAAAAAAGATCTCGGTATGATGGCGATGACTTACGGATATGTATATGTGGCTCAGGTCGCTATGGGTGCCAATCAGGCCCAATATTTCAAGGCGATAAAAGAAGCCGAAGCCTATCCGGGACCATCTCTAATAATTGCTTATGCACCGTGTATAAATCACGGACTCAGGGCAGGAATGGGTAAAACGCAGCGTGAGGAGAAGCTTGCTGTCGAAGCGGGATACTGGCATCTCTACAGGTATAACCCCATGCTTGAAGAGGAAGGGAAAAATCCTTTCACCCTTGATTCGAAAGAGCCGCAGTGGGACAAATTCCAGGAGTTCTTGAAGGGGGAAGTAAGATACACTTCACTTGTTAAAACATTCCCTGAAGAAGCGAAAGTGCTGTTCAAGTCTGCCGAGGAGAACGCAAAATGGAGATATAACAGCTATAAAATGAAATCTGAGATGAAATACTGATCTTGTTGAATAATAAATGAAAGGACGGGATAGAACCGTCCTTTTTTATATAAGGCAGGGATATGGAGACTTTAGGCAAAGAAAAAAAATACAGTTTACTATTATCGGTGATCATAATTTCCGCTGCTGTTTTTATTTCATATTACAATTCTTTCAATAATTCATTCCAGTTCGATGATGTTCATTTTATTCAGCAGAACAGCATTATTAAAAGTTTTGACAGCTTTAAAGATATTTCATTCTGGTTCGATTTCGGGAACAGAGCACCTGCTCAATTTCTTCTTGCGATAAACTATGCAGCCGGAGAATACAGCGTCAAAGGTTATCATTTATTAAACACTCTGATCCACCTGTTAGCCTCGATCGCGGTTTACTTTTTAGCAGGTATGCTTATAAGTTCAAAGCCGGTCAGGAGCGCTTATGTTTTGAAGAATTCAGGCATGATCAGGCTTTTTTCGGCGCTGATCTTTGCTGTTCACCCTATTCAGACAGAGTCGGTCACTTACATTGTTCAGAGGATGGAATCAGCGGCCGCTCTTTTTTATTTTGTCGCGCTGATCTTTTACCTCATGCTGAGAAAAGAGAAAGAGTTTGTTAAAAGGATCGTTTTCGCATTAATATTTCTTGCGGCATCAGTTCTGGCCTGCCTGACAAAGCAGACTTCCTACACTCTTCCTCTTTCGATCCTGCTGCTTGAAATCTATTTTGTGCGCGATAAGAACGGCAGGATGAATAAGGTTCTTGCCGGAGTCATCTCTTCGGTGCTTTTTATTCTGGTGCTTGTCGGTCTGGCGGCGGATATTCTGCCCAGAGATCAGATGTCCGGAATTTCAAGATATGATTATCTTATCACTCAGTTCAAGGTCATCCCGAACTACTTCAGGCTGCTGATCCTCCCCTACGGACAGAATATCGACCATGACATTACAACGGCCGGATCTTTGACGGAATTCGGGGTACTCGCAGGCCTGATCTTCATAACTTTCATGACAGCCGCCGCATATTTTCTGTATAGAAAAGGGCATCTGATAATGAGCTTTTCCATAGCATGGGTATTCGCTGTAATTTCTTTAAGATCAAGTGTTCTGCCGATAAGCGACCTTATGACAGAAAGAAGGCTTTATGCGGCTGTATTCGGTGCGGGATTATTCATTCCGTCAGCCTTATTTTATCTGAAGGATAAGTTCAGATCGTACATCAAGCCAAATACGGTCATAGCGGTACTGGCGGTAATTACCGTGATCCTGTCCTCTGCAACGGTCAGCAGGAACAAAATATGGTCAAATGAACTTACTCTATGGAAAGATTCAGTGGAAAAGTCGCCGCATAAATTCAGACCTAACTACAACACGGCTGAAGCCTATAAACGGTCAGGCGATCCGGACAGTGCTCTGAAGTATTATTTCGAGGCATATAAGATCAACTCTCACAGTTACGGGCTCTGCAACAATATCGCCAATATATTTTCGGGTAAAAAAATGTGGAACGAGGCGGAATCATTTTATAATAAAGCACTTGCTCTGAAACCCGACTATACTAAAGCGATACTTAATCTGGGGCATCTGTATTACATGACAGCAAGATACGACATGGCTGCCGGGAGCTACAGGAAGGTACTGTATTGCGAACCGGATAATTTGCAGGCAAAAAACAATCTCTCGGCAATTTTATCTATGCAGAAGGCTGTCGATGAGAAGTAAATTAAAGGTGACAGCTGCAATTTTACTGATGATCATCACCGGATTTGCTGTTATAGAGATTATACTGAGGATCACAGATCCGGTCGGCGTGGAATATTTTTCCGAGGTCGTAAGGTATTTCGATAAGCTTGAAGACAGAGAGAATTATTCATACATACATCCTGCGGGAATGAACGAAATATTCCAGGGAGTGACTATAACAGCGAACTCTCAAGGTCTTAGGGGGCCGGAATTTTCAATCTCAAAACCTGAAGGAAGGAAAAGACTGCTGATACTCGGGGATTCGGTAGTACTTGGATGGGGAGTTGAGTATGAAAACACATTTCCGTCGATACTTCAGGATCATTTTGACCGACTCGGTACTGATATAGAGGTTATTCCGGCGGGAATTTCATCATGGAACACAAGAACGGAATATGAATTTTTAAAAAATGTAGCTTCGGGATTTGATCCGGATATACTTATTCTTGTTATTGTAGGGAACGATACGGACCCTAAAGATAACAGTAACATTGAAATAGGGAAGGAAGAACTTTTATCTCAGGTTTATAAACCTAATACAGATCAGGATATCTTCAGAAAAGCATGGTTTTCACTTGTAGATATATCATATCTTTTTAGGCATATGCAGTTCGTAGTAAAAGTATTTACGGAAAAAGAGCACGAATCAGGGATAGATCCGGAAGGTCCTGTATGGAAAGACGCCGAGCTCGCATTACGAAAAATTGCAGACTACTGCGATTCTGAAAATATCGGGTTCATTCCTTTTCTATATTCAGATGAAGAGTCTTCTTTGAGCCATCCCGTATTTGCTCTGTACCGCGAATATTTCATTAAAAACAACATTAAATTTCATACGCTTCCCGATCAGCTTTTTGAAGGTTACAGGCTTAAAAATTCGATCATTGACAATCATCCCAACCCCGAAGGCCATCACATCATAGCCGAACAAATGATAGAAGCGATCAACAAATTATATTGACTTTAACGATGTTTTGTTTTAATTTGACTCCCCGGTAAAGAAAAAATGAAGAGAATGAATGAAGATTAAAAAAGAGCAGTGCAAAGATACAGGTTTAGTAGCGGGACTTGTTCTTATCTTTTCGGGCCTGTCGGTCCAGAACTTTTTCTGGATCAAACTTGCATTTGCCGTCATCTTAATATCCCTGATCATACCTCAGGTATTTTATTATCCTGCAGTACTCTGGTTCGGCCTGTCGGACATTCTCGGAAGAATAGTATCGAAGATCGTGCTCGGAGCTGTATATGTGACCGTCGTTCTGCCTGTCGGGCTGATAAGGAGACTTTCGAAGAAAGATACGATGTTCCTCAGAGCATTCGGGAACAGGAACCTGAAAAGTTCATGGGCGGTAAGGGAGCATAAATATTCAGATAAAGACATTTTAAAACCCTTTTGATGAGGAACCGATGGAATTTCTCAAAGAACTGTTCGAATTTATAAGAACAAGAAAAAAATACTGGCTGATACCGGTGATTATGATATTGATCTTCTTCGGAATACTTCTCTTCGCCACATCCGGATCGGCTATCGCGCCTTTCATCTATACAATTTTTTAGGAGCCTTCATTGCCATTAAAAATACTCGGAATATCAGCTTATTATCATGACAGTTCGGCATGTCTCGTCATCGGCGGAGAGATCATTGACGCGGTACATGAGGAAAGGTTCACAAGGATCAAGCACGACAGTTCTTTCCCTTCAGAGTCGGTGTGTTATATACTCAGACGGTCAGGCTTAAAAATATCGGATCTCGACGCAGTTGTATTTTACGAAAAACCTTTTCTCAAATTCGAGCGGCTTCTGGAAACATACCACGAATTCGCGCCTAGGGGGTTTACGAGCTTCAGCTCAGCTATACCGGTCTGGATAAAAGACAAGATGTTCATGAAAAGCAACATAAGAAAAGAGCTCTCAAAGTTCGGACGGGCAGAAAAAGTGAACCTCTGCTTTTCAGAACATCACCTTTCGCACGCGGCGAGCGCGTTCTTCCCTTCCCCCTTTGACGAAGCTGCCATTCTGACGCTAGACGGTGTGGGAGAAAGAGCAACTTCTCTTATAGGTCACGGGGAAGGAAATTCGATAAAAGTACTCCGCGAGCTGCATTTTCCCCATTCGATCGGGCTTTTATACTCGGCTTTCACTTATTTCTGCGGCTTTAGGGTAAACAGCGGCGAATACAAACTGATGGGGCTTGCTCCGTACGGCGATCCCGGATCGGAAAGAACTGCGCACTATGAAAAACTTATAAGAGAATATCTCTCCGACATAAAAGAAGACGGATCTATAATTCTCAATATGGAATATTTTGAATACGCCACCGGACTTAAGATGATAAATGAAAAGAAGTGGGAAAAACTTTTCGGACTGAAAGTTAAGACGGAAAAAGCTGAAATGACTCAGGAATACATGGATCTTTCACTTGCGGTACAGCGGGTCACGGAAGATATCGTGATGAGGATGGCCGCTGAGGCAAAAAGACTGACCGGGTCGGAGAATATCGTGCTCGCCGGCGGAGTAGCGCTCAACAGCGTTGCCAACGGAAAAATACTCAAGTCCGGTCTTTTCAAACGGATGTGGATACAGCCGGCTTCGGGTGATGCAGGCGGATCGGCAGGCGCGGCACTGGCTCAGTATTACATCGGGTACGGCCGTGAGAGAAAAACCGACCCTGAGAACTTCGACTCGATGAAAGGTTCATATCTGGGACCGGAATATTCCGACGACGATATTCTCGCGGTTCTCAAAAAATACGGTGTGCGCTATACAAAATTCAGCGGTATTGGGGAACTTGCAGCCCTTGCTGCGGAACTCATCAGCGAAGGAAAAGTGGTCGGCTGGTTCCGGGGAAGATCGGAATACGGGCCCAGAGCTTTGGGTAGCAGGAGCATTTTAGGCGACGCGAGAAGATCGGACATGCAGAAAAGAATGAACCTGAAGATCAAGTTCAGGGAGGGATTCAGGCCGTTCGCCCCTTCGGTACTCGAAGAAGACATAAAGGAATATTTCGACATAGACATCCCGAGCCCCTACATGCTCTTCGTCGTTCCTGTGACCGGGAAAAGAAGAAAACCCGTGCCTAAGAATTACTTCAGCCTTCCTCTTTACGAAAGACTTTATCACGAGCGCTCGGACATACCGGCAGTCACGCATATCGACTACTCGGCCAGACTTCAGAGCGTAAGCAAAAAAACGAATCCTGACTACTGGACTCTGATCAGCGAATTCAAGAAGCTCACAGGATACGGGGTTATCATAAACACGAGCTTCAATGTGAGAGGCGAACCGATAGTCGAGACACCGTCAGACGCTTTTTCCTGTTTTATGAGAACGGAAATGGATAATCTTGTTATCGGAAATTATCTGCTCACAAAAGAGGATATGAAAAATATAGATCTGTCCTTATTTACCGCCAAATTCGCACTTGACTGATCTCTCGAAAGATTTTTTTTGTTGACAAAAGAGAATAGTTTTGCAATATTATATCATATTTACGAAAACTGTTTCAAAGCAAAATGAGAATGAAAATGAGGAAAAAAGTAATGAGATACATATTTGTCGCCCTGATCCTGACCGCTTTAACCTGTCAGGTTTCATGCAAAAGCGAGGATACACCTGCTGAAGTCGCGGTAACTAAAGAAACGGTAAAAACTGAGATTTCCACAGAAGCCGCTGTTCCGGCTTCAGCAGAAGAAGAACCGGTAGAAGACATTGCTCAGGTTAAAGTAGAGACCAAACAGGCAGAAGTTGTAAAAGTTCAGGCAGAAGCCGGACCTGAAAAAAAGGTTCAGGCAGAACAGAAGCCTCTCGATGAAAAAGGCGTTGTTTCATATGTCGAGGGCAATGTGAGAAAGAAATCTATTGAAGAGCAGGATTTCAAAACGAATGTGGCGGAAAAGACTGCCGTAAAATCAAGAGAATCTTACAAAACAATGATCAAATCAAGGGCAGAACTCGAATTGTCCGAGCTTGACATCATCAGGCTCGCACCGAAAACTACAGTAGATCTCGTAGCGCTTTACGAAGAAGCCAAAGACGGGAAAAAGAAAACCGACATAAAACTTGAGGAAGGCGATTTGTGGGCTCAGGTGAATTCTTCGGACGAGAATAATGAGTTCATGATGGATACCGATATTGCTGCAGCGGCTATAACGGGAACGAACTTCAGAATGTCAAAGGACGGCGAACTTACTGAAATGAAAGTATATCACGGCGAGGTGAAGATTTCCAATGCAAGAGAAAAGATGGACAAGATGAAAGCCGTTTCGGTCTCAGAATTCAGGCAACCTTCGCAGACGCTCGGACCAAAACAGGTCGCCGGACCAAAACAGGTCTCACTGGAAGAATGGGTATATATTGTAAAGAATATGCAGAAAATATCTTTCGACAAGTCCGGTAAGGTAGTATCGGCAGGAGAGTTCAAAGCTGACGATTCTGATGAAAAGACCAGCTGGGTCGAATGGAATAAAAAAAGAGACAGAAGTAAAGGACTAAAATAACTATAGGGAGTGATTATGAAAAAGGTATCATTACTGAGCATACTTTTATTTGTGCTTGCTGTTTTCGCGCAGGGTGAGGTTGACTGGGAAAGAAGAGTTGTAAAAGCTATCGGTATCGGTGCGCCGAACCCCAATGCTCCGAATATGGCGGTAAAGAGAGCCGGAGCCATCAATGCGGCTAAAATGTATGCAGTAAGGGATCTTATGGCTACAGTCAAGGGAATGTATCTTTCGAGCGAACAGACTGCTGAGAATTATATGATGACCTCAGATGTCGTAAAAACTCAGGTCGAAGGGATCGCAAGAGCGTTCCAGATGGTCGGTGAACCTCAGTATTTCGAGGACGGATCAGTTCAGGTTACCGTGGAAATGAGCATTGACGGGAAATTGAGCGACCTTATGATGAAAGAAGAGACCTTCGGCGACACCACTCCTATGGGTGAAGAAGCTACCTACAAACTTTCAGATCTAGCTCCGTCAAAACCTGATGTTTACACAGGCCTGATCATCGACTGCACCGGAGTTGAACTAAGACCCGCTCTTTCCCCAAAAGTTTTCAGCAGATCAGGAAGAGAGGTTTACGGATCGGCCAATGTGAATAAGGATTTCGCGGTTCAGCAGGGTATGATGGGATATTTGAAGAACATCGATTTCGCAAAAGAAAATGCGAGAGTAACGAACAATCCTTTTATTGTTAAAGCGATAGAAGTAAAAGGCACCAACAAGGCCGATATTGTTATCAGCGATGAAGACGCGGCAAAGATCGAAGCGCTCGCGAATAATCTGAATTTCTTGAGAGAATGCAGGGTCATTGCTCTTATAAAGTAGAATGATCAGGGGAAAATTGATGAAAAAGATTACATTACTATTAGCTGCCTCATTCATTCTGATAACTGCAGGATGCTCTTCTACTGTTGTGAAGGAAGAAAGGGCGGAAAAGATACAGAAAACAGAAAATTCAGGAATTACCGTTACTGAAACAAAGGAAACAACGGTAACCTCGGTAAAAGATGATGTTACTACCGTAAATACGACAATTGAAAAGTCAGTTCAGCCTGTTGTACCTGTGGCTGCGAACGAAGGTATTGAGGATCAGTATATTGAGAACGGTGTTAACTGGTCCCTAAGAACAGTGACCGCTACCGGTATAGGAGCTCCCAATCCTGATGCGCCTAATATGGCGGTTAAAAGAGCAGGTGCGATCAATGCGGCCAAGATCTACGCCGTAAGAGACCTGATAGCGACCATTAAGGGTATGTATGTTTCAAGTGAGCAGACAGCTGAGAACTATATGATGACTTCCGATGTCGTGAAAACACAGGTGGAAGGGATCGCAAAGGCTTTCAGGGTCGTGGGCGAACCGAAATACTTTGATGACGGATCGGTGGAAGTAACAGTTGAAATGAGCATAAACGGCGAGCTCAGCGATGTGTTTCTGAAACAGGAAACTTTCGGCGAGACTTCGCTTGTCGGTGAAGCTACCTACAAACTTTCCGATATCGCAGGTCAGCCTTCCGTTTACACAGGACTTATAATCGACTGCACGGAAGTTCAGCTCAGACCTGCACTTGCCCCAAAGATATTCAGCGGTTCAGGTATCGAAATATACGGTTCAGCCAATGTCAGCAAGGATTATGCGGTACAGCAGGGCATGATGGGTTATCTGAAATCGGTTGAGGTCGCAAGGGAGAACGCAAGAGTGACGAATAATCCGCTGGTAATCAGGGCTACGGGCGTGAAAGGTTCGAACAAGACCGATATCGTAATCTCCGATGAAGACGCCGCAAAGATAAAAGAACTTGATTCGAATCTGAATTTTCTGAGAGAATGCAGGGTGGTCGCGATCATAAACTGATCTCAGATAGAATTGTTAATAAAAATGGAGAAGATAATATGAAAAAAATAATTATTCTGCTGAGCGCCGTTACGATGGTGATGTTCTTAGGATGCAGCAAGGAAACAAGAAAATCGGAATCAGTTCTCGACAATCCTGATATGCATATCAGCATGGGAATGAAATTCTTCAATGAAGGCAGCTACGATGAAGCTAAAAAAGAGTTCGACGACGCGATAAAGATAGACTGGAAAAAAGAAGACAAAGCCGGAGCTTACGCCGGACTGGGTATGTATTATGCGGTAAAGGGCGACAAGAAAAAAGCCTTTGACAACGCAAAAGAGGCGATAAGCCTGAACAGCAAGCTTCCTCTTGCCAATACATGCTACGGAAGGACCATAATGTTCGCAAACAGGGGCATCGACGGCGACGAGTGGATCAAGGATGCCTACAAATTCTTCGACAAAGCTATAAAGCTTGCCGATGAGCTGAGGGACAATAAAGCTCTCGCAGAAGCTCATTACTTTAAAGGCATTGCGTCGAAATCCGCATACAAATTCGGAGCGGCCAAAGAGTCTTTCGCAGAAGTCGTAAAAATGAAAGGTCTTTACGCTGCCGAAGCGAACAGAGAATGGGAAATAGTTCAGATGATAGAAAGAGCAAGGCCGGGAACTAAAGTCGGCGCCAAAGTAGCTCTTCTCGACCAGGTCGGTAAAGCTGAGATCGCTGTTCTTTTTATCGAAGAGATGAAGATCGAGCAGGTACTTGCAAAAAGGGAGAAAAAAGAATACGACAATACTTTTATTTCACCGGACGATCCTCTAAAATACACTGAAGCCGAGCAGGCTAAAGCTCTTGCTAACGACATTGAAGGCCACTGGGCAAAAAGCTGGATAAAGAGCGTATTGGAGAAGGGTGTTATGGAAAATGCTCCTGACCACAAATTCTATCCTGATAAAAAGATCACCAGAGCAGAATATTCTCTCATGCTTCTCAGGGTTATGGTCATGATCACCGGAGACGAGTCGCTTTACACAAAACATTTCGGCGAAACAGCTTCAATGTTCAATGATGTCAGAACAGACCACTATGCCTACAATGCAATGGCAGTCTGTGCTTCAAGGGGCATCATGAAAGCGAATATGAACGGCGAGTTCGAACTGAACAAGACCGTATCGGGAGCTGAAGCTCTTCTTATAATCAGGGATTTCCAGAACGCTCTGAGCCTTACTTTCTAAACTAAAAACATTTCTTAAAAGAAGCCGGCATGATCCGGCTTTTTTTATTATTAATAATTTGAATTGTACCGTTTATTTATCTATATTATCGGTACTTATAATTATTTTCGCCGGGGGGCTTGTAATGAATGATAAATTATCTTCGATAACCAAGGGTCTTGACAGCGTTAAGGACATCAAAAGTCTTCTTATAAAACTTACAGATATTACCAAAGAGATACTTAATGCGGACCGCTGCAGCATCTTTTTATACGATGAAAAGGCAGATGATCTTTTTACTTATGTGGCTCATGGCGTAGATGAAATAAGAATATCTAAAGACAAGGGGATCGCCGGGCATACTTATACAGAAAAGAAGTTCATGAATATTAAAGATGTGCAAAATGAACCCCTGTACAATAAGGCTTCGGAAAAAGTGACAGGTTATGCGACAAGGACAATGCTCTCTATACCTGTGCTGAGCACACCGGACAACGCGATAGGCGTATTTCAGGTCTTAAATAAAAATGACGGTAAACCTTTCAACGAAGAAGATGAAGAGCTTCTCAGGAATATGGCTTCTTACGCAGCATCTCTTCTGAATAAGGCCATGGTCTATGCGGACTCGATGAAGCTTGAAGAGAACGAGATGCAGAGCATAACTTCCGTTTTCGATGATGGTGAAATAGGTAAAATAAGCGCATCGATCATCCCTTTGAGGGTAACAGATGATATCACAAAAGCAGATGTATATTTCCCATATAACGGTCTTCAGGTTTTCCTTTACCAGATCGAAAGCAACTATATAATTATTCAGAAAGACGAAAAGAATACCGTTTCAGTTGACAATTACATACTCGAGAAAGACACTCCGTTCAAGATTCTGTACGGAAGTAATATCAAGATCAATTCCTACACCATACTTTACGAACAGATCAAATCATATTTTAAAGTGAAACTGAATTATTTCAATCAGAAAACTTTCTACTTAAACAGGGGTTCAGACAATATCATCCTGTCAGAGGATAAAAACAACTCGTCTATAGTCACGCTTAATCTCTCCAGATCGATAATAAAACTCGAAGTCCTTGATGAAAAAACCGAGCTTTTCGTGAACCGAGCTCCGGCGTCCGGAAGAATTTATCTCAACATAAACGATGATGTCAAAGTGAACGGCAAGAATCTGAATATAAAGAAGATCGTTTCCGAAAATGTAACGGAAAGAGATTTTTACCATTTCGATCCCGATGAGAAAGACTTTGTCATATCAAATAAGAAAGGCGACGCTATAATAGCTGACGAACTCGATTATATATGGAGTTGCTCGGTTAAAAAGCAGGAAGGGAAGTATCTGTTCCAAAAACAAAACTGTCCGTACGACATTTACCTCAACAGCAAAAGGGTCTTAAGATCGGATATGATCCGTAATGACGATAAGATATATCTTAACGGAAGGGTGTTCAGAATTGATACGGAGAATAAAACCGCCGAATTGTCCAAGTTCAGCTTCAGTTCTTTCATCGTAAAGGGATTAAAGCATCTCTTCAACGACAACAGCATAGGACTTGACGATATCAGTTTCGAAATGGAACACGGCGACCTTGTGGCAATAATGGGACCAAGCGGATGCGGTAAATCGACACTTTTAAATGTTATAAACGGATATCAGAAGCCGAATTCGGGTGATGTCGTACTTGACAATTTCGATCTCTACATAAATTACGCATTTCTAAAGAATTTTATGGGATTTGTGCCTCAGGACGATCTTTTATTTGACAATCTGACGGTTTACGAGAACCTGTATTTCAACGCCAAGCTCAGATATCCGTCCAAACCGAAAAAAGTGCTTGAGGCTCTTGTAAATAAAGTGCTGAAGGACATCGGACTCTTGGATAAAAAGGGGAGCAGGGTCGGTAACCCTCTTGATAAGACTTTAAGCGGCGGACAGAGGAAAAGGCTCAATATCGGTCTCGAACTTTTGTCTGACTCTGAAGTACTTCTCCTTGACGAACCGACATCCGGGCTTTCATCAAAGGATTCAGAGAAAATAGTTGAACTTCTGAAATCTATTTCGCTCGAAGGCAAGATAGTATATGTGATAATTCACCAGCCGAGCTCAAAGATATACAAGATATTCGACAAGGTAATCGTTCTTGACAAGGGAGGAAAGCTCGCATTTTCCGGCGACAATTACGACGCTCTCAAATATTTCAGGGAACATTCCAGACAGCATTTCGGGGATGATGTTGAATGTCCGGTGTGTAAGAATGTTGAACCCGACCTCATTCTTGAGACTATAGAGGAGCCGGCCAGAGACAGAGACGGTACTCCGCTTGATGTAAGAAAAAGAACACCGGAATACTGGAAAAATGAATTTCTGGAATATGAGAAGAGTTCGGGCAATGTGACTTTCCCGGCCAACACGAACCAGTTCATTCCGCCAAGACCAAGGATAAGCCTGAAAGCACTAATTTCGCAGTTCTCTGTACTTCTGCATAGGAATTTTTTAAACAAGCTCAGAGACAAGTCAAATCTGGCGATCACTTTTTTTGAAGCACCTCTCCTCGGAATAATCATTGGTCTGCTTCTGAGATATTCACCGGGAGAAAAATATTCGCTATACGACAATAAATATCTGACAACCTTCATTTTCATCTTCACTATAGTCACGATCTTCTTTGCGCTGACGAACAGCATAGACGAGATCATCAGGGACGCTTCGATTCTCTTAAGGGAGAAAATGCTCGATATAAACAGCCTTGAATACTATCTGTCAAAATTCATCACTCTCGTTATCTTCTCCGTAGTGCAGAACATCCTGTTTCTGAGCCTCGGTTTCTGGATAATGGAGATAAAGGAGCTGTTCTTTGAGTATCTCGCGATATCGATTTTCATTTCTGTAAGCGGGATATGTATGGGTATGGCGATATCATCAATACCGAAACTGACTTCAAAAGCGGCGCAAAACATAATTCCTCTTATACTTGTCCCTCAGATGATTTTCGGTGGGTTCATGGTTGAATTTGAGGACATGAGCAGATTCCTGTTCATAAATAAGAGCGCTCCGATACCCGAGATATGTCAGATAATGCCGTCAAAGTGGGGATTTGAAGCTTTATGTATAATGCAGAATTCTGAAAACAGCTTCCACTCCAGATATGATTCGGTCCAGAAAGAATTTGATAATTTTATCCTTAATGAAGATGAGCTGAAAAGAGAACTCGGCAGAAGGGAATTTAACAACAAGAAAGCTGAACTGCTGAATGAACTAGAAAATGTGCGGAATGAGCTCAAAGAAAGCTACGGGAATGCAGAGCTGAATAACAGAATAAAGGAATCGGCAGAAAAGTACGAACTGGCTCAGGCTTCAGCAGGAAGCAGAAAGATATCATCGGTCTATCCGATGTTTACGGCGCAAAAAAAGTGTCCTCTGACCGGTTATATCATGCCTGCATACATTTACAATTCGCTCACCCTCTTACTTTTCTCTCTTGTAATGTCGTTCATATCTGTAATTATGCTTGTTTACAGGGAGAAAATATCCGATATATTTCAGAAAATTCAATACGGGAAGAATAAAAATTGAAAGACATTGAAGCAATAAGAAAAGAGATCGACAAGATCGACAGCCGGATATTCGATCTGCTGAAGGGCAGGCTCAAACTTGTTATTTCTACCCTGAATGTAAAGGAAACTGTAGATGACCTGACAAGAGAAGATGAGATATTCAGAACTATAAGCAGTACATGCGATACGGAGTTCGAAGACAAGTACATCGGGAATATATACCTGACTATATTCAAGGAAGGTAAAAGGATCAAAGAAATTATAAAGAGCAGGAAACAGGATGGGAAGAAAAAAATATAATGTAGCTGTCGCTGGAGCGACCGGGGCTGTCGGCCGCAAGCTGATAGAAGTGCTTGAAAAAAGGAATTTTCCGGTATCGGTTCTTAAACTGCTCGCTTCAAAAAGGTCGGCCGGCGAGATCATAAGTTTCGGAGGAAGAGAACATGTCGTCGAAGTCATGAAAGAAGACAGTTTTGACGGAGCAGATATCGCACTGTTCTCAGCAGGGGCGTCAGTCAGTTCAGTATATGCACCGATAGCCGTTCGGTCAGGAGCAGTTGTGATCGACAACAGCTCCTGCTTCAGGAACGACCCTTCGGTTCCGCTCGTTATACCCGAGATCAATCCGGGAGACGCATCCCTCCATAAAGGCATCATCTCCAACCCGAACTGCACTACAGCCATTATGCTCATGGCCCTCTACCCTGTTTATAAAGCTGCAGGGATAAAAAAGATCATAGTTTCCACTTATCAGTCAGTTTCAGGTGCGGGAATGAAAGGAATAGTTGAGCTTGAAGAGCAGATATTGAATATTTCGAAAGGGATCAAGCCTGAAATGTCTGTTTTCAAATATCCTATAGCATTCAACCTTATACCGCACATCGATTCTTTTACCGGTACAGGTTATACAAAAGAAGAGATAAAAATGCTTAATGAGACCAGAAAAATACTTCACGACGATAAAATAAAGGTAAGCGCGACTTGCGTCAGGGTTCCGGTGAAGTCCGTCCATTCGATGTCTGTAACATTCGTAACGGAACAAAACATAAAGCCTGATGATGTAAGAGATTTTCTGAGAGGTTCAAAGGGAATTAAAGTAATTGATGAGCCGGATAAGAACAGATATCCTATGCCTGTAAGCGCAGAAGGTGAATTTGACTGCTTCGCAGGGCGGATAAGGAAAGACTCTGCTTTCAGGAACGGTATTTCAATGTGGATCTGCGGGGATCAGCTGTTAAAGGGCGCAGCCCTTAATGCAGTTCAGATAGCCGAGCTGCTGATAAAATAAAATGGCGGAAATTTCTTGAAGAACAAATTCAAGTTCATACTATTTTTCATGCTGACGATGCTGTTCGTATCATGCAATGTATTTTCTCCCGATTACGAAATATTTGAAAATGTTTATAGTCCTGATAATAATAAAACGATCGACGGACTGATGAAGAACTTTGTCTATTCCTATACTTTCAAGGATTCATTTTTATATGAGGAAATACTGGACGAAGATTTTGTTTTCCAGTATGAAAATGAAGGTGTTTTCGGTTCATGGACAAAGGATGAGGATGTGATAATAACAAAGAGAATGTTCCGGTCTTTTAAAAAGATCGATCTCGTTTTCAATACAGACTTCCCTCAGCATACATCAATGCAGGACACGACCGTCTTTACTTCATTCAGGATCAGTTTTTACTCCGGCGATGTAGTGATGAACCTGACGGGATATTCAAAATTCATTTTCCGTAAATATTCTGAAGATGAAACAATTTACAAGATGATTTTCTGGGAGGATCTGAAATAATTGAATAGGAAAAATTTATTTTATGCAGTTGTATTTGTGCTGATAGCCTTAAATTCGATACTGTTTTATATAGATTCTATAAATGTTGAAGACCAGGCACCCGACATTTCTTCTCTTTTTAAAGGAATAACGGACAGTAATTTTGTAACAGACGAATTCGAAACGATAGATAAAGAGCTCTTAAAGAAAAATTTCGAAAAGAAATGGATATATTCAAGAAAAACAGATTCTCTCTGGTTGAAAAATGTTAAAGTTCCCGATTCTTACAGCCTGTCAAGGTATAATTACTTTCTGCAGAAAGTATTCAGGGAAAATAACATACGGATAGTCAGAGTTACAGAGCATGAGCTTTCGAATAAACTTATATATAATTTCAGATCAGGAGACAGTATAGACGCCGTACTCGAGCTCAGGGTGGTAAAAGGTCTTGAGAACAGGAATATAAAACTGGGCGGGAATGCTGCGCTTTTAGTCAACTGCCTCGGAGATGAATGGGGTCCCGAATGGATCACTAAACTTTTCAGGTCGGACATACCTCTTTCTGTCGGAATAATTCCGGGAAGATGGGCCGTGGCACAGGTCGTAAATGAGGCGGCTAAGTACGGTAAAGAAATTCTGATAAGTCTTCCTATGGAGCCTGAAAAAGGTAATATCGATAAGGAAAAGTATAAGATAATAAAAGGAATGAACGAGTTCACCATCAGTATTGTCATGGATAAGATATATGATCAGATCCCTAGTCCGGTTGGAGTGATCAATTACAAAGGATCAAAGGTTATCAGCGATTTTAATACTATGGACTTTTTAATGAAGAATATCTGCAAGAGAGGGTTGTTTTACATAGAGAACAACGATCAGGGAACATCATATTCAGCTCTGCTTTCTGCTCAGTACGGAGTTCCTTTCACAGCTCAGGAAATTATATATTTCAGTGAAGAGACCGATACTTCTGAGATCGAAAGAGTATTCAGGAATATTTCAGACGGACAGGATGTGCTGATAGTGATAGATGCCGATGAAAACAGCTACAATACGGTAAGTGAATTCATGTTGAAGATGCCTGACATTAATATCATTTCCGTTTCACAATTTGTGAGCCTGAATAAATTATGATAAAGTTATCTACCCTTGAGCTCGACAGGCCGCTGATCCTGGCGCCTATGGACGGTTATACTAACATTCCTTTGAGGCTTATTATCAAAGAGAGCGGAGCTGATCTCATGTTTACTGAATTCGTAAATTCAGACGCAGTGATCTACGAAAATAAAAAGACGCTTGATAAGATCAGGATACTGGCAGAAGAGAGGCCCGTAGCGATACAGCTCTTCGGTAAAAAACCGGCAAACATGGCTGAAGCGGCAAAGATAATCGAGCAGGCCGGACCTGAACTTATCGACATCAATTTCGGCTGTCCGGCACCGACCGTATCCGGCCACGGGAGCGGTTCAGCGATACTGAAAGACCTGCCGCTTCTTTCAAGGATTTGCGAAAGCGTTGTTCAGGCCGTAAAGATTCCCGTTAGCGCAAAGACGCGTCTCGGATGGGATGATTCGAACATAAATATTTTTCAGACAGCTAAGATATTTGAAGAATCAGGTATTTCCATGATGACGCTTCATCCGAGAACAAAAGCGCAGAAATTCAATGGGATCTCGGACTGGGAATATATAAAAAGGCTTAAAACAGAATTGAATATACCTCTCATAGGTAATGGTGATATTGTCGATCCGGAAGATGTACTCAGGATGTTCGAATACACTGAATGCGACGGAGTCATGATCGGAAGGGAGGCTGTAAAAAATCCATGGATATTCAGGCAGGCCAAGGATCTGTTGAGAACCGGGAGATATGAAAAAGAAATTCCGTTTGAGGAAAGAAAAAGATTATGTCTGAAACACTTCGATCTGTCCGTTCAGTATCTGGGGGACAGAAAGGGAGTGCTTGAAATGAGGAAACTGTATCAGAATTACTTCAGGAATATATCAGGGATCAAGAATTTAAAGAAACGCATATTCGAATGTGAAAATCCCGGCGATGTAAGAAAAATTCTTACTGATTTTGATCCTTGCGGCGATGAGTTACCTGAGATTGAACAGGCTTAGTATCTTAATTGATTTTTTTTCAGAAGAACCTATTATACCTGATTCAGTGTAAATGTCGTCCTCTCTTAAACCGATCTTGTATATCGAATGACCCACATCCCATGAGTTAGTGAAGGGAGTTTCGTAGTTTAAAAGTTCAAGAGCGACTGCGTCAGATACCGCAATGGCATTAATAATATAAATGAAATCGGCGGTAAATTTTCTGTATTCGAGTTTGTTATGATTAAGGCAAATATATGAGAATATCGACGGAAGCATCCATTTTCTTGCCATCATATATCCGGCCTCGTTATGGGCAACGATGTTGTTAATGTGCGAAAAATCTATATGGTTCGGATTTTTCATCAGCTCGTCTTTCATTCGTTCCGGAAAGTAAAATGCGGTAAACAGTTCTCCGATGTCGTGAAAAAGAGCATAAAGAAAAAAATTTTCGGGATTGTGTTTTGTTTTTCTGTAAAAGTTCACTTTATCAATAATATCTTTACAGATATACGAAGACATTATTATTTTTTTTAGAACCAGATCGGTCATTTCGTTTATATTAAGAGACAAAAGAGAGCATGTGAACAGGATGTTTCTCAAAGAAGTATTATCGAGCTTGCTTATTGCTTCGACGATCCTTTTCTTAATATCTTTCGATCTTACAATGTCCGGATTAAGATTGCAGAAGACATCTAGGAATGTTTTCTTTCCAGTTATATAATCAGCTATAGAAGAAACATCAAAACTATCGCCTTTTATGCTTTTTGCAATTTCATTTATTTCCCTGGGGTAATCCGGAATGTCGTTTATTAATGGGATCAGCTTACCAAGGGTTATTATCTCATTCATATTGAAATACCCTTTCTGAAAGGGGTATTATTTTTTAAGGCTGTTAATTTCTTCTTCAAGCTTTTTAATATTATTTTCGATCTCTTTTTTGTCGCTTTTAAGCTTTTCGATCTTATCTTCGGTCTCTTTGATCTTATCTTTTGAAGCTTTGATCTTTGTTTCGATATCGGTAATGTCCTTTTCGATCTTGGCGATCTTATCTTCGTTTTCTTTGATCTGCTTGTCATAATCCTGAGCAAAAGCTCCAAATGATAACCCGACAAACACTGCCAGCAAAATTATTTTTTTCATGAAAGACTCCTTTCTTTACCTTATTTTCAGTTCGAAAAATATTACTATTTGAACAAAATGTCAAGATTAATTGTGTGCACATTCAAATTAACTGTAGATTTCAAGATATCCGGCGGTCAGGTCGTCGGAAGAAATGTCCTGTTTTAAAAATTTTGAGAATATGCGGCCTTCTCTTATAAAACAGAACTCGTCGCAGATCTCATACAGGCTTTCAAGATCGTGTGAGCTTATAATTACAGTCTTATTAAGTTCCCGGCTCTGATATCTGATCGAGGAGATCATATCTATGCGTTCCTTAAGATCAAGTGAGTTCAGGGGTTCATCCAGTATAAGTATTTCGGGGTTATTTAAAAGAGTTAGGGCGAACATTGCTTTTTTCTTCTGACCGGCTGAAAGGTTTTTGAAGGGCTTTGACTTAATTTTATTACAGAAAGTATCCGAGATTATCTGACCGATCTGTTTTTTCGTAACCTTCTTTTCGCTCAGTTTTGATAAAGCGGTCATATTCTGAGATAAATTAAGATGGCCGTAAGGCAGAATATCATCTATCATAAAGCCAAAGATGTTATTATCAGGTTTAATAATTTCACCGTCGTTAATGTCAGTAATTCCGAGTATAATCTTGAATAAAGTTGTTTTTCCGCATCCGTTAGGTCCGATAATGGCTGTTAAAATACCCTGCCTGATATCAATATCAAGGCACTTGAACACCTGAGTATCCGTAAAAGATTTTTCGACATTTCTGAGCTGAATTATTGATGCGGCCATTAAATTTCCTCTGCGATCTGTGAACTATGCCAATGTTAAGCAAGTTAAATAAAATTATCAAGTATTAAGTATATAAAATTATATTTGATCGCTTGACTTGTCGGGAACAAAATGATATAATTAATGTGCGGAGGCAAATGATGAGAATTATCTTGTTAATACTGTTACCTGTAGCTTCATACGCCGGCATATATTTCATATCTGAAGCCGATATCAACTCAAGAACGACCGGATTGAGAAGTTCTGATTTTGCTGTGGCTTCTTATGCGCCAAATGCGGTTTCGAATCCTTCATTCCTTGCCGAACAGAAAAATATTTATTTAATATCGGCTTATCATAATCATTTCACAGATATTAATTCAGGCTGTATTACTTTCTCGCATCCCGATCTGCTGTACAAGAAGATCCCGCTCGCTGTTTCAATATTTACGATAAGTTACGGAAAATTCGAGAATATTGATACGGGCACTGATTATTCACCATACGAGACCATGATCGTTCTTTCATCGGGTTATGAATTGAAGAAAGTGATGCTTGGAACTAATGTGAGATATATTTATTCGTCGATTAATAATGAATACAGATCATCCGGGATGGTCTTTGATTTTGCTTCTTCCTACAGATTGTTTTCTGATAAAATATATTTAGCTGCCGGAATATTTAATATTGGCTTTCAAATCAGCGAATATTACGAAGCAAGTGAAGATGTAGAAGGATTTGTAAAGACAGGTATTGGATACAGGGTAGAGAAGCTGCCTTTGAAGCTGATGATACAGAATGACCTTTATTTTGAAGGCAGAACGAGAACTGCTGCCGGCTTAGAATTCAATGCTAAAGAAAACCTTACTGTCCGAGCAGGTTACCAGTTGTCAGTAAGAGACATGAATATAGGGACGGCAGCTAAGAACGAACAGTTTTCCGGGTTGTCTCTCGGTGCGACAATACTTTTTATGGATTTCGGGTTTGATTTTTCTTATCTTGTTAATGGTGAGATGAATAATGAATTTTCGATGACTATGAATCTTAATATGAATAAATATCTAAAGTAAAACAAGGAGAAGGCGATGCCGAGTGTAAACAAAGTTTTTCTTATCGGGAATCTCGGAAAAGACCCGGAAGTGAAATACACACCGAGCGGTGTTCAGATCGCGAAATTTTCACTTGCAACGAGTGAAAGGGTTAAAAGGAACGATGCATGGGAAGAGAAAACTGACTGGCATAATATAGTGCTTTTCGCAAGACAGGCCGAGTACGCCGGCGAATACCTGAAGAAAGGTATGACGGTTTTCATTGACGGTAAAATATCCACCAGATCATGGGATGATGAGAATGGTGTTAGAAAATACATTACTGAGATAATCGGTAATGTTGTTAAAAACCTTTCAGTTAAAAGGGACGATACATCTTCATCAGATAGTGATGAGAACCCCGGCAACGGTTCTGACAAAGGATCCGAACCGGTGGACGATCTGCCTTTCTAGGGAAAGATCGTTTAATAAAAAAAGCGGGAATTTCCCGCTTTTTTATTTCATAATATTCGTTTAGAAACTGTATTTTGTAGTCATACCGATCTTGAACTGAAGGTCCGTTGCAGGTTCGAGATCATCGTCAAAGTTCTCCAGGTTTCCAACCTTATTATACGAAAAGTTTTCTGAAGGGACCATGAAGGCAAAATATGGTAAAAGCTCCAGCCTGTCGTACATGACGATATTAGCTTTAAAATCCATCTCCCAAGCTATGAATACATCATCATTTACGACGCTGTTAGGATCTGAGAAGTCGATTTTTTTACCGTAGTCAAATGAATCGTTCATTATAAATCCGAATCCGCCTGTAAAAGTGATATTGTCTTTGTATTTCCAATCGACAAAAACTGAAGGAACTACTAAACCGAGCTCGTGTTCAATTCCATTCGCTACGATCTTGAATCCCTGCATAGGATTGTGATAGTATATGCCATTAGGGTTCTCATTCAGAATTTCAAGTCCCGTATCGTAGAAAGACTTAAAAGCGATATAATTCTCCCACCTGTTCTCCTGGCAGCCTCTGAAAAGAAGATTTGCACGGAATGTTGTTCTTGAATCCATTTCAAATCTTGATTTAACGCTCATGGCCAAACCTAAAGCATCAGGATCGCGAGGTTGAACGAATCCGGGTACTTCGCCGACATTCTTGTATTCGGCATATTTATTGTTCGCTATGAACTGCCCGTCAAGGAAGAATTTACCGATGCTGATCTCTGCTCTCGGAGCGAAGAAAATACTTACGGCATCACGATTAACGCCGTCAATATATTCAGTTCTGTCCATCACGAAAATGTTGTTAATACCCATTTTAAGGTACTTATTCATTTTGTAGGACTGGTCAAGCATAATCAAAGTGGTTCCGAAACTGTATGTGTGCTCGTCAGCCTCGTTGTAGAACTCGTCGTTGTCAAGGACTGCGAACCAACCCATGTCCACATGGTAGTTCTCGAATTTTCCTTTCCACAGTAAACCTGCGAGATCAGTGTCAACTATTACGCTGTGAGCATCTTTTACAGCCATAAGACCAAGTCTGAAAAGATGATTCTGCGTAGGCTTAATGTCAATGTAAACATTCTTGGTTTCAAGATTTTTACCGTCGGTACCCAAAGCACCGCCGGCAGAACCGTACTGAAGTTCTCCGATCTCAAAAACAGCTTTGACGGAAATATAGTCATTAATCGTGTAGGAAATGTCAGGCCTTAACCTTACATCCACCATTCTGTCGTATATCTGCTTGTCAACATTGGTGGAATTGAGGTTCTGCAGCTCTGAACGCATTCTCATATCCATTCCGAACTTCACCTGTGCAAAAGCGGCCGCCAGGGATATCAGAATGAATGTCGAAATTAATTTTTTCATAGATCAACCTTCCTTACTTTAGCTTTGTATTCAGGGTTAAACCGACTTTTACAAACGGATCGTGATCGCCTTCATAATCATACCAGTCTCCCGCAAAAAGGATAGCAAAATAAGGTATAACATTCAGGTTATCAAACATCTGGATGTCGGCTTTAAGGTCAAGTTCAGTGCCGATGTAAGTTTCAGGCCTGTACTGTCCATCGTCCCCAAGCCTCTGAATCTCAACTGCTGTAAGTCCGTAACCGAGTCCCATTGAAAGAACGGTCTTGTTTATGAAAGGCATGCTNNTTTCCGATAGGAGCAAGATATGATGTCAGAGGGCTGTAAATCGTTTCGTCGATCTTGTCGAGTCCGCAGCCTGCTTCAGTCAAGATAACCAGACCTGTGTTGTAGTATGAGTGGATCCCGTAGAATACATTCCAGCCGGCCTCAGGACTTCCGTCCCCGTCCCTAAAGAAAAAGTTAAATCTTGCTTTCGCCTCGGCATTTATATCGTATTTTGTTTTGAGGCTGAACGCTATCCCTGTATGCTCAGGAGTGTAGCCTTCGTTACCATCTCCATAAACAACTTTGTTATCAGGTTTTATGTTATTGGCGGCAACCACAGCTTCAACATAGAATTTGTCGAATGTTCCGGCAAAATAAGGCGCAGACCACAGATTTATCGAAGTGTTGTGAATATTATCGCCTACAACATCCCCGCTCGATATACTGTCGCTGCGTGAGAACTCCATGATATTATTCACTCCGACTTTCATCCTGTCGTTCAATTGATACTCGAGATCCGCAACAAATTCAGTATTACCGAAGCTGTAAGTAGTTCCGTCGATTAATTCTTCATCTTCGTCTGTTGATACGAACCATGCGAAGTATGATCTGAGGTCATTCCCCTTTACAGAATACCTGCTTTTCCATGAAATACCTGCAAGGTCCCAGTCGAGCAGCAGAGCGTGGAAATCTTTGTAAGGCTGAAGACCGACTACAACAGTATGATCGCTATTCGGTGTCACCTGCAAAAAGAGGTTTTTTGTTTCAACATTTATTCCGTCTGTTCCAATAGCACCGCCCTGATCCTGATTACCGAATCCTATATCGCCGATCTCGATAGCCCATTTTGCGGAAAGGTACTCGTTCTGGGTATAAGTCATCCAAGGTTTAAATCTCAAATCGGTAATTCTTCTCCAGACAGACTCGTTCTCGTTCATGCTGAACATCTCTGCTCTGGTCCTGAAGTCCATACCGCTTTTGAATTGAGCGCTTAAGCTTATTGCCATTGCAAGAACAATGACAGAGGCCACAAACTTTTTCATAAATCACTCCATTTTTATTTTAATCAAGCTATTATCGAATACTCTCCACCTTCACACATCAAGGGCGGGACATTGCGCCTGCTCTTTAATGAATGATTGGTTTACAATTTAATAACAAGACACGCTTATGTCAAGAAAAAAGAAATAATTATTTGATGATTTTATCGAATGTTAATCTTGACAAGCGCTGAATTTATTGATAATTTGCATGTTATGGAACTGATGATCGACAAAGAAATATTGAAAGCAGTGTCCCTGATATCAGACATGGCAGGAATAAAATGCTACGCCGTAGGCGGATTTGTAAGGGACCATCTGCTGGGAATAAAATCGCAGGATATCGATTTTGTTGTTGAAGGCGATTCGATCGCTTTTGCAGAAAGAACAGCCGAACTTCTTGGAAGAAAGAAGATCATTAAATACCCCAGGTTTAAGACGGCGAAAATAATGTTCAGGAAACAGTCTGTCGAGTTCGTTTCGGCAAGGTCAGAGAAATATAAACCCGGATCAAGAAAGCCGGTTGTTTCAAACTCAACTTTATATGATGATCTTTTGAGAAGGGATTTTACAATCAACGCAATGGCGCTGCCTGTTGTTAACGGCAAGTTCGGAGAAGTGATCGATCATTTCGGCGGCTTGTCCGATCTGAAAAACAAAATATTGAGAACACCCCTTGACCCGGATATTACTTACAGCGACGATCCTTTAAGGATGCTCAGATGTATAAGATTCTCGTCCATACTCGGTTTCAGAATAGAAAGATTATCCTTTGAAGCTTTATCGAGAAATGCTGAAAAGATCAATATGATCTCTGCGGAAAGGATATCTGACGAGTTTTTCAAGATGATGGCTTCTTCAAGTCCGGTAAAAGCAGTTTACCTGATGTACAAATGCGGTTTGCTTGAGCAGATCTTCCCCGAATTGACAGCTTTAAAGGGAGTTGATGAAATAGACGGCATCAGGCATAAGGATGGCTTTATTCATACCATGAAAGTCCTTTACAACATTTCAAAATCGACGGACAAAAAGGAATTGCGGATCGCAGCTCTGATGCACGATATAGGTAAACCTGACACGAAGTACTTCAAAAAAGGGCAGGGATGGACTTTTCACGCTCATGACGAAAAAGGGTCGGAGATGTTTAAAGCGATAGCTAAAAGGTTAAAATGGTCTAACGAACTGACCGATTATGTTGCTAAGGTCATAAAACTCCATCACAGGCCCATATCCCTTGCTCAGGAGGAGGTCACTGATTCAGGGGTCAGAAGGCTGTTGTTCGAAGGAGGTGATGCAGTCGAGGATCTAATGCTTCTCTGCAGGGCGGATATTACAACGGCCAACAAAAATAAGTTGAGAAGATATCTTGAGAATTTTGATGTTCTTACGCTTAAACTTCAGGAAGTGGAGGAAAAGGACAAGCTCAGGAATTTCAAGCCCCCTATTACGGGTGAGGATATTATGGATGCTCTGAATGAAGGCGCAGGCCCCAAAGTCGGGAAAATAAAGAACATTATTGTGGAAGCAATACTTAACGGCGATATTGAAAATGACAGAAGATCCGCAGAAGAGCTCATGTACAGTCTAATCAGGGAGGAGAAGTCAAAAAATGAATGAGAAAAACGATAAAAAAAATAAGCCTGTAACTTCGAGTGACAGCGACATATTCTCGATAAGCAGTGAAGAGACTTTTTTCAACAGTATCGCGGAAATTGAAAGCCTCCGAAGCGTGATCCCGCCTCATGAAGAAACCGAAAGTAAAAAACTTCAGCAGGTATTGAGCATTACCGAAAAACTTATGACAACTTTCAGTAGAGAGGGTATTTTTGAGATAATAATATCAAAATCGCTTGAATTTACCGGTGCTGAAAGGGGATATCTCATACTTGTCAAAAACGGTTCGGATCTTGAGGTCGCTTATTCGTTGAACATGGATAAAGAAAGCCCTGAAGATTCTGTGCAGGAACTTTCATCCACCGTAATTAATAAAGTGCTGCATGAGAAAGAGGTAATAATGATCAAGGATGCGTTGAACGATCAGGAATTCGACGGGAAGCGCAGCATAATCAACCTGAAACTGAAGTCAATAATGTGCGTACCGATGATCAAGGAGAATAAGGTTCTCGGAATAATCTATGTCGAACACCGGACAATTCCGGGAATTTTTAATTCAGAGTCAGGCGAAGTCTTAAAGTTCTTCGGTAATCAGTGCGCCGTCGCTCTCGAGAACCTCGATCTTATTGAAGAGAACAGGCAGTATGCGCAGAATTTGGAGAAGCAGGTCGAACAGAGAACTTCCGAACTTATGTACGAAAAAGCTTACACTGAAAGAATTATTGAAAACATAGGCGAGATTTTGATCACAGTGGACAGCGGAATGAAAATTAAGAAAATCAATAGAGCAATGAAGGATATTCTGAATCTCGATCCGGAAATACTTACAGGTAAGCATATATCAGAGCTGTATTCTACTGAAACATCCGGATCCGTTCTTACAGCCCTGAAGTCGGAAAAGAACTCGTCAAATATTTCTTGTTATATAAGGAACAGCAGCGGGAACGAAATACATTTTTCTGCCACGATCTCACATCTGATAGAAAATGATGAGATCACGGGATCTGTGATAATCAATAAGGATATGACCGAAGTAGAAAGGTATGAGCAGGAAAAACTTGAGTTAAAGGAGCTTGAGTCAATTACGAAAGCGGCCGTTACGGCAAATGATCAGATAAATACTCCTCTCGGTGTCATAATAGGAAGATCGACTTTACTTTCGGGACTTCTTCCTGACGATAAGAATGTTCAGAAGAACCTGACCGCTATAAAGGAGCAGGCATACAGAATTAAAGATACGCTCAATGAAATGAAGAAGATCACTAAGATCAAAGAAAAGGACTACAAGCTCGACGGTGTTAAAATGATCGACCTCGACTGATCTGGAATTTACTTTCATTAATTTCTCTACTATCGATTATTTAACATGATACAGAATAATATAAGTTTTCCAAAACTAATTTATGGAAAATTTCTTTAAAATAGAGTTAAATTTTTTTAAAAGAAATGTTAAATTCTTAAAAAAATGTCTTGACTTAAAAAAAATATTATGATACATTTACGACCCGCTGACAAAACAGCGTAGTTCATTGAAATAGGCGAGATGAAGAAGAAAGAAAAAACAAGTACGAAGGCCCTGTTCTGTTGTTAACGGCGTACATTATATATATATGCTGTGTATGACGGGACTGTTAATTGAATTAGATCATGAAAATGAAATAAACAACGGAGAGTTTGATCCTGGCTCAGGACGATCGCTGGCGGCGTGCCTAACACATGCAAGACTACTCAGCAATGGGTGGCGAA
>DFZN01000073.1 GCA_002382735.1 bacterium UBP11_UBA4055
TTTCTGTTGAGTTGTTAAATGGATTAGGATAGTTTTGATATAGCAGAGTAGTTTCAAATATGTTTTCTGAGTGATCTTCAATTCCTGTTGAAATTCGCTTGGTTTGGTAATTTATCATACCTAAAGGAATACCATCAATATTTCTGCCCTTACAGTAAAGAACATAATATTCGTCATATTCTTCAAATACTTTTCTTTTTACATCAAACCAAGGAATATAATAATCAGGATCACAATGGATTGTTTCTATTTGCCATGAGTTTCCTTTACCGAAAGTATGATTCAGACTATGAATGTCATTCTCAATATTAACTTCAAATACATGAATGATATTCTTAGAGTCAACGAACATCTTCTTATTCCAGTCATTGTTTTTACTATTTATATTCACAGGAATTGCCCATGTAGAATCTTGTATGTATTTTTGATTCTGAAAGTCATTATTTTCAAGCATGGAGCTGCCGACTGCCGTATTTGTGTAAAGAGAATCGTTTTGTGACAGTGTTATGGCACACCCTAAATTCGTCTCTCCAAAATCATAAACTTGTTCAAAATTAAACCATTTATCCTCAATTTTGTTATATTCATAAACACACGAAGCTATTAATGTGTCATTTGTTCCAATTGCATATATATCATTTTTGGAATCAAATAAAAAATCTAAAGCATGGTAGTATATATCGGGGTGTATTCTCTTGGGAACAGACCAAGTCAAATCGCTGTCATTTGTATCACAATACATATAGTATGCTGTGTTGTTCAGACTCCATGTGGCAAACAATCGGTCTGAATTATCAATGCCAAAACGCATATTATTATCTAAGCTTACATTGATTACATAATCATCCGTCCAGCTCGTACCATCGTATTTTTTGTATATTAGTACTTTGCTTTCCAAACCCTTCGCATAAATAATATGAATATTGTTTTTTGAGTCTGTTACTGCGCGGATTTCCCATACAGGAACCTCGTTGTAATCAGATGTTATGTTTTGTTCCGCTGTCCAAGTCGCTCCGCCGTCATAAGATTTTGAGAAATAGACGGTTCCGTAGTAACCAATATCAAGTTTAATGCTTTTTCTCCAGAAAGCATAAAAGACACCGCTGCTGTCATAGGTTATAGCAGATTCTCCACACCAGTATAATCCAGAAACGGTAACAGGAATGCTCCAGCCGGTTTGGGCTTGGATCGGGAGTAGAAGTGAGAAAATGAGAAACGCGAAGATCAGAATTTTATTTTTCATTTGGAATTCCTTAAATTGGTCTTTATTTTTCTGTTCATTTTCAGTAGAGTAGAGTAGAGTAGAGTCTATTCCTTAATTGACGAAAATGATGTATTAAACAATTCCTGCGCCTCATAATATACACCGTTGCTCAGAAGTTATCTGTTTATACTATAAATAACTTTTTATCGTTTGTCAAGCAGAAAAAAATATTTTATTTCAGCTCTATGACCGTCACACCGTAGTCGCCCTCGCCGTACTCACCGAACTTTTTGCGTTTGATGTACTGACACCTGTCGAGATACTCGTTGACGAGCTTTGACAGAATTCCCTGACCTTTACCGTGAACGATCTCGGAATAAGTAATATTATGAAGTATCATGTTCTCGATGTGCCTTTCGACGAGCATTACAGCCTCATCTCCCCTCTTTCCGCGAAGGTCGAGCCTCATGGTCACAGCGTTATCCTCTGAAGGACTGAACTTTAAATTAACATTCACATCTTCAGATTTTTCGACCACATCGAGTATATCGGACTTCTTCACACGCATCTTTATGCTGCCTACTGTAACCTCGACATTCTTACCTGAAAGCGACTCAATTATGCCTGTTGTGGAAAATCCCGCCACCTTCACTTCCATACCGGGCTTAAGCTCACCGGAGTAGTCCTCTTTCTTTTTTTCAGGCTCTTTTACGATCACATCAATCTTTTTCTTCTCAGTCTCGATCGAACTTTTCATATCTTTCACGACCTTTTTATCCGCGCCTGACGACCTTATCTCCGCGACGGCATTCTCAATAGCTTTATTTGAGTTGTCGATTATAGCCTGAGCCTTCCTCGCCGCCTCTTTCAATATCTTCTTTTCGTTCTTTGAAATATCGTCGAATTTTTTGTTGTACATCTCTTTCAGTTCGGTAAGCTGCTGATTTACGGACTTAGACTGCCTGAGAAGATTGTTGTAGTTCGTTATCTTTTCATCCAGCTCGGAGATCAACCCTTCAAGATCCTCTTTTTCGCTTGAAAGATGCTTCCTTGCCCTGTCGATTATGTACTGAGGGAGCCCGTGTCTTTTGGAAATTTCGAATGCGTAGCTCGATCCCGGAATACCTGACCTGAACCTGTATGTCGGCGTTATGTTCTTTTTATCGAACTCCATCGAACCGTTCTCTACACCGGCTGTTTTGTAGGCGAAGGATTTCAGTATCCCCTGATGAGTTGTAGCTAATGTTATGTACTTCCTTTTGGTCAGCTCGGTAAGTATAGCCATCGAAAGACTTGCTCCCTCTGCCGGATCCGTCGATGCACCGATCTCATCGAGAAGAATTAGTGTATCCTTATTTTTCGCCTTAAGGATCCTCGAAACTTTGCTTATGTGCGAGCTGAAAGTTGAAAGGTCATTCTCGATGGACTGACAGTCGCCGATGTCTGTGTATATTTCCGAAAATACGCCTATGTTCGAGTTGCTCTGAGCCGGAATATGCATACCCGCCTTGACCATGATGCAGATCAGTCCGACGGTCTTAAGGGCCACAGTTTTTCCTCCTGCGTTCGGGCCTGTTATCACGAGCGTGTTGTACTTCTCTCCGATTTCAAGGTCAAGAGGAACGACGCCTTTTTCCCCGTGGGTATCGAGCAGAAGCGGATGGCGCCCGAAATATATGTTCACAATATTCTTATTGTTCACTTTTGGATGGGCGCAGTGGTATTTTCCGCTGAATCTGGCTTTGGCATAAATGACATCCGTTTCCGCGAGTATCTCAAGGTTATTCTGAAGCTCGTTCTTTATCCCGAAGACCTGTGTCGAAAGCGCGCGGATTATCCTTTCAACCTCCTTGCGCTCCTGCCTGACCAGCTTTTCGAGCTCCGCATTGATCTCGATAGCCTCATAAGGCTCTACGAACACGGTGCCGCCCGTCGCGCTCTCGTCGTGAACGATCCCCTTCACTTTGTTCCTCCTGTCCGCACGGACAGGTATGACGAACCTGCCGTCCCTGATCGTTATCTCTCCTTCGCGCGTATATCCGGCATGCGAATATGCGTCAAAGATCTCGGCAGTCTTCTTCCTTATCCTGTTGTGGGCTGTCTGGATCGAATTCCTGACGCTTTTGAGCTCCTTTGACGCCCCGTCCGGCACATGTCCGTCCTCGTCAACTGATCTTAAGATATTCTCCTCGATATCCTCAAATATCTCAAGCTCCCTGCAGATCTCGTACAGACCCGCGTAAGTATCTCTCTTTGAATGCAGCAGAGAGAACACTCTTCTCGCCACTCCCATGGTCGCCGCAATGTTATAAAGGTCTGTCGGTTCCATCAGCTGGTCCGGCCCTCTCAGATGATCCAGAGCGGATGCAATATCTTTTATGCCGTGTATAGGAAATTCCGACTCGCTCAAAAGCTTTTTCATTTCACTGACGAGGTCTAATGAAGAAAGTATGACCGGCATTTCATCCGTCAGTTCCATTTCGTCAATATATCTTCTTCCCTGTTCCGATGAAGCAAAGGATTTCAGCCTGTCCCTGACCGCATCGAACCCGAGCACTTTTTCCGTAAAAAAATCTTTCATTTTTATTTTTTCCCCGGCGCCGGTAAATCTAATAGCTCTTCGGTGAATCCTTAGTTAGAACTATAATTATATCTGCTTTGTGTTTGTACGAATCAGGACTCTGTTCCAGATTCTCCTCGTCAACAACGGTTATTGAATACATTTTCAGGTTTTTATTGAGCTGTCTCAGATACCACATTATACCTTCAAAATTGTAAGAGTGATAACTGCCGTTAAAGTGAAAGAACAGTCCGTCTTTCTTCAGGTTTCTGAAAATGAACTGAGCCATTGTCGCGTCCTTGATCGCCTGCGCTTTAGCGAGATTGACCGGATCCATCTTTGAATGACTGCCCATGCTCCCCATACTTTTGACCATCATTTTGTAGCCGGAAAGCTCGGGATCAAATTTAACGGGAAAGTCTGCGATATAAGTTTTAGCTTGTTTGGAAAGTTTATTTAAGGCTTCGAATCCGCCGTAATTGACCATGCTCGCATACCTTCTCGGTATGTTGGTAGCAATGAACCTGAGCTTCTTTTCCTTAGCGAACTGAAGGATCGGCTTATAATCGGTCTTGTAATTCGGCCACAGTCTCGCGTCCCCCTCGAATTTTGAGTCGTCGAAGAAGTCTGCTAGGTACTCGTCTATAACAAGCTGATTGTCTGATTCGAACATCTCGGCTCCGATGACCATCTTCTCCCCTTCCACAGCGTACATATCCTTAGCCATCTGATGTTCAAGATCATGCGCCGCTTTGCTGTTGTGCGTCTCGCCGAAGAAAACGACATCGGTTTTGACCGCTCTCTTTACTACTTCAGCGTAGTTGACCGGTTTAAGATCAGCATCGTAAAACTTATATGTCTTGTTTTCCTGCGCTGTCATACTCACGCTCCAGATGATTATTACGGTTATGATCATTGTCTTCAGCATTGTATCTCCGTTTTATTGATTTACATACTTCCTCGGCACCCGGTTCGAGATCATTGTGAGTATCTCGTAAGGTATCGTGCCTATTAGATCGCAAAGTTCTTCGAGTCTGAGCTCATCGTCGTCATGCCTGCCGAATAAAAGAACATCGTCGCCATTAAAAGCGGTACCGTCAGGCCCGAGGTCGATCATCATTTGGTCCATGCATACATTTCCGGCAACCGGATACCTTCTTCCCCTGATCATAACTTCCCCTCTGTTGGAAAGAAGCCTGTTGTAGCCGTCGCCGTAGCCGATCGGCAGTGTCACTATTCTTGTCTGCCTGCCGCTTTTGTATGTGTGATTATAGCTGACTCCCGTATCGGGTGGGATTACCTTGAAATATGAGACTTTCGTTAAAAGTGACATAACGGGCATAAGTTCACCTTTGAAACCTTCAGGCAGATCAGAGTAGCCGTAGAGCATCAGCCCCGGCCTTACCATATTGTAATGCGAGTTTTTGAAATTTATTATGCCTGCTGAGTTGGCGCAGTGTACGAGCTTTGTTTTGAGTCCTTTTTTATCCATCAGGTCAAGTATCTTATCGAACCGGCCGATCTGTATTTCCGTGAATTCTTTATCACAGTCCGACTTTGCAAAGTGAGAAAATATCCCTTCGACCTCAATATTCGGCGAACCGAAAGTATTCTCTATAAATCTTTCGGAATTGTACCAGTGAACTCCAAGCCTCTCCATGCCTGTATCGACCTTTATGTGAACTTTGGCGGTCTGCCCCAGCTCCTTAGCGGTCAGGCTTATAGCGCGGGTCTTATCTATTGATGAAGTTGTTATGTCTATATCGTATTTAATAAAATCGGGGATCTGCTCAATATTTATGCCGCCCATGACCAATATCGGAGTTTTTATCCCGTTCTCGCGCAAGTAAATACCTTCTTCCAGAAAAGCCACGCCGAAATAATCAACGCCGAGAACGATAAGCTCATTCGCCACTTCGAGCATTCCGTGACCGTAAGCATTCGCCTTAATAATTCCCATAACTTTGACATCTCTGCCTGTAAAAGTTTTTACGATCTCATAGTTATTGCGCAGGTTCGAGAGATTGATCACCGCCCTAGTCGGTCTGTTTTTATATGCCTGAATTTGTCTGTTCATGATTATTTTCCTATGCAGAATTTACCGAAAATGTTATTGATGATATCCATGCTCGTTGTCTCCCCTGTCAGCTCGCCTAGACTGTCGAGTGCCTGCCTGAGATCGAGAATCACTACCTCGTTCGTCTGCGATTCATTTATCGAAACTTTCGCCTGATCGAGCTGGGCAGCTGTTTCTTTTAGGATGTTCAGATGACGCAAATTTGAAATATAGTAAGGCTGATATGTCAGATCTTCATCGATCACTGACTTGACTATCAGATCCTTGAGCTCATCTATACCCTGCCCTGTCTTGCAGCTGATCTTGATCGAGCCTTCACCTACGCTGAGGTCTTTCAGATCACATTTGTTGTAAACTTTGATGAGATTCTTTCCCTCGATCTGAGGCACATTATCCACATTCGTTGAGTCTATGACCTGAAGAACAATGTCCGCCTCTTCGAGAATTTTTTTTGACCTGCTTATACCCTCAGATTCGATCATATCAGATGTCTCCCTGATTCCGGCAGTGTCGAACAGCCTTAAGAGATAGCCCTGAACCTCTATCTTTTCCTCGATCGTATCCCGAGTTGTTCCGGCAATGTCGGTGACGATTACACGATCTGATTTGAGCAGCCTGTTCATGAGCGAAGATTTACCGACATTTACCTCGCCGACCAGAGCTACCTTGATCCCGTCTTTGAATATTCTTCCTGTTTTATATCCCTGAATGAATTTCGCGATCACTTCAAGCGCATTATCGACCTTACCCGATATTTCCTGCTTCGGCGTAAACTCAAGGTCTTCATCGGCAAAATCAAGCTCGACTTCAAGAAGTGATATCAGGTCTATCAGCATTTTATTTATAGTTTTTAATTCTTCGGACAAACCACCTTCGAGCTGTTCCTTTGAGGCTGTATAGGAAGCGTCGCTTTCAGAGTTGATCAGATCAATTACAGCCTCGGCCTGGACAAGATCCATTTTTCCGTTCATGAACCGCCTCTGCGTGAATTCGCCGGGCTCGGCCTCTCTGACGCCTTTTACTTCATAAAGAGCCTCAAGTATCCTTTTTACGATGATCGGTGAACCGTGACAGAAAATCTCAGCAGATTCCTCGCCGGTGTAGGAGTGACCCTCTTCGAAGAATACGACCGTGACTTCGTCAATGAATTCGCCTTCATTCACAAATTTAGAAAAATAAAGTTTATTATATTCAAATCCATGTAATAGTTTTTTTGAAGTCAGGAATTCTTTCACGATCTCCGTGCTTCCCTTTCCTGATAATCTTATTACCGAAATTCCCGCTCTTCCCGGTGCGGATGCCAGTGCTGCTATTATCGTTTCCTTAATCATTCCGCTTGTCCGCTAACCTGTTTTTCTGTAAGATAACCGTTAATGTATTTATGCAGAATGCTTGAAATAAGTGTTTGATAAGGGAGACCTTCTTTTATAGCTTTTTTTTGCAGTCTTATGAGATCCCTTTCAGTTATGCGGATATTGACTCTTTTATCCTTTCTTAGCGTTGCGGCAGCAATATCTCTATACTTCTCAATATTTTTCTTTATATCAGTTACCTGCTTCCATTCTCCTTTTTCAACTGAATTCAGTAATTCCATTTCATCTTTTGTTATCTTCATTTTTTACCGCCTTTTAAATAAAGTTTTGTCATTTTTCGGCTCGGAATTATGGTTTTCAAAAATACTGTTTCATCGTTTTCAACAAACGGAACGATGTAAATATATTCTTCTACATTAACAATAAATATCTTCTGTCCTGAGTACAGTTCTTTCTTGGGATGCTCAATTACATCCGGCAGGCCGCCATGGGTAATATGAAAGACAATATCTTCAAAAGTTACACCTCTTTCAGTTTTTAAAAATTGATTTTTTTCATCATTCCAGTCGAATACACACATAACCTAAATATAACACATGGTGTGCATTTTGTCAACAGGGAGTGTTAAGTATTTCAATCAGAAGGCCCTCGTAGGTACATTAGCCTTCCCCTGTTTTGCAAATATACAGAATTGTGTTTTGTATTTCAACGCTTTTGTTAACATAAAAAAACTTGACAAAGAAATAAAGATTCTACAGCTTAAATAATTCCTTAAGTTCTTTATCGGACATTTCTCCGATCCAGTTTTCTCCGGTTGAGACTGCCATATCGGCCAGTTCCTTTTTAGCATTGATCATATCGTTGATCTTTTCTTCAAAAGTTCCTTCGGATATTAGCCTTGAAACGAGAACATTTTTCGTTTGCCCGATACGGTAAGCCCTATCTGTAGCCTGAGCTTCAACCGCCGGATTCCACCAGAGGTCATAGTGGATAACATGCGCTGCACCGGTCAGGTTTAACCCCGTCCCTCCGGCTTTTAAGGAGAGAATAAATATTTTTGAAGCCGGATCGTTTTGGAAAACTTCAACCATTTCGTCCCTTTTCTTCCGGCTGAGTGCTCCGTGAAGAAAAAAAGGCGTATGTCCGGTCTGCTCAATTATCAGTTTTACCAAAAGGTCACCCATTTCATAGTACTGCGTAAAAATCAGAGCCTTTTCATTGTTTTCCAGAATGTTCGATAATAAGGCCAGAAGAGCTTCCGACTTACCGGATAATTCAGGTTTGATTTCAGATTTTTTCAGATAATGCGCGGGATGATTACAAATCTGCTTTAAAGCTGTCATCAGTTTAAAAACAAGGCCTTTTCTTGCTATCCCTTCAGACATTTCAATCTGTTCCATTATATTATCAACTACGCTCTGATATAAAGCCGCCTGCTCTTTGGACAAATTGCAGTAGCGGTCGGTTTCAATTTTATCCGGCAGATCTGAAATAATTGATTTATCGCTTTTCATACGACGCATAATAAACGGTGAGGTGATTTTCTTAAAATGCGACAGTACCTCATGATTTTTATATGCTTCGACAGGTATAGCGACATTTTCTCTGAAATGCTTCAAACTTCCGAGATAACCTTTATTGGCGAAATCGAAAATGCTCCAGTATTCGGTCATTCTGTTTTCTACCGGTGTGCCGGTAAGGGCGATCTTGATCTCAGCCTTAATTTTCTTTACTGCCAGAGTTTGAGCAGTTGCTGGATTTTTGATGTTTTGCGCTTCATCAATAACGAGAATATTAAATTTCTTTTTCTCAAATTTTTCCAGATCGCTTCTTAATATACCGTAAGTAGTTAATAAAATTGTAGAATCAATATCAACTTTATCTCTTTGATATCCGTGGTAAATTGAAATCGTGAGATCAGGCGCGAATTTAGCTATTTCTTTCTTCCAGTTTGTTAAAAGGGTCGTAGGAACAACTACAAGTGCTTTTAATTCTTTTTTATTGGATTCTTCTTTCAATTTATCAATCAAAGCGATTACCTGCAGAGTTTTACCGAGCCCCATATCGTCAGCCAATAAAGAACCCATTCCGAGCTTTGCGTTTTTGTATAACCATGCATAGCCCCTCTCCTGATAAGGGCGAAGGTTAGCCTTTAGTCCTTTTGAAAGAGGAACAGATTTTATCTCCATTATTTCTTTGAATATTGATTTTGCTTCATCCGAAATCAGTAAAGGTGCACCGTTGTATTCTTCACTTACGCCTGCCGCAAGCAGATCGTTAATTCCGGCAGAATGTTTTTTTGCTTCCGCAAGTATTTTCTCTATTTCAGACGGATTGATGAAAATATATTGATCCTTGAACTTTACTAATCCGGATGCATTTTTTGTCAAGCTAACAAATTCGTTCAGATCAAGATGCTTGTCTCCGATCGAGATCTTATAATCAAAAGCGAGCATCTCGTCGAGCAATAGATAGGAAACTGTTTTATCTTTCTTTGCAGTCAAACTCAATGCTAATTTCGGATTAAGAATATTATTTAATGATTTAGGCAGTATAACTTTTATGCCCGTTAATTTTATAAGCGGTATGACATTTTGTAGGATTTGCCCGGTTTCACTAAGTGATTTTATGATCTTGTTTTTGCCTTTACTGTCTATATAGCCTGTGATCTCAGGAATAAAACCGGCCATCATGCCTGCTGTTCTTACAAATTCTGTCCTGTACTGCAGAAATTTTTTTCGACTTACAATTCTTTGATAAGTTACGGGGGTTTTTAATATATCTTTACCTATTTCAGCTGAAAGTGATAGTTCAAAATTTCCAGCTTTTGTTTCCTCAATCACTATCACCGGATTTATTTCTCCCGAAACAAAATGGAGTTTTGACAGCCACAGCGAGATGGCGGAAGGAAGACTTTTTTTATCAAAGTCGGAAAAACATACAGCCTGCCGGTCAAAAAACAATGAACTGATCTCTTGAAGATTTCCGGAGAAGAGCTGGGAAGAAAATTCTTTTTGTGCAAAGCTCAGAAAATGATCAATGAAGCATGAGATTATCTCCTCGACAGCAAAAATGCCATCTGCTTCAGACAACGAAAAATTATTTTCAGCATAAACGGGCATTTTGTTGTCAAGAACAAGTTTCTGCAATTTCAGCATTTCATCATTGATTTTTTTTGCCGATAGAACCGTCTTTCTCGAATCGCTTTTTCTTACACGGACTTTTACAGCGTTTGAGGAAATTGTTTTATTAATAATATCGGAAGCGGTTCTTTCAGTTTCGATCATGAACAGGCCTGACGGGATCATTTTTACAAGATTATCGAAAATTTCTTTTACGATTTCTGACTGAACAGCGGGGCGCCAGCGGATTTTATATATATCGCTGTATCCCATATACACAATTTCAGGAATGCAGGCTCCCTGTTTTGCAAGAATAAGAGAAAAATGATAAGACAGCCACCAGAATACTGTTTTATGAGAGTAAGTTTTTAAAGCACCTGCCGGAATTGTTCGCAAATAAGCGGCAAGCTCGTCAGCGAGCGTGTTCAGGTATAAATTAGTTCCTGTTTTCTGAAAATAAAAAGGTGTCATGCCTTTTAGGCAGTAAAGCAAATTAAATTCAGTTTCGAGACTCATTATTGCTTCGGATTCGTCAGGATTATAAATTTGACTTTCAGCCAGCTTTGACAGCGTTTTATAAAATTTTTCTAATTGTTTCTTAAAGTCTTTTTTGAATCCGATCGGAGGATTATCGCTGAGCAGGCTTATAAAATTCTGATAAAGCACAGGGATTTTACTAAAATCAATGCAGTCTGCTATAACCGAATAGTCAGTTGCCTTTTTCGCCGATGCGTTTAAAACCGGCGCAACCGATATTTTTGTAACATCTCGAATATTATAAATATTTTCTTTTTCCACAGTCAACCCGATCCTGCTCAATTCTTGAATTATATCAAAATCGTGCAGATCGAAGATGATGAACGGATTGCGGTCAATTTCCAAAGCGATCTGGTACATGACAGCTGCGAGATGCTTGCAGGGAATCGCCCAGTCCGGGCAGGAACAGTTAGGATTTATCTCATCCCAGTCACTTACAAAAAGATTTATCGAATTTGTGCTTAAAACATCGTCCAGTTCACTAGGCATTTCTCCGCTTAATAATGCCGCCGCCAGAGACGGGCTTTCCTTTATAACATCCAATATTATCTTCTTTTGCATATCTGAAAACGGAATAAATTCCAATCTTACCGAGTACGGACGGGGGGAGGATCCCTGAACTTTGGCATTCACCTTATTCTTTTTTATATCTATTGACAGAACAGAACCGTTCCTTGCATATCTGCGCCCTCTCATCATCCGCGCCTGATCCATGTCTTCTATCGTTTCAATGTACCGGTTTCCCCACCAGCTTTTACAAAACTGCATTTATTTACCCCTCGTCAGTTCAGTTTATTTCAATGAGGAATATTAACCATAACAATTCTTATAATCAACAAAAAAAGCAGAATTTCAGTCCACTTTTTTTTTGACAATAGCCGAATAATTGAATATATTCAACTGTCTTTTTAATTACGGAGTTTTATGTGAGATTAAAATTAGTCCTTAAATCACTCGAAGAAGGAATTATTCTGCCTGTACATTATAACTATACCCTTCAAGGGTTCCTGTATTCAATAATGCCGTCAGAACTTTCTAAACTCCTGCATGATGAAGGTTTCAAATCAGTGAGCGAAAGAGAGTATAAACTATTTGTATATTCAAGAATATTTTCAGATGAAAAACCGAGATACGAAAAAGACAACAAATTGCTTTATTTTTCCGGCAATATAAATATTTATTTTTCAAGCCCGTTTTATGATATGATGAGTTTATTCTCTAACGAACTCAGCAAAAAAATCGGGAAATCGTTTGATCTTTTGGATAATAGAGTATTACTTGATTCTTTTACAATTGAGAATAATGATGTTTTAATAAATGAAATGTTGGTAAGAACCCTTTCTCCGATAACTATTTACAGTACTCTGCACGACAGAAGAGACAAAAAGAAAACTTATTATTATAACCCGAACGAGACGGATTTTAATTATTATATCAATGAAAATATGAGAAGAAAGTACGATGCATTTTCTCACTCTATAATGGCCGATGACGAAAGCGAATACAAAGACATTTTGATTCAGCCCAAATATTTTGACACAAAAAGAAATATGCACATAATATATTACAAAGACACTGTTATTAAAGCTTACAGCGGCATTTTTAAATTGAAAGGAAGTAAACGCATTTTGGATTTCTGTCTCAAAACGGGAATAGGAAGTAAGAATTCGATGGGATTCGGAATGCTGGAGGAATATATTGAAAAGAACAGAATAACTAAAAGTGATTAAAGTGTTACCGGATGCATCTCTCACAGAAGATATGTATCTTTCCAGAATTATTTTTAAAAGACTACCTTTAAGGGATTGTGGCTGATAAATATGCGTAGCTACCTTTATTTCCTTGAAGAACTATTATAGAATACCTAACAGGGATAGCAGTTTGACGGCACAATCATCAATCCACTCGTTTATTTTTTTAAGACTACCTCCAAGGAATTATGGTTTCCGTCTTGAACCTCCGGTTCGATTTTTTATCTATATATGGATTACCTACAAGGAATATTTTATTTTTTCTTCTTGATAAATAGTAACAAAGGGCTTATAATTTCGTTTCAATGATATACAGGTGAACAATGAGTGAAAATCTAATAAATGAAAGTAATATGCGACTACAGGAATATTTGGAAAATATTGACACAATTAATGACATGGAAGAAAAAAAATACCTTTTTGTCTCCTGCGATATAAGCGGTATTCAAAAATATTCGAACATCATAAATAATTTAAATTATGCTGAAAAAATACTGAATCGGCTAGGTTTACCCGATGAATGCAAATTGATTTCAACAGGATACAGATTCTTACTTCTATTGCCGAATACATCTTCTACAAAAGATAAATTAAAAATTATAAGAAAGGAAATTGATACTGAAAGCATAAAAAAATATTATGGAGAACTTACAATCTGTATTTCAGAGGGAGTTGAAGCATCGTATAACGACCTGACGCAAGGTAAATTAGAGCTCTTATTCAGAAAAATTGAACAGGATGCAGAAGCGGCGAGACAAAATAAATTAGGTTCAATTTTAAATACATCCGAAGATTTCGTGCTTTCTGAGGATTACAGGAACGAAATTGAGACTTTAAATAGTGTTCAAAAAACATTTGAAGAAATATCGAGACCTAAAAAAGGCGTAAAGTATCTGGCTATGTTCAGAGCTAATATTGACAATCTGAACTATTTTTTTTCTCTCGAATATAAAAAAGGGATTACGATTTACAAATATACCGCGTTGAGTAGGTTATTAAATGATTTTTTTGCAACAGGGCTTAATAATTTTATTGAAGCCGATGCGGGGTACAAAGATATACGAATAGTGTTTTCACACGGAGATGATATTTGTGTCGCCGGGCATTGGGATTCTATAATAAATTTTGCCGTAAACTTTAGAAGTGAATTTATGAAAGTTATAGGTGAAGAAAATAAATTAACTGTTTCGGCAGGAATTACTTTGTTTCGACATAATTATCCGATAGAGACCATAATGGAAAATGCGAAAGAAGCCCTTGAAATGTCTAAAAATAACGGTAAAGACTCTCTTACTCTGTTCGGAGAAACGGTAAAATGGGAAAAACTTGGTGAATTAAAGAAATTGTGGGAAAAACTTGATGAATTGTTAAACGAAAAAGATAAAATGCGAAAATTATCAACACATTTCGTTTCTGGATTGTTAGATTACCAGAAAAGATATATAGATTTATCGGAAAACAATAATTACAAACAGGGAAATGCGCTTTGGAAATCACATTTATATTATTCGCTGGCGAAAAGAGAACAAACTTATCTAAAGGATATGCTCGAAAAAAGCATTACCGATAAGACATTGAAAATCCCCGTAACTTACGCACTCTATAAAAACAAAGGAGAGAAAACAAATGGAAAAAATTAAATTTTTTGACGATAATGGGAAAAAAATAATAAATTTCAGGTTACTTGACGAAGAAGCCGAAAAAATTGCCCAAAGTTTATTCTTTGTTTCCGGCAGAAATAAAAACGGCGTGTCATCAAGCCAGTTAAGAAAATTTTTTTACGAAATAAAATCTTTGGAAAAGAAATATGATTATGAAAAAAACTGGGACACTGTAAAACCTTTGGTGAAAATGATAAAATCCAAAGTCGCTTACGCAAATACAGAAAAAAAAGTCGGCAGGTTCAATAAACCGTATTATGATAAATTTACCGAGTTTATAAATGCGGGCATATATTCGATTGAAGATGAAAAAGATTTAAAAGCTTTTTCCAAAATGTTTGAAGCCGTTGTCGGTTTTTACTACGGCCTTGGCGGCGACAGCGTAAAATAAAAGCGGAGATTAAAAAATGAAACTATTGAAAACAAAGAAAATAACGGGCGATATCGTTGTAATTACCGGACTACATATCGGAGGCAGCAGCGACACAATAGAAATCGGAGGAATGGATAATCCCATAATAAAACATCCCGTTACGAGCGATCCGTATATTCCGGGCTCTTCTTTAAAAGGTAAAATGAGAAGCCTGATTGAGTGGGAGACGGGCAAGGTAATAGCTTCTGAGGGCAAACCCTGCGGCTGCGGTAAATGTGAAGTATGCCGGGTTTACGGCAGTTCAAACAAAGATTCTCAGCAGGGGCCGACAAGGATTATTGTAAGGGACAGTTATATTTTAGAAACTATAAAAAAAGCTTTTTTAGACAATAATACTCCTATTCTTGAGGAAAAAAATGAAAATACAATAAACAGAATTACGGCAGTAGCAAATCCGAGGCCGATAGAAAGAGTGGTTCCGGGAATCAAGTTCAGGCTTGATATTTTATTTAAAATAATTGATACCGGTGACGGAGGTCAAACCGATGAAAAATATCTTTCCGAAGTTGTGTTAAAATCATTGGCTTTATTAGAACTTGATTATCTTGGCGGAGGCGGCAGCAGAGGCAACGGAAAAATAAAATTTGAAAATCTGCAGGTTGACGGTGAAAATGTAGAATTGCCAAAGGTTGATTAATGTTTTCCTATATTATTACAATTCAATTAAAATCTTCACTGATTACTCCGCTACATGCCGATACTATTTTCGGTCATATATGCTGGGGAATTAAATTCAGTGACGGAAACGCCGTCTTAGAAGAATTTTTGAGTCAATATGATAACGGAAACCTTCCAGTAATTTTATCTTCCGCATTTCCGCACGGGTTTTTACCTAAACCTGTTTTTAAACCTCAACTGCCCTCATTTGACCTAACTTTAAAGCAAACAGAAGACTATAAGCAAATTAAAATGGTTAAATACATCCCGAATAAATATTTTTTTGATTCAATTCCGATTTCTGAGTCAGAATTAGTTAAAGATTTTAGTAAAGAAGAATTCTTAAGAGAAAAATCCGGTTTGAAAATTGTGGCGGGACAGCATAATACTATAAACAGAATCTCAGGTTCTAAGGATGAAGAAAAGGCTTTATATTCATCCTCAGAATTCTGGTATAAAGAAAATTCACTTTTTGACATTTTTGTACTCACCGGTTTTGAAAAAGAAAAAACCTTTAACTTATTTTCTAAAGCCTTTGAAAACGGGTACGGAGCAGACAAATCAACGGGTAAAGGAGTAATTGTCATAAAGAATATCAGCGAAATAACTTTTCCCGAAAAAGGTAACAGGGCTATGGCCTTATCAAATTTTGTTCTTAAAAATAAGAATGATGTTTCAAATTTCCGATATGACTTTTTTACAAAATTCGGTAAACTCGGCGGCGATTATGCAATTACAAAATATCCGTTCAAAAAACCGATTATAATGTACAAATCAGGATCATCGTTTGACAGAATAAGTGAGCAATTTACAGGCTGTTTATTAAAAAATATTCATAGTGATGAAAAAATAAAGCATTATGCTTTTACCCCCGTAATTAATTTCAATGAGGTTGACGGATAAATGGCAAGATATAAAATAACTGTCATACCTTTAACAAATGTGCATATAGGAACGGGGGAAGAAATTGATTTGTTGCATTATTCTGTTATTGACGGCGAGTTTTGGAGATTTAATCCGGATAGTGTAATTTCATATTTAGATGATGAAGCTAAACAAGAATTATATGAATATATTGACAAAGATGATTTATTTAATATCCGGTCATTACTAAGAGATGAAGTCTTAGAAGAGAAGCTTTTATACAAGTCTGCCGTAACAAAAGATTTTGATAATAAATTTAACGATAAATTTGAAAGTGAAAACAATCAGCTTTTGGTTGAAGAAATATTCAGGAATAAAATCACGGGAAATCCCGTGCTGCCCGGATCTTCCTTAAAAGGAGCAGTCAGAACAGCGGTTATTAATGAATTTTGTAAGAACACAGGCGGATTTGATGACAAAAGATTTTTCGAATCGGAAGTATTAAAATATAGAGATGCCAGGCATGATCCTTTCAGAGCAATCAGGTTAACCGACTGCGAAATAACAGGAGAATTTAAACAAATAGTGGGCGAATGTTTTAATTATAATTACAAAGCAAAAGACGGTCAGTATTTCAGCAATATGCAGATAATCTTAGAGCAGATACAAGGAATAATATCAGACAGCGATGCAAAAGGGTTTTGTGATTTGACAATAGACGAAAAATTGCAAAATACGCAATTTAAAGATCGTAATCATTACATGAATAATGCCGTCTCAATGAAAATATCGCTGAAAGAGATAATAAATTCATGCAATAATTTTTATAAAAAACATCTTTTTGAGGAACACGGAAAGCATTATAAACAATCTTTATTCACCGAATTAAAGAAAAATTCCGAAAAACTCCTGCAGCTTGCCGAAGAAATGAAAGAAAATGAATGCATAGTTCGCGCAGGAAGATTTTCTCATGCAGAAAATGTAACTGTTGACAAATACAGAGAACCGAGATCAACTAAAGGCTGGGGAGAAACAAGAACAGTCTCAGATAAAAAATATCCTATGGGCTGGGTTAAATTGGTATTTGACGAAATGTAATATATTTAGCTTTTGTTTTTTTGCCCAATTAAGCATTTTGTTCAACAGGGAGTGTAAATAATTTTGTGTAAATGGTCTGTTGGGATTAAATTTCCGGCGGCGCGCTTTTTCTATTACCTCTTAAGTCGATAATTTTCATAATAATTCTTAAATTATTTTTTCTTAAATATGCCGCAATAGCAGGCTAAATTCCTGATGAGATATTTCGGTATATGACCTTTTGAAAGAGATTTGAAGAACATAAGTCGCGGATATCTCCAGGGCAGAAGGTTTCTGTTGAAGTCCCATATATAATTCGTGGTCAGTGTATCACTCTCCGATATGCCATCACGGCTTAAACCAAAAGATCCCATTTCCTGAATGTAGTATTTTTCTATGGACCTTAAAAGCTGAACAGCTTTTTCTAAAGGAATATCGGCAGAACCGTCGATTGAAATATCAAAAGTAAGAATTAGATGCCCTCCGGACTTAGTGATCCTAGCAAGTTCTTTCACTACCGCCTCATAGTCATCGGTATGTTCAAGCACTGAAATACAGTATATTGAAGAGTAATGTCCGTCAGGTCTTTCTACATTCTTAATATCTGCTGTAAAATAATTTACGCCTGTATTTTTCTCTTTATTTACTCTGTCGAACTGAGTCTTAAGCTTGGGGTCGTAATCACAGCATTCGATCTCCGCATCGGGATATTTTTCTTTAAGGTAATATGGGAAAAATGTAATGCCTGATCCGGCATCGAGAATCCTGCCTTTTTCCGGAAAATACTCATCTAAAGCTTCGGCTGCGAAAGGATATTCATACTGCCTGCTCCACTGATGGAAAGAGTCTTTAACCCATCTTGTTGAGAATTCGGGAAAAAGCCTTTCCTGAAGGTTAATAAATTCGTCGGAATAATTCTCAAGTGCTTTAAATGTGCTGCTTTCCAAAGCTTTTTTGTATTCTGATATTTTAACAATTCCCTGCTTCATTTATTTTCCGAAGCCGTTGATCTGTATAATAAGTACGCAGATCCGGAGGCGGAAATAAGGAGAAGAAAAAGCAGGGCTTTGAACGAGCCTGTTTCCTTCCCATCGACAAGCCTGCCCCTACCCTTCAGCACCTGCAGAAAGAACCAGTCATTGGGGCCGCCCTCAACTCCGTATGCCTTTTGTTCAGGCGTCATATTGCCGGTCATTATTCTGATGTTATTGATAAGCAGCGAGCTTGAAAAGTCAGTCATCATACTTTTTCTTGATTCATGCGCCCATGTCATATCTGAAGTTCCATGGACCTGTTTCGCCTTATACTCAAGAGGCATCTGGACAGACTGATAGTTCACGCCTGAACCGGTCAGCTGGAAAAGTGCAGAAAAAACACACAGCACATAAAATGTCCTTCTGACTGCTGTTTTTCTTGAGAATTCCGATCTTTCATAGAATATCACGCTGAGGAAAAAAACCGGATAGACCGGAAGAAGATATCTGACTCCCCAGGCGGCGCTTCCCGCATAACTCAAAGGTGCTCTTAATGCGTAAAGCGCAATATAACCTGCTATAATGGAACCTGTCAGAATGAACTCTGTCCTGAACCTCCTGAAATAACGCCATAAAGGGATCAGCAGAATGATCATGAACGGGGATAAATAGAATATCGACCTGTTCGGAGAAAACAGTATCAGGTATATCCCGTTAATAAAATTGAGAGAGCCGTTGGTATAGAATGCAGTATTCTTGTCTCCGTACTCGGACAGTACTTTATTCGTTTCTTCGAGAAATTTCTGCTGAGACTGAAAACGGTTATAATATCTCAATGCATCTTTATAATTCTCATCGGCGGGATCTTCTCTCTCAACAAGTCTCGCTGCGCTTTCAAACTTACGGTAAGTCTCCGGGAGTGACTTTTCAAGAGATTCTTTCACTTCATTCCTGTCTAAAGTATATCCCGATTCAAGGATCGATCCGTACCTGTTATAATTCGTAAAAGCGAACAGAGCTGCGAATATTAAAAAGCCGGTAACATAAAATACAGATGACTTTATAATATCTTTTCCCGAAATTTTGTAAACTGTATAGACAGCGAGAAGGGAAAATAAAGCCGCAAATATCGGCGCATCCGGTCTCGTCAGAAGAGTATATCCTGAGCTCAAACCTGAAAAGAACATATACACAGGGATCTTATGCCTTCTGAATTTTAGCAGATAATAAAATGACATCGAAATACAAAGCAGTGTAACAGGTTCAGGCAGAAGATATTTTGAATGTACGAAAAGAGGTGTCGCCAATGCGAAAAGAGCAGTATAAAAAAAAGACTTTTTTGCGCTTAAGAACAATCTGAAAATCAGAAATAAGTACATCACAGCCAGAGCTGCAAAGAACTGGTTGAAAATATACATTATGAAATTCGAATCACTGCTTAAAATATTTGAAGCCTTTACAAAAAAAGCCAGAGGGGCGATTATGCCTAATCCTTCCATTGCATAGAAAAGTCCTGTCTCGGGACTGTACGCAACTCCTGCCGAGAGTTTCTGTTCAGACCCCAAACTTCCTGTCTCGATCCAGTTCGATGCATACCTGAGCACATCTACATCCATCGATGTCGTTATTCTCTGATTTGAAAAAAGAACATATATTGACAGTATGAGAATGAATATTAATAAAGGATCGTACTTTTTCATGATCTTCCGGTAAGAAAGTTTATCGTTCCGATATAAAACCTTATTATTTCACCGGGTGCTGATCTGAACATTATCCAGAAATCTTTTCTTGAATCTGAGAGATAGGCCAGAAAAAGAAGGTATATCAGGATAATGACCGGGAGAGCATAATTAAGATATGCGGCTATCACGATTATCAGCGAGATATGGAGACTGTAATATAAAAATGAGAAAATGTTGAATTTCTTCAAATGTCTTTTTGCCCACTTATATCCATTTTCGACTATCTCTCTGTTCGTTTTGACCTTAAGATCGCCGATATACTGCACATTTACATCGGTGTGAGATAATATTCTGCAATTCAGGTCATAAACTATCCTTCTGAAAAGATCGCTGTTCCCGCCGTCGAGATCGAAACCAACTTCAGCAAGTTTATTGAAAAGGTTTTTTGTAATAAACAATACGGCTTTATTCCTGCTGACTTTTTTAAAATTCTTTTTTGTTACCCATAATTCATTTTTGTACCGGCTCTGCGGAAAGTGAGGGCTGTAGAGCCTTGAATATATCTGATACATGAAAGTGTCGTGGTCCGACCTGTACTTATCCAAGTTGAGCTCGCCGGACATAATGGGGCTGTAGTTTAGAGCTTCGATATTTTTCAGTATATCTTTTCTGACTACGGTCCTCTGATCTACGAAAAGCAGGTTATCGTATCGTGAATTTTTTGCTCCGATCGCCATTGCCTCGGAATACTTTACACTTTTCCTTTTCCCGATCACTCTTATGTCATAACCCGTAGCAATCCTGTATGTCCTGTCCGTAGATCCGTTGTTCACAATGATCACCTCAAAATCCTCTTTCGGATAATCTACCGACTGTACCGCGTCTACGCATCTGTACAAAGTGTCTTCTGCATTGAAGCAGGGAATTATCACTGAGAATTTCAGGATGTCCTCCCTATTTTTTCTGCTTTTATCTTTAATATCGAACTGGATATATTAAGCGCTTCGGCATTTTCTTTAACATCGTGAACCCGGAAAACTCCAGCGCCGAATATATATGCGGCTGTATTTGCGGCGATCGTTCCTGACAGCCTGTCCTCAGTGTCATTATCAAGTATCTTTGCGATAAAACTTTTTCTTGAAACACCGATCAATACCGGACATCCTATACCTTTGAAATGACCGATATTTCTGATAAGTCTGAGATTCCCGTCAACAGATTTTCCGAAGCCTATTCCGGGATCGATCATAATTGAATCTTCCGAGACTCCTGCAAGCAGAGCTTTCTCATAAGAATTTCTGAGAACCGAATAAATTTCATTAATAATGTCACAGTATTCTGTTTCAGCCTGCATTGTACCGGGTTCGCCTCTCATGTGCATCAGGCACAAACCGGCTGAGTACGAAGCCGCGATTCTCAAAAGATCCGGATCAGGGTCGGCTCCGTAAATATTATTGATCATGTCCGCGCCCTCTTTCATAGCTGCCTCAGCCACATCAGCCTTATAAGTATCCACGCTTATACAGATGTCGGACTTTTCTCTGAGCCTGCTGATCACAGGAACGATCCTTTCCATCTCAACTTTTGATGAAATCCTACTTGATCCCGGTCTTGAAGACTCACCGCCCATGTCGATAATATCTGCCCCTTCCGAGATCATCTGCATGCACCTTTTTACTGCAGAATCCGCGTCCTGATACATACCCCCGTCGGAGAAAGAATCAGGCGTGATATTGAGAATCCCCATAATTAAAGGTTTCTTATCTGTGTCAAAATATTTGTCCCTGGCTTTAAATACCATTAACAATATCATGTCCGTTAATTTTTGTATTATTTGCGCCTATTCCCACCAATTCGTCGATCTGCGATCCGGTCAGCGTTTCCTTTTCTAATAATGCTTCTGCTAACTTGTGAAGGAGATCAATGTTCTGAGTCAGCACTTCTCTTGTTTTCGCAAGAGCTGTAAAGATNNAACGGATTATCATTCTTAACTCCGTAATGTATCGGCCCGATCTCTTCGCTCATGCCCCACTCGCAGACCATCTTCCTGGCGATGTCGGTTGCTCTTTCAATGTCATTCGAAGCGCCCGTAGTAATATCGTTGAAGATCAGCTCTTCCGCTACTCGTCCTCCGAAAAGGTGGAGAAGCTTACTGAAAATGTATGTTTTTGAATACGAATGTTTTTCCTCGATCGGAAGATAATGTGTCAAACCCATGGCCCTGCCCCTGGGGATTATCGTGACCTTATGGACAGGATCGCTTCCTTCCGTCATTTTCGCTATTAGAACATGACCAGCTTCGTGATAGGCAGTGATCTTCTTTTCAGCCTCATTTATTACAGCGGACTTTCTTTCGACTCCCATCATTATCTTATCTTTAGCATCTTCGATATCGGTTATGTCAACAGACTTTTTACCCTTTCTGGCGGCAAAAAGCGCAGATTCGTTGATAATGCCCGCCAGGTCCGCTCCGCTCATACCCGGTGATCCTTTAGCTATAGCGGAGAAATCTATATCTTTAATCATCTTGATCTTCTTGGCGTGAACTTTCAGGATCGCTTCTCTTGCCCTGACATCGGGATAATCTACTACAACATGCCTGTCGAATCTGCCTGGACGGAGAAGTGCCGGATCAAGTACATCTGGCCTGTTGGTGGCGGCTATCACTATCACATTGTCCTCAGTGTCGAATCCGTCCATCTCGACAAGAAGCTGGTTAAGCGTCTGCTCCCTTTCATCGTTCCCGCCGCCTATACCTGTACCCCTGTGCCTTCCTACGGCATCAAGCTCGTCAACGAAAAGAATGCACGGCGCGCTCTTTTTACTCTGCTCAAAAAGATCTCTCACTCTTGAAGCTCCTACTCCGACGAACATTTCTACGAAATCCGCGCCGCTGATGCTGAAGAACGGCACTCCGGCTTCGCCGGCGACCGCCTTCGCCAAGAGCGTCTTGCCTGTTCCCGGAGGTCCGGTCAGAAGGACTCCCTTAGGCACTTTCGCGCCCATTTCAGAAAATTTAACTGGTTCTTTTAGAAAATCGATAACTTCTGTCAGTTCCTCTTTTGCCTCATCCGCTCCCGCAACATCTTTGAAAGTTATCTTATTTTTTGCATTGTCAACGAGCCTTGCTCTGCTTTTCCCGAATGTGAAAATACCCTTGCCGCCGCCCTGGGCACCTCCTCCCTGCATTCTCCTTAGAAGCCAGAACCATAGAAGAATAAAGAGCACCCAAGGTATCACTGAAATAAGGAAATCACCTACGCCGTACTGCTCCTTCTGCATCCTGACTTTGATACCTTTTTGTGTCCACCCGTCGGCTGTCTCTTTTGTAACAGAAGGAACCACAAGAGCGAAATTTGAAAACTTCTTGCCTGCCTTTGAAGATATAGCCAAGGGTCTTGAGAATTCTCCGGATATCTCGGCATTGGAACCGACATTTGTGATAGTTATGCTCTTAACATCATCCAGATAATTTATAAACTCATTGTATTCAAGTTCAGTGCTCTTGCCGTCCTTTTCGAACAGATTGATCAGTATCAGCGCGGCCGCGATAACTATCATCCAGATCAAGAATGTTTTGGAACCTTTCTTCCAGAAGACACCTTCTTCTTCCTGTTTCATTCCGCGCTTACCGTCAGGCCTTCTCTTTGATTTATCATCATGGATCTTTTTCATCCTTTTGATGATCTCCTGCTCGGTCTCTTTTTCTTTTCCGTTCTTTTCATCTTCGGTATTTTTATCTTCTTTCATAAGTTTATCCAAGGCTCCGTAATTACTTTAGTTTTAATATTTTTCTAAGATTCCTGCCTTTGCCGGCGTAGTCCAGACCGTATCCGACAATGAACTGATCTTCTATCTCCGCTCCAAAAAAGTCAGGTTCGGGGAATAGAGCGTTGCGTTTGTAGAACAGTGAGCATATCATTACTTTTTGGGCTCCTTTAGCCGTGAAATGATCTTTAAGGAAGCTTACCGTTCTGCCTGAATCTATAATGTCGTCCACGATCAGAACTGCTTTTCCGCTTACATCCGTGACTGAATCAAGAAGCAGTTTCACTTCTCCTGAAGATCTTAAAGAATCCCCGTAACTGACAGCTTTGACATAATCAACTATCACATTCTCGGATAATGAGAAGGCGATGTCATTACATAAAGGTATCCCTCCGTTGAGTACTCCGATCACGACAAGGTCTTTTGTGGCATCAATTGTAGATCTTACTCTGAAAACACAGGTTGAAATAAGTTCTTCCAGTTTTTCTTCTGAAAACAGTTCGGTGAATATCCTGTCTTTTATTTTTATCTCATCAGGCATGATCAGTTTATCTTCCCGCCTGTTTAATTAATTCGTCGATGATAACTTCGGAGGTTATTCCTTCGGCTTCGGCTCTGAAATTCGGTATAATCCTGTGCCTTAAAACAGGTTTTGACACGCGCTTTATGTCCTCATAGTCTGGTGTCTTTCTTCCGTTCAGCGCGGCAAATATTTTAGCACCTGTTACCAGATTCTGACCCGCTCTCGGACCCGCGCCCCAGCTGACCGAATCTTTTATGAATGTATTCGAGGCTGAGTCTTCGGGTCTTGAAGCTCTGACCATATTAACCGCATATTCGGTTACCGCTCTCGTTACGGGGATCTTTCTTATAAGCTCTCTGAAACTCATTATCTCAGTGCCGTCTATGACCTTATCGACATCCGTTTCCTCCTGTGCAGTTGTTTT
>DFZN01000012.1 GCA_002382735.1 bacterium UBP11_UBA4055
GACGGTAGCCTTCTCCGAGCTTTGGATACATTTTGAGTTGTGATTGAGCCATCCTCTTCTTTTACACGGGGTACTTTTGCATGTATGAAAGACTTATGCTGAAAAAAATGCAGGTGCTGCCAAGTTCTTTCTACCGTGTCGTGAGCACTGTACAGGCGACCGTCCTTGCCGGTGAATTTAAAACCTTTCTCAAAGCTCAATGTCATGTGGAGTTCTTTCTGTCCATTTATTTCTCGAAATTCTACAGCCGTGACTTCCCAAGGTGAACTCAATCCTAAAGCCATGCTGAATATTTCTTTACTCTTATTCATGTCCTGTAATGTAATATATTTTTCCCCTTTTACCCACTAAAAATCATATAGAGCCGTTTTCTTCTTGTAATATACCAATCGTAGCACTCCATTTATTTTCGTATTGATATGTTAAATTACCTAAAGGTAGTATATGCAATGTCGCGTCAATGGCGATCATTTTATGTATTTCATCTGGAAGATAAACTGCATACAGCAACCATCTTTTAAATTTAGCTATTACGGCTTGTTCATCTAGTATAGCACTCATCTTAATTCCTTCATTTTACATAAAAATCTCATTTGACTAAAAGTTTAAAAATGCGTCTTTTTTCTAATGTGTGGCTACACCTCATATAATGTTTTTTTCTATTGTATGTCAAGGTTTTCGATCGGGTCGGCATATAATACTACCTTGTTTTTTATATATGAAAACACATTTCAAATGTATTGTATTTTCCCTGGTTTGTCAATATGTAATAATGTTCTATATTTTCGCACCAAAAGGCTTGACTACCATGTTGAGAGCTTCCTCACCCTGGAAATATGAGAGCAGTACGCCGTAGTTGGTGAAGCTGACCCCGGATTCGATCAGGTCCTGTATCCTCGATGCTATAGCCTGCTGATCGAGCATGCAGCCGCCGCAGTGGATGACGAGTTTGTACTCTCTGAGCCTGTCGTAATCGGCGAAGACACGGCCGAAGTAATGGTCGATCTGAATGTTTCCTTTCCCGAAGATCTGATCTATCTTGTTCGGTATCTGCTTCGTGCCTATATCTTCGGCTTTTCTGTCGTGGTTGCAGCCTTCGGCTATCATGACCTTGTCGCCGTGATTGAGGTTTTTGAAGGCTTTTATTCCCTCCACGAACATCTTGAGATTGCCGCCGTTTAAAAAATTTATCATCACGATAGAGAATGTCGTGACCATATAGGGTGCATCTTTTGTCCATTTAGAGATGATGTCCATTGCCTGCGAGTCTGTAATGAGAAGCTGAAGTTTGTCTTCCCTGCTGAGATGCGATATGAAGTTATCGAACCTTTTTTTCTCCTCAGCTGATTCTTCAGGATTTTCGCTTCTTGCTGCGGCGAGATCCATTCTGTATGCGAATGTGGGAATATATCTTCTTACGAGATATTCCTCGATCATCATCTGGGGTCTTAAAAATCTGCCTTCAGGAGATTCTTCATCTATCGGGATGTTTAAAAAAACTATTTTATCAATGTCAAGATCGGGAAGGAGCGGCGTTCTTGTGACGGTAATTTTTGAGTGCTGTTTGATAAAATCTATAAGCTTAATATAATTTGAGCTGTCGTTAAGATCAATTTCGACCGAATTGTATTTTTTATCGGGGTCTATCTTTTCACGCACTATGTTTGAAGTGTATTCCTGATCCTTAAACTTATTGAATACTACGAATATCTCTTTATTTCTTGACGCGGCGAGATCTAAAATTCCGAGTTCAGATGCAAAGTCCGATGAATGATATGCGGCACTTTTTTCATTGATCACGAGAAGGACTATATCGGATCTTTTAAGCGCAGTGTATGTTTTATCACGCTTTTTATCTCCGAGCTTTCCCGCCTCGTCCGTGCCTGCCGTATCAAATATTTTGACGGGACCGATGCCGTGGATCTCCATTACCGTTGTTTTAACATCAGCTGTGGTTCCCGGAGTGCTGTCCACGATCGAGGTTTCGTGCTGTGTAAGAAGGTTCATCAGCGTTGATTTACCGGAATTGACCCGCCCGAATATACCAATATTGATCCTTTTCATTTTCCCTCAGTCCTCCTCTTGAAATGTTTTGAATCTCCCCATTCTCCGAATCCGACTTCTGCGCCGGTCGATCTTATTCGGGCAGTTATGCATCCCGCACATTTTTCAGCGTCCTCGTCAAGGCACGGTTTACCTTCATATAAAAGATAGTTCTCGCGGTATTTTACCGGTGTAAGGTTGGGCATTATAACATTTGCACCTGCCCTGATAGCCTTCTCCCTTCCCAGCGGATCAAGTGTCTGCATAGCAGTAGTCGCTGCCATATTAATATCCGGCATAAGTATTCTGAGTACTGCCACCATTCTCATTGAAAGGTCGAACCTGTCCTTTTTAGGTATCAGCTCACCCCGTCTGTCATAAAGTGGAGTATTCTCGTTCTCAATGTACGGACCCATTCCAACCATATCCGCATCGAGCTTCTTAATGAAGAGAAGATCATCTGCAAGATCGTTGATGCTCTGACCGGGAAGCCCTATCATTACACCCGTGCCCACCTGATAACCTGCCCTTCTAATCCTTTCCAGAGCAGCGAGTCTGACATCATAAGCATGCATTTCATCGTCAGGGTGGTATTTCGAGTAGAGTTCTTGTGAGGATGTCTCAATGCGCAGGAGATACCTGTGCGCACCCGCTTCGAACCATCGTCTGTAGGTCTCGTAGGTCTGTTCTCCGAGCGAGAGAGTGATTCCCAGTTTGCCGTCAGAGAGTTTCTTTATCTCTTTGAGAAGATATTCTATTTTGTCAACGAAAGCCTTATCGCTTCTTTCTCCGGCCTGTATAACGATGCTTCCGTATCTGCTTTTGTAGGCGAATTCCGCACAATCAAGAACTTCCTGGTCGGTCATAGTATATCTTTCCTGCTTAAAATTGCCCCTTCTGATACCGCAGTAATAGCAGTTCTTAACGCACAGGTTCGAGAATTCTATAAGACCGCGGAAATAGACCCGGTTGCCGAGCAGATCGTTGCGTATAATACCTGCGTGTTCCGTTATTGCTTTGTGATCGTCTCCCGAAGTTACTGACAGAAGTTTTACTATTTCTTCGCTATTGAGTTCAGAACCTTTTTTCAGTAAATCATTAATAATATATGTCTCTTTTTCCATTTTTTATCTCTTGGATATTTTTCCTTACACCTTCTGCAAGCTTAATTTGAGTGATGCTCTCATTTATAGTTCTTTCGATCAGATCATAGCCTTTTTTCTTAAGCCTGTCATCAGCGAAATCCTCAAGATATTCTGTAAAAGTGAAAATGGCATTGGGATAGCAGTGCGCCTTTATTGCTCCCGGTTTTGCAAGATCCATAAAGTCCTTCCCTACCCTTCCAAGTCTATAGCATCCTGTGCAGAAACTCGGTATGTGGTCGAAGTCCACAATATCCTCGATCACTTCATGAAGCGATCTGTGATCGCCTAATGAGAACTGGGCATCGGTATGGTCTTTTTTCGTGTAGCCCCCGGGATCGGACTTTGAGCCTGCACTGATCTGTGACACACCGAGATGAAGCGCTTCCCTTCTCGTTTCAGCATTTTCTCTCGTTGAAAGAATAATTCCTGTATAAGGTACCGTAATCCTTAATATTGCTATGATCTTTCTGAAGTCGCTGTCTGTTACAGGATAAGGCGGATTTGAAGCTATATCGGAACCTGTGGCCGGTTCAAGTCTCGGAACGGATATAGTGTGAGGTCCGACTCCGAATTTTTCTTCCAGATGCCTTATATGCTGCAGTAACGCCATTATCTCATATTTATAGTCTGTAAGTCCGAAAAGGATGCCCACTCCCACATCGTCAATGCCGCCTTCCATGGCTCTGTCCATCGCACCGAGATGATATTCATAGTTTGCTTTCGGTCCGCTCTTGTGCATCTTACGGTAAGTTTCTTCGTGATAGGTCTCCTGGAAAAGCTGGTAAGTTCCGATCTTCGCTTCCTTAAGCTTTTTATAGTGTTCAACCTCCATTGCAGCGATATTCACATTGATACGCCTGATATTGCCTTTAGGTTTTTTTACCGAGTATATTGTTCCTATGGCGTCGATCGTGTAGTCGAGCGCGCTTTTTCCAAGACCTTCTCCGGATACGAGAAGAACCCTTTTGTGTCCCTGATTGATGAGCGCTTCCGTTTCCATCCTTATCTGATCGAGAGTTAGGGTGTTCCTCGTAATCAGGTTATTGCTCATTCTGAAAGCGCAGTAGAGACATTCGTTGTTGCACATATTCGACACATACATCGGTGCAAAGAGAACGAGTCTTTTCCCGTATATTGATTCTTTTATAAAATTGGCAGTATCCGCAAGTTTGTCGATCCTCTCTTTCGATTCAACGAGAAGCAGCCTTTCCGCTTCCTCAAAACTGATCCCTTTAAGTTCTCTTGCGTGTGAGAGTATTTCTTCGAGCTCATTATCGTCCGGTGTGTGGGCATTGCTCAAATATTGTGTTATTTTTGCATCATCAATAAATTTCTTCATACCATGTCCCGTTTTTTTTATATACCAACTGATATACAGTTTATTGCTACATTTGCATCATCATCCGAAAAAAAAGCGGGGAAATCCCCGCTTTTAATTTTACTTCACTAAAGCTTCGAATTCATCTCTGAATTTTTCCGCCATTGCTTTGATCGGGACGGCAAAAGCTTCGCCTGTCGGACAGATCGTATAACCCTTAACACTGTCGCATATTCTGATTATAGTATCGATATCCTCTTTTCTGCCTTCGCCTTCGAGCATGTTGTGAATGATCATCTTTATCGATTCTGAACCGTTACGGCACGGAGAGCATTGTCCGCAGCTCTCATGAGCATAGAAC
>DFZN01000063.1 GCA_002382735.1 bacterium UBP11_UBA4055
TTCTTTGTCACCTCTCTTGTATTTGCAGATGTCAATATACATAGTGGCAATATACATAATATTTATCCGGTATGCAAGTAATACTATTAGTATTATGATAATTTAATATGTAGTGACCACAAATAGGCACAAAATTATTCGCTTGTGCCTATTTTTCTGGAAGATCCGATATAAAATATATGCCTCAAGTATCACTTCAGCTTTGAACGAATCTTAATTGCGCTTCAATCAGGCGATGAAAATATGCCTATTTCGCTTTTCTTTAATTTGTATTTGTCGCAAAGGACTTTTACGAACCCGTTCAGATCGAATTTTTCGCCGTAATGAACTTCAACGCGGCTCCGCGGAATGTTTATCAGAACTTTCGAGAACTGACTTTTTTTCAGACCGTCCTTTGAAACCTGTGCCTCATAAATACCATCGCCTGCCTTAATTACGGTGGATTTAATATGAAATTTCGCCATAAAAGAAGTGTCGATCTCTTTAACAGGGCCGTTTATTGTGAAGATCATCCTGGAAAGCTCTTTACCACTGCAATTGATTTCAGAAAAACCCTGAGCGTATTCTTCAAATTCTACGATAAAGCTCTCGCTACTGATATTTTCAAGCAAACTGTCCCGATCATTAAATGAGCACAAAAAAACCGCCTCATCCGCACCGAGCATTTCTTCGCTGGTAAATCTTACGCGGCTATTGAGCCGGACGAATCTTTTTATATTCTCCCCGCCTTCCGGCAGCGCACGAACAACAGCCGAAGTCAGCACTGCGCCGATATAGCCGTCTGAAAGTCCGCGGCATTTTTCTTTAAGAATTACCGGAAGGCGTATCTCAACACCCGCAGAATGCTCTGATATAATCTGCCTGAGATCGTCAACAGACAGTCCCTGTCCCTTTTCATAATTCATGGCTGATCTTCGCTGATCTGCAGTTTCGCAGGATCCACACGAATTGCACACCGCATTTTTGATTTTGATCGAATAACAGGTCCTTGTATCATTACCGTCCAATGCCCTTTTTGCGCTGGAATCAACAAATTCCGCTTTGATATTTGTGTTCAAGTGAGTATAATCAAGCCCCCTGTTCAACAAATCATCAGGATCGGGATATATCTTTTTTAAATTAAGGAACAGTCTGTCGTAAAACTTTTTATCGATCGCATTATAATAAACAAATCCGGTTTCATATATCGTTTTATTAACAACTTCAAAGAAATTACCGGAAGAATTTCTTAGCAGCACCTGAGAAACCCAGTACTCGTAAACCTGATTAGATATTCTGAATTCGAAACCCGCTCCTGTGACTTTTTTCCCGATAATGTCCGATATGGTCTGCATCACGCTGACAGGATAAGCTTTTTCAAAGCCCTGAGGTGTACCCGGAAATCTGACCAAATATGTAAGGGAGAAAACGATTCTCGGAGCCTTTACTTTCAGCTTTAATTTCTCATTTATAAATGATAACAGATCGTCAAAGTTCTTATGGTCGTCTTCATTTTCCAGACCTGTAGCTATTATAAAAATCTTCAGTGTCCTGACAGGCGAATTAAGAAGAGAATTTAAACTCCCGAACAGCTCTTCATCCGTAAGGTCTTTAGACAAGTACCGTCTCAAACGGCCTGATATACCTTCAAGACCGCATGTAATCGATGTCTTTCCCGCATACTGAAGAAGCTTAAGGAACTCAGCTTTATAAGACAGAATATCAAAGCGCTGACTCATAAGTGAAACTATCCTGAAGCGGGAATGTAGTTCTTTCAAAATTCCCTCGATCTTGGAATGAGCGTTAAAATTGTAGCTGAAAAGGCTCACATCAGATGAACCGTTCATTTTTTTTATATCGATAGCGGCGCTTTTTATTTCTTCAGGTGAAATTTCCGAATATGGTTTTGACCTTAAACTCTCGTTGCAGAAAGAACAGAACCATGGACATCCCCTGCTTATCACCAGACTCGATGAGTGAGGGTCATCCTTAAAAAGCAACGGAACTCCGGACGGCTGTATTAATTTTCTGTAGCTGTCTGAAATAACATTCTTTATCCCGCTCTCGCCCATGCCGGGTACAGCTACAGGATATTCCCTGAATAATTCCTTAACAATATCAATTTTCTTAAATCCTGACATCTTAAGCTTTTTGATCTTTGAGAAAAAACTGATAATGTTTTCCGGATCCTCTCCTGTAAAAATCACATCAACCGGGGATTCAGAGTTGAGAATAAAATGGTTATTGGAACTGTTCGATCCCCCCAGAATGACAAGCGGCTGGTTTTTATCATTTATACGCGTTGTAAAATCCGGCCGTATGCCGCTTTCCGTTAATAGCCTGCTGAGATTTAGTAGTTCCTGAACTAGTGAATTTGAAAAAGCAATTATATCAAAAGATAGAGGGCCGGTTTTAGTTTTTGTAGCCAATAATGAAGGAACAGAATTATTTCTGAACAATTGAAGATCTGAAGGTGGTGGCAGGTATGCAAGATCCGCGAAATAACCTTCTATCGATGAAATATGCTTATACAAAAGCGTATGAGCGAAAGACTGTGTACTGTCCCTGTATGTTGATAACCTGCAAATCAGAACTTTAACGGCTGAAGTATCATATCTCTCCGCATCCACGGTGTTAAATTCATTACCTCTGTAATATAGCCCTGATCTGTAAAGCTTTGAATTTAGTGAATTTATTATTTCTGAATAATTTTTCATAGAACTGAAAAATACCGATATTATTTCGAATAATCACTTATTTTTTTCAAGAAAACATTTTTTTTGACCGGGCCTTTGCATTATATTCTTTAATGATAACCCGCAAAGGAGGCCGGCTGTGAACGGAAAGCTTAAAAGAGAACTCGGGCTGATCGATATATTCAGCATTTCTTCAGGCGCTATGATAAGCTCAGGACTTTTCATTCTGCCCGGACTCGCCTATGTTCATGCGGGCCCCGGAGTCATTTTATCATACATGATAGCAGGATTCCTCGCGCTCACGGGAGTACTCAGCCACGCCGAGCTCGTTTCAGCGATGCCGAAAGCCGGAGGCAGCTATTTCTACATCACCCGCAGCATGGGACCGGCAGTCGGAACAATAGACGGACTGATAGTCTGGTTCTCGATATCATTAAAAAGCTCTTTCGCCCTGATAGGTATGGCTGCGTTCACTCATCTTATCATCGATCTCGATATTCATCTTACAGCTTTGATCCTCTGCATTTTCTTTACCGTCATAAACATCGCAGGAGTAAGAGAAGCCAGCCGGTTCCAGGTGATAGTAGTAATGGCTCTAATACCTCTGATGCTCATGTATATCTATTCAGGAATGAGCCGGGTAGATGTAAACAACCTCTCGCCTTTCGCGCCGCACGGAGTTCTGAGCCTGTTCTCCACAGCAGGAATGGTTTTCGTTTCATACGGCGGACTTCTCAAGGTGGCGAGCCTGGCTGAAGAAACAAAAGATCCCACAAGGAATGTTCCTCTCGGCATGATAATGTCTTTAGGCATTGTCAGTATATTGTACGCTCTGGTGATCTTCGTCACGACCGGCGTTCTGGGCACAAAACTCGGTACGACCGTTGAGACAGCCACGATAACCCCTATAACCGACGGAGCTTCTGCGGTAATGGGCAGATTCGGATATTACGCTCTCTCCGTAGCGGCGATACTGGCATTTGTCTCGACAGCCAACGCGGGAATAATGTCGGCTTCCCGATATCTTCACGCCCTGAGCAGGGACGAACTTATCCCCGGCCTATTCTCGAAGCTTTCTGCAAAGAAAGGAGTGCCCGTTTATGCCGTTATTATGACCGGGATCTTCATGATGATATCAGTTTTTTTAAAGCTTGATATACTCGTAAAAGCAGCCTCTACGGTCATGATATTAACATACATTTTCTCCTCACTGGCGGTCATAGTTCTGCGGGAAAGTAAAGTTCAGAATTACCAGCCCAGATTAAAAAGCCCGTTATATCCGTGGATACAGATCTTAAGTATCGGCGGTTTTTCATTCCTCGTGTTCGAAATGGGAATCGAAGCCATACTAACAGCTCTCGGATTGTCTGCGGCAGGTTTTGCGGTTTACTGGTTCTACGGCAAAAAGAACAAGGAGAAAGAGTATGCTGTCCTTCATCTGATAGAAAGGATCACTAACAAAGAATTCGTCACTTACGACCTCGAAAATGAGTTGAAAGAGATAATAAGAGAAAGAGACGAGATCGTAAAAGACAGGTTCGATAACCTCATAGAAAAATGTACGGTGGCCAATATCAACGAAAGGATCAGCTGCATAGAGCTGTTCAGGATAATCGCTTATCATATCTCGAATAAACTGAACGAAGACGAAAAACTCATCCATGATCTGCTTATAAAAAGAGAGAATGACAACAGCACCTCACTCACGGATTTTGTAGCAATACCTCACATTATAATCGACGGGACAAAGGTATTCGACATTTTCATGTTCAGAGGAAGAAAGGGTATTGAGTTCACCGAAGATCACGATAATATCAGAGCGGTTTTTGTATTGGTCGGAACAAGAGACGAAAGAAACTTCCACTTGAGGGCCATATCGGCCATAGCTCAAATAGTCAGGGATCCCGAATTCGAGAAAAGGTGGACAGAGGCGAGAAATGTCGAGAATTTAAGAGATGTGGTGCTTCTCGGTAAAAGGGTAAGATAAATTTAAAATATGAGGTGATATTATGGCATTATGGGACAAACTCCGCGCTGAATTTATTGACATCATCGAATGGACCGATCCGACGCCCGACACGATGGCGTACCGTTTTGAAAGGTATCAGAACGAGATCAAGAACGGGGCTAAGCTTACCGTCAGAGAGGGGCAGATGGCCGTTTTTATAAACGAGGGGCAGATCGCAGATGTATTCGTTCCTGGTATGTACACGCTTAATACCGAGAACCTTCCCGTACTCGCTACTCTTAAAGGATGGAAATACGGATTCAACAGCCCGTTCAAGGCTGAGGTTTATTTCTTGAGCACGAGAAATATTACCGATCAGAAATGGGGCACCAAGAACGCAGTCATACTTTCCGACGACAGGTTCGGTATGATCGAGATACGAGCTTTCGGGACTTACGCGATGAAAGTGAAGGACGGTCCGGTTTTTATAAGAGAAATAGTCGGAACGAACGGGGATTTTACCGCCGAAAGCATCAACGGGCAGTTGAGAAGCCTGATCGTGACGAGATTCACTGATGCAGTGGGCGAGGCAAAAATCCCCGTCGAGAAATTCGCAGGCGATATAAACGAGATTTCCGATTCGGTGCACAAGATTCTCGCGCCTGAGTTCGAGCAGTACGGGATCGAGGTAACGAAGTTTTTGATCGAGAACATCTCCATGCCGGACGAGGTCAAAAAAGAGATATTTGAATATTCAAGACTGAACAGAATTGACCTCGATCAGCTTGCCAAGCTTAAGACGGCCAAAGCCATCGAGGCGGCAGCGTCCAACGAGAGCGGCACGGCCGGTGCCGGCATGGGCATGGGCATGGGCTTCGCCATGGCGAACCAGATGGGCGCAGCGATGTCCGGCGGCCAGAACAGGCCGTCCCAGTCTCCGGCGGCACCGCCGCCGGTTCCGCCGCCGGTTCCGCCGTCCCTGAGCTTTTACATTGTACTCAACGGCGCTCAGAACGGCCCGCACGACATTTCCGCGCTGAAGAACATGGCGCAGTCAAGATCGCTGACTCCCGACACGCTTGTCTGGCGGGAAGGGATGGGCAGCTGGGCTCCGGCTAAAGATGTGGCAGAGCTTTCAGGTATTTTCGGAAGTGCACCTCCTCCTGTTCCGGGTGCGTGATGGAAGACTACGAAAATCCGAATACTGAAAGCGGAACATTCTCCTGCACTTCGTGCGGTGCCGAACTTAAGTACGCGCCGGGCACAAAATCGCTCAAATGCGATTACTGCGGCAACGAGAATGAGATTCCACAGCCCGAAACTGAGATAGAAGAGCTGACTTTCGAGGAGCATTTGAAGCAGCAGGGCTCTTTGTCCGAAATGGATATGCATGTGGTCAAGTGCGAAAAATGCGGCGCTTCTTCAACTCTCGATCCGAAGCTCAGGTCCGCTTCCTGCCCCTACTGTGCGACTCCCCTCATCATTTCATCGGCTCACGACGAAACAATGATCCGGCCCGGTTCGTTGCTGCCGTTCAGGATCGGCATAAA
>DFZN01000043.1:0-4333 GCA_002382735.1 bacterium UBP11_UBA4055
GTCTGTCCGTTCCATGAATAGGAATTCGATCCGTCACCTGTTGTAGGCCATCTGTGATATTTCATTATCATTGTGGCTGCGGTAGCGACACATCCCACATAAGTGAATGTCCCGTCTTTTTCGGGGCAGTCGTCGTTCCAGGGATAAACCTGGTCGAATTTTGACTCTACGAGCCTGTCAACCATTACAGCTTTTGAAGCCTTGGGGAAAATATTGTTCTCAAGATCTTTCCACTCTTTATTAGCGGCTTCGTCTGAATATTTTATTTCCCTGGCTCTTTTTATCTGCTTGTCGTAATTGCCGAACCACTCTTTGAAGTTCTCGCCTCCGACTCTGTCGAGAGAAGGGATCTTTCCGTCATAAGAATAGCCGAGTATGGCTCTTACGCCGTCGTCAGCTGAAACGATCACGAATCCTTTATCGAACTCGAAACCGTACCATGTGATCTCGCCCTCGTAACTGTTCTCAATCGCATTAACGATGGTGTTTTTAGCGTTTTCGGGTGCTGCAAAATTCCTGTAGTGATTCTCAGCGACCGTTCTTGCTCTGTCAGCAGGAACAAAAGCCGCGGAAAGAATAGTACACACTGCAAGAACCAATATTAGTGTTCTCTTCATAAATACTCCTCATTAGGTTTTTATGGTGCCACTGCGTTTCTTTTTTTTACTTAATGTTTCCTTTTTCTTACTTTTACTGAGTTTGGCGGTTATAATTAAACACTTTTTTTGACTTTTGTCAAGTAAATAATTCATTGCCTTTTCGGCTAATTTTGGTTATTTTACTTCTTTGTCTTAACGATGAGGAACAAATGGCATCTGACATACTATTAATGAACGCGACTTTGATAGGCCTGAACGGAAGAACTGCTGTTAAAACCGGATCATATCTCGGGATCAGCGGCGACACTATCACATATATCGGAACTAAAAAGCCCTCCGGAAAGTTCGCTAAGATCATTGACACGAAGGGTAAAATAGTCATGCCGGGACTGATCAACTGTCATACCCATTCGCCGATGTCGATATACCGCGGACTGGCCGACGACACTTCGCTCTTTGAATGGCTCAACGATCACATCTGGCCTGTTGAAAGAGAATTCATAAACGAGTCGAATATTGAACTTGCCTCAGGGATTTCTATAGCGGAAATGATCAGATCGGGGACTACAACCTTCAGCGACATGTATTTCCATTCCGACATAACGGAAAAAGTCGCGGACGAAGCAGGTATAAGATCGGTTCTGGGTGAGGCTGTGATCGATATCCCCGCACCTGTTTTCAGGGTTACAGAAGACCACTGGGAAAAAAAGGCGGCGGTGAAAAAAGCAGAAAGCCTCTCCGTTCCGGCGCTTGTGCCTCACTCTCCGTACTCCTGCTCGAAGGACATGCTGAAAAAGATGAAGGAAGTTTCAAAAAAGAACAATATCCTTATTCATACGCATATTTCCGAAACAAGGTCAGAAGTTGAAAAACTCAGAAAAGAAACAGGCAGATCTCCCGTTGAATACCTTGACGAAATAAAATTTCTCGACAGCGATACAATAGCTGTTCACTGTGTCATACTTTCCGACTCGGATATAAAAATACTCGCAAAAAGACAGGTCAGGATAGTCCACTGCCCTCAAAGCAACTTAAAACTGGGAAGCGGAGTGGCGCGTATCAGAGAAATGCTCGACTCGGGACTGCTGATCGGTCTGGGAACTGACGGACCGGCAAGCAACAACACCCTCGATATGTTCTCGGAGATGAAGACCGCCTCACTTCTGCATAAGGGTGTGAACGAGGATCCCCTGCTGCTTCCTGCAAAACAGGTATTCGAAATGGCTACGATAAGAGGAGCTGAGGTTCTCGGTCTTGATAAAATTACCGGGTCTATTGAGAAAGGCAAAAAAGCAGATATCGTGATCGTCGATGCCGGAAGCATACACATGACGCCGATGTACGATCCCTACTCGCATATAGTCTATTCGGCCAAGGGTTCCGATGTAGAAACGGTAATAATAAACGGCAGGATCGTAATGGAGAACCGAAAACTTTTGACTATAAAGGAAGAGGCACTCAAAAAGAAAGCCGCGATACTTTCAGTTAATATAAGGAATTTCAAGAAGTCACTGGAGGGAAAGAAATGAGAAGAACCGCAATAATTATCATGGTGCTGACATCTTTTGTTTTTGCAGCAGAACTGGGAATAATTCTCGGCGAGCCTACAGGTATAAGCTTCAGGAGCTGGAACGGATCAGAGAGTGCTATAGACATTCAGGCAGGATGGAGCTTCAACACTAAAAACAACGATCACTTCGACCTTCACGGAGCATATCTTTTCGGAAGAAAATCTGATATCAGGATCGAAGGCTACAGGCTCCCCTGGTATTACGGGCCGGGCGGAAGAGTAAAATTCGGCGAGGATGAGATTGTTCTGGGATTTAAATTCCCTTTCGGGCTGTATTACAAGTTCAGAACCGCCCCTTTTTCAGCTTTTTTTGAGATAGCACCGGGTATGAACATCACGCCTTCAACCGACTTTGACATAATGGGCGGGCTCGGTTTCAGATATATTTTCAGCTCAGGCAATTCGCAGCCGCCGCCTGAAGAAAAGAACGCCAAGAGAGACAGAAGGTAATCTTCATAAATTAAAAATAAACAATCATAAAAGAGGGATCGAATGAAAAAAGAACTTGAACTTTGTCCTAACAGGCTGGTCGCCTACCTGAACAAACCTGCGGAAGAGTTCACAAAAGCAGACATCATAAAATTTATCAGAGAGAACGGCATAAAGATGCTGAATTTCCGTTATGCGGGAGGGGATGGCAGGCTTAAGACCCTTAATTTCGTGATAAGCAGTCTGAAGCACCTGGACGACATTCTTACATACGGAGAAAGAGTTGACGGTTCGAGCCTCTTCAGTTTCATTGAGGCCACATCGAGCGATCTTTATGTACTTCCAAGATACAAAACAGCATTCGTAAACCCTTTTGAGCAGGTGCCTACTTTAGACATACTTTGCGCTTACTATACTTCTGAAGGAAAGCCGCTGGAGGGATCTCCCAGCCAAATCGTAAAAAAAGCACATGATGTTCTTAAAAAGAAGACAGGATATTCTATGGAGGCTATGGGAGAACTTGAGTACTATCTTTTCTCTGAAGTTGACGCGATCTATCCTATAATCGAGCAGAAAGGCTATCACGAATCCCACCCGTTCTCAAAATGGGGAGCGATCAGGCAGGAAGCCATGAAGGTTATATCCGAAATGGGCTGCCATATAAAATACGGTCATGCGGAAGTAGGCAACATCATAAATGACGACACTGAGATGGTCCAGCACGAGATCGAGTTCATTCCCATCGCTATCGAAGACGCGGCCGACGAACTCGTTCTGGCGAAGTGGGCGATCAGGGAAATAGCATACAAGTACAACCTTGAAGTCACTTTCGCGCCCAAGGTGATGATAGGGCAGGCCGGCAGCGGACTTCATGTGCACATGAGGCTTCTGAAGGACAAAAAGAACGCGATAGCGGACAGGAAAGGTTTGACGGATGTGGCGAAAAAGCTTATTGCCGGCCTCCTTGACATGGCGCCGTCTCTGACCGCCTTCGGGAACACGGTGCCCACTTCGTACCTGAGGCTTGTGCCTCATCAGGAAGCACCCACACGCATCTGCTGGGGCGAAAGGAACAGGTCGGTACTGGTCAGGATCCCGCTCGGCTGGCTCGGCACTGAAAAGCTAATTTATGACGCCAACCCTAACGAACCGGCTGAAAAAAGGACTTCCGACCTGAACAGGCAGACCATGGAGATCAGGAATGCGGACGGCAGTGCGAATGTGCACCAGCTGATCGCGGGACTCGCTGTTGCCGCGCTTCACGGATTCGAGATGAAGAACGCAGTTAAATTCGCTGACGGACTGCATATTTCAGGAATGGAGGCAAGCGCGATAAAAGATCTGAAAGACCTTCCCGCTTCCTGCTTCGATTCTGCAGCTGAGCTTGAAAAAGTAAGAAATGTATATGAAAAAGACGGCATTTTCCCCAAAGGAATGATCTCAAGGATAATAAAAGACCTGAAATCTTACGAGGACGGGGACCTGAACAACAAGATACACGGAAATTACAAACTCTTAAAGAAACTTATTTCGGAACATATACACTGCGGATAGTGAAAAAAAGCGGTCAGATGACCGCTTTTTTTCTGTTTATAATTTTTCTGTTTATAAGTAGAATCAGAACACCCGATATGATCATTACCAGACACAATACCTGACCCATTGACAGATTTAAAAGCACGAAACCGAGATGGTCGTCCGGCTCTCTGAAATATTCGATCATGAATCTGACCAG
>DFZN01000043.1:4339-120873 GCA_002382735.1 bacterium UBP11_UBA4055
GATGGATGACGGAGGGCTCCTCCTCCGGCGAGCGGGAAGTTCATGCCTATCCATGTCGAAGTTTCTCTTCCGTAGAGTTCGCCGTTGATAAAATTCCCCAGCCTTCCGAATGTATAGCCGAGCGGTACCGCGGGCATGACAAAATCGGTAAATCTCCAAAGATCGATCTTATTCTTTCTGCAGAACAGCCATGTTCCTATAAAGGCGGCTATAACAGCCCCGTGATAGCTCATTCCTGCGATACCGGTAAATCTGAAACCTCCGTGAAAACTGAAAGGCAGAAATATCTCAAGCGGATTTTTAAGGTAATACATGAGATTATAGAACAGCACATACCCGAGCCGTCCCCCGATCAGTACCGAGATTATAACGGTAAAGAAAAAATTCTCCAGCTTCTCTTTTTCTATACAGAATTCCTTCCTCCTGATTCTATAGTTGAGAAGGTAGTAAGTGATCGAAAAAGCGACTATGTACATAACGCCGTAATATTTTATCTGAAAAGTCCCCATCGAGAAAATTACAGGATCGATCCTTTCCGGTAAAGTCTGCCACCAAGTTAAAAACGAATTCATTTCCCTTCCTGTTCATTTGGACTAAATTTAACGATATTTCTGATTTTCTGCAAATCGGAATATTTTACTGACATTTTACTGACATGATCAATTTGCGCCGGTTGTTTCGATTTTTCATACTGCCTTCACAATTTCCTATCTTATTTTTATTTCATATCTTAAATCTTTGATCCTGCGCGCTTTATGATTTTTGGCTCGCTATTTGTATATATAGTAGTTACGATAAAACCGTTATATATAATTTAAAATAGGAGAATCGAAATGGGAAAAATAATCGGAATTGACCTCGGGACCACCAACAGCTGCGTTTCAGTTATGGAAGGTAACGAACCGGTCGTGATCACGAACTCGGAAGGCGGAAGAACAACTCCTTCTGTCGTGGCATTTTCAAAGAACGGCGAAAGACTTGTCGGAAACCCTGCTAAGAGGCAGGCTGTAACGAATCCGCATAAAACTGTGTATTCTATAAAGAGGTTCATGGGAAGAAAATACTCTGAAGTCGGCCAGGAGATAAAGGAAGTTCCTTATGAAGTCACAAAGAACGCCAACGGAGTAGTTCAGGTAAAAATTGATGATAAGGATTTTACTCCTCCGGAGATATCGGCAATTATCCTACAGAAACTTAAGCAGGCCGCAGAAGACTATCTCGGAACTAAAGTAACCGAAGCCGTCATAACTGTTCCCGCTTATTTCAACGACGCCCAGAGACAGGCCACAAAAGACGCCGGTACGATAGCAGGCCTCGATGTGAAGAGGATAGTGAACGAACCTACTGCTGCGGCTCTCGCATACGGACTGGACAAAAAAGTTGACGGCACCATTGCTGTCTATGACCTCGGCGGCGGAACATTCGATATTTCTATACTTGAGATCGGTGACGGTGTATTCGAAGTTAAATCGACGAACGGCAACACGCATCTCGGCGGTGATGATTTCGACCAGAGACTGATAGATTATCTCGCTGATGAATTCAAAAAACTTGAAGGCGTTGACCTGAGAAAAGACCCCATGGCTCTCCAGAGATTAAAAGAAGCCGCAGAGAAAGCCAAAATAGAACTTTCTTCGGGAACACAGACGCAGGTGAACCTTCCATTTATAACCGCGACACAGGACGGTCCGAAACATCTTGACATAAGCGTGACGAGAGCAAAATTCAACGAACTCACGAATGACCTTGTAAGATCATCCATCGAGCCGTGCAAACTGGCTCTTAAAGACGCCGGCATCGAAAAAAGCGAGATCAAAGAAGTAATACTGGTCGGCGGATCTACAAGGATACCGGCCGTAGTTGACGCCGTAAGAGAATTTTTCGGCAAAGAGCCCAACAAGAGCGTCAACCCTGACGAGGTCGTCGCTCTCGGGGCGGCAATTCAGGCGGGAATCTTGTCCGGCGATGTCAACGAGATACTTCTTCTCGATGTCACTCCTCTTTCGCTCGGTATCGAAACTCTCGGCGGCGTAATGACGAAGCTGATCGAGTCCAACACGACGATACCGACCAAGAAGACCGAGGTCTTCTCAACAGCCGCGGACAATCAGCCTGCCGTCGATATCCATGTGCTCCAGGGCGAAAGACCAATGGCCGCGGATAACAAGACGATCGGCAGGTTCCAGCTGGACGGTATAGCTCCGGCGCCGAGAGGGATACCTCAGATCGAGGTCACTTTCGACATCGACGCGAACGGCATCCTGAGCGTTTCCGCAAAGGATAAAGCTACCGGCAAAACCCAGAATGTAAGGATTGAGGTATCTTCAGGTCTCAGCGACGCCGAGATCAAGAGGATGAAAGAGGAAGCCAAGGCTAACGCAGAATCCGACAAGAAAAAGAAAGAAAAAGTTGACATAAGAAATTCTGCGGATCAGGCCGTATTCCAAACCGAAAAACTGCTCAAGGACCTTGAAGGCAAGATCGATCAGTCCGATAAAGAAAGGCTTGAAACGAGCGTGAATAAGGTAAAGGAAGTGCTTAAGACGGACGATATAGACGCTATTAAGAAAGCTACTGACGATCACAACAAGATATGGCACGAGATCAGCACGAAAATGGCTCAGGCGGCGCAGGGAGCCGGACCTGGCGGCGCGGGTCCGCAGGATTTTGATCCCTCACAACATCAGCCGAAGGACTCTCAGGAATCCGGGAAAGACGATGTGGAAAGTGCGGATTATGAAGTGGTTGACGACGACAAATAAAAGAACTTACTCCTCAAAAAAAAGCCCCGCTATATTTTTACGGGGCTTTTTTTATGAGCTCCACATCCTGACGGTTCAATATCTCCGTCACCGTTCCCGTTAAAATTCCCGGAATAACGCTCAGCCCGGCTATGACCGAAACTGTAATCCCGTATTCCGCCTTTCCGTCGAAGAAAATCATGAAAAGAAGATACTGCGCCATGTTGAAAGAGACCGCGCCGCAGATGCTTAAAGCTACTGCAGATATATATTTTCTGAAAATGAAGAACAGAATGAACATTACTGAAAAGGAAAGAAGCGCTCCGCTGAGTGAAAAAATGAAAGGAAGAGAAAAGAGTTTTCCGCTGAAAAATCCGCCTATGAAAACCCTGATTATATTGACAGCAAAAGCGATGAGATACTGTTTTTTCATTATAAAGAAAAGAACTATAGCGTTCGCAAGGCCTATTTTGACAAAAGGGATCGGCATTATGACAAAGATCTCAAGAAGCTGAAGCATCGATGCCAGTGCGGAAAAAACACCTATAAGATACACTCTTGAACCGTACTCGACCTTCATATTATTCCGTCACCGCGTCTATTCCGCCTTCACTTACCCCTTCAAAAGAGACAATTACCCTGTTCGGCAGGCAGATAATGTCACCTGTATCCGTTTCCTTAAGCCAGCCTTTTTTGACGCAGTATTTATCCCTGCAAGTAGAACTACTGATCCTGACCATCCTGCCTTTTACCTCTATCTCTGTGCTGTCATTTCCGGATCTTATAACATAGACTGAATCTTTTCCCGCATCAGCATAGAACACTCTGTCATTTGCGCTTATCCTGATCCTCCAATCTGCAGGCTGAGGTTCTTTCAAGAATACCGGTATAGAAATAAAAACAGCCAGCGCAATATAGATCAAAATATCTCCGGATCTGAACACTATTTCTCCATATTCGCGATTATTCTGCCTTCGAGGAAAGGGTTTTCCATTACATCATAATTCCTGAAATGATGTTCATTGTCCGAACCTGTCAGAATTATTATCCTGCCCGCATTACCTATATGGGCGAAATAATGCTTCTTCAAACTTTCAAAATTACCGACTCCGCGCGAAAATATGATGTCATATTTTGAGTTCTTATCAATTTCCTCCAGCCTCTTGTTCGTGATCTTTACATTCTTCAATTCGAGATGAGATATAGCCTCAGAAAGAAATGTTGTCTTTTTTCTTATCGAATCGAGCAGTTCGACCTGCGCTTCGGGCATCAGGATTGAAATTATCATTCCCGGAAGTCCGCCGCCGGTACCCACATCGAGAAATTTTCCGGGATCGTCCCTGATCAGTTCATAAAGCGAATAGGATTCTATTAAAGCTGTCGTCAGCACTTCCTCCTCGCTTTTTCTCGAGATCAGATTGATCTTAGTGTTCCAGTCGAGAAGAAAAGCAAAATATTTCCTGATCAGCGCGATACGGTCTTTTTCTATGTCCGCCCCCGTCTCTGCGACTGCGGTTTGGATAATTTTTTCCGCTCTTTCAATTGTCATCAGATCAGCCCTTTAGTTTTAAGATTTATGAGAATAACTGATATGTCCGCAGGAGAAATACCGGCGATCCTGCCCGCCTGTCCGACCGATACGGGCTTAATCCTGTTCAGCTTTTCAACGGCTTCCTTTTTGAGTCCCTTGAACTTCGAATAATCGATGTCCTGAGGCAGTTTGATTTTCTCGTTCTTTTCGAATCTGCCTATCATCACGGTCTGCCTTTTTATGTAACCTTCGTACTTGATCAGAGTTTCCGCCTGCTTAAGCTCGTAATAGCTGAATTTATCTTTTATTTTATCGAGAAGTCCTGAATTGAGCATCATATTTATATTTGTATCCGGCCTTTTTAAGAGCCTGTAAATATCCGTTCCCTCCGATGACGGACCGATAGAATTAGCTTCATAGAGCTCATTGAGATTTTTCATTTTTATCTTGAGCGAAGAAAATATTTCCGGAAGTTTTGCTATGTTGTCAAGCCTGTCCTTAAGATATTTTATTTCTTTGCCGGTAAGCAGCCTGTATTGTTCAGCATATTTCAGAAGCCTTGAATCCGCGTTATCGTGTCTGAGTTCTAGCCTGTATTCTGCGAGGGAAGTGAACATTCTGTAAGGTTCTCTGATGTCTTTTGTTATAAGGTCGTCAATCAGGACGCCTGCATAAGCCTCGTTCCGTTTCAGAATGAAAGGTTCTTCTCCTCTGATCTTTAAGATCGAATTTATGCCCGCCATGAGACCCTGCGCGGCGGCTTCCTCATAGCCTGATGTCCCGTTTATCTGGCCGGCGAAGAACAGTCCGGAGATATTTCTCGTCTCGAGGCTCATTTTTATCTGGTAAGCCGGAAAATAATCGTATTCGATGGCATAAGCGGGGCGGACGAAATGGGCGTTCTCCAATCCTCTGACCGTCCTGAGCGCTTTTTTCTGTATCTCGACGGGCAGGCTGGACGAGAAACCGTTCACATAATACTCGTTCGTGTAAAGCCCTTCGGGCTCTAAAAACAGCCTGTGGGAAATCTTGTCCCTGAACCTGTTCACCTTGTCCTCAATAGACGGGCAGTATCTGGGTCCCGTACCCTTGATCTGTCCTGAGAAAAGCGCGGTCTTGTCCAGGTTCGCATCGATCAGGCTGTGGGTTTTTTCGTTCGTGTATGTTATATAGCACGGTAATTGCTTAAGGTAAGTCTTTTTATGCCTGAAAGAGAACGGTATGATGTGTTCGTCCGAACCGTGGATCTCAAGACCGGAAAAATCTATGGAATATCCCGCTATTCTCGGCGGTGTTCCCGTTTTGAGCCTGCCCGTCTCGAAACCGTGGTCGCGTAGCTTTTTGGAAAGGCTTTCCGCTGACGGTTCGCCCAGCCTGCCGGACGGGATCTGCTTTTTACCGATGTGGATCACGGCTTTAAGAAAGGTTCCGGAGCAGATTATCGCCGTTTTTGTGTGTATGAGCCCGTTTATTGCTGTTTTGACAGCTTTCAGTTCGCCGTTCTCGATTATAAGATCTGTAACTTCATCCTGTATGATGTTCAGGTTCTTCTTTTTCTCAAGCCTGCTCCGGACGAATTCTGAATATTTCCTCTTGTCTGACTGAACGCGCAGAGCCCAGACGGCAGGACCTTTGGATAAATTGAGGGTCTTGAACTGTATCCCTGTGCGGTCTGCAGCGATCCCCATCAGTCCGCCCAGCATGTCGATCTCCTTGACCAGATGGCTCTTGGCAAGTCCGCCTATCGCCGGATTGCACGACATCTGGGCGATCTGATCCACCGTCTGCGTGATGAGAAGGACATTTCCGCCCATTTTCGCGCTGATCCATGCAGCTTCGACGCCGGCGTGACCTCCTCCGGCAACTATTACATCATAACTTCTGTGCATTTTTTTCCGGTATTTTTATTTCGAATCCATTTTCCAGACGCCCTTCCAGTCTGCTGGAGGTTCTTTTATCATTAATTCGCATCTTTCTGCCATCAGCGCCGAAGACCTGTCGCTGTATTTTTCGGAAAGTTCGTTAAAGATCATGCCGGCATTAGAAAAATCTCCCGCTTTATACATCTCCAGGGCCGATCCGTATTTTTCAAGTATTATCTTAACCTTTCCATCAGGTTCTTCTCCGGTTTTCCCGATCAGCTCATATATCTTAACCGATCTGTCTTTACCTTTAACCGACACTTCGTCGAGCTCTCTGAAAATGAACTTATCTTTGACCTGTTCGTATGTATTTCCGCTGACAAGAATATGCGTGCCGTAATATTTATTCAACCCCTCAAGCCTTGAAGCCAGATTCATTCCGTCACCTATCGCCGTATAATCAAAAAGATCTTCGCTGCCTATGTTGCCGACTGTTACTACATCTGTATTTACCCCTATACCGATGTCGATATTCTTAAAAGTATCTTCTTTAAGTTCAGATTTGAGCAGTTTGAGCTCATTCATCATTTCGAGAGCACTCTTGCAGGAATTATAGGGGTGGTCATTATCGACCGGAGCTCCGAAGAAGCATATTACGGCATCCCCCATGTATTTGTCGAGGGTACCGCAGTTCTTTTTTATAACTCCAGTCATCCTTTTTAGATAAATATTCAGAAATTCTACCAGCTGCTTAGGGTCCGTTCTCTCTGAATAAGAAGTAAAATTCCTGATATCGGAGAACATCATTGTAATCTCTTTCTTCTCCCCGCCGAGCTTAAATTTCTCAGGATTCTTCAGCAGCTCTTTAGAAACTATCTCCGGAACATATTTTCCGAGAGTAGCCTTTATGAATTTTTTTGAACGGTTCTCGATGTAATATCTGATCGTATAAGAAGTCAGAAAAGTGAAGAACAGGGCCAGCAGCGGGCGGGTCGTATCGAGAACCTGATTATTGTTGAAAAACATCTTCCCTGTGATCTTATAGTATATAAATCCTGCGGCGAATACGGCGGCTGTTGAAAGTATTATATTAAGTCTGCTGAAAATCACCGACGATGTGAACATGATCATTAAAAGCATTACGAGAAGCACCGAAGCGGTACCGGTCTTTGTAATATGGTCACCGGTAAGTATAGTGTTGATTATGCTCGCATGTACTTCAACACCCGGATAATCTTTCTGGACCGGGGTTGAGCGAAGGTCCATCAGTCCCCTGAGGGAAGATCCTATTATCACCGGTTTGTCTCTGAATGTTTTCTTCCCGACTCTTCTTTCCATTATGTCGTAGACAGATATCGTTTTGAAAGACCTCCACGGGCCTTTATAGTTGATGTACATATAATTATTCTCATCGACAGGGATAGTTATCTTTTCACCCGCTGCTGTATCGAATTCAATGCTTTTACCGTTATTAAGACTTATGCTCTCAGGATCGGCATTCAAAAGCTTAAGTACTGTTACGAATGCGAATGAAGGGTAATATGCCCCCTGATATTTTTTGACAAGATGTACTTTTCTTATTACTCCGTCCTCATCTGAATCAATACCGAGATAACCGTTAGCAAGGCTGGAGTTCAGTATGGATCCGTCGCCTGAGTTCAACACAGGAAATTCATCTGTGACAAATTCGGCAGCTGAAGTTATGGGCAAGGCATTAAAGAGTTTAGTCCCCGCAGTATCCGCATAAATGAAATTTTCCCTGTCCTCATATTCAAAATTATACCCCGTAACAACATTTCCCGCGCCGGATACTGAAGCCTTGAAGACCGAGTCGTTCTGAGTAAGAACGCTTTTGTCGAAAAGTATGTCGAAGCAGGTGAGAGCGCTGCCTGAATTTGAAAGGGCGTCAACGGTTTTTGCAAAATATGTTCTGGGCCAGTCGAAATATTTTCCGAGTTTCTCCACGGATCTTGTGTCTATATCTGCTATGACCACGCTTCCGAGAGAACCCTCTTCCGTCACTCCAAGATATTTTTGTTTAAATCTGAGATCATATATCTGATTCTCGAATCTGTCGAAAAAAGGTGAAAGCGTGATCAGTGAAAGACACGAAACTGCTGCACTGAGGATCACATATTTAAAAACTTTTCTGTTCATGGTGTGAAAAGTAAATATTTATACTGAATAAAACAAGTACAAAAGAACCTGTATTTTCTTAATTAATAACTTGATTAATATAGTTAAATTGTATTAATTACAGGCGGATAAAAATCAGTCTATAATTTTGGAGACACATAAATGTCAGAGATACCGCAGGACAAAAATATCATCGAGGCTACTATAGAAGATGAAATGCAGAGGTCGTATATTGATTATTCAATGTCGGTAATCGTATCAAGAGCCCTTCCTGATGTAAGGGACGGTCTTAAACCCGTACAGAGAAGGATCCTGTACGGAATGAATGAACTCGGACTTCATTACAACAAAAAAGAAAATAAATGTGCCAGAATAGTAGGTGAGGTCATGGGTAAATACCATCCGCACGGCGATCAGGCGATATATGCGGCTCTGGTGAGAATGGCACAGGATTTCACATTCAGATACCCTCTTGTCAGAGGTCAGGGAAACTTCGGAAATGTGGACCTTCCCGCTGCGGCACCGAGATACACCGAAGCTAAACTGAGCAGGTTATCAGATGAAATGCTTGCAGACATAAATAAAGAGACCGTAGATTTTACGAGCAACTATGACGACACTCTAAAGGAACCTTCAGTTCTGCCCACAAGGATACCCAACCTTCTCGTGAACGGATCTCAGGGTATCGCTGTGGGAATGGCGACTTCCATACCGCCGCATAATCTCGGAGAAGTACTTCAGGGTGTGATAGCTCTTCTCGACGACCCGGAAATACCTATCGAACCGGTAAAAGCCGATCCTGAGAACGGGATCGAAGAAAAAATGGGCCTGATGTCTTACATCAAGGCACCGGATTTCCCCAGCAAAGGCATAATTTACGGATATTCAGGCATAAAAGAGATGTACACGACAGGCAGAGGTTTTGTCGTACTGAGAGGCCGTATCGAGAAAAAAATGCCTGATAAAAAAGGCGAGAGAGTCAAGCTGATAATAACTGAACTTCCGTATCAGGTCAGCAGGCAGTCGCTTATTGAAAAGATCGTAGAACTCCACAAAGAGAAAAAGATCGACGGCATATTCGGTCTTGATAACGAATCAAGCAAGGATACCAGACTTGTTGTCGAGCTGAAGAAGGATGTGAATGAGGATGTAGTCATCAATCTGCTTTACAAATATACTCAGCTTCAGACCTCTGTAAGCGGAAATATGATAGCGCTTGTGAACGGCAAACCTATGCAGCTCAATCTAAAACAGTTCCTCGAACAGTTCGTAAACCACAGGGAAGAGATCGTCAGAAGAAGAAGTATTTTCGATCTGAGAAAAGCCGAAGAAAGAATTCACATACTTGAAGGTCTTCAGATAGCCTTGAACAATATCGACAGGGTAATTGAGATAATCAGAGGAAGCTCCAATACCGAATCCGCAAAAGAATCTCTCATAAGCGAGTTCAGTTTGTCGGATATTCAGGCGTCGTCAATTCTTGCCATGAGACTTTCACAGCTGACTGCTCTCGAGCAGGAAAAACTTTTCGCGGAGATCGAAGAGCTCAGACTTAAAATAGCAGACCTGAAAGGCATACTCGAAAGAAAAGAGAGAAGAACTCAGATAATCCGGGACGAGGTTTCTGAGCTGCTGGAAAAATACGGCGACAAGAGACAGTCTGAGATAATTTATTTTGCCGAAGATCTGACCGTTGAGGATATGGTGCCCGATGATGAAATGATAGTGACTCTTTCACACCAGGGATATATTAAGAGGATCAGCACCGCCGAATTCAGAAGCCAGGGAAGGGGCGGGGTCGGCTCAAGAGGCGCGGACAGCAAGGACGATGATTTTATTGAATTCATGTTCAACGCATCGAACCACGATTATGTTATGTTCTTTACAGATAAAGGCCGCGCGTACTGGAAAAAAGTATGGCAGATACCTGAAATGACCAAAGCATCAAAAGGCCGTCCGATAGTGAACATCGTAGAGAGGATAGAAGGTCAGAAGATCAAATCAGCTCTTGTGATAAGGGATTTTGAAAAAGACGGAAAATATCTTGTCATGGCCACAAAAAAGGGCACCATCAAGAAAACTCCTCTCATTTCATACTCGAGACCGAACATTGGAGGCATCATAGCTATAAATCTGAGAGAAGGCGATGAACTTCTAAACGCCGCCATCACATCGGGCGAGTGCGAGATCCTTCTCGGAACAAGATCAGGCTATGCGAACAGGTTTCATGAATCGCTTGTAAGAGAGGTCGGAAGGAACTCCATCGGCGTAAAAGGTATAAACCTGAGAGAGAATGACGAGGTCATAGGCATGGTCGTCGCTGATAATGAGGAAAATTCGATCATGGTAGTAAGCAAGAACGGATACGGAAAAAGAGCTAATGTGGCCGCATTCAGAAAAACTAAAAGAGGCTCTAAAGGGGTCAAAGCTCTGAATCTTACTGAAAATACCGGCGAAATGATCTATATTTCTGAAACCGACGACGAAAAAGACATAATGATAATCACTAAGAACGGTACCGTAATAAGACAGACCGTAGCCGAAATAAGGATAATGGGAAGGAACACTCAGGGCGTAAGGCTGATCAAATTGAGAGAGGACGACAGTATAGCCGACATCTGCATGGTGCCTCCGAGCGAGGAAGAAGAGTTCATTTCCTCTCCCGAAAATACGGAACCGGTTCAGAATACGGACGAGGCCCCGGTCGATAATAAGGCCGCAGAAGACAGCGAAAATATAGACGAATAAGGAGGTTGTATGCCCAGAAAAAAAATCGATAATGATGAGACCGTTTTCACGGAAGCGGAAGCTAATGAAGACATACTCGAACCGGAGATCAAAAAACCTCTCGAACCGGAGAAAAATAACCCGAACGAATTAGAAGCTGATGATGAAAACGAAGAATCTCTAACTTTCTTCGAAAAGATATTAAGACTGGAGCTGGGCACAAAAACAGGTCTGGTCTGTACTGTCCTTTTCCTTCTTTCGTTCGTATTCAGGTGGGACTGGTTCAATGCGACATGGTGGCTGGTACTTTTGGTTGCAGGCGTAGGATTAAAGACCCTATACACACAAATGACTGATCTTAAAGAAGAAAAACCTGAAGAGGCAAAGGTAGCTAAATATTCATTTATTTCTCTAATCGTTTTATTCATAATAAGGGATCTTTACATTACTTATCGCCTCGATGAACTGCTTGATATCATCAAGATGAAAGGTTTTATAAAGTAGTGAATATGTTTGCCGTTCCGGCCATATCCGCTTTTATACTCCTTGAAAGCAGGGATGTTGTAAACGGGTTCTTGACCCAGCCTTATGCAACTGCCCTGCTTCTTGTTTTATGGGGATTCGATCCCGTTCCGGTTCTGCTCATCGCCTCTGTAACTCAGCTGATCTATCTTAACCGCCAGCCTTCGGGAGCTTCTTTGTTCCCTGAATACTCTTTCGGGTTTTTTATCGTTACGGCAGCCGCCGGAATCGGTCAACACTCCCTCTTATCATACTCGGTAATTTTGATACTTATAATGACCGTCTCATCTCTGACTTCACATTATCTGAAAATTAAAAGGTCTTTTTTTGAAAAACACAGGGAAAGTCTGAAGTTCTATAAAAGATTCCCGAATATTACCAGCGCAGTGTTCTTTTCTTATCTTTCATATTTTTTCTTCTCTTTAGTTCTTTACATCGTTCTATACGCGCTCCTTAACTTCATAAATACTCCGGAAAGTTCATATCTCGGCAGTATTGAAGGCAGGATACTCCCCGTTCTTCTATGCATTCTTTTATCTTTACGATATCTTTATTTCAATCTGAGCCGAAAAAATGAATAAATTGAGCAGAAGAACAATATTGTCACTTACTGTCAGGACTTATTTCATCAGAATTTTTTATAATTACAACAACCTCTTCGGGGAAGGTCTGTGTTACTGTATTTTCCCTTTTTTCGAGAGTTGCGGCGTTACTAAAAGGGATGATATCCTGGCAAAACATCTGAAAACATTCAATACGAACGAATATCTGTCCGGATTTGCGGTAGGGATAATTCTGAAGAACTCTGAATCGGGTAATGTTGATCTGGAAAAGACAAAGGATATTCTTTCGTCAGTTCTGGGCTCGATCGGCGACAGACTGATCTACAGACTTATCTTTCCTGTCATGACCCTTGCAGCTGTGAATAAATTCGTAATTTCCGGATTTAAACCGGACATGTGTACATGGACGGTCATAATATTCCTCATCATTTTCTTCAATTTTTTTAATTTTTACATCCGGTATCTTGGTATTTCGGAAGGGTTTGAAAAAGGTCTTGATGCGCTTAAGATATTCAGGTCGTCCGGCTATAAAAGGGCTGTTTATCTGCTTACTGCAGCCAGGAATATTCTGACAGTACTCTTACTGGTCGAACTAATATTATATTTGAAAGCTTCCAACATTTTGTTGTTTTTTTTCGATCAAGGACTTAAATTGTAATCAATATTTACGGCAGATGAAAATGATAACTGAGAATGTACAAATAATAAACTCCCTTGGGCTTCACGCGAGACCGGCCGCGAGACTTGTAAAGATAACTTCCGGTTATGACTGCGATGTTTTTATAACCAAGGACGATATGGAAGTCAACGCCAAATCCATAATGGGTGTGATGATGCTTGCAGCCGAACAGGATTCAGTTATAACAGTAAAATGTTCCGGTCCTGACGAAAATGAGTGTCTTAAAGATATAAAAGAGCTTATAAACAATAAATTCTATGAAGAGTAAATGAACAAGAAAATAAAGGAAAAGATACTTAAAGGCATGGCGGCTTCCCCGGGTATAGCGATCGGCACGCTTTTTCTCTATGTTCATGAAACGCTCAATATCTCGCGTGAATCTGTTGCGGATCATGAAATAGAATCTGAGATCGTCAAATACAGAGCTTCTCTGGAATCAGTCAGGCAGCAGATAGTTGAAGACAGAAAGAATGCTATGAAAAGAGGAGGCGGCGACGCCGCCAAGATATTTGATTCACATCTTATGATTGTGAACGATCAGGTACTTACTGACGAGGTTATATATTTTATCTCGGCTCATAATGTAAAATCGTCATACGCAGTCTCAAAAGTAATGAAAGACTACCAGACAGCTTTCGAAAAGATCAAGAACCAGTATTTTTCTCAGAGAGCTTTCGATATTGAAGATGTGTGCAGAAGGATCGTGAAAGACCTGATATCTGATGAAAAACAGACCGGTCGTTCCGGCCTTATAAAAGGAAAGCAGATAGTAATCTCTGATAATATCTTCCCGTCAGATACTCTAAATTTCAATAAGGACCATCTTCTGGGGATAATTACTGAATTCGGGGGTATAACCAGCCACGCCGCGATACTTTCCAGAGCTTTGGAGGTTCCTGCTATCGTCGGAGTCAAGTCTATTTCTAAATGGATCAGCAACGCGACTCTGATCATTTTGGACGGTTATTCGGGAAAGGTCATACTTAATCCTAAACCTTCAACATTTGAAAAATATAAGAAAAGGCAGCACGAGGACGAAAAACAGCTGAGAGATGATCTGAAATACTCTTCGCTGCCTTCGATAACCGAGGACGGTCAAAATATACGGATCATGAGCAACATACAGTCATCCTCAGAAGCTGACAACGCTGTCAGATGGAACAGTGACGGCGTCGGACTTTTCAGGACTGAATTTCTTTTCAAAAGCAGCAATACTATCCTTTCTGAGGACGAGCAGTTCAAAGTTTATGATGAAGTAGCAGAAAAACTTTACCCCAGGCATGTAGTGATCCGAATACTTGATATCGGCGGAGACAAGCTCGACGAGAAGATCGCGGTAAAAGAAGACAATCCATTCCTGGGGCAGAGAGGCATGAGGCTTCTTTTTACTCATCCCGGAATACTCAGATCACATCTTCGGGCAATAGTCAGAGCTTCCTCAAGAAAAAATGTAAGTATAATTATTCCGTTCGTAGCCAATCTCACTGAGATCAAAAAAACAATCAGTCTGATAAAAAAGATCAAAAAAGAACTTATTAATGACGGACATCGGATAGACAACGAAATTAAGGTCGGAGTGATGATAGAGATACCTTCCGCGGCGCTGACGGCTGATTCCATCGCAAGGTATGTGGATTTCTTCAGTATCGGAACAAATGACCTGACACAGTATGTTCTTGCGGCTGACAGAGGCAACGAAAGAGTAAGTAATATCTATGATTCATTTCATCCTGCAGTAATCAGGCTTATCGATATGTCCGTAAAAGCGGCAAAGAAAAATAAGATAGGGATCGGCATCTGCGGTCAGATGGGAGGTTATCCTCTCGCTATACCCCTTCTGCTCGGACTAGGTTTACGGGAGCTCAGCGTGACACCTTTTCTTGTCCCTTCGGTAAAAAAGATAATCCGAAGACTTGATACTGCGGAATGCAGAGAGATCGCAAAAAAATGCCTCAAATCACCGACATCAAGATCGGTATCTGTTATTCTTTCTGATTATTTTGAAAAAAAGATAGGCAATAATCCTCTTCATTAGAAAAAAAGAGCGGCATGCCGTTCTTTTTTTATACGCTGTGAATTGACATTTTAAATATTCCTTCAGCCGCCTCAAGTACACACTCGCTTAAGGTCGGGTGTGCGTGTACTGTGCGTGTCAGCGCATGAAGCGGAAGGTTATTCTGCTTGACGAGCACTATCTCGTGTATGAGATCGGAAGCGTGAGGCCCCACGATATGCGCTCCAAGCACTTTTTCCCCTGTTCCGTTCGTTAATATCTTGACGAATCCCTCGGTTTCTCCGAGACCTTTCGCCTTGCCGTTGGCCGCAAAAGAAAACCTGCTGACCCTATATTCTGTCCCTTTGGCCTTAAGGTCCTGTTCCCTTTCACCTACTGAGGCTATCTCGGGTGATGTAAATATTGCGGACGGAACCGAGGAATAATCCACCGGGCAATCTTTGCCCGCTATGTGCGACACTGCCGCTATGCCCTGCGCCGCTGCGTTATGCGCAAGCATGAGTTTACCCGTTATATCGCCTATCGCATAGATGTTCGGGATATTCGTCTGCATCAAGCTGTTGACAGAAACATACTTTCCGTTCTCAAGTCCGATCCCGATCTCATCAATACCGTTCCCCTTTATATTCAGAGATCTTCCGCCTGCCGAAAGAACCTTCGTGTAAGTGTCTTCGGTACCGTCGCTGAAATTAACTTTGACTTTGTTCTCTCCTTCGACGATTACCTGATCGACCCTTGTCTTGAGTTTGAGTTCGATCTCTTTTTTCTTGAACGATGTCTGAATTGCCCTCGATACTTGATTATCCTCTGTCGGGAGCAGCAAGTCGAGCATCTCCACGATAGTAATTTTTGACCCAAGTTCCGAAAATATGCCTGTGAATTCACACCCCACAACTCCGCCGCCTATAATCAGCATCTTTTCCGGTATTTCTTCCAGAGACAGAGCGTCATTACTGGTTATCACATTCCTGTGGTCTATGTTGAAGTACGGAAGTTCCAGCGGTTCTGATCCTGTCGCTACAATTAAATTCTCAGCCATGATCTTTCTTCCTGACGCAGTGGTTATTTCGTTCCTGCCTGTAAGGACACCGGACTCTCTTATTACCTCGATCTTTCTGAGCTTGAATAATTTATCCAGCCCCTGAACAAGGCTTTCAACTATCTGTCTTTTTCTTTCCATGATCCTGCTGAGGTCAAAACTAATATTCTCAGCCTTAATACCGAACTCTTCGCTGTTTCTAATCTTTGAGAGAACATCCGTGCATGAGAGCAGGGCTTTTGTGGGAATACAACCCCAGTTCAGGCAGGTACCGCCGAGCTGCGCCTTTTCGACCAGCACTACGCTCATTCCGAGTTGCGCGGCTCTCACAGCAGCGGTGTATCCGCCCGGTCCGCCTCCAAGTATCGCGATCTTATATTCCATATCGTCTTCTCCAATAAAAAAGGCTACGGGATAATAACCGCAGCCTTTTCTTTATGTCATCCGTTCGTTACTTAACTCTGAACTCGATCCTTCTGTTCTTAGCTCTTCCTTCGTTGGTCCTGTTGTCGGCGACCGGTTTCTCTTCACCGAATCCGACAGCAGTGAGCTGATCCTGAGATATTCCCAGGTTGCTGATCAGATATCTCATAACGGTTTCAGCACGCTTCTGCGACAGGCTCTTGTTATAGGATTCCGAGCCCTGGCTGTCAGTGTGTCCTTCTACCTGGATCAGAATGCCCGGGTTGTCAAGGAATATCCTCTTAACTTTATCAAGTACAGGGAATGAACTTTCAACAAGGTCCGCTTTTCCAGATTTGAAATAAATATTGTCAAGAGTGATAGTTTCGTCTTTCTTCAGTATGATTGCGTCAGGACATCCGTCTTCGTCTTCGAAACCGTTGAAAGTCTCAGCCTGATCAGGACACTTGTCGTCTGCGTCTAAGATTCCGTCACCGTCGTTATCAGGATCAGGACATCCGTCTTCATCTTCAAATCCATCAATATCTTCAGGCTCGTCGGGGCATTTGTCAACATTGTCATAAACTCCGTCGCCGTCCCTGTCAGGGCATCCGCGGTGTTCTGCAGGTCCTGCGAGATTTGGACATTTATCATCCACATCAAGGACACCATCCTGATCGTTGTCAGGATCAGGGCATCCGTCTTCGTCTTCGAATCCGTCTTTGTCTTCGGCATCGTTAGGACATTTGTCGTTTATGTCTTTTATACCGTCGCCGTCGTTATCCTCGTCCGGACATCCGTCTTCGTCTTCGAATCCGTCTTTGTCTTCAGGAACATCGGGACACTTGTCCACTTTATTGGCGATCCCGTCCTTATCTCTGTCTGAACTCTCACCCATGAGAGAGAAAGTCAGACCTGCGTCAAAAGAAAGGTTATTGTGAAGGTTCTTTCCGGGATCATCAAAATTGTCGAGTTCGTCGATTGCAATAAGGTGTCTTACATCAACTCTGAACGAAACCCACTCCTTTAAGAAGTATTTTAAACCTAATCCGTAGTTGAAAAGCGGATCTATATCACTGTCAAATTTAAGCGGGTCGATATTGTAAGCTCCGCCTCCTGCAGCAACATAAGGTACCACTTTTTCCTGTGGCAGGATGTGAAAGATCGCATCAAGGTGGAACAAATAGAAATCCACATTCGAGTTGTCTTCCAGAGTCCAGCCGTATGAAGTCGGAAAATCTCCGCTCGTATCAGTATTAACATAACCGCCTGTTGCCTCAACACCCCATCTTTCTGTAATGTTGTAGCCGAGCCTCAAACCCATGTTCATCCCATGATCGAGGTCGATACACATGTTCTTCTCAAAGAAATAAGTTCCCAGAAAGGGGCTTACATCTACCGAACGGCTTTTGATCTCCGAGCTTGCGGATGCGAAAAATACCATGATGAGCAGCACACACATCCTGAGCAAATTTCCTCTAATTCCCATTTAATCCTCCATAATTCATATTAGTATTTTCTTGTTTTTCGACACCAACCCGAAACAGAAACAAGCCTTACAAGCCTGTTAAAGCTCCGTTCCCCGAATAACAGTTTAAATATATGTACTATTTTTAAAATGAACAAGACTTTTTTTAATTTTATTTTGCTTCATACACACTGAATTTGACTTATCTGTCTGTAAGCTTCATACAATATAACCGCTGCCGAATTGCACAGATTAATCGATCTTATATCTCCCGGCATGGGTATAAAGATTCCTTTGTCCTTGTGAACGGTGTGAAATTCTTCAGGAAGCCCCCCGGATTCTTTTCCGAAAAATAAAAAATCGCCCTTTTTGAAGTTTGCCTTAAAATATGGCCTTTCTGCTTTTGTTGATGCGTAGTAAAAATCTCCTGACAAACCTGTTCTGAAAAATTCCTCAAGTGAGCCGTACACCCTGTAATCTAATTTATCCCAGTAATCAAGACCTGCCCTCCTGAGCATCTTGTCGGTCAGCTTAAAACCGAGAGGCTCGATGAGATGAAGACTGCAGTTCAATCCAACGCAAAGTCTGCCGATATTACCTGTGTTGTACGGGATCTCAGGTTCAAAAAGAACAATATTTAAAAAGGGGTCTTTCATAAACAGGTATAGTATAACGCGTAAAAACCATGTAAAAAAAAGTCTTACTCGCGTAAGACCTTATTCTGCTTCGACCGTATCAACGGCCACGAACTTTCTTCCTTTGGCTTTTGTCACGAATCTGACTTTACCTGTTTCGAGAGCGAACAGAGTATGATCCTTTCCGATCCCGACATTAAGACCCGGATGGAATTTCGTTCCTCTCTGCCTTACTATGATGGAACCTGCCTGAGCCAGCTGACCGCCGAACAGCTTCACTCCCAGCCTCTGGGCATTACTGTCACGACCGTTCCTTGAACTGCCGACACCTTTCTTGTGAGCCATGATGACCTCTTTATTTCAATTAACTATTTATTATCTCTTTCACCTTTACCACGGAAAGATACTGCCTGTGACCTCTTTTGACTTCGTAGCGCTTTCTTCTTTTCTTTTTGAACACAATGACCTTTTTGTCCTTTCTGTTCTCCAATACTTCAAAAATAACTGATGCCCCTTTTACAAGAGGTGTTCCGAAAGTCATATTTTCGCCTTCTCCCAATGCAAGAACTCTGTTTACTGTAACGCTCTCGCCTTTCTCGGCATTAAGCCTGTCAACTTTGATAATCTCGTCCTTTTTGACGATCTGCTGCTTGCCGGATATTTCAATTACTGCGTACATTAACCTGCTCCGTTGTGTGTTAATTTTCGAACTTGCAAATATAACTGAAAGTAATTGCCTTGTCAAGAAATAATTTCTTAAATATTTCGGGAAATAAATAAGAATAATTCGGTTGACAATTATACCTCATAGATTTATATTTACCGTTCCGGTGAAGATACCCTTTATACGCTCGCCGGATTATATGATAATGAAATAAAGGAATTTCTTATTTTAAGGGAGGTTTGATTCTTTATGAAAGAGCGAAACAACAAGATCAGGTGGATTATTTTTGCGGCATTACTGTCGTGGGCGGTCTATGCTCTGATACCCACATACCGGACTTATTTTTCTTCCGAAAAAGCAGTTGTTGAAAAAATCAAGATTAAGAACGATCTTATCAAAGCTGTTGCAAAACAGGAGAGAGGCGAAAAACTCACTGCAATTGAAAGAAAGCTGATAAGAGACTATAAAGATAAGCCTGAATATCTGTCACTTGCGAAAGAAGAGATAGAGAAACTGAACGAATTCGAAAAAGAAAATTTAAGGAGCCTCAGACTTGGCCTCGACCTTCAGGGCGGTATGCATCTGGTACTTGAGATCGACTATGAGCAGCTTCTCAAGAACAAAGCTTTGAAGAAGGACAAGCAGCTTGACGATCTTCTCGCTGAGATAAAGTCTGTTAACGGCAACGACAAAGAAAGCTATTTTAAGGATGTTCTGAGTGTGTTCAACAGCAGGAATGTCCCTTTGAACAGCTATTTCGGAAGGTCGGGCGACTCAAACGATAAGATAATTGACAATCTTGACAGCGCCGCAAGAAGAGGTATCGTTACGACTTTGGAAGTCCTTCGCAACAGGATAGACCAGTTCGGTATTGCTGAACCTTCGATACAGCCGAGGGGCAAGCACAGGATAATAGTTGAGCTTCCCGGTGTCAAGGATGAAGAGAGAGCTACGAATCTTGTAAATCAGGCTGCTTTTCTGGAGTTCAAGATCGTTGCTGATAACGATGTGCTTCAGAAGAAGATCGACGAGATCGACGCGATTATTAAAAACAAATCGCAGGACACGACTGTAAGTGAAACTCCTGAAGAGCCTAAGGAAGATGCTCCCGTAGAAGAAGTAAAAGCCGAGACTCCTGAAACCGATGCTGAGGATGCCACAAAATTATTCTCGGAAACTGATAAGGATTCAGTCTCAGCTGTTTCGGAATCAGAAGCTGAGTTCGCAAAAAATTACCCGTTCAAATCACTTCTTACAGGCGGAAGATCGGGAAATATTCTTGTAAATGAGAAGAACAGACTTAAAGTTACCGAGATGCTCAAGAACGACAATGCAAGGAATGTTTTAGGCAATTATGAATTCGTATGGAAAAATAAACCTGAAGTCTATAATGATGAACAGTTCTGGGAAATAATGCTCGTTGAGAAAAAAGCTGTACTGGACGGAACTTCCATAATAGAAGCGAACGCATCTCTCGCAAGCCAGTCGTCTGCTGCAGGCGGATGGGAAGTGCCGTTTGAACTGGACAGGGACGGCGGAAGGATCTTTTCTGAAGTCACCGGAAAAAACATAGGCAAAAGGCTCGCCATAATACTCGACAATAAACTGTATATGGCGCCGAACATTCAGGTGAGAATACCTAACGGACGCGGGGTGATAACTCTCGGCGGCGGTACCGCAGAAGAAGCAAGAGACCTCGCTATCGTTCTTAAGGCCGGTGCTCTCGAAGCTCCGCTTGAGATCATGGAGAAAAGGGTCATCGGACCGTCTCTCGGCGGGGACTCGATCAGAAGCGGTGTTATTTCAGCCTTACTCGGATTTGGACTTGTTGTAATATTCATGATATTCTGGTATAAGCTGAGCGGATTTTTTGCAGTGATCGCTCTGCTTCTGAATTTCATTTTCACTCTTGCCACGCTCGGAATGTTCAAAGGCACACTGACTTTACCCGGTATCGCGGGACTTGTACTTACGATGGGTATGGCTGTTGATGCGAACATCATCATTTTCGAGAGAATAAAAGAAGAGATGAAAGAAAAGAATACGATGATGAACGCGATCAATGCGGGGTATGAAAGAGCCTTTACCACGATCTTCGACTCTAACCTGACAACTTTCATCGCAGGTATAACTCTGTATCAGTTCGGAACAGGCGCGGTAAAAGGTTTTGCACTGACGCTTATGATCGGTATTCTATGGAGTATGTACACAGCTGTTGTCGTAACAAGACTTCTTTCCGATCTGTATGTCAATAAGGACACTAAGAAATTAAGCATATAATATTTTAAAGGAAATCTGTAAGGAGCATAAATGAGCGCAAAAAATAAAATCAATTTCGTCGGAAAAATAAAAACCGCTGTGGGGTTGTCCCTCATCGTTATAATAATTGGAATACTTTCTGTGATCGTACAGGGCGGTCTGAACTATAATATTGAGTTCAACGGCGGATATCTTGTTCATGTAGGATTTTATGAAAAGATCGATATTGCAAATATCAGATCTGCTTTCTCCGGCGGAGACTTTGCCGGCATAGACATTCAGGAATTTGGTGATACAGGGTCAGAAGCAAGCGATTTTTCTACTGAAGTCGTACTGAAAATGGAAAGCGTCGCAGAAAACATCAAGGTTCTTGAAGAAAAGGTCGATTCGGTGCTGGATGAGAAATTCGGAAAAGAATCATACGAGATCAGGCAGGCATCGAGCATCGGACCGAAAGTCGGAGATGAATTGAAGAGCTCCACACTTCAGGCGATTTTTTGGGCTCTGCTCTTCATTCTGATCTATATCACGATAAAGTTCAGGTTCAAATACGGCATCGCCGCAATAATAGCTCTGGCGCACGATGTTCTTGTCACGGTCGGAGTACTTTCGCTTCTCGGTTTTGTTATGAATGTGGAAATATCACTCTCGGTCATTGCGGCTATACTTACTATCGTAGGCTATTCTCTTAACGATACGATCGTCGTATTCGACAGGATAAGAGAAAATGTTAAGAAACTTGAAGGGATGGAGCTTGACAAAATAATCAATATCTCGATCAATGAAACTCTTACAAGGACTATCCTTACTTCATCCACCACCCTGTTCGTGGTCGCGATCCTGTTCATATTCGGAGGAGAGGTAATAAGAGACTTGTCTATAACTCTGCTTATCGGTATAATGGTGGGTACATATTCTTCGATATTCATTGCTTCACCGATACTTACCTTCTGGGAAAGATCGAACCGGAAGAAAAGACTGGCTAAAGCCTAGTATTTTAACCGTTTAACTCTTGAACAAGTTTAGTTAACGCTAAACTTGTTTTTATTTTGGAGGATATAATGAGCGTCAGAATTGCAGTTGGAGCACAGTGGGGCGACGAGGGAAAAGGCAAGATAATTGATCTCTTAAGCGCGGATACCGACCTTGTTGTCAGATATCAGGGAGGCGCGAATGCAGGCCATACAGTAAAGATCAACGACAGGAAATTCATTCTTCATATGATCCCTTCTGGCGTACTCAACGACAATACCGTCTCGGCGATCGGCAACGGAGTGGTTTTCGACTATGAATCGTTCATAAGCGAACTCGACATTCTAAAGAAAGAAGGGATAGATCCTGACGGCAGGCTTTTTCTCAGTCCTTACGCTCATGTGGTGATGCCGTATCACAAAGAGATCGACAGAGCCCTTGAAAAAATAAGAAAGAATAAGATCGGGACTACTTTCAAAGGTATAGGACCGGCATATCAGGACAAAATCTCAAGGTGCGGGATCAGGGTCGTGGATATCCTCGACGAAGATAATTTCGCGGAAGTTTTAAGGAACAATATCGATCTTAAAAATCTGACTTTTGAAGGAATGTACGGAGAAAAGAACAAGTTCTCTTTTGATGAAATTTATCGTGACTGCACAGAAAAATTCTCCGATATAAAAAAATATGTTAAAGATGTATCTCTTATGATCGATGAGTATCTGAAGAATAACAAGTCGGTACTTTTTGAAGGCGCACAGGGGACATTACTGGATATAGATCACGGGACCTATCCTTATGTCACTTCATCAAATACTACCAGTGGCGGAGTATGCACCGGAAGCGGTATAAGCCCGACTAAAATATCAAGCGTGATCGGAGTTATGAAAGCCTATACGACAAGAGTCGGTAACGGACCGTTCGTGTCAGAACTGTTCGACGAGACAGGTAAATACATGGCTGAACAGGGTCATGAGGTCGGAGCCACGACGGGAAGACCGAGAAGGTGCGGCTATTTTGATGCGCTTATCGCAAGGTACTCCGTAAGGATAAACGGGATTTCATCTCTCGCTCTCACCAAAATAGATGTTCTCGGCGGGTTGGATAAGGTCAGGGTGTGCGTGGGATACAAGTACAAAAACGAGATACTTAAAGAGTTCGTTCCCGTTTCGAATATTCTGGAAAAATGCGAGCCTGTCTATGAGGAACTTGAAGGCTGGAAAGAAGATATTTCTGAAATAAAAGAGTACGATATGCTTCCGGAAAATGTTAAGAAATATATCGACTATATCGAGAAAGTTTCAGGTGTACCGGTGGAGATAGTTTCAGTCGGACCCGAAAGGAACCAATCCATTTACAAATAAAAAAAGCGGCTCATGCCGCTTTTTTAATACCTGAAATATTTCTATGCCGGTTCAGTATAACGCTCGGTGATCCTGTTTTTTTCATCGACTTTTACGGTTATACTTTTAAAATTTCTGAGCTCGTCTTCACTATAATCGGCATAGCTGATAACAATAAGGAGGTCTCCGGTCTGGGCCAGACGGGCTATAGCACCGTTCATGCAGATCGTACCGCTCCCCCTTTCGCCTTCTATCGTATAGGTTTCTGCCCTTGAACCGTTATTGATGTTGACCACCTGCACCTGCTCCCCCACAAGTATATCAGCGGCATCCATAAGATCTTTGTCTATTGTAATGCTTCCCTGATAATTAAGGTTGGCATCGGTAACAGTCACCCTGTGTATCTTTGATTTTTTCATTCTGCGAAGCATTCTGTTCAGTTCCCGTTAATTATCTTACAAGATCCAAAAGCTCAACATCAAATCCGTCTTCCTTTGAAGTGTTTCCCTCGAACCAAACGCAGATCACATCTCCGTCCCTCAGACCTTTTGATTTCCATGCGTCATCGATCAATGTGAAAGGCATTTTTTTCTCTTCTCCGACGACCGTTTTTATAGTCATATCAGGACCGCCCGATCTCAGTCTTACTACCTGACCTCTTTTGTATTTTGCCATTTGCTTTTACTCCCGGTTAGAATTTTAGTGTTGCGAGTACAAGTGTAATATAATAAAGTAGTGCTTTATTCACAACATTAATTAATTTTTATTTCAGACTCCCTTAATTACAAAGGACAGTACTAAGTAGCACGAGTATAGGACAAGAAGTATCAGACCTGACGACCGCTCAATTTTATGATCTTTGCTCTTTTTATAGCCCATGGGAAAGAGTATCAGGGTCACAAAAAGCATCAGCGGACCCCAGAATTTTATGTTGTCAGGATTTACCGGAAAGGGTTTCGTGGATGCGCTCAGACCCATAACGAAGAGGATATTGAACACATTCGACCCTATTATATTGGCCACACCGATATTTGGATTGTTCATCTTCAGCGCCTGAAGCGTCGCAACAAGCTCCGGAAGCGATGTTCCGATCGAAACTATCGTCAGCCCTATCGCAAGCTCCGATACTCCGACAGCTCTCGCTATTCCGGAAGCTCCCCTTATTGTGAACTCCGATCCTATGTAAAGTCCGATTATCCCGAGAATGATCATGACTATTTCTTTTGTTCTGCTCAGACCGTGAGGTATCTCGTCTTCATCTAACAGCTCCTCGTTCTTCAGTTTTGCTCTTTTATAAATGTAGTAGATGTATCCTGCGAACATAACCGTCATCATTACGCCCTCGATACGGGATACTTTAAGATCGAGCATCATGACATAAAATACCGCTGATACAACAAAAACAATGGGAAGGTCAACTTTGAGGGTAGTTACTCTCATCATAACAGGCCTGATCACTGCTCCGATACCGAGAATAAGAGCGATATTGCATATATTGCTGCCGATTATATTACCGATACCTATATCGCCGCGGTCTGAAAGATTAGCCATAAAACTCACGAACAGTTCAGGAAGTGAAGTTCCGAAAGCCACAACGGTCAGTCCGATTATAAAAGAGTCAATATTGTAAGACCTGGATAGAGCCTCCGCGCCTTTTATTAAAGACCCGCCGCCTCTGATCAGAATGTAGAGTCCTCCCGCGAGAAAAACTGCGAGAAGTAATATATTTTGCGTTTCAAGAACTGATCCTATATAGTCAAACATTTTTGTTCCCGTTTAAAAAATTAAAAATCTATCAGCGGTATCGTTATCTTTTCGAGCTGATATTTAAAATACCTGTCTGTCATGGTGGCAATAAAATCCCTTACTTTTTCCGCACTTTTCGTTCCTGAAATATAATCTGTGTTCTTCGAGTCGAGGAAATGCCTGAAAATATCTGACGACCTGTTGTCTGATTCAATATCTTCCAGGAATGTATTGAACAGTATTTCGAAACCTTTTTCGATCTTTTTTCTCTCCGGCTTGAGCTTCTCATTTAAATATATCGCGCGGTAGTTAAAGCTCTTCAGCTCTCTTAAAGCGTCAGCCGTTCTTTCTGAAAATTCAAGACGGTCTTTGTCCCAGCTGTTCACTATTATGTCTTTGACGAGAGTATCGATTATTGAACTGTTGTTCTTCCCGAGCACTACGGAAACATTTGAAGGGATGTCGCTTCTGGAGATCAGATTGAGCCTGATGGCATCCTCGATGTCGGTTCCGATATACGCTATTGTGTCCGACATTCTTATCACGCAGCCTTCGAGCGTCATTGGTCTGTCGTCGTCTCCGAAAACCGTTTCCCTGTTCAGATATTTCATCAGATCTTTTTCGGTCTTTGATCTGTCGGGGTAGAGCTTGTCCTCATTTATCTCCCCGTTATGCGACACGATGGCGTCTTTTGTCTGAAGGGTCAGGTTCATGCCCTTCCCTTTATACGACTGCTTCTCGACTATGTAAAGACTGTGCACATTATGAGAAAAGCCGCCTATACCTGCAGCTCTGCACAGCCTGTCGAGATATTTCTCGCCGTCGTGCCCGAAGGGCGTATGACCGAGGTCATGACCGAGCGCCGCCGCTTCGATCAGGTCCTGGTTAAGAGAAAGCGACTTGCCTATAGTCCTGGCCACCTGCGCCACATACTGTATATGGACTATCCTGTTGGTTATCTGCTCGTCTAAAAGGGATGAAAAATATATTACCTGGGTTTTCCCGGCAAGGCGCTTGTACGCTCCGGAATACATGATCCTGTCGCGGTCGATGGAGAACGGCGGCCTGATCTCGTCGGCAGTTTCGCCTGACCTTACGGCATCGGAGTTCTTGCAGGCGAAAGGCGAAAGCAGAGAGTCGTATTTACTTTCCACCGATCTTCTTATTTCAGCATAATCCTTCAATCTTCTTCCTCCAGGTCCGTCACTCTGAGTTCCCGTGTCTTGAAATGATAATCGACTTCGATCAGGTACTTCTGCTTTCCTATCTCCTCTCTCGCTATTATATGCGGAAATCCGTCCCGTTTAAAAACCCTCATTATAAATTCGCCCGACCAGTTCCTCGTTACAAGCCCTGCAGCCTCAAGTTCTTCCGGCGTTGTCAGATTCTCATTTTCAGGATCATCTGTCACCCAGTAGCCGTTGATGTCGTATTGAGCCTGGATCAGCTGAACATTGACCATGACCGCGCTCTTGAGAGCCGAAATTACGGCGGTCTTGATGTATATCCTGTACGAAGCAACCGCCGCCGAGGCAAGAACCGCAATAATTGAGGCAACTGTTATCAGTTCAATAAGAGAAAATCCTTTCCGGAAGCGGTCTTTCATATCAAAATGTCTTATTTTACCTTAATACCGAGTCTTTTCAGCAGAGGTTTTTCGCTTACAGGGCGGCCTCTGAATTTTTTGAAAAGAATGTTCATATCCTCGCTGTCGCCCTTTTCAAGGATGTTTTCCATGAATTTCCTGCCCATTTCTCTGTCGAGAATGTTCTTCTTTTCCTCGAAGGCTGAAAAAGCGTCCGCGTCGAGAATATTGGCCCACATATAGCTGTAATATCCGGCTGCATACCCTCCCGCGAAGATGTGCGTGAAGGCCGCTTCCATATAGGAATCCTCGATAAACGGCATCTCGTTATATTTAACATACATTTTCTTATAAACATCATGCGCGGACGGCATCTTTTTCTTAAGGCTATCCGTATGGTGCAGGCTCATGTCGAACATACCGTAGGTGATCTGCCTTCTCGTACCGACAGCTTCCATGAAGCTGTTGGACTTGACAAGCCTGTTTATGAGTGCTGCCGGCATTGTTTTTCCTGTCTTGTAGTGCTTCGTTATTATTTCGAGTCCGGCTTTACTTGTAGCAAAATTCTCATGGAACGATGAAGGCAGCTCGACGACATCCCACTTCACATGAGCGCCGGATGTCGAGGACAGCTCGGTAAGACTCAGCGCTCCGTGGAGCGCGTGACCGCATTCGTGGAAGAGCGTGGTCACCTCGTCATACCTGAGAAGCGACGGCTTCTTGCCGACGGGAGGCGTGAAGTTGCAGTGAACTCCCACCTGCGGGATCACTTCTTTCCCCTTGAGTGTCTTGCCTGAAACATACTGGTTCATCCAGGCACCCGGTCTTTTCAGGCCTGTCCTGGGGTAAAGGTCAACGAAGAGGTATGCTCTTAATTTTTTCTTTTCGTCGAATATTTTATAAACTGTTACATCCTTGTGCCAGACAGGAATGCCTTTCACTTTTTCGTATTTCAGTCCGTAGATCTTTCCTGTAATGTCAAAAAATCCCTGAAGGGTGGCGTTAGCCTCAAAAAATTCGCTTACTTCGGATTCATTGAAAGTATATTTTTCTTCTTTCAGCTTGTTGGTCCAGTATGAAGACTCCCACGGCATCATCACTTCCGATTTGATCTTTTTCGTTTTATTTCTCAGATCGACTATTTCTTTGAACTCTTTTCTGGATATTTTATCGAGTTTTGTGGCTATGCTGTCAAGGAAATTCATGACCACTTCAGGAGATTCGGCCATTTTAGATTCAAGAGACAAGTCTGCATATGTTTTAAAACCGAGCAGATTCGCTTTTTCCTTTCTCAGCTTAAGTATTTGCTCTATCAGGGGCCTGTTGTCCATACCCTTCGATGTACCTCTGCTGAAATAAGCTCTCCACAGTTCCTCTTTTAATTTATCGTTATCTGAATATTTCATGAAGGCCAGAAATGACGGCATATCCAGGTTGAAAGCCCAGACATCTTTACCTTTACCGTCTATCTTAAGCTGTTTTGCTTTCTCCTTTGCGGCCTCGATCACTTCCTCTGGAAGACCTCCGAGATCCTTTTTATTATTTATGACCAGATTATACACCGATTTTGTAACATTGTCGGAGAATTTTAATGAAAGCTGGGTAAGTTCAAGATTTATCTTCTTCAGTTTTGCCTTGTCTTTTTCGTTCAGCTCGGCACCGGAAAGGATGAATCCTTTCATTACATTGTCCAGATGTCTTTTCCTTTCGCCTTTAAGTTTCTTTGCGTCTGTTGTAACGCTGTAATCCTTGTACATTTTGTAGTTCTTCGGATCCATCGACATCTCGTTGCTGAACTCGGTTAAAAGCTGCATTGACTTCTGGTATTCCGCATTCACTTCGTCGTTCGACATCAGGTAGTATATCTGACCCATAGGCATAATTACCCTGCTCAAATCTTCCGAGATCTCCATTGAAGGAATCATCGTATTCTCGAAAGTCCTTTTGCCTTTCATGGCGATCAGTTTTTTTGTTCTTTCCTTTGCCTCTTTGATTATTTCTTTTGTGGCGGGAACAAAGTGTTTCGCCTTTATCTTGTCGTACGGTGCGAAATATTCTTTGCTCAGTAACGGATTCTGCATTTTCGTTTCCCCTGTATTAATTAACTTATAACTGACTCTTAAGGAACAATCAAGCAATATAAATAAATTTGGGTGGAATGTAAAATATAAAATAACCGTGAAAAATTATATCAATGCCATTTCGAGTTTATGTTTAAGTTTTTCCCATTCAGGTAGGATTGACTCAAGCAGTTTAAAGAATTTACTTCCGTGGTTTTTATGGATCAGATGACAAAGCTCGTGAACTATTACATAATCTATACATTCTTCCGGAGCCTTGATCAATACGGTTTCTCTGTTTTCTTTATCCGTTGTTTGTACGAGAAATAAACCGGTTTTAAGCTTAACATTTTTTGATTTCCCCGTAAGAATTTTAAGTCTGTAACTCTTCCCGAGATACAAATGAGATTCTCCGTTAATATATTGTTTAGTCGGAGTTCTTGGATTGAACTGTTCGAAATACTTAATCTGCTTTAATATCCAGGATGCTCTTTTTTGAATTCTCGACTTTATCGTCTCTTCATTTGTATTAACAGGTGCCTTTACAACAACTTTTTTATCGGGATGGACGGATATTTCCATTGATTTCCTGTCAATATAGATGATTTCGTAATCTATTTGCCTGTTTCCGTATCTGAAATTCAAAATCTATTTACTCCTGTGTCTAGCCAATCTCATAGATTTTTCGAGAATTCCATCCATCTGTTCGACTGATAAACCTATTCCTTTTTCTTTTATAACAACATCGAAAAGATAGTCATCAATTTCATTAATAACCTGATTTTGCTCGTCCTCATCATCCCAGAAATGGATCTTTTTGTGCTCTCTGAATATCCTCTGAATCTCGGTCGCTGTTTCAGCGGAAGCCTTTTCCAACTCATCGGATTTTAATCCCTTGAAATTAAAAAATGGTTTAATAACTCCAAAATATGCTGCTGCTTCCTCGTTTCCGCGAATAGAATCCGGTACATCGTCATGAATTTTATCTGTAACTTTTTTAAGGGCGTGAGCAATCGTGTCGGCTTTTGATGCTTTGGCAGGATCTCCATAAACAGCCTGTTCTTCCATAACCTTTGTAAATTGATCGTCGTCGAAAATATTGAAGGGTTTATTTAACTGAACAACTTCATCGGCCTGAATATGAGTATCAAGCAGTTTTTTTATCTTGGGCTCGTATTCTCTGTAGTCAACTTCATCGGAATACCTGATTTTTACCGATCTTCTCAATTTCTCAAACCATTTAAAATCGGATTTGTATCTTTGTATTGTTTTACTTTCAGCTTCGGAAAGGAATTTATCCGAAGAAAGAGCAACTGAAAGGGTCTTCGCAAAATTTCTCAGAAGTTCGTAGAATTCCGATCTTTTTGCCTCATCGGACAGAAATCTTTCATATTCTTCTTCATCTGTCAGGTATTTTATTGTTTTGAATAAGTCCCAAAGTTCGGAATATCTTTGAGGCAGTTTTTCGATCTCTTTTGAAATGGAAACAATCGTACCTTCCAGATCTGCTTCGTCAAAACCTTCAAGCACGCTGTATTTTGTAAGCGCACTGTCAAGCTCACCCAGAATATTGATGTAATCTACAATATAACCGAAATCTTTTCCTTCATACAGCCTGTTAACTCTGGCTATGGCCTGCAAGAGATTGTGTTCTCTTAAATTTTTACACAGATACATAACTGTGTTCCTTTCTGCATCGAAACCGGTCAGCAGTTTATCCACCACAATTAAGATTTCAGGATCATCTCCAAACTTGAATTGATTTACTATCTGTTTATTGTATTCTCCTTCGCTTCCGTACCTTTTCATCATTTTTTTCCAGAACTTCTGGACTTCTTCCTTAGGTTCGGAATCAACATCTTCATATCCTTCTCTTTTGTCAGGTGGCGATATGATTATTTCGGAGCTGACTATGCCTATTTCATCAAGATACTCTTTATATTTCAAAGCGGCTACCTTTCCCGGTGCTACGAGTTGAGCCTTAAAAGGTGTTTTATCCTTCCAGTTTTCTCTGAAATGTTCACTAATGTCAAATGCCCTCATATAAATTACGCGATCGGCTTTGTTGAGCATTTCGGCTTTGGCATATTTTCTTTTCAGATCGGCTTTCTGCTCCTGATTAAGACCCTGTGTGTGCCTTTCGAACCAGAGGTCTATAGCCTGTTTATCCTGCCTTATTTCTACCAGCCTGCCTTCATAGAGCAAAGGTACTACAGCTTTATCCGTAACAGCCTGCGAAATCGAATAATGCGGTTCAATCAAACCTCCGAATTTAATAAAGCTGTTCTTCTCTTTCTTTAAAAGCGGAGTCCCTGTAAAACCGATATAGCAGGCTTTCGGGAACATCTGACGCATTCTTGCGGAAAAAGAGCCGAACTGAGTTCTGTGGCTTTCGTCAACAAGCACGAAAATATCTGGTGAATCGTCTTTAAACTGCTTATATGCCATAGCCTTGTCGAATTTGTGAATCAGAGTCGTGATTATGCCTGCGCTTTTATTTACTACTAGACCTACGAGATTTTTTCCAGATGTCGCCCTTTTCGGTTCAAGACGGCAGGCGGCGAAAGTATTTTTTAGCTGTCTGTCAAGATCGTCCCTGTCCGTAACAAGAACAATTCTAGGGTTGATTATTCTGTTCTCTATAGCGAGATTTCTTGCCAGCATCACCATCGTTAAAGACTTCCCTGAACCCTGAGTGTGCCAGATTATACCGCCTCTTCTTCTTCCATCCTCATCAAGATGCTTTATTCTTTCGAGAGTGGATTTTATTACCTGATACTGCTGATACCGTGCTATCTTCTTTATACCGCCGTCAAAAACGAGATATTTCCAGGTCAGTTCCAACAGCCTGCCCGGCCTGCACAACGAATAAATTGCTTTATCCTGCTCCGTTACAAGCCTTTCCTGATTAAGCATAACTGATTTGACTTTAAAATATTCGGAAATGCTTTTAACAGTCTCTGCAGAAATCTTTTTATTTACCAATTCCTGTAATTTTTTATATTCGGACTCAGTCTGATTCATAAGCGGCTCTTTCCATACGCCCCAGAACTTTTCCGAAGTGCCCGCTGTCGCATACTTAGCTTCATTTTTGTTAACTGTAAGAATAAGCTGATTATAAACAAAAAGATGCTGTATATATTCTGCCGTCTGATTCCTTATCATCTGAGAAATACCCTGACTGATTTCCTCCGTCGGCGATTTACACTCGATAACGCACATTGGAATTCCGTTCACAAAAAGAACAAGATCAGGCCTTGAAGTATCATTACTCCTTGACCTCTCTACGCTGAATTCAGGCGAAACATGAAAAGCATTATTCCCCGGATTCTTCCAGTCAATATAATTAAGATCAAAACTCTTTAAATCGCCCTCAATATTTTGCTCCATAGCGGTTCCAAGCGTCAATAGGTCATAAACAGCTTCATTCGTTTTAAGCAAGCCGTCATACTTGATATTCTTGATCTTCTGAACCGCAGACTGAATATTCTCCTCGCTGAAAAGATACTCTTTTCCCTTATAATAAATCCGATTAATGTCCTTAAGCTTATTCCTTAAAACATTTTCAAGAATAACATTCGACAAACGACCCTGCCGTTCCTCAACCGCCTTTGCGGGAGTAATATAAACATAACCCAAATTAACCAGCAGCTCAACCGCAGGTATCTGAGACAATAACTTTTCATTAAATTCAAGATCAGGCATTTATACCCCTCGGCTTTAACCGCTTTATATCCTGTTCAAGCTCATTGATACTTTCTTCGTACTCGATCTGCTTTTTCTTGTTTCTATAATTCTCATATTCAGTAAGATAATTTTTGGCGATGCTGACATCATTCTTTCATGCTCATCATCTGGTATGTAAGTAACATTAGATAAATCTAAATAACCCATTCTAATGTTTTTTGAGGTTATATAAAGGTTTCTCCCTCCAAATTTGCTTGGTGAGAAATGAGTACAATCCTTAATGATTTCCAAGACATTACTGAATTTATCCTTTTTCCACCCAAGAGGTACTTTCATTCGCCATCCTCCGGTTTTGTGGGTAGTCCGCAGTCTTTGACGAGTTTTTTATCGGAGGATTTTACTTTTCGTTCGAGTTTTTTGAGGTCTTCGGCTGGAGTAAGTTCTTCCGGTTTTATTCCTCTTTCTCCGAGAATTTTTCTGACGCTTGTGTTATTCCGGACATGTTCATCTGTGATCGAAGGTTCACCGTAAAGGTCTTTATGTTTTACATTATGGTTTGTCATTTCAGTGGCGAGATTCTTTGCAGCTATTGTAACCGTCGGGAGGAAATCGGCGAGAGGTCTGTTTTCGGGTACCGAAAGTTTGGTTTTCATAATCTGTGTATTGTGGCCTCCGAACAGTGCTGAATCACCCTTGGATCTAATCCTGCCGAAACCTTTTTCATCAACGCCTCTCTCATAGATGTTCCGGGATAATTCTGTTTCGGATTCCGATAGTTTTTGTCTGGCAGAAAGTCTTTCGTTTAAACGGATCCTTTCTTCGATTATTTCCTGCTTTCTTGTCTGTACTGCAAAGTATGTCTGAGCGAAAGCTATCTCTTCTTTTCTCGGATCGCCGTTCTGTGCTATCAGGTAGCAGGCATATCGTGTTAGCATTATGTCGTCAATTTCTCTTTTTGTAACTGATCCTATTTCGACCATTTTCGTGACGCCACGAAAATGGTTTTCAATTTCTGCTCCTGCGGCTTTACATGAGACTGTCGCTTTAGTAATAACTTTACTGAAATTTTCCCAGCGATCGTAACCCAGTCTGTTCATAATTTCACGGGCATACCAAAACTCAACATTAGTTTCTGAGGTTGTTTTTACAATTTCATCCAGTGAGTTTTTTAGTTTTAATATTGTATCGTTGTTCATATATTTATATCCTCATTGCTTATTTCATCTTACCATTTTCACCGACCGGGAGAAATGGTTTTCATCGTTCAAACCCTTGTAACATACTCTTTACTTGTACGGTTACTTGTTCGGTTACTTGTTCGGTTACTTCATTAACTGGTGCCATAACTGGTGCCGTTACTTCACCCATATCTTCAAATATCTGCTGGAGATTCATCTTTCAATCTTTTTTAACTTTTGCGCCATTTTAGTTTTGACTTCCGCAAGTTCTTTTTCAAGCTGGTCAATTTCATTCTGAACTTCATCTACATCAATTTCTTCCTCTTCCTCAAAAGTATCAACATAACGGGGAATATTTAAGTTGAAATCATTATCTTTTATCTCGTTGAATGAGGCAAGATACGCATATTTATCTATATTTGTTCTTTCTGTGAAAGTCTGCATAATTTTGGTTATATGGTCATCCGATAGAGTGTTATGGTTCTTTTCCGAAACATAATCATTGCTTGCATCAATGAAAAGCACTTTATTGTCCATTTCCCGTACTCCGCCTTTTTCCCTGCTTCTGTCAAATACAAGTATGGCGACAGGTATGCTCGTTGTGGGAAAAAGATTTCCCGGCAGTCCGATTACGGCGTCAAGCATATTTTCTTCTATCATTTTTCTTCTTATGCGGCCTTCAGCTGCACCCCGAAAAAGTACTCCGTGAGGAACAACGACAGCTACTCTGCCTTCTTTTTCAAGAGCAGTCTCGATCATGTGCGTAATAAATGCCCAGTCACCTTTGCTTTTTGGCGGTACGCCTCTCCAGAACCTGTTGTAACGGTCGCTTTCGGCATTTTCCGCACCCCATTTATCAAGAGAAAATGGTGGATTTGCCACAACGCAGTTGTATTTAATAAGTTTGTCTTTTTCGATAAGAAGAGGGCCGTTCAGAGTATCGCACCATTCAATTCTCGCACTGTCGAAGCTGTGGAGAAACATATTCATCCTGCAAAGCGCCCATGTGCTTCCATTTGATTCCTGGCCGAAAAGCGCAAAGTTTCTGCTTCCAACCTGATAAGCTGACTGAATAAGCAGGCCGCCTGCACCGCAGGTCGGATCGCAGATTTTGTCACCGTCTTTCGGATTCGCGAGTTTAGCTACAAGTTCAGTTACTTTCAGCGGGGTAAAAAATTCTCCGGCTTTCTTGCCTGAATCTGAAGCAAATTTTTCTATTAGATAAATGTAAGTGTTACCGATAACATCTTCCGAAACTTTTGATGGGCTCATGTTAAGTTCCGGCTTGTGGAAATCCTCAAGAAGCCTCTTCAGCCTTCTGTTTCTGTCAGCAGTTCTTCCAAGATTCGATTCACTGTTAAAATCGATGTTTCTAAATACGCCCTCAAGCTTTGTTTTGTTGGCTTCTTCTATGTGATCAAGCACGATGTTTATCAGTTCTCCGAGATTAGGCGCGTTTCTTCTTTCGAATAAGCTGTAATAAGTAGCTTCAAATTTATCAATTACTTTCTTCTGATCGTTGTCTTTTATTTCAATAATAGGGATGAGGAATCTTTCTCTTTCGAGTTTTCTTCTAATCCTCATGTCATCGCCGTACATTTTTTTATATTCTTCGTAGTGATCAATCCAGACATCCGAAATATACTTAAGAAACAGCATTACCAGAATGTAATCCTTATATTGAGCGGGATCAACTACTCCTCTGAATGTATCACATGCTGACCATGCTGCATTATTAATATCTCTTTGGTCAATTTTATTAGCCATGCTTTAATCTCCCTTGATTAGGTTTAACAACTTTTGCGTTATTACATTTTTTCTTTTTATTATAATTGTTTCCATTGTCTCAGTTTCTTTTTTTAGTAAAGAATCAAGCTCTACAATATGCTTTTGAATTTCTTTTGACGGTACTTCGATTTCCATCTCCTTAAGATTATTTATGCTTATGAGTTTCTGAGATGTCCCTTTCGAGATAATATTGTAATATTCTTTTGCAGATTTCTGATTCAGATACCAGTTAAGATATTCCGGCAATATGTCTTCTGCTTTCACTATTAATACTATTAGAGGTGCTGATGCCACTGCAAGTATGTCTTTCCCAAAAATATAGGTAGAATTAATTTCTCCCCGCGTTTTGAAGAGTATATCGTTTTTCTTTAAATAATGATTTTCTCTTATCGAATCATCAGTGATGAAATCAATATTTTTAAAATCGATCTTATAATCCTTAAGATCTTTCATCTGGATAACACCGAGTTTTCCTTTCTGATACTTCTTTAACCCGTTACGAAATGTGTATCCCGTTTTTATTTCAGCTATATTATCAAGTTTAACCTTCATCAATTCCCCAATTAACATCCTGTGTCAAGTATAACATATTATTTCGATTCCGTCAAGTATTACTTTCTATATTTTGTTTATTGCAACATTTTTAGTTCAATTTTTGACAGCGTGATGTGAATTTTTTTTTTTAAAAACCCGCATTCTGATAATTATTAAACAAAAACTTTCAAGTAACTTTCTAACACCTAAAAATTGTTTATTTTTTACATATAATCTAAAATTTCCTTCTTGCTATTTTCGTGCGATTTCATTATATTCGCAGTTCCTTAGAAATAAGGGCTTTATTATAAATAATAAACGATCCGGAAGTATGTTCGAAGATCTGAGCGGAAAGCTCGAATCCATATTTAAAACCTTAAAAGGACAGCACAGGATCTCGGAAGAGAATATTAAAGTATCTCTCAGAGAGGTCAGGGTAGCCTTGCTTGAAGCCGATGTGAACTACATTGTGGTGAAAGATTTCATCAACAGGGTGCGCGACAGGGCTATCGGCGAAAAGGTGTTCGAAAAACTTACGCCGGGTCAGCTCATTATAAAATTCATTCACGAAGAACTTGTCAGAGTGCTCGGTGGCGGAACTGCTGAAGTTGCGATGCAGAAAGGCGCACCGACAGTGATCATGATGTGTGGGCTCCAGGGCTCAGGTAAAACCACCCACACCGCAAAGCTGGCCAGCTACTTCCGTAAGAAGAACAAGAGCAGACCGCTCATGGTAGCCGCGGACATTTACAGGCCGGCCGCGATCGATCAGCTCAAGACGCTCGGTAAACAGCTCAACATACCTGTTTATTCCGAGGACTCGAAAGATGTGACCACCATTTGCGTCAACGCGCTTGAGTTCGCAAAAGAGAACAGGAACGATCTTATAATACTCGACACGGCCGGAAGGCTCCACATTGATGAGGAGATGATGAACGAGCTCATCCGTGTAAAAGAAAAGATTCAGCCGCACGAGATCCTTTTCGTGGCCGACAGTATGATCGGGCAGGACGCCGTGACGACAGCCGCCGAGTTCAACGAAAAGCTCAACTTTGACGGAGTGATCCTGACCAAGATGGACGGGGATTCGAGAGGAGGAGCGGCGCTTTCTATCCGCGAGGTGACCGGCAAGCCTATCAAGTTCGTGGGTACCGGCGAGAAATTGGACGAGATCGAGGTCTTTCATCCGGACAGGCTCGCGCAGAGAATACTCGGCATGGGCGATATCCTGTCGCTCGTCGAAAAAGCTCAGGACAGCATGGACCAGTCGGAAGCTGAAAGACTTGCGAGAAAGATCGAGAAAGAGGATTTCACTTACGAGGATTTTTTGGCTCAGATCAGGCAGATCAAGAAAATGGGTTCAATAAAATCGATGCTCAAAATGATGCCCGGCATAGGAAATAAACTTGACGCAATGGATATAGACGAAAAAGCTTTTGTCAAGATCGAGGCTATAATCCATTCGATGACGAGAAAGGAAAGAAATAAACCCCAGCTTCTCAACGGATCAAGGAAACTCAGGATCGCCAAAGGTTCGGGCAGGAGCGTTCAGGAAATAAATCAGCTCATTAAACAGTTCGAGCAGATGAACATGATGATGAGACAGATAAGAAAGATAGGATTCAATAAACTGGCCAGAGGAATGTTCGGGGCGAAAGCTCCGGCAAGGCCGTATTAATTGTGTAATGGGCGTACCGGACTGGTTCCCGGCCGTTCATTAAATTACATAAAACAAATAACCGGAGGAAAAATGGTTAAACTGAGAATGACCAGACTGGGGAAGAAAAAAGCCCCCTTCTACAGGATCATCGCGATCGATTCTAAAAAAAGAAGAGACGGTGATTACATCGAAAAGATCGGTCTCTACAATCCCGTGGCTTCAGGAAAAGCCGAGAGACTGAAGATCGAAACAGAAAAAGCGTTAAAATGGCTTCTTGAAGGAGCACAGCCTTCACCGACCGTCAGAAATCTTTTCAGCGAAGTAGGGATTATGCTGAGATACGACATGATGAGAAGGATCAAAAAGCAGAAAGTCGAGAAAAAGGGCGCTGACGGCAAGCCGGTCATAAAGTACATCGCCGTTCTTGACGAAAACGGAGAACCTATCAGGAAATACACTGATGAGCAGATCGAGGAAGCTCACAGAAACTGGCTGCTCATTCAGGAAAAGAAGAAGAACAAAAAACCTGTTGAGAAAAAAATACTTTCCAAAAAAGCCAAAGCGAAGATAGAAGCCGATAAGAAAGCCGCTGCAACTGCAGCCGAAGCTACTAAAAAAGCAGCCGAGGATGCAAAGAAGGCAGAAGAAGAAGCTAAAAAAGCCGCTGAAGCTGCTGTAGCTGAAGCTCCCGCTGCTGAAGAGAACAAGGCTGAATAAAAAAAATGATCAGTCCCGACGACTATATATTGGTAGGAAAATTAGGCAGAACAGCGGGATTGAACGGTTCATTGACAATAGTTTCACTCACATCTTTCCCTGAAAGGTTCGGATCCATGAAGAAATTCTTCCTGACCAGAGAGAAAAGAACGCCTTTTGAGCTTGAAGTTGAAAAAGTGACCTACCATGACAGCAGGATCATTGTTAAGCTTAAGGGGATCGACACGGAAGAAAAGGCTAAAGAACTTACCGGGTACAGGATAACCGTGAGCAAAAAAGACAGGGTAAAACCGCCGAAAGACTGCTATTTCATAGAAGACCTTCTGGAATGCCTTGTTTATTTGAAGAACGGCGACCTAATAGGGAAGATGAAAGATGTGATAGACATGTCCTCAAATGACATTTATGTTGTTGACCGTAAGGGACAGGATGTTCTTATACCTGCGATAAAGCAGTTTATAAAGAATATTGACATAGAAAACAAACGGATCACGGTGCAACTTACAGACGGAATGCTTCCCGATGAAGATTGACATTGTAACCGCTTTACCGGAGCTGTTAACCGGGTTTGTAGGAGAATCCATACTGAGGATCGGACAGGAAAAAGGTCTTATTGAGCTTAAAGTACACGATTTGAGGGACTGGACTGCCGACAGGCACAGAACGGTCGATGACTCCCCCTACGGCGGAGGTCCCGGAATGATAATGAAGGTCGAGCCTTTTGTGAAGGCGATAAGAGACCTTAAGACTCCAAAGTCGACCGTTATCATGCCCACGCCCGCCGGAGAAGTATATTCGCAGATGATCGCGAGAGAACTTCTGGAGCTGGAACACATGATCATCATCTGCGGGCATTACAAGGGGATAGACGCGAGGATCGAGCATTACATTGACAGGTTCATCTCGACGGGCGACTACATTCTGACCGGCGGAGAACTTCCCGCAGCGATGATAGCCGACTCGGTCTGCAGGCTGATCCCAGGAGTGATATCGGACATCGGTTCCGCCGATTCGGACTCTTTTGAGAACGGACTTCTGGACTGCGGCTATTACACGAGACCGCCCGTCTTTGAGGGTCATGAGGTTCCCGAAGTGCTCATGTCGGGCAATCACAAGTCTATCGGCAAATGGCGGATGAACGACTCTCTGGAAAGAACCGGGCTTAAAAGGCCGGATCTGTTTGAAAAGTATAATGAAAAATTAAAATAACGGGGTAAAAGATGGATTTTTTACATTCACTTAATACTGAGCAGGTCAAGACTGACAGACCGGAATTCAAAGCCGGCGACACTCTTGATGTGCATATCAGGATAGTCGAGGGCAACAAGGAGAGGGTACAGGTTTTCTCCGGTGTTGTCATTCAGGTAAAGGGAACAGGCGTCGGAAAAACTTTTACGATAAGAAAAATATCGAACGGTATCGGCGTTGAAAAAATTCTTCCTCTGAACTCACCATTCATTGACAAGATCGTTAAAGTCAAGGAAGGCAAAGTCAGACAGGCCAGGATATACTACTTCAGAGAAAGAAGGGGTAAATCTGCAAGGATCAAGGAAGTCAAAAAGGGTAAATAAACAAATGAAAAAGGCTGCCTCGCGCAGCCTTTTTTTATTTATTGAAAAATTTTGTGATCCTGTCCATTTCCCGTTTTACTTCCCTTTCCTTTATCGCATCTCTCTTCTCGTATTCCCTTTTGCCTTTGCAGAGCCCGATCTCTACCTTGATCAGATGCATCTTTCTGTATATTCTTAAAGGTATGACAGTCAGCCCTGTATTCTGAAGTTTGATCTGAAGTTTTTTCAGTTCCTTTTTCTTCATTAACAGCTTTCTGTTCCTTGTTGTTTCGTGATTGAAAATGTTTGCCTCTCTGAACTCCGAGACATGCATTCCCACAATAAAAAGCTCGTTATCGAAAAACCTTGCGTAACATTCCTTCAGCGATACTTTTCCTGCTTTTATCGATTTGACTTCACTGCCGACGAGAACTATTCCGGCTTCATATTTCTCCAGTATCTCGTAATCGTGGAAAGCCTTCTTGTTCTGCGCCAGATTTGTATTTTTCGCTTCTTTAGCCATTATGCCTTTTAGTTAACTCATCTTGCGTATTCCGAACAAAAAGACGCGTAAACGCGTCTTTTTTATGTTACGGTATCTCATAACATTACATTTTATTCGATACCTGTAAAATCGCCTATCGAGAATTCAATTATAGGGTTTTGTTTGCTGTTATCGTATTTTATGCTCATGGGATATTCGGTCTTTTCGAAAACACCCTTTTTTCTAATAATGTATTTATTTATGTTCTCAATATCTTCGACGCTGTAGAATATCTCTCCTATCAGTTCAAATATAAGAACATTTGCGTCCTCATTTGAAAAACCGTCGGAATTATTAATAACATGAATACCTATCACCTGACCTTCCTTCATGCTGAAATACAGCGATGTCTGTTTTTCCGTGAATTTAAGGGTTTTTGTAGCGTTCTGAGTATAAACGAGATCTTCGGTATATTTGGGCGTCAGATATGATGAGAGCTGCTGATAAGTCATTTTCATCACTGACCTGCTGTCATTCCTCGCAGAAGCGATCGCGAGATTATACTCCTTTTCTTTCTGCATTTCAATATTCTTACGCTGCCTTTCTTCTTCGCGTTTCTTTTGTTTTTCGACTTCGTTCTTCCTTCTTACTATCTCCATTTCTGTGAGCTCATACGGTTCCGAGTAATAATCCGTGTCAAAGAAGAATTTGTTCTTGGTGAAACCTTCAATGTAGCCGCGCTCTTTATTAAATACTCTTATTCTTGTAAGTTCAAGACCGAGCTTTCCGTCAACGATCTCAACGAACTCTCTTGAGTAAACATAAGTTACAGGTTCGGCAAATTTAGATTCATCGGCATATACCGGCACCTTACGGTTCTTGATCCACCTGAATTTTGACCAGTGAGGTTCGAGCTTAGTCTTATAAAATTCTTTCCCTTCCTCATCCGTAATAATATCTTCCGAAACTTTTGCAGCTTCATATTTGCCGCCTTCTCTGTTTTCGTCTATCGTAAACTTTTTTTGTGCGCATCCGAAAAGCAGCAGTACCGTCATCAGAACAAATAAATATCTTATCATAGATTTAACCTCATCACTTAGGTAAGGATTAATTATTTAACCTTTCGATCTCTCCGAGCCAAAAATCAACTGACTGCTTGGTGAGAAAATCCTCCTGAGCTATCATAAGCGACCTTTTAGCCTCGTCATACTTTTTCATTTTTACCAGTGCTATAGCCCGTTCAAGATGACCGAGGCTGTATTTTGCGTCCTTGCTGTATGTGATCGCTTTATCGGCATATTCGAGTGCGCTTATCGCCCTTCCCTGTACATTATACAACTGGGAAAGTCTGACGCAGAGTTCGTAGAATTTTCTGTAGCCTTTTGGTCCGAGCTGTATTCCTTTGAGGAAAACCGAAATGGCCTCATCGGTCAGCCTGTCCTTCTCCTCTTTTCCTTTTACGAGGTTGCTCTGCTCAACAAGGCTCCCGCCCAAAGCATTGTATATCTTATGGTCTTTCGGATCCAGTTTTAGAGCTTTCCGATAATATTCTACAGCTTTTCCCGGATCGTTCTTTTTTGTAACATATACGCCGCCGATAAGATAGAATGCATTTTCAGGTTTATAGTATTTCGACATCTTTAAATAATATTCGATGGCTCTGTCGGGATTGGAGTGAATTATATCATTACCGACCTTATAATATATCTTTCCCTTGTCCTCGGTGTTCTTCATTCCTTCAAGATACTTTTCCATTTCGGTGAAATTACCCAAGTCCGCGCATACATCCGCAGCCTGGTAATAAGCTTCATCAAAGTCGTCCTTAATAGCTATCGCTTCTTTGAATTTCTCGAGGGCTTCTTTTAGATTTTTGTCTTTTTTAAGCTGTATCCCCTGATTGTAAGCCGCTTTGTGGAGATTTTCCGACTCGTCTTTGCATTTGAGGTAATCTTTTCTGAGATTCTCAGACTCTTCCCAGAGAAGGTTATACTTAGGAAGAAGTTCGTCGTACTGAGCCTTTGTGATATCCGTGCTCTTCATTTTGGTCTCGATTTCTTTCCATGCATCGAGTTTGTCTTCAAAAAGCTTTTTCTTATCTCCGCAGGTCTCTGCGAGAAGTGAGGCGGTTAAGGCAAATATCATCAGGTTTATAAGTATTAAACGCATCTTTTTCTCCGTTACATTTTCATTCAGTTTTAAAAGAGTATGTAAAAAACTCAAAAAATATTGATTTCGCAAGTGAAAATTATACTTTTTTTTGAGCTCCTATTTTCTTTTTTAAAGCTATTTTGAGCACATCGTCAATATGATCTACCGGAATGATGTTGAGGTGGTCAAGCACTTCTTTAGGGATTTCTTCGAGATCTTTCTGATTATCATGCGGTATTATTACGGTCTTTATCCCCGCTTTCTGAGCCGCAATGATCTTTTCTCTTAATCCCCCGATCTCCATCGCTTTACCCCTAAGGGATATTTCTCCGGTCATTGCCACATCTTTTCTTACGGGGTTTTTCGTGTAAAGGGATATTATCGCGGTTGTGATCGCGAGTCCGGCGGAAGGTCCGTCCTTGGGGGTCGCTCCGTCAGGAACATGAATATGAAGATCCGATTTTTCATATTTTTTCAGATCAACTCCCAGAGCATTTGCATTTGCTCTCATATAGCTTATCGCTATTTCAGCCGATTCTTTCATCACATCTCCCAGCTGACCTGTTATCTTGACCCTTCCAGAACCTTTCATCAGATTGGCCTCAATGAACAATATCGCACCCCCGGCCGGAGACCATGCAAGTCCTGTACAAACTCCCACTTCGTCCTTCCTGTTCGCCATTTCCGGCGTGATGAACTTGTTGCCGAGGTATTCCCTGACCTTCTTTTCATCAATTTTTACACCTGTCTTCTCGCCTTTTGCTTTCATCACCGCAACTTTTCTACATATCTTTTCGATCCTTTGTTCCAGTTTACGAACGCCGGCCTCTCTTGTAAAGTTCTGAACTATATGTTCAACAGCCTTTTTTGTGAACCTGATATCATTTGCGTTAAGCCCGTTCTGCTTCATCTGTCTTTTTATTATGTAGTTTTCCGCGATCGCTACTTTTTCCTGTATAATGTAGCTGGGAAATTCGATTATCTCCATTCTGTCGTAGAGGGGTTCGGGAATATATTCTGGATAATTCGCCGTCATGATGAACATTATTTTTGAAAGATCGAACGGGACATCAAGATAATGGTCCACGAATGCGGAGTTCTGCTCAGGATCGAGTGCTTCGAGAAGCGCTGCGGCGGGGTCTCCCTGATTGCTGATCGTGAGTTTGTCAATTTCGTCGAGCATCATGACCGGATTACGCACGCCTGCCTGCCTCAGCTGCTTTATTATTATCCCCGGCATCGAGCCTATATATGTCCTCCTGTGGCCCCTGATCTCCGCTTCGTCCCTTACTCCTCCGAGTGATGCGCGGGCGAACTTTCTCCCCATGGCCCTCGCGATAGACTTTCCTATCGATGTTTTACCTGTTCCGGGAGGTCCCACCAGGCACAGAATGCTTCCTTTCGAATCTTCGGTGAGCATTCTTACCGCCATATATTCAAGTATCCTTTCCTTGATCTCCTTCATTCCGTAGTGGTCCTCATCGAGTATTTTCCTGGCTTTTTCGATGTCTATGTCCCCACTCTCCTCCTCGTTCCAGGGAAGATCCAGAAGCCAGTCCAGATATGTTCTCGCGACTGTGTATTCGCTTGATGCGGATGACATTCTGTTCAGTCTCTTCAGCTCTCTTTTTGCCGATATCTGGGCCTGCTCGGGAAGTTTTTTCTTTGACAGTTTTTTCTGAAGGTCCTCCAGCTCCTGAGATTCATCCTCGGTCTCACCAAGCTCCTTCTTTATAGCTCTAAGCTGCTCCCTCAGGTAATAATCTTTCTGGTCTTTTTCAAGCTCTTCGTCAACATCTTCCTGGATCTTTGTGGTCAGCTTAAGCAGTTTAAGCTCTTTGTTTAGGTACGACGAAAGCAGTATCAGCCTTTCTTCAATATCCGTTTCCTCGAGTATCTTCTGCCTTTTGTCAATTGTCAGGTTCAGGTTCGATGCAATAAAATCCGCTACTTTTGACGGTGTTTTTATCGTATTCAGAGCTATCCGAAGCTCATCGGGAATGTTGTGGGAAAGATTAATGATCTCTGTGAAAGTCTCTGTCACCGACCTCAGAAGTGCGGTAAGTTTCAGGCTCTGGGTCTTTTTTTCCTTTAACGGCTCCACTCTGCCTACGATATAGGGAAGTTCTTTCTCTATCCTCTTAAGTTCTATCCTTCCCAGTCCCTGTACAAGCAGTCTGGCGGAATTGTCCCTGTCGCCCCGGAACATTCTCAGTATAAGTACCGCTGTGCCTACATTATAAATTTCAGATTTCTTTGATGTTCCGGAATCGTCAGGCTTGTTGGCGAATATACCGACGATCTTCGTAGTACTTACTGAATCATTTATAAGTTTGATCAGAGATTCGTCATTAACTATCAGGGGCATAATGACATTAGGAAAAACGACCATGTTCATTAATGGAAGAATGGGCAATCTGTCAGGAATGCTGAATGTTTTTCTGTTCTGATTATTGTTCTGCGCTGGCATTTTGTCCTCCGGATATATGTATTAAAGCTTTTTTGCCGTGATTATGTAGAAACCCTTTTTATAACACTGTCTTACGGAAGAAAGGTCTATCGCAAAAGGAAGGTTGACAACTCTTTCGAAGGGTCCGAAATCGATCTCCATCTTATGGTAATGCCTTTTTCTGTCACACCCGATCTGATCCCTGATGCCCTTGATTATAAGATGATCATCATCTACTTCAAGTTCCACTTTTTCTGGATCAATATAGGAAAGATCGGCGACGATATAGAGCTCTTCTTTTATCTCGTAAACATCCACTCTCGGCCTCCAACCCACCGACTCGTCACATATAAATGTTTTGTGGCTGTTGAAATAATGATACTGGTCTGATTCGTAGATTATGCTGTCCGCATTGTACTTTATCAGTTTCTTTCTGAACTTGTCCATCTGTTTCCCTCCGGAGATGATTATATAGCCCAGTACTTATTCTGAAAATTCTCTCTTTTTTCAGAGGGCATATTACCTATAAGCTTTTCTGAAAGAAGATTAAGCTTTTCTTCAAAGAATTCCGCATTTCTTTTCTGAGATCTGTTCCTGAAATAAAAAAATGAGGATAGTATAGGAAAATAGCTGTCGAAAATATATCCCTTTGCGTAATTCTCTTTTCCCAGTTTCACGGTCGTTTTTAGAGAATAAGCGTAGTTTTCGCTTATCAGGCTTTCGATCACATCGAAATAGTCGTATATATGAGGAGTATCTGAAAATGATGATTTCAGCTCTCCGATCAAGCCTGTCAGCCGTGAGTTATTCCGGTCACCTTCATAATTGTTGGCCGAATTATTGAAATATTTCATGAGAAGAAGCATTTTTATATACCTTGCTGAAACCTTCGGGAGCTCCTGTATTATCTTTTCAGTAACTTCTTTTGAGTACATGGAGAAAAGCAGTTCGATCTGACTTAACAGAACTTTCATTGCCGGAGAGTTTTCAAGTTCGGGATATATCCTCAGAATATTCTTCTGATAGGCGTCATAACCTTCGGGGTCTTTTATTATGTAATGGTAATACGCGAGTGACACGATGAATCTTTTTATCTCGTCCTTATTCGCCACTTTGGAAACAAGGTTCATAGCGAAGCGTATGTTGATCTCCACATCGCGCCACCGTCCGGTACCGATCAGAAAATTTACATATTTGCTGTATATCCTGAAAAGCCCCAGGTAATCCCTGAACCTTTTACCGAGTGTTATGGCTTTCTCGAATTCTATATCCACTTTGGCGGCACTCATCCTCATATTGCTCATCGCCTCTACCTTATCGGAGATCACCGTGATCAGGTTGTTCCCTATTGTCTTCTTTATCGATATCTGTTCTATCGCGGAGAGAAGCTCATATGCTCTCTTCAGCTTCCCGCTCCTGAGCATAAGGTTCGCATAGAGATACTTAAGGGTAAGTTCTTCGACCTTGTTAATATCGTGCGAATGATTTTTCAGGAGGGTTTCGCAAAGTTCGGCTGCTGTCCTGCTTTTTCTTGTCACGATCAGGTCGAGTATCAGTGCAAGATTAATGTCCAGAGTCTCTGCCGGATATACGAAATCCGCCTCAAGATATTTGTAAATATGTATCAGTTTCAGATATATTTCTGACTTCTGAATAAGCGAGGCGTTAGAGAAATACACGCCCACGGCAGAAACGGCTTTAAGAGTCGTATCGTCAAGAACGGCAGAATTCTTTTTCAGTTCATGTTCAATCAGATCTCTGCATATCTTTATTCTTCCGGTTCTTGTGAGGAATGTCAGCCTCTTGAAAAAAACTTTCAGATACTGGTCGAAATCGCCCGTTCTCTTTAACACGGAAGAAGCTTTCTTAAGAAATTCCGATTTTTTGTGGAGAGATATCTGGGTTCTGGAAAAACAGATGCTGTCGGATATTATTTGTGCGTATTCCGCGGATCTTTTTGGTATTTTGATATTTTTAAGAAGCTCTTTATAATATGTAAACGCTTCGTCAAAACTGCCCATGGATATCAGGAGAAGATAGAGATCTTTCAGTATCGAAACTCTTGTTTTCGTTGTAATATTGAAACTCTTGTAATAGAATATCAGAAAATTCTTTCTGTCAATGTTCAGGCTATGTTCCCTGCAGTATTCAATTGTTTCCTTAAGCTGTTTTTTCTTTATTCTGCCTTCCGCCGACGATTTTATCAGGCAATAAGTATATGTTATAAGGCTTCTTTTCTTCTTTGCCCCGTAATACTCAGTCAGCCTGTCATAAAAACTCTGCCTGTCCTCTTTCGAAACATTTCTGATCACTTTTGTAAAATTTTCGTTCTTGATGAAAAAATATTTATCCCCTCTCTTGATCCTGAAATCGATAAGGCTCATGCGCTGCAGCTTGGACATTATACTTCTCAGGTCATCAATATCGAATATATGCCTGATCTTGTCATAATTTGCACCTTCGTCGAATTTACCGGCTATGAAAAGGAATATGAACTTCTCGTTCTGGGACAGATTTGCGAACCTTGCCTGATAGATATCGATGATCTTGGAGTGGTAGCTTATATTCTCCGGAAATTCAAATTCATACCTGCCCTCTTTGAGATTGAAGTATTTGTGAGATATAAGAAATTCAAGATAGCTTTTGACCAGGAACATATTGCCGTTGCTTTCTTTCATCACATAAGGGATGATCTTATCGTCAATGTTCTCAGGGGCTGTTCTGAGCAGAAAGGAGATATACTTTTTAATCTCGATTATTTTAAGATTTTCGATATAAAACCTTTTGGGAGGTATCAGATAGTAAATATCCTCGTATGACTTGAGCCTGCATTCCTGCCTGTCAACGAGATCGATGTCTATCGAAAGGATCACAAATAGAGGTGATGTAACCGAAAGGTTAAAGATAAAGGTCATCAGGTCTTTACCTGTATCCTCCAGGTTCGTTATGTCGTCGATCAGCAGCAGAATGGACTGTTTTGTGTTAAGGTTGTCGAATATTTCCTTTATAACTGTCCTTATTTTGAAAATCAGCTCTCTGTCCTGCACGAATGACCCGTCCGTATTTATCAGAGCGTTAGCTTTATCGAATATCCCGCTGCTTGTTTCATTCTTGTCCAGAAACCCGATAAGACCGAAGATCAGTTTTCTGAAAAATATATTAACGGTACCTTCCTCTTTCTCGACCGTAAAGTAAAGGGACGGAATTCTGTTGAGCTGTGATTTGATATTGAAAGAGTCCATCAGCTGCGTTTTTCCGTTGCCGTTCTCCGAAATGACCGATATAAGCATTCCCGTTCTCTTTTCGGTTCTCAGACAGAAGTTCAGGTATTCGTCCTGAAGTTCGGTAAGAAGGTTATTCTTGTCGTAATACTCGTTGTTGAAGATGGTCTCGATCCTCTCCTCTTCCTCTCTTATGTTCATTTCAAGAGCCGTCTCGAGATACAGAATGAGCTGCTGGGCGGAATGTATCCTGTCCTCTTTTCTTGCAGCGCAGAGGTCTTTAATGAGATTCTTTACAAAATTTTCCCGGATCGAATTGAACGCTTCTTCCTCACGGAATGCCTCTTCAAGTTTTTTTTGTACTATCTCCTTGACAGATTTGCATTCATCGAAGGGGAGCTTGTTTGAGAAAATATAATATATGACCATGCCCAGCGAATACAGGTCCACTCTGTAATCAATATCCTTTTTAAGAAGGACTTCAGGTGCTATATATATCAGCGTTCCCCTGACTTTTCCGGAAAAATCCTCCACGAGATTAGCGAGTCCGAAATCCATGACCTTTGCTTTAATTCCTTCCTTTTCCTTTATCAGAAAAATGTTGTCGGTCTTGATGTCAAAATGGATTATGTGCCTGTTATGGATATAATTAAGACCTCTTGCGATCTGAAGAAGTATCTCCAGTTTTTCCTTGTAAGAAAGTTCCGGAAAAGCAGTTGTAAGGTTTTCCCCCTCAACGAACTCCATCGTGAAAAAATAGGTATCCGTATCTTTATATACATCAAGATCATATACTTTTATTATGTTCGGGTGTTTGAGCGCGCTTACGAGCTTGAACTCGTTCTTGAACCTGTCGATCGCCTTGTTAGAAAAGAATTTATCCTTGATGAGCTTCAGCGCGACGACCCTGTTCTCCACAAAATCCTTGACAAGGTAAACATTCCCCATACCGCCCTCTCCGAGAAGACGGATTATCTCATACCTGTCGTTTATTTTGCTTCCGGGCTCCATACTGGCCTTCTATAATTTATCCGAGATCGGGTACATATCGATTATCTCTTCCCGTGATTTCCCGAGTATCCCGTACTTTTTCCCGACTTTAACGAACGCTTCGAGAGCCTTTTCGAGATGATGCTTCTCATGAGCTGCGGATATCTGTGTCCTTATCCTCGCTTTGCCTTTCGGCACTACCGGATAAAAGAATCCTGTCGCATATACGCCTTCCTCATACAGTGTCCTTGAGAAATCCTGTGAAAGTTTTGCGTTGAAGAGCATGACCGGAACGATCGGGCTTTGTGTTGGGGTTAAAATAAATCCTGCTTCCTGAAGACCGCTTTTCCAGAATTCCGTATTCTTGTCCAGTTTATCCTTCCTTTCTGACGAATGCATTATCATTTCCATCACCTTAAGCACTCCTCCCACGACCACCGGAGAAATGGAATTTGAAAAGAGATACGGCCTTGATCTCTGCCTGAGGATGTCGATTATTTCCTGCCTTCCGGAAATGCAGCCTCCTGACGCCCCGCCGAGAGCCTTACCGAAAGTAGTGCTTATGAGGTCCACCTCGCCCATGACATTCATAAGCTCATGAGTACCTCTTCCGGTCTTACCCATAAAACCTGTGGCGTGAGAATCATCGACCATGACGAGAGCTTTATACATTTTTGCCAGCTCGCAGATCTTATCAACTTTCGCCACCGTTCCGTCCATCGAGAACACGCCGTCGGTTACGATAAGTTTTACCTTATAATCCCTCTCTTCCTCAAGTTTGAGCTGAAGATCGTCCATGTCGTTATTCGCGTATCTGATCTTTTTTGCCTTACAAAGCCTTGTACCGTCAATTATTGAGGCGTGATTCAGCGCATCGGTGAAGATCGCGCAGTCCTCGTCAAGAAGAGCTTCGAAAACACCGAGATTCGCATCAAAAGCGGACGAGTAAAGTATTGTGTCGTCCATGCCCAGAAAAAGCGACACCTTGTTTTCGAGCTCGACATGAATATCCTGGGTACCGCAGATGAACCTTACCGACGACATCCCGTAGCCTCTCGTTGTCAGAATATCCCTGGCCGCGGTTATTACATCAGGATGGTTCGACATGCCGAGATAATTATTCGAGCAGATGTTTACTATACCTTCGGATCTTACTCCATTGGGATATTCGACATCGATATCCGCATACTGCGGAGACATTATCTTTCTTTCCTGTTTGTAAAGACTGCCTTCTCTGATCTGCTCAAGCTGATCAGTGTAGAACTTCTTCATTTCCCTGTCGAATGCCAACTGATACCTCTGCTGATATAACAGCTTTAAGTTTATTATTTATCCGGATCCTCTCGGATCCAAGCCCGGCTTTACTGGCCGTATTTTGCGATTATTTCCTGCTTTGTCTTTCCGAGTATGTCGAACTTTTTACCGACTTTTATAAAAGCTTCAAGCGCTTTTTCCAAATGATGCATCTCATGTCCGGCCGATATCTGCGTTCTTATCCTTGCCTGTCCCTGCGGAACTACCGGGAAGAAGAAGCCGATGGCATATATACCTTCTTCATACAGTGCTTTTGAGAAGTCCTGGGAAAGTTTTGCGTTGAAAAGCATTACCGGAACGATCGGAGTATCTCCGTCCTTAAGAACAAAACCGGCTTCAGTGAGACCTTTTCTCCAGAATTCCGTGTTCTTTTCAAGCTTGTCCCTTCTCTCGGTGCTTTTGGAAAGAATGTCGAGAACCGTGTTCACGCCTGAAACCACCACTGGAGCTATAGTGTTGGAGAAAAGGTACGGCCTTGCTTTCTGGCGGCACATTTCGACAAGTTCTTTTCTGCCCGATACACATCCGCCCGACGCTCCGCCGAGTGCTTTTCCGAAAGTGGTGGTAATAATGTCTATCTTGCCCATCACTCCGTATTTTTCGTGAGTTCCTCTGCCTGTTTTGCCGATAAAGCCTGAAGAATGGGATTCGTCAACAAAAAGCATCGCGTCGTATTTCTCACACAGTGCTGCCATCTCGTCCAGCTTTGCCGTATCTCCGTCCATTGAGAACACTCCGTCAGTGATGACTACCTTGAGCCTCTTGTCGGCATGAAGCTGAAGTTTTTCTTCAAGATGCGCCATATCGGAATGCTTGAAAGTGTCGTGCATGGCCGGCGCAAGTCTGATCCCGTCGATTATTGATGCGTGGACCAGCCTGTCGGAGATCATAACATCATCCTTGGTCAGTATAGCCTCGAAAACACCGGCATTCGCATCCATGCAGGAAGGGAACAGGATCGTGTCCTCCGTTCCTAAGAATTCGGTGACCTTTCTTTCAAGCTCCTTGTGGATGTCCTGCGTTCCGCAGATGAAACGGACCGATGACATGCCGTAGCCTCTTGTGTCAAGACCTTCGTGGGCAGCTTTGATCACATCGGGGTGGCTTGAAAGACCGAGATAGTTGTTCGCGCACATGTTGATAACTTTTTTTAGAGCGGATCCCGTGGGGAATTCAACCTCTATGTCGGCTGCCTGAGAAGAGTGAATGTACCTTTCCTGCTTGAATATTCCCTTTTCCCTGATCTCATCAAGAGAGCCGTTGTATATGTTCCTAACTTTATCACTGTAAGCCATATCGGGTCTCCTACTTCAAAAATTCATTTACGAGTTTTACGATCTTGGTCACGCTGTCGAAAGCTTCCGGAGTAGCTTTGTCGTCAGGTATTGAGATCTTGTATTTGTTCTCGAGGAACCTTTTTAATGATACCATCGAAAAAGAGTCCACGATGCCGCCTGAAATTAAAGGGGTGTCGTAGGTCAGCACTTCATCTTCGTCTTCGAGATATTCGTTTATTACATACTTCAGAACTACATCTTTCATTTCGTCCATTTTGCTTCTCCTCCTGTTTTTTTTATTTTTTATGTTTTTTATTCGTCATCGAGCGTTGAAGTATCGCCTATGTCCTGACCCCATTCCTGAGCCCTGAGCATCCTTCTCATGATCTTGCCGCTTCTCGTTTTAGGCAGCTTTTCTAAGTATTCGATCTCCTGAGGCATGGCGAGAGGAGACAGTTTTTTCCTGATGAAGTTCATTATCTCAAGCTCAAGGTCTTCATCCGGTTCGAATCCCGGTTTTAAAGTAACGAAAGCCTTAACTACTTCCATATTGACTTCATCAGGCTTGGAGACCACCGCTGATTCCGCTACGGCGGGATGCTCGAGAAGCGCCGATTCGACCTCAAACGGGCTGACAAGGTGGCCGGCAGTATTGATGACATCGTCGTCCCTGCCCACGAACCAGTAGTATCCGTCCGCGTCAACAGTTGATTTGTCGCCGGGCAGGTACCAGCCGTTGGCGAATTTCTTTTTATATATCTCCTCGTTATTCCAGTATGCCCTCATCATAGCCGGCCACCCGGGTCTAAATCCGATCAGTCCGGGCTTGTTCGGTTCGGTGATCGGCTCAAAAGTCTTCTCGTCAATGACCGCGCCCGTAACGCCGGGGAACACTTTGCCCATCGAGCCGGGTTTGACCTTCATTCCGGGATAGTTGCAGATCATCATCGATCCGGTCTCGGTCTGCCAGTATGTGTCGTAGAACGGTTTGCCGAACACTCTCTGCGACCAGATGACCGCCTCTGCATTGAGAGGCTCGCCTACGCTCGCGAGATGCCTGAGCGAGCTCAGGTCGTACTGTTTTACAAGCTCTTCGCCGGCTTTCATCAGTGACCTTATCGCCGTAGGGGCAGAGTACCACATGGTCACTTTGTTCTTCTGTATGAATTTGTACCAGCTGTCAGCAGAGAAGCCGGCATCGAGAACGCACTGCGTCACCCCGTTCGACCACGCACCGATTATTCCGTATGATGTTCCAGTGACCCAGCCCGGATCCGCGGTGCACCAGTAAATATCGTCATCCTGCAGGTCAAGGACCCATTTAGCTGTAAGATACTGTGAGATTATCGAATAATGAACATGCTTTACGCCTTTCGGCAGCCCGGTCGTTCCTGATGTATAGTGAAGCACCGAGGGCGACTCAGCTTTAGTCGGAAAGATCTCGAATTCGTCTATCCATTCAGCTTTTTCAAGATCAAAAGCTTTTTCTCTCTCTTTAAGGGGCTTTAAACCGTCATGGTCGATTATTATTATATGCTCTAAGAACGGTGTTCTTTCAAGAAGCTTCCTTACTTTGCCGACATGCTTTCTCTGAGTGATTATAGCTTTCGTCTGAGCGTTCTCAAGCCTTACAAAAAGGCTCTCGTCCCCGAATGCGGAAAAAAGCGGCTGAGCTATTGCGCCTATCTTTAAGACCCCGAGAAATCCGAGATACAGTTCGGGAACTTTGTCCATGAACAAACAGACCCTGTCCTCGCTCTTTATCCCGATGCTCTTCAGGTAATGCCCTATCGTGTTGGTCGCTTTTCTGATGTCGTCGAATGTGTATCTTTTTTCTTCACCGCCGTGACCCTCCCAGATAAGGGCTGTTTTCTGCGCTTTTCCCATTTTGCAGATCCTGTCGGTGCAGTGCCATCCTATGTTGATAACTTCGCCTTCTTTGTAGCCGAGCTCTTCTTCAGCCGTTTTCCAGCTGAAATCCTTCACTCTTTCTTCGTAGGAACCGATGTTTGACATATACATTTCTCCCTGATTTATTTTAATTATCTGTAAAGTTCGTCCAAAGAGAATTAATTTATGATTTTATTGCGTTTAAATCAATCAAATTTTTATGTATTTAAGGGACAGTGTTTTTACCTTCCCAGATAATATTTAGCCGGCTCGTTGTCTTTATCCAGAATTATGACACTGCCGAAGATGAGTAGAGCTTCGTCCTTTTCGCCGTTTAAGAATTTACTTTCGGCGAGTATGTTCAAGAATACGACATTCGTTGGAAAAATTGACACCATTTTTTCTGCTGTTTTTATTGCGAGATCATATTTTTTCTGCTTCATAAGAGCGACTGCGTACCAGTAATTTGCGTAATAGTTGTAATGATCTATTTTAAATACCTTTACAGATTGGATTTCGACCTTCTCCCATTCCATTTTAGCTACATTTATCAGATTTATAGTGTTCAGGACTTCGACTGAGTAGGGATAAATTAACAGAGCTGTTTCAAGATGTTTTTGAGCGTTCGAATAATTTCCGGAAAGATAATATAACCATCCGAGCCTGTAATTTACCGTATAGCCTGAGGGATAATCCTTTATAACTTTACCGAGCGCAGAGATCGCCTTATCGTATTTCTGGCCCGTTTCAAATTTTATCGAGTTGTTGTAAGCCTCTTCCAGCTCTTTCTGCGTCATTTCTGCAACTAGTGATACAGTCGCAATAAAAAGGAACAGAATTAAGGATATTTTCTTCATTTTACTCTCCAGTTGTAGTTAGCCGTTATTGAATTCGTCAGTATGGTGTAGTCCTCAAAATCCGAAAAAGAAACCGTATAGCCCAGTATCCAGTCGCCGAACAGCTTTCTGAATATTACTCCGGCGATGATGTTGGTTTTAAGCTTTGAATCGTTCGTATTGAGATATCTGCCCTCGCCTGTGTTGACAAGGAATATATCGCCCTTCGAATAGCTTGTAAAAATATCATAGTCTTCGCTTCTGAACCCCGCCGTGGCTCCGTAAAGAAATCTCGCGCCCCCTTTGACGATATCAGGTGAGAGCTCCGTAACAAGAGTTTCTCTGTCGGAACTAAGCATGTCGGACGCATAATCCGAATCTATATCCTCAACTATATTCACTATGCCGCCAAGGAATACATAACCCAGATTGACAGATCCGTCAAATGTAAACTGAAGAGAAGTGAAAGAATCCGTATATGTTTCGTATTTTTCCCCTCTGGGAAGGGGATTTACGACGAATTTGTAATAATTGTAATTTATGCCTGAATAATTCACGAATGTGTCGCCACTGAAATATCTGCCTAACCCGAATCTTGCGCCGGCTGAAACTGCGCTCATGTTCTGGATATAGTCGTTCACGAGAATACTTCCCTTCAGCCCACCGTAAACTGTCAGAGCACGGTTCAGGGTATAATTGTACTGCCCGAAGAACTCGTACTGGCCAATATCGTCATAGAACAAAAACCCCCGCTCTTTGTTCATAGCAGGATCAATGCCCGTGCCCTGCAAAACGAAATTCGTGTTGAACCTGTGACGGGCTTTTCCGAAATTATAGTTGATGTTGAAATTATAGCCGCCCAAAAGAAGCTCGTTACTGCCGTAGTCGTAGAAGGAGAATATTACATCTAAAAACCGCCTGTCCTCATTTAGCTTTGGAAGCAGAGTGGAGTAAGCCTTTCTGAATTCGTCCGAACCGAAACCGTCGCTTATTGCCTTGCCGTACCAGTCAGCCGTCTTCTGATAATAACCGGTCTGAGACAGTCCCCATCCCGTGAGAGAGTATATCTGCTTTTTTCTAAAATAATCACTACCCGATCTGAGAAGTTTTTCCGCATACGATGTTTTTCCGAGCAGCGCGTCAGAATAAATGACTCTGTCCTGATTCAATTCCGAATTGCTGAGCTTAAGAAGTTTATTGGCATATTTATTCGCAGTTTTGATCCCGCCTGAGTTTATACTCGCGTTGTATATACCTGTCATGGCTCCCGCATTCTCAGGATCGGAATTTTCAGCTTCGTAATAATATTCGAGTGCTTTTAACATATCGCCCTTAAAATAAAATTCATCGCCTTTTACAAGCAACTGTTCTGACCCTGTTGCCGCAAAAATATTCCCCAAAGCTGATAATAGTACTACAAAGAAGAAACATTTCATATCTTTGTTATCCTTATCTCTTTCCCGCCGGACATTATACCCACTTCTCTTATGCCTTTTCGCTGACAGAGCTCAGCTTCCGTCCGGGCTGACACCTTACCGTTCTTCACGATCCTTCCCGTTACCTTTTTGCCGTCATGTTTTGCGTAGAATCCCTTCTGGCTGCTTAGACCGGTTCCGAAAGATTTTATTAAGAGAGGAATTCTTGAACTTCTAAGCACATTTTCAGGAATATATTCGTTCCATTCTATATCGTCGTCGTCGGAAAACGGGACAGAGGGAAGCGCGAGGAAAAAATATCGTAAGGCTGAAGTATAATTCCCGTCGTATTTGAAGAAAACGAACCTGCCTTTATCGGTACCGAAGTACAATCTGCTTCCTTTGCCGTCGGAAAAATAATATGTGCCTTCTACTTCCATCCCGACCTTTAATGTCAGATCGGATATTACCCTGCCGTTTTCTGTCACTTTATAGCTGAACTGCTCATCGAGAACGAACTGAAGTTTTCTCGAAAGCGTTTTCGAAGTGACGAGCGGAATGACCGTGTCGTTCTTTGAAAGATATTTTGCATCTGTATCCTTTCCGTTGACCTTGAGAGAGTTGAAGGCGAATTCTATGCCGGGCGTTCCTATCAGATGATTAAGTTGTACCTGAACATGAAGGTGAGGCTCGGGCGAATAACCTGAATTCCCGCATTCGGCTATGAGCCGGCCTTTTGTAATCTGGTCGTTCTTTTTGACTCTGACCGAACCCTGTTTCAAATGCGACAGTTCGACATAATATCCCGGATAAACATAAATTATGATATAATTCCCCCAGTTGCTGGATTTATCGACCTCGCCTATCTCATTGTCGTCAAGGTCGTCGAACACTTCGACTACCGTACCGTCGGCCGGAGAGAGTACGGGTTTTCCGAAGCAGAAATAATCCTCTCTTTTTGACCCGTCGCCGGAAAATGTTTTACCGTTCTCCGAAATAACGAAGTCGTACGCATATTTCCAGAACCCTTTGTGCGTCCACTCGCCGTCAAATCCCTGATAAACAGTCCATTTACCGGAGAACGGCAGCCTGATCGAAGGCGTGACCCAGTCGAACCTGTTCGAATAGTTGAGGTGGTCAACGAGCGCCATCTCAGGCTGTTCGAGGCCGGTTGAGTTCATCATCACATATTTCACGCTTCCGAGAACATAGATGTATAAGAGCACAGTAAGGTTGAACGGAAGGGTGAATACCGGTATGCCGAAGGAGATCCAGAACACAGATGCGGCGTCAATGATGAAGACCGAGCCGAGTACTGCCGTCAGGGTCAAGAGGTATGTCCTCTTGGACGGTATCAGGAACATTCCGCCGAGAGCAGCGCCGACGAGTATGAAGTTGAATGAGGATATTTCGGCGAAAGCGAGCGGGATGCTTCCCTTTAACAGAGACAGGAAAAATATTCCTGCGTAATACGAAGCGACGGCGGAAAAGAATGTAATTCTGGAGTACAGAAGTATCGCGAGCAGAAGTATCAGTCCCACGATGTCGTAAGGCATGAATATCAGTATGCCGGCGGCGCGTAGGAGACCCTGTACATATCCGGGCAGAAAGTCGAGGTTAAAATATTCCTGCTTATAGAATGAGTCGACGATAAGGCTGCTGTATTTACCTGAAGCAAGATATATTATCGTAGCCGAGATCGTGAAAGGGATGTTGAGCACCGGCAGTTTGAAGTACAGATACAGCGCAGAACTTATGGTATATGTGAGAAGGACGGTAAATATGCTCATTCCGACTGCCAGCAGCATCGAAAGGTAAGTTACCTTGAATATGAACCCGACAGCGAACCCGGTCAGAAGCGCGTTGTAGGTGAGAAGCTTGTTGACAGGATCATCCTTTTTTATTCCGATGAATCTGGAGAATAATAGAGCGGTGATCAGCCCGATAATTCCCGTAAGAGCTATATTTCTGTTGAACAGTGTCGCAAAGAAAAGAATGAGGCCGAGCGCCTGATTTCTTATGAAGAACAGGTTGGAGTAGGCGTGGAGCAGTTCTCGAATGAACTCAGCGGCCTTCGAAGCTCTTTTTTCTTCCATGCTCTCCCGCTGTTACAAATTAAATTTTCTTAGTTTGTCAGGCACGAACTCCGGTCCTGTAATGTCCTCGAGCTTTTCTGCCCGCCTGATCTGCTCAAGCTTTCCGTCCTCCATTATCATCGCTACTGCCGGACGGTAGCGGATGAACTGCATCCACTGCGTCACATTATATGCGCCCATGGGCGACAGGATTATCCTTGTCCCTTTGGGCAGAGGAGGAAGAAACGCGCTTTCTGCGACGACATCGATATTCATGCAGAGCGGACCGTACAGTATGCTGTTCTCGTACGCGCCGTGAAGCTCGCGGTCTATCTCGACCTTGTAGTTGTACCAGGCTGAAGTGTAGAGCAGATTCACGCCGGCGTCGATGATGTAGGACTTCGTCCCGTCGGGCAGGCGCTTGACCGCATCGACGGTTGAGATAAGCCAGCCGGCCTCGTCCACTATAGCGCGCCCGGTCTCGAGATACACATCCGGATACTCGTCCGGCGCGAGCTCGTCAAGAAGCGTGTCCGCCACGGCGTCGATGAAATTCTCGACGGGCTGGACGGCGACTTCGGGCGGAAGATAGGTCCCTTTAAGTTTGTTGTTCGAAGGAAAACCGCCCCCGAAATCGAGGTACGATATTGTTATTTCAAATTCATGCTCTATCTTCCGCATCAGCTGCACAACTTTTTTCACTGCCTCTTTGTACGCGTTTGGATCCATCATGAATGTACCTATGTGGCAGTGTATCCCCTCGAGGTGCAGATGTTCGCTGTGAGAGATCCTCTTCACAGCGTTGAAGGCGCCGTTGTTCTCGATCGGGAAGCCGAAGCGCGACCACTGCGGATAAACTCCCGTGTCCATGTTGACCCTTATGCCGACGGAAACTTTTTTCCCGACTTTTTTTGCGGCTTCCTCCGCCTTGATGATCTCGTCAAAATTGTCGAGGTTCACCATCGCGCCGTCGGTAAAAGCGGTCACGAGAGAATCCAGCGGCTTATACGGTCCGTTGTAGATTATCCTGTTACCCGGCACGCCGAGGCTCCTCGCCTTTTCGTACTCGAAGTCGGACACGACCTCGGCAGTCTCACCCTCTTGGTGCAGGATCGAGCATACCGCGCCGAGATAGTTCGTCTTGTAGGACCAGCTCATCTTCGCTTTCGGGTACTTGCTGGAGAAATATGAATAAATTTTCCTGTACCTTTCCCTTATCACCTTCTCGCTCAGGACGAAAACGGGGGATCCGAACTCATCGGTGAACCTGCCTATGGGAATTCCTTCGATGTCCTCCCTGTGGCCTTTGTTGTATGTCACACCGAACTTGTTCATCACTCCGGCCGACTGTCTTTTTATGTATGGTTTGATGTATTCTTTTTTCATTTTTTCACCTCTCCTGATTCGCCGTAAGTGCTTATCTGTTCAAAATCGGATATGTCTTTTACAAGTTCGTTGGTGTATCTGATCATCAGTTTGCCGCTTTTGTAGTCAGAATGAGTTTCAAACTCCTGACCCGTTAAAAGTTTTACCATTCTCGCAGGCAGATTTATCCCGCATCCGGCCGGAAAATACACCCATGCAGGGAATCTCGGGTTTATCTCGAGCACATAAATGTCCTGAGTTTTGTTCTCCATGAGCACTTCGAACTCGAACCCGCCGCGCCATTTCAGGCCGCTCACGACCTTTTTTGTAGCCTCGATCAGCCGCTCGTTCCTTATGCTGACGGCGTTCCATACCTTACCGAGCTTGGTTATTGTCATCTTGCGGATAGCGAAAACGCCCATGTCGTTGCCTTTGCCGTCCCCGCAGCCTATCACATCGTATTCGTCGCCCTGAATGAACTTCTGGGCTATGATCGGGTAGCCCCATGCGGCCGCGATCTTGATAAAATAACCTTCAGCCTCGCCGGGTGAAGTCGCCTTGAACGCTTCATAGAACGGGCCTTTGACCATGCAGGGAAAACCGAGCTTCTCTGTGGCCTTGTGCAGGTCGGAAAGTGATGTGCAGCTTATGTATTCCGGTGCTTTCACGCCTATTTTTTCCGAAAGTTCTTTCAGTTTGAGTTTGTCCCTTAGTCTGAACATCTCCTTTGTGGGTATCAGCATCTTTATGCCCATTTCCACCAGCACCGGCTCGATATCCATATAGATCGGAAGTTCGGCGTCTAAAGCTGAGATTATCACATCAAGGTTTTCTTTTTCGTGGATATCCCTGATACGCTCGATAAATGCTTCTTTACTGCCTGACGGATATGGCATTATGTAACTTTTGTCTATTATGTGATCAAGATATATTCCAGGTTCAAGAGCGTCGTAGGCAAGACCGATCGCCCTGATCTCCATCCCGCTTTCCTTAAGCGCACGGCATATTCCGGCACCCGGCCCCGGATTGTCTATCGTATTAATTCCGCTCACCGCGACTGTTATTTTCATATTAGCCGCCTAAACAAGAAAATATTTTTTGAGATTTTCGACAAAATCCTGAATATCGACAGTTACTTCATCGTCGGAAGCCTCGAATTCATCCATGATCGCCGACTTTATCTCATCCTCTTCCTTACCCGCCTTCAGAAGCTCAAGGATCTTAAGCCCGGTCGCGTTAGCTGTGTACGAATGACCCGTCACAGGATCGAAAATGAAGCCGCTGTCGCTTATTGCAAGTACCGATAATTTGTCTCTGTCCATCATAAATTCTCCGATAGATTTTTCACAGGTGAACGGAACGCCGGGGTATTTATTTCACATACCGCCTGATCTGCTGCTTTTTTCAACAGCTTGATAATATACTAATGAAAATCGGTTTTATCAATTAAAATAGATTCGGTGAATAAGTAATAACGATCATATCCAACATCGAAAATATCTGATTATTCTTTTATCAGATTCACTGTAAAAATATAATCAGTTTTAATTTCGCACTTTTTATTTTCGGTGTTAGTTACGACTAACTTAAAAGCGATGTTTGTAGTCTTCTTTATCTTTATCAGTTCTTTTATCATCGAGATATTGAAGTGCCTAGTCGGTTCTTTGTTAGGATCGATAAAAACGGTTCGCTTTAGAATTTCTTTACCATCATCCAAAAGGCAAACATCGATAGTTTTGAGCTTTAAATCCTTTTTATAATTTGTAGTTCTGAATAAAAAACTCAAAGGGAAAATCGCTTCACCTGTGAAATTTTTGCTGACTTTTGCATTTAACTCATTTACCAAACCAACAATTGTATGTTTGCCACCGATTTCACTTCTTATATCGTCACAAACTATCACATCATTTAATTTAATATTTTCCATTTTGATCTCCTGCGTTATAATCATTACTGCTTTCTTTTACCATCTTATATTTCTGTTCCGTAACTATGTAACCATTTTCGCTAACAGCGATCAATGAAACAGCGGAAGCATTTGAAATCTCCGGACTTGCATATTTATTTCTTTCAACAAGATCGAACTTCTTCATCGCTGCCTCTTTGAATACAGCATCAGTATATTTTTTATCGAACTTACGGGCGGCTACATAAATGATCCATGGATAACTTCTTATAACCCTTAACAGAGTTAATCCAATAGCTGAATAATTCAATCTGCTTTTCCACCTTGAGAGTGTGCGGACAGGCAATCCCAATGAATCTTCAATATCCTTAAGTTTTATATTCTTCTTATTAAAGAATTCAAGAATATTCTTTATTGAGCTTTGCTCAGATATTTTCTGAGCTTTTTCATATTCATCTGTGTAATTCAGCGTGAAGTTTATTTCATCACCGCATTTCTTGCATCTCAATATTTTTTCTTCAAACTCAACTATTTCACCGAAAGGCACATACTCTGTCTGCTTTTCAATTACAGAAGTAAAACTTTCGTTTCCGCAGTAATTGCATTTGATATTTTTCCCATTCAGCTTCATAATCATTCCTTTCTTTAGATCAATCCCAGTTCGCGCAACTGCCTTCCCAGATCTGTTTCTTTTTTTCCGTAACCTTCATCATACTTCTTAAACGATTTTATAACCCATATTCCGGTATATTCTGAAAGATAAAACGCAAGATAACCGTCAATAAACTTGTAAACGAACATATAAGAATCTACTTTCGGTGGCGGAGTTTCTGATGTCTTTTCCAAATCCCGGGTTTTGAGGTATTTCAACTCTTTTATATTTAAATTTATGACCGCAGAGAATAATTCATTCTTATTATCGATACCGAAAACAGACTTTGCATCCTCAATAACCTTTGTCTTGATCTCTACGGTATTTTTGCCATTCATTGCAAACTTACACGCTGTCTTCAATTTGCCGAATTCATAATATGGTCCCGATTTTGCCAACATTTCTTCCCGTTTATACACGGAATGTATTATAATGATACACAACACGAAATGCAAGAAGATTTATTAATTTCTTTTTGGCGGCGGGAAACAAATTGTGGCGACAGTGTATCTACAATCGTATATTACTTGAAATATTTATTACTTATATAAAGTCTAACTTACTAAGAACAACCTACCCCAACACATAACCCGCAAGGATCTTCTGCACTTCATAAATATGATACTTTTCCCTTTGACTTTACAGAGGATTTACTTTAAATTGATACTGTAAAAGTGAAAAAGAGAATAAAATAAACCATGATGACTGAACAACATATAAAAGAAGCAATCTCTAAGAAATTTATAGGCTTAATTGCTTCAAAGTGCGGATATTCTACCTCTGAACCTTCTCAAGATTACGGTAGAGATTTATCAATTGTTGAAGTTGGTATCAGGAACGAAAATAATAAATCCAGATATTCTGAAACCGGTAGAGAACTTAAATTTCAACTTAAGGCTACAACTGAAAATTCTGTAATTGTATCAGACGATAATCTTAAATATGATCTGGAAGCAAAAAATTACAACGATCTAATTATGAGACGCAATACGAAAAGTCCGCTTATTCTTGTGCTTTTTATACTCCCGACAAATCAGACTGAGTGGCTGATTGTGTCAGAAAACGAACTAATTTCAAAAAAATGTGCTTATTGGTATATTCCTCAACAAAACGAAGCAACAACAGAAAACACCGATACTAAACGAATCGTAATTAATAAAAACAATCTTGTAAATCCTGAGTCATTAAATCAACTGTTTGAAGAGTACGCATGATGAATAACGAAATCATTTACAAAAATATTAACGATTTACTTTCGGGCAGAAATTGGACTTTGGCTGATACGAAAAGTAAATACGACATTTATTTACCTCCGCAGGATTTGAACTTTGAAAACAGCTATAAGTTATTTCTATACAATAAACCCGATTTCTCAGATTACGAATCCGAGATAATAAAAATTCTTGAAATATTATCCCAAATATATAAAGAAGACCCTGACGAATTGGCTTCGATAGTAATTGAGGACCGTCAGATATTATCTTTGCATATCTCAGATGACGACAAACTGGATGAAAGACCAAGCATACCATTTTTCGATAATTTAATCCATAAGGCTAAAGAGCTGCTTCAGGAAAATGCGAATTTTACTGTCATGCAACAGGCACACCTCTTTGACAGATGCGAAGAATCCGAAAGATACCTGAATTACTGCAACTTTTTCAAAAATGATAAAGGTAGTTTAATAACCAAGATTCAGCTCCCTAACAAAGAAGAAATAAAAGAAAGCAATCTTTTTAACAAACCTATTACCGGCAACTCTATAAACAACAGACTAATGCAAATAACTAAATTCATTAATGACAAAATAATTACAGCTGACAATTATGAGCCGGATGATGCATTTCTATTAAAAAATCAGGATAATATCAGTGTTAATGTGTCAGGGAAATTAAGAGAACTCTATCTCGGCGTAGATTTAGCCGACATGGAAATAACACTTAACAGCACAGAGAAAAAACAAACTACTTTTGTAAAGAATCTTACTAAAGACAGCGTAGAAAATTTAAATAAATTCTCGAAAGTAATACGGGAAAGAATGAAAGAAATATTAGACGATCAGTTTGTAGGAAAAGTAGTCAAACTGGAATCTAAAGATATCGAAAGCGACAAAAATAAAGTCTATGTTTTAGCTGAAATCAAAAAGATAAAAAAGAATGTACTCGTTTATCTTGACTCTGACGATTATCAAACAGCCATAGAGGCGCACAAAAACAATAAATCCGTATTAGTAAACGGAACAATTGAAAAAGAAAAAACTCAATACAAAGTCACAGAGCTAAAATCGTTCAAAAAACTCTCGGAATAAATCGGTAAAATAAAACCCAAGAGACGCATGGATCAGACAGAAAAACCTACTTTTTTAATCAATCCCGACAGGTTCAGATATCAGCTTGAACGGTATAATATGTCTGTTCCGGAATTTCTAATTCTGATCAACGAGGACAGGACGAGAGATGTTTATACAAAAGAGGATATTGACGATTATCTGAACGGGAAAGCTAAAGTCAACGAAAGGTTCTTATCAAGGTTTGATAAAATATTTGAATCTGGCCTCTCATGGGTGATCTCGAACAGAGCTTTGCCGGACAAAATGAAAATGAGCATTTTCTTTAGAAAAGACACCTTCAATTCTGAACTCAATCTTGAATCGAGAAAGAAGATTGCGCAGTTCGAGGAACTCAAGACAGAAATAAGCATAATGACCAAGCAGATCGGCTTTAAATCTGAGCGCAAACTAAAACAATTTACCTGTGAAGATAATCCCAAATCAGTTGCGCTTGAAATAAGAGAAGAATTCGACAAAGCTATTGAGCTTCTAAAGAAAGAAAAAGAGATCAATAAGCACAGGGACGAGAAAGATTATCTGAAAAACCTCATATCCGCCTGCGAATATTTCAACATCTTCGTATTTGAATTCATTGACAGAAGCAGAACGCCGGGGAACGATATCCGCTTTAACGGTTTTTACACTCATCCGAACATCATAGCCATAAAAAGAAATCAGAATTACATGAAAAGGGAGATCTTCACTCTCGCCCACGAACTCGCGCATTATCTCATCAATGCCGAAGAAATAGATGAAGTCATTGAATCATTCGTCAAAGGTAAAACCGAAAGATGGTGCAACGATTTCGCATTTCATTTCCTACTCGGAAAACACATAAATACATTCAATGCACTACCTGAAGCTACAAGCGAGAACAATTTTCACAGAACCACTATTAAACAATTATCTGAGCAAACATACCTGAGTGAATACGCATTCTACACACGCCTGAAAATCGAAAACAAAATATCAGATTCCGATTATAATGATAAAAAGAATCAGATCGAAGCAGCCTTCAGAGCTACATTAGACGCGAAAAAAGCCCAGCAGGATTTACAGGATGAAATAGCAAAACTACAGGGAATCGATCAATTTAAATCCGGCCCCAAAGAAATAAGATCAAAGCTTTTTGAAGAGATCGTCAAGCTCAATTACTTTCAGGGAAACATAAACGAAACACAGGCAAGAAAATACCTGAAAGTAAGCAAAGATAAAACACTCGATGAGGTAATCTACTAATGGCACAAATCCTCGTCATGGACACATCAAGCATAATTCACTATCTCCACTATTACAGATTCGACAAGTTCCATTCAAAAGAAATCTATAACAAACTCAACAGCTTTATCTATCGAAAAATCACCGAAGGCAAAATCCATATAATAGATAAAGTATATGACGAACTACAAGACAGACTAGAAACAGCCGAAATTAAAAGAATTATACATCCTCATAAGAAATCCACACTTGATTTACTCCCCGAAGTTCAAGAACTCATTGAAAAATATAAAATACTCGGAATAGTAAGAACTCTCGCATCAGAAGAATTAGAGCTTGAGTTAACAAAATATGAAAACACAATAGCTGATCTCTTCCTCGTAGCTTACTGCAAAAAACTGCGAAGCCAAGGACACCAACCCATACTCATCAACGACGAAACAAGAAAAAGCGATAGAAAATTCATAGCTAAAATCCCCACAATCTGCATAGCAGAAGAAATCCGGTTTGAAAAAATCCCGGATGTACTCTTTGAAATATACAAAGACGAGCTTGAATTTAGTCTAGACAAAAACTTATTATTGAGGTAACTATTGGAAAAAACAATAACTAAAGATAAGAATATGGAATTCCATTTGCTTGAATATCAGATGATATTTAACGATTTGGCAAGATATGATTCTCAAAGCCAAAAAAGTATAACTTTTTTCTCTATAATCATTACTGTGTTATTCTCCTACGGTATGAAGGAAAATATTAATGAAGTCTTCCTTGCGTTGCCTTTATTACTGATAATCTATTATTCTTTTTTATTAAATAACTCTTATGCCTATTTAATAAGAGAAAAGTACATAATGCAAATTGAAAATATGTTGTCAGAAAATTCTACTCACTTCTTTTCTGAAATTGTACAAAACTTGTATTATAATAAAAAGAAATTAAACTATCTTAATCCTTTCTCTTTCCTGATTATTACAATAACTATAATATGCACTATTCTTATTTTTTTTTGCTTTTATAAAATCTCTAAATATTATACTTTCTCATCTTTACTCGTTTATTTTTGCTTACTAATAGCTTATATTTCTTGTTGCTGGTATATTTATAGAAAGTCTGTTTATAGGTTAAACAATATTTATAATATTAGAAAAAGGGGATAAAAAATGAACAAAAAAAATACTTTCGATGACTTCGTAAACGCAGAAGTTGCAAAAACAAAAAAGCCTGAACATATAAAAGAAGACTGGGAGAAGAGAAAAAAAGACTGGGTAAAGCAGACGCAAGATTTTTTCCAAAAAATTAGGCTATGGCTTAAAGAATACACAGATTCTGGTAATATAAAATTAGAATCATCGGAAATAACAATTAATGAAGAGGAACTTGGCAGCTACAAGGTAGATGAGTTGAATATTGTAATTGGATCAAAAGTAGCAAAGTTAACACCGTATGGCACCATACTTATTGGTGCAAGTGGTAGAATCGACCTTACTTACGGGACAAATAAAATAAAATTTATTCTCACAAATAAAGATTTGAAAGGTATTGGGTTTACAACTAAAATATATTCAAATCAAGCCAAGGAAAAAATAGAGAAAGAAAATAAAGAAGAAGTAAAAAAAATGCAGAAGACTACTAATTTAGAGTGGAAAATTGCCACGGAACCACCTATTATTACGTTTAAATCCTTAGATAAAGAATCATTCCTTAATGTGTTAATGGCTGCTATGGTTGAAAAATAATATGAAGATAGATATCCTTGATTTTGATACAATTGCGCAAATTTTTGAGTATAGAAAAAAAGCTTTAAATTTTTTATATAGTGAAACTAATCCTGAGTATACAACATTATTTTTAGGATTGTCGAGGTCTGAAATACTGGAACAAAAGAAAAATGAAATCAAAGAAATAGAAAGAGATGCTTGTTTAAATATTATTGCATCCGTTGAAGCTCGTTTTATGGAAGACTTTAAATTCAGAGTAAAAAGAAATAGGTCTAATAATATATTCAGAAATATATTGCCATTTGCTTCAAAGCCAGACAGAATACCAATTGATCACATTATTGATGCTTGGAAAGTGCAAGAAATAATTGCAAGTGGCATACTCTCAAGATTTAAAGGTGCGTACAAATATAGAAATTGGTTAGCTCATGGCAGACACTGGGCAAAACCTCAAGAGCATGATTTTTGGGATTTATATACTATTGCAATCTCAACTCGTTTACTACCATTGAACTAAAAATGAATTGGATTATATTATGGATAACGCAGCAAATAAACTCGAAGGTATAACTCTTAAATCAGGTTGGCTCGTAAAAAAGAAAATTGAAAAATATGACAACCAAACAGGTTCGATTTTTTCAGTCTGTTACAAAGCAGAAAAAAACGGAGTAACATGTTTTTTAAAAGCATTTGATTTCTCTAAATTCTTTATGTTACATGCCGGTAAATCGGCAATGGAGGTACTAAATGAAATGTCAAGTGCTTATCTTTATGAAGAAAAATTATCTAATTTTTGTAAAAATAAACATGTGAAGAAAGTTGCATTCGTTATAGAAGCCGGACAAGAAATTGTAAATGGTTATGCTATAAATATTGTACCATACTTAATTTTTGAGCTTGCTGATGGTGATGTGAGAAAAAAATTAACTATTTCAAAAAATCTAGATTATGCTTGGAGGTTAAAATCACTTCACGATGTAGCAATAGGCTTAAATCAATTACATAAAATTAATGTCATGCATCAAGATTTAAAACCTTCTAATATTCTTGTATTCAGTGATGAATGTAAGATAGGCGATCTTGGTAGGTCTTTATGTAATGACATTGATAGCCCTTTAAGAAATATTTCCTTTTCGGGTGATTTTAATCATGCACCTCCTGAAATATTATACAATTATTATGATCCCGATTTAAACAAACGAGCTTATGCTGCTGATTGTTACCTTCTAGGCAGTTTAATAGTATTCTATTTTTCAGGTTTTAGTATGAATGCACTTTTGATAAAACATATTGAGGATTGTTTTAGTTGGCCGAAGTGGACTGGTAGCTTTACAGAATTGGAACCCTATCTTGAGCATGCTTTTTCAAAAGCATTAAAGGAATTTGAACATAATATTGATAACATTGAAATTAAGAAAGGTACACTAGAGCTTGTTGAATATTTATGTAATCCTATTCCAGCGAAAAGAGGTCATCCGAAAAGTATAGCTTCTATCGGAAGCAATTACAGCTTAGAAAGATTTGTCTCTATGCTGGCTACTCTACAAAAAAAAGCTGAAGTTATGGTTACACATGGCTAATTTAAATATAAATAAAAACCGGAACATGATTCCCAATTGGAGAAGTTTCGGTAAATCAGTAATTCTTGGTGAATTAGATTCTTGTAATAAAAATAACGCTCCTAGAATAGTCACATCAATTGACGAATATATAATTGATTGGAAAGTAAATGGAACTTTAGTTCATGCTTCAGAACTATTAAGCGCAGCTATTGTTAATAATTTAAGAAATGACATTAATGTGATTGAAGCTGCAAAATTTATTCTTAATAATTCGAAAAATGCTAATTATTCCCATATATCAACGGCAAAAATGATATTATCTGGCATATCGAGTATAGATATAAAATCAGATGATATTACAAGAATCGAAATCTTGAATGATCAAATTGATAATGACATCGCTAATATAAAGCGAAAAATAACCGATACCAAATTATTATTGAGAAAGTATCCAACCAATCCGATTCTATATACAGAACTTTCTAGATACTACTCGATAATAGGGAATGAAAAGAAAGCAATCGAAGCAATGAAAATAGCACTTCATTTTTCAAAAGACAATCGCTTTATCCTTAGATGCGCTACAAGACTTTTCACCCATTACGGTAATCCTACTAACGACTATATTGATTATATCCATAAGATTCTCGTGAATAGTATTGCTACACAATATGATCCTTGGCTCACTTCTGCCGAAATATCTCTTTCTGGGCTGAAGGGAGTATCATCAAAGAATGTAAAAAAGGGAATTGAATTAGCAACTTCAAAAAACATTATGCCTGCTCACATTTCTGAATTATCTAGTGCTCTTGCAACTATTGAATTATCGCACGGTAATAGAAAAAAAAGTAGATCGTTTTTTGAAAATGCTTTAATATCTCCAAATGATAATACATTAGCGCAGGTTGAATGGGCAATGCAGAAGGACAAAAGTTTGATTCGAGAAAAAATTGATTTCAGCCAGAAATATAATTATGAAGCCGAAAGTCTTAAATATTTTAATGAACAAAAATATGAATTATCTGTTTTTTATTCAGCTCGATGGTTTATAGATATGCCTTATTCAATAAGGTCGCTTCTGTTTGGTTCTTATATTTCATCGAATTTCTTGAAGGATCAAAAGAAATCTATTATCTTATTGCAAGCGGGTTTAAAAGGTCATCAAAATGATCCTAAATTAATAAATAATCTCGCATATGCTCTTTCACTCGATGGCAAGCCAAATGAAGCTCTTATTGAGCTAAACAAAATCAAATATAATTCAATTCTCGATAGTGAAACTAAAGCTTGTGTAATTGCAACAGAGGGTTTAGCCAATTACAGACTAGGAAATGAAGATGACGGAAGAGCAATGTATTTAAAAGCTTTAGAAATTACCAAAAGTATTAATAATGAAACATTGAATAGGTTAGCCTTGCTCAATCTAGCAAGAGAAGAAATTAGAATAAATTCTAAATATATTAGCAATATTATCGATACGGTAAAAAAAATACCCGAATTTCTAAGTGAACCTGAAGTTGTACTGTTAAAAAAGGAAGTCCTTGATCAATTTGAAGTAAATATTAATAAAACGAGGAAATAATGAATCATTCCTGTTTTCAGTATTGAAGTAAGATTATCCGCAATCTGTTTGCGGTTAAGCTTATCATATTTTGCATTAAATGGATCTTTTTTATCGAAATCTAGTTTTTCTGAATTTGACATAATTCTGCCTTATGTAATTATTTATAACCATTCTTATTCAAAATACTTAAACTCATCTACCAGCAGCCTGTAGATTTCTTCTCTAACTTCCTTAGTCTTTTCAGTGATCTTTTTGATTATCAGGTTCAAATCTTCCCTGTTGTTGATCTCAGCATATTTTTTGATCTGGATGAGCCCGCTGTTTGGGGTCATAAAATCAGGATAATCGAAATACTTGAAATAAGCCTCATCGTGAAGTCCGACATTTCTGATTATGCCTGACTGACAATCTTTTGATGCAAAATTTATGTATAATTCTTTGATCAGTTTTACTAATTCCATAGCCAACGGAGGATCGGCGACAATTTCTCGATCGAGCGTAGTATTCCAGAAACTCTCAGGATTGTTCGGGGACATAGGATTATCTACAAAAACTTCCGGTGCTCCTTCAACAGGATTATCCTTTTCAAATTTCGTTACTACGCATCTGTTTTCTGCAAGTGCAAATGCAAAACAAAGCGAATAGAAATATTTCTCTTTTTCTTTCGGAATGACAGGATTCCAGATATCGTACTGATTTGCCCATACCGGATATTTACCGTTTAGAGCTTTTGTAATAGCGAACCACAAAAGGCAAATTTTTGCAGATTCGAGATTGTAACAGCAAAACCCATATTTATCTGGAGGACCTGATAATATCCTAGTTTGATTAATGTTGATAAATGCATTATCCAATCTAAACCATATTCTATCACAGAAATTTGACATTCTGAAAAGTGAATCTTGCTTTACTCTAACAGGAGTGTTGTCATCGTAAAACCCGATAAATCTCCCATCAATTTGCCCACATTTTCTTCTTAATTTATAGTGTCGATCTTCATCTTTTAATGGAAACCCACTTACAATTTTTTCGAAATCTGTTTTCTTTTTTGCTACACTATAATCATATCTTGTTTGCCTTATCAATTTGCTCTTTTTGTTACTAACTACAGGAAGCAGCAATCTTATATCACCTCTACAATTATCAAAAGGGACATTTCTCGCACTACTTATTATCGGTTTGAGATTGCTATAAATCTCATCCAAGCTTGCATCCCAGTTTATGGCCAAATCTTTCTTCGTTATATATGTATAATCTTTGAGTAAAACCTTGTTGTCGTTTCCATTTTCTTCGTAGTTGTATCTCCAGATCGTGAATGATAAAGGCCATTTGCCGTCAAGCTTGAAAAATTCTTTGCTGGTAATTATAAAACCAAGTTCGTATTTGAAATACTTATCGAATTCTTTGCGGAAATTTGCGTATGTCGGCCTCGGTATCAGCCATGAAGTAGGAGTAAAGATCAAAAGCAGAGGTTTTACAGATTTATTTTCACTGTTCTGCTGCCTGGCAATATTAACGATCTGAGCAAGAAAAGCCAAATACCTTTCTTTTCCGGCATCTTCCCCGGTCAGCTTTAATATATCAGGATCAATTGTATATTCAGCTGCATTGCCCGTGCGGACTTCTTCATTTTCGTCAGTATTCTTATAAGGCGGATTTAAAAGAAATGCGAGAGGTTTGTCCAGATTCAGATTTTTCTCTTTGAGGACATTTTTGATTTCATCAATATAAGACTTCGCAGATCTGTCGAGGAAATTCAAACCTATATTGTCTTTAGTTTTAGGAATGATTGTGAAACCAGTTTGCATAAGTTCAGAGTCTTCCTGTACTGCAAGCTTCAGCCTTCGCTCAATAGTTTTAAGCAAATCAGGCTGTAATTCTGAAACGATTTTGTGTTTTAAGTTACCGTGCCAGCTCGTTACAAGGTTGCCTGAGCCACCGGCCGGATCGAAAACAATATACTTGTCGCTTAACTTATTTTCATAATATTTATGAACGAACCACAAAGCAAATTTACTCAGATTAATATCCGTAAAGAAAATTCCGTGCTGTTTTGCGTATTCAGGATTTATTCTTGTAATAACCTCATCGAAACGGCTGAAATAATAATCAGCGGTAATGCCTGAACCTTCATTCGTAAAAACATAATGGCTCTCAACAAATTTCTTAAATTCCGGTTTGTGTTTGGGCTTAATTTTGATTTGCTCGCTTATTCTACCCGTTTTATTGCTTGCGACTTGAACATCATAATCTTCTTCATCATTATCCATGACCTTCGAGGTTACATCCCAAAATCCTACGATCGCATAAAAACAGTGAACGGCATCAATAGGATCATCATAAAACTTCTTTAAAGATTCGATATGATCTATAAAATCGTAAGTATTTATTTGGATTCTATTTGAGTCCAAGTTTTTTAGAACTTTCAGAAATTCTGACAAATCTATTTGTGTACTTTTTACTGATGAAAATAAATTATCATACTCTTTCGCGTTCATCTTGAAAAAAGCAGATTTGTATATCTCCAATGCATCTGATTTAGTCGTATTCCTTGGAGCTGCGTTTAATTTTCCAATTTCATTCGGAGCAGATTGGGCATCGCTTCTTGCGACCAGTTTTTTTGCTTTGTCAGGAATATCACTCAGCCTCCACAAACCGATAAAATCTTTTGTGACCACGCACACAGACGAGTAACTCAATCCTTTCTTTGAATAATGAAGAGCCTGATAAAATCCCTCAAGCCACTGATCGTAGCGGGACTTAAGTTCTACAACAAGCTCTCCCTGAATATACACATCTGCAGAAGATGCGTTCGATTCGACTTTGAATTTCTCAGGAAAAAGCGCTTTGAATAGAGGATAAACAAGCGGACGCTTTGCGTCTTCGTTAAGGTCGCTTGTGATATACTGGCGGATTCCATCTAATTCTTCATAATATGGTTTCAGATCAGTTACTTTCTTAATACTGTCCTTACTCATAAACTACTCCGTTCTTTGTAGTACTAAAGTGTAATATTACGATAATATAAGGACTTGAACAGTATTTCGCAATTCAATTAATTCTTCATTTACAGAGATCGTAGCTGGTGCTCCGTCCGCCTGCAGGATTTTTTTCGAGTATTCTTTTATCTATCAGGTCATTGATGTCCCTCAAGGCTGTATCGGTCGAGCAGTGAGTTATCTTTGCCCATTTCTTTGTAGTGAGCCTTCCTTCAAAACCGTCGAGAAGCTTATTGAGCATGAGTTTCTGCCTTGAATTGAACTCTGTGTGCGAATGGGTTTGCCAGAAGGTAGATTTTTCCGTCACTTTTTCCAGAGTTTTACCGGTGGAATTGAGCGCGTTGTAAAGACAGTCCAAAAACCATTTGAGCCAGCCTGTTATGTCTGTGCCGCCTTTCTGCGTGCGCTCGAGCATGTCGTAATACTGTTTCCTCTGAACCCTGATCTGCGCCGAGAAGCTGTAGAACCTCTGACTGCTCATATCCGACCTGGCGAGAAGCATATCGGTCAAAGCGCGGGCGATCCTGCCGTTCCCGTCATCAAAAGGGTGCAGCGTGACGAACCTCAAATGAGCCAGTGCGGCTTTTATTACCGGATCAGTGTTTTTATCAGAATTAAACCATGCGATAAAAGCCTTCATCTCTTTCTTTAGTACGGAAGCCGAAGGAGCCTGAAAATGAACTTTTTCCTTTCCGATCGCGCCAGAAACCACCTGCATAGGACCGTTCTCGTCTTTTCTCCAACCGCCTGTCGTTATTTTAAACATCCCGCTCCTGCCTGAAGGGAACAGAGATGAATGCCACCCGAACAGCCTGTCCTCTGTTAAAGGCTCGTTATATCTCTGTGTAGCGTCGAGCATCATATCAACGACTCCGTCAACATTCCTGTCTGATTCTATAAGCCCTGAAATCTCAAGTCCGAGCTTTCTCGCTATCGAAGACCTTACCTGGTCGTAATTGAGGATCTCGCCTTCGATCTCAGTGGATTTTACCACATCAAGAGTCAGAGTTCCGAGAAGAGCTTCCGATCTTAAGCCGAAACCGAGCGATTCCATTTTCCCCAGAAGTTTTCCCTGAAGGTTGCGCACAATACTCAGCTGCGTAAGTATCCCGTCCGCATCCCAGGTAAAGTCCGGCCATCCTTTATGTTGATATATATACATGATTATTCTCCGCAACTTTTGCGGTAAATATACGGACTAATCTCCGCAAACGCAACTTAATTCTTCACTACCCTGATGAGGCACCACTCGTTCTTTTCATAGTATCCGTCAACGATAAGCCCGCCCACTTCGCTGATCCTTTTGTACATCTTCTGATTCTCGTCAACGAGTATGCCTGAAAGTATTATCATTCCGCCCGGCTTGACTATGTGCTTGAATTTGGGCAGCAGCTCCTCGAGCATCGACCTGTCTATATTGGCCAGCACGGTATCGTAAACATTCTCTTTTTCGTAATCAGTTTCCGTGGCGAATTTTGTGTGAATATGCATATCGGCGTGATTTAAGTGCGCGTTCTCTTTGCAGTTGTCGTAGCTTTCCTCATCTATATCGACGGCCGTGACGCCCAAAGAACCCATTTTGACCGCCGCTATTGCCAGTATGCCTGAACCTGAACCTGCATCGAATATGGTCGTATCCTTAAGGTCGTGCTTACTGATCTCCTCCAGCATGAGCTTTGTCGTTTCGTGCGTGCCTGTCCCGAACGCCATCTTCGGTTCGATGAGTATCTTTATCTTATCGGTCTCCACATTCATCCATGCGGGTACGACGAGAAAACTGCCCGCCTCGACAGGCTCATAAGTCTTCTTCCATTCCTCCCGCCAGTCAGCGTTCGGTATCTTCTCCGATCTGATTTCAGGCACATCTTCTATCCCGTGCTCGTGAAAGAAAAGTTTTATCGAATTTATGATCATGAGAGGGTCTTCGTCCTCCTCAAAGAACAGCCTGAGCCCGCTTTGATCTTCGAAGGTCGTTTCGTCAAGGTCCTCTATGCCTTTGCAGCCTATCGTAAAAACGAATTCCATGAGCACATCCTTCATAATTTCGTCGTTGACATCTATATCCACAAAAAACCATTCCATATTAACTCCCTTTGAACTGATTTGCGATCTCGTTCAATATCTTATCGGCGACTTTGAGGGCTTTTAAGCCGTCCTCTCCGGTGACCCTGACCTCCTTTTTACCCTGTATCGCTTCAACAAAATCCCTGTTCTCCTCCAAAAGCGCGTTGACTTCGATCTTATCCCGCTTGGAGTAAATTATCTTCTTATTTACATGGTCCAGGTTCGCGACAGCCATTCCGTCCGTGACCTGAGCGTCCGTGTCGGCGAGGTAGAAAATGTCAGCTATGCCAGTATCGAGGTCGAGGGAGAGATATTTGTGCTCCTGGAATATCCTGAACTTTCTCATTTTTTTCAGGCTTATCCTTGAGGCTGTAAGATTCGCGACGGCACCGTTTTTGAACTTTATCCTGACATTGGCGATATCGGTCGTGTCAGTTACGACGGCTACACCTGCCGCGTCTATTTTTTCAACATCGGATTTTATCAGGCTTAAAATAAGATCGATATCGTGGATCATAAGGTCTAATACGACCGAAACATCCGCGCCTCTCGGGTTGAAGGAGGCGAGCCGGTGCGCTTCTATGAATTTGGGCTCGATCTCGAAATTCTTGAGCTGATTGAAGGCGGGATTGTAGCGCTCTATCTGGCCGACCTGGATGATAAGCCCTTTTTCTTTTGCGAGCGAAATGAGCTCTTCGCCCTGCGCGACGGTGGCTGTGATCGGCTTTTCGATAAAGACATGCTTTCCGGCTTCGAGGCATTTTTTGGCCACCTCGTAATGACCCTGTGTAGCCACTGCCACGACGACACCGTCAACGAGCGGCAGCATATCGTCAAGTTTGCCGAACGCGCGGCATCCGAACTGCTCAGCCGCTGCTTTTGCGGCATCCGCGTTTATGTCATATACTCCTATAAGCTCCGAAATATCCGGCAGCATAGTGTGCATTTTAGTGTGCAGCTTTCCGAGATGACCGCATCCCGCGATCCCGATCCTTGTTTTCATGATCTTCCTTATTTCATTTCCTGATTCGAGGCTTTTATATAATAGAATTTCTCTGTAGCTGAAGTAACCGAAAGGTCGTAGCTCGTCTGATCCGTTGTGTCGAGGTAAGTAAAGCCCGAATACGGATCGTCGGAGTGATAGACGAGATATGAGAGCGCGTTCGTTACGGCTGACCATGATACGGTGAGGGTGGTCCCGGAAACGGAAGTGGAAATGTTCTGCGGATCGGCGAGATGGACATAGTTCACTGCAGCGAGTGCGTCGATAAGCCCCCAGCCGTACCTCGTGCTGTCCGGATTCGACGCTCTGTCCGCGGTCATCGTTAGCGCTTCGCGCACATCCATGTTCGTCCATTCCGGATGAGCGGACAGGAGCAGGCAGGACACGCCTGCAACCAGCGGCGTCGCGAACGAGGTTCCGTTGCCGGTGCCGTATCCGTCCGTCGAATAATTCGCGTTATAGTCGCTTACGCCCCTTGCGACGACCTCCGGCTTGATCCTCTGGTCATAAGACGGGCCGTAGGATGAGTCTGACGCAATAACAGCGTTAACATCCACCGAGCCGACCGAGATTATGCTGTCGGCATCAGCCGGGGCGGAAAGATATTTCCACGCGCTCGTACCAGAATTCCCCATGGCGTTGCAGACTGTGACGCCGAGATACGCGGCGTATTTTGCGCCGAGCGTGCATACAGCTGTCTGACCGTCCATATCCTCATAAGTGTAATTGTCTAAAGGGTCATCAAATTCGGAATACCCCAGCGATATGGACGCTACATCGGCGCCCCGGGCTTCGCCCCACTCCAGCGCGGCGACCATCCTGTCCTCCTCAACAGTTCCCTCGTTCACATAATCCTCCGTCTTTGCGAGGAGGAAATCCGATCCGTAGGCCGGACCCACGAAAGTGCCCGGATCGTATCCCGCCGCGATCGACCAGCAGCTTGTCCCGTGGCTTTCCTGGTACGAGATGACATCATTTGCGTCATAGCTCACATTACCGTCGTTGAAAATAAAATCCCACTCGTCAACCACGGTCAGGCTGTCAAAAGCAGGATGGGTCTTCTTGAACCCCGTATCAATTATAAGCAGCCTTACCCCCTGTCCCGTATGACCCAAAGCGTGAACGGCGGGCACATTTATCTGGTTCACCTGATCGTAAGTCAGATTATAGAAAGAATCTTTCGCTCCGCCGATGTCTGTTTCCTGCTTAATTTCGGGATATTTTCCCTTTTTCGGCAGAATATCGATGTGCCTCACGAATTCCAATTTTGATATCTCAAGAGCTTTAGCCGCGCTTATTTCGGCAGATACGAAATTGAACCACTTCGATACGGCTCTTACCTTCTCCAGTCCGAGCTTTTCGATATATGCTTCGTTGACAGGCAGGTCGGAGAACATGATCAGATCATTTTCGCGCTTGAATGATTTAGCTCTTCTCCTGAGAGTCTTTTCATCGAGCTTTACCGAGCATACAGCCTGAGCGAAACTTTTCTGGTCGAATATATTTTTATCGGTGAAATAAATTACAAATCCCCTCGTCTCTTTGGCATCGGAATTTATAAATCTTTCGGCATTTTCTGTGAATTTATTCTCCTTTGGCGGAGTGTAGAATTCCATCGCACTAAGGCTTATGGTAAGCGTGATAAGTATTAAAGATCTCAAATTTCTCATATTCAATCCTATTTAAGGTAAAGCATTTTGTTGAAAGCTGCCCGCCTGCCGTCTATCTGAAGTTCATAATAATAGACACCCGAATTAATCCCCGAAGTATCAAATGTTACCGAGTGGCTTCCTATTCCGAAATTTCTGCCTCCCAGGCTCTTAACGAATTCACCTTTGGAGTTATACACCCTGATCTGAGCGTTCCCGGGCTCCCGCATAGTCCAGCTGATCAAGGTTGATCCGTTGAAAGGATTTGGATAATTTTTGATCAGGTCGAACGACTTTTCTGACGAAATTGCTTCCTCTATGCCTGAGGAAGTATCTTTGACGAGCAGCCTGATATACCATGCGCCGGCATAATCTTCCGAAATATCCTCAGGATGAACCCAGAGAGAATCTAGTCCGACCGGATATATCCATGTGTGATCGCTGTTCCCCGCCGGGTCCATGCACATGAAGTTCGCTGTCGTTTTAAAAACAACAGCAATACTTCCCGTCAGCGTATCCGTGAGATTTTCGATGTAAACGGCGTTACCTCCTTTGAAGCTCTTTATACCTGAATAGTAAGCGAATCCTGTATCGACGGGCACTGTCTCAAAAGGCACTATTCTCCATTCCGCTACACCGTCCCAGGCGTATCCGAATTCGATCTCTTGCAGCAAATAAGTATCAGAACCGAGATCAAAATCAAGTGCGGCGATCCATTCTTCTGTCGGACTCCCTAAAGTATTCTGGGGATCGAAACTGTATGCGGTACCCCATTCAATAAATTCACTGGAGGGATCATCAACTTTAACAGTCAAAGTGTCTGATGCGCTCCCGAATTCAGTATTGACCTTCACAGATACTTGTGCCGAACCGTAAACGGTTTTTGATATCAGATCAAGAAAAAGCTTTCCGGTACTTTCGTTATATGTCAGATTGCCTGTTACCATCAGATTGTTTGTCGAGGCGGGAAATTCGAATTCCATTGCTGTACTGTCGGGATTTGTTGCGAAGACATCAGTAATATCAATAGTTTTTGTCTCCGAAGGCCCCATTCTGACATCGGGTATCGGGTTCGCCACCCAGACCGTTCCGGAATCCTGCTTCGCCTCATTATGTTCCAGTTCGGAAAGTTTATAAAATTCCGCCGGAAAAAGTACTGTGCTTATGGTAATTATAAAGAATATGATGCTTTTGAAGTTCAAAACGGACCCCGCAATTTTCTTACATTAACATTATACGCAAAATCTGACAAAATCACAAGATTATAAGTTGACAAATCTTATCAAAATAATTATCTTGCCGTCTCGAAAATTGCCTTGGTGGCGGAATTGGCAGACGCACTGGACTCAAAATCCAGCGGGGCTTAAACCCCGTACCGGTTCGACCCCGGTCCGAGGCACTAAATTAATTTTTTTCCATCTTTTATTCAATTAATCATATTTTTGCCTAATATTTTTTCTTATATTCGTTACCGTTGAGGAGTCAATGGAAACATTTTACATACATACAGATATACAAAAGGGTATTTTTGCCTCGATTACCGACCCGAACGAGACACTTCACGCCTATGCGAGTCTCAGGATAAAACCCGGCGAGTTCGTGGAAGTGATCAACGGAAAAGGTGACCGGTACAGAGCGGAAGTACTTGAATGTAATAAAAAGCAATTCGTTCTTATGCCGCTTGAAAAAGAAGAACGGGATTCTGAATATTCAAATATCAGACTTACAGTTGCTGTCTCCCTTCTGAACAAAAATTCCAAGATGAAGCTGCTGATTGAGAAACTGACTGAGCTCGGCATAAGCGGATTCATACCGTTCATTTCTGACCGGACCGCTTTCCCCAAAATGAAAACGGAATCTCTGAGACCTTCCATGGTATCGGCTTTGAAACAGTGCGGCGGAAGTGTCGATGTAAAGATCTCTGATACGATCAAATTCAACCAGCTTACTGAACTTGGAGGTTTTGACGGAAAGTATTTTTCGGATATGACCGGAAATGAACTCAAGATCAGAAAAGAGGGGAATATTCTCGCCGCTGTCGGTCCTGAGGGGGGATTTACTTCTGACGAGAAAAAATTAATGATAAACGCGGGTTTTGTACCCGTAAAACTGAACAAACGGAGTTTGAGGGCGGAGACTGCAGCTATCGTTACCGCTTCAAAATTTTTGGACTGAAGGAGGAGTGTATGTGCGGCATATCGAAAAATGACCTCATTCTCAACATTTTCAAAAAATGCCCTTCCGCAAGAAGATATTTTATAAAAAAAAGTATGCGGTGCCCTGTCTGCGAGCTTAACAGGTTCGCAACAGTGGAGGAGTGCTGCAAGAATCATAAGGTCAGGGATGTTGAAAATTTTGTTAACGAACTAAATAAATTCAGTGAAGCAGCGGTGTAAATGGATAAACACTATTACGGAACAGAATTCGCAAAAAAAAGAAATATCTGGCTTAAAGAAGTTTCAAGGACATTCTACCCTTCTATTAAGATCCTTCCAAAAGACCTTCATTTCTATGTGGGACACTCTTACCTGATCTGCCGTCTGCTTGACACTCTCGAGGATGCTTACGACATCACGGTCGAAAAGAAGAAAGAAGCGATTCATCAGGCGGTAATCAGCATCAGAGACCATTCGTACTTTCCTAAAAAAAATAACACATTCGCAGAAATAGCAGCGACTTCAGACATTAAACCTTTCGAAAAAGTGATACTTGAAAATGCTTTCGAGGTTTTTGAGTGCATCGATACTTTTCCCGATATCGTAAGATCCGACATTAGGACATGGACGACCGAAATGGCTGAAGGGATGAAGAAATATTCCTTCGGGTCGGACAACCCCAAGGCTCAGCTATCCACTATGTACGAACTTGAAGAATATACATACTATGTGGCCGGGACTGTGGGAGAGCTTCTTTCAGGGCTTTTCACTTTGGATCATTTTAAAGTTCCCAAAGAAAGAAGCGAAGTCATGTACGCGAACGGAGTGTCGTTCGGAAAGGCTCTGCAGTATGTCAACATCATAAAGGATTCGAGGGAGGATTTTACCGAAGGCAGATGTTTTATTCCCGCCGATCTGATAAAAAAATACGGTATAACGCTTGAGGAATTTTTTAAAACCGACAGAAAGACAGAAATAAAAGCGGTTTACAGTGAACTCATCAGCAGAGCCGAAGAACATCTAAAAGCGGCTGTCAAATACATCGAGGCTGTACCTGTCAGGTTATGGAGGATCAGGCTTTTCTGCATCTGGCCCGTCGTCCTGGCTGTTGCCACACTCAACGGCATAAAGCGCGACCTCGATATTTTTATAAATACCAGCCACACTTACAAGATCACAAGAAAAGAAGTCAAAAAACTGTTGTTCAGGGGATATTTCGCCGCATTCTCGAATTGGTATTTTAAGCGTATCCTCAAAAATAATTAATTATTTGATTGTCCGTACAGTATATTTTTATTATATTGAAATTCAAGTAAAAGACAGAATCCGAGCATTGTAATTTTAAGCGTGGAGTGAGGTATTATATGAAGAAATTTTTGCTGTTTATCCTTTCTTTAGCGATTTTTTTATCCGCGTCGGTCGTCCCTGTCGAAAGAGCGCAGAAAGTCGCGGAAAACTATTATCAGAATTATGCTCCTGTAACTGAAAAAGGCAATGCGGTTCAGAAAATCCTGACCAAAGAGTATATGGGACAGCCGACATGGTATGTAGTGCAGTTTACAAAAGGCTGGGTGATAGTATCTGCCGACGATGCAGTCCGGCCCATACTCGGTTACTCCTTTGACGGAAAGATCACGGAAGACCTCGAAAATATGCAGAACCCGTTCGTCAACAGGTTCAGTTACTACGACAGGCAGATCGTCCACACTGTGAGAGAAAAAGGATATGTTGACGGGAAGTCGAGCGCGGAGTGGAAGGAAATCGAAAACGGTGTATTTCCGAAAGATTCTAAAGCTATCATCGTGCCCGCCCTGATCGAGACGAAATGGGGACAGGGCTGGCCGTGGAACGAAATGTGCCCGGCAGGTACACCCGTAGGTTGCGTTGCAACAGCCATGCACCAGATAATGAGATATTGGCAAAACCCCGCACAAGGTGCCGGTTCGCACAGCTACGATGATATATGGGGATCCACAACAGGATCCCACTCAGTCAACTTTTCTTCAGCGGTTTACGACTGGGATTTAATGGCTCCTCTTACATCCGGACAGGTTACAACTCAGGCACAGATAGACGAGCTTGCTGAGCTGAGCTACCATTGCGGTGTCGCGGTTGAAATGGATTATGAGGCTTCAGGATCAGGAGCTTATATCTCCGATGTGACTTCAGCTCTCGAGACATATTTCGACTTCAGCACTGACGCTGCTTACATTTCTGTGGGTACAGTTACAAACGCAACCTCCCAGTCCACTAAAATCAGGACTGACCTCGATATCGGACACCCTATCATTTGGGGCGGGTCTGGCTCGCAGGGAGGCCACGCGTTCATCCTCGACGGATACACAGACGACTACTATTATCACTTCAACTGGGGCTGGGAAGGGAATTTTGACGGATGGTTCCAGCTGAATGATCTAACACCTGACAGCATGGATTTCACTTCATCACAATCATGCGTTTATAATTTATGGGGATACGGACCTTACCCTTATCCTGCTCCAAATATTGAGAGTATAGAAATATCGGACAGGGAAAACATTATAATAAGCTGGTCTATTCCTTCATATCATAACGAAATTCTCTATTTTGAAATTTTCAGAAATAACGAAGCAATAGTTCAGCTTCCCGACTCTGTCTTTTCATATACCGATTATGCTCTTCCGGCAGGAACATACAATTACACAGTGGATGCAGCATATCAGTATTTTCCGTCGACTGCATACTGCCCGTCTGTAGAGATCGAAGACGATCTGAACTATCCAACGCCACGATATTTCGAAACTTACCTTGAAACTTATAACAGGCATCATATTGATCTCTCGTGGTCCGCCCCGTCTGCAGCAACCCCGGATTCATACAGGATATTCCGAAATGATACTCTCGCTGATGAAGTTCTCTTTACCGGAGAGGAAGAAACTTACAGAGATTCGCTTTTCTCTGACGGCTGGAATGAGTATTACATAAAAGCAGTTTATCCTACCGGCGTATCTATTCCTTCAGTTAAATCAAATGAGTTCATGGACGCAAATCCCAAGCCTTGGTTCTTGAATGCGTTCCTGCCCGGTGCAAGTACAGTTGAACTTTCATGGTTCGAACCTTATACGACTCCTTCACAATGGTTTAATTATGTCGACAAAGAACCTGATTCATGGTGGGACCATATGCCCAGCGGTCTGGGATTTGATTATTCAGCATATCAGAACAGGACCCTTTTCAATAAAGACGAGATTTATGAATATCCTGTTATAATTGACAGTATCGCTGCGGCTTTCTATGAAGATACTGAAGATCCTTGGGTGAGTGACAAATTCACTTTCTCTATCTATTCAGGTGGTTCTACGGTTATGGGACCGACTGCAGAGATCACGGCAGTAAGCGGTAAATATGTTAAATATCCTCTTCCGGACCTGCTGGACCTAACAGCCCCATGGTATGTTATTGTCGATCCGAAAGATAATACAAAAGGTCATCCCGGCATTTTGTCATCTTATACAGACCAGACACACTCTGAAACATATCTCGACCTGAGCAATGATGGAACACCCGACGGATGGCATAACATTTCAGCAGACAGTCTTTATCATGAATGGTGGATTTCATGTCATGTGACTTCAGGTTTGCCGTCAAATGAGAAGAATAGCAGGTGGATCTCCTTTTCTCCTGTAATTTCTGTAAACGGCAGGAAAACACCAGAAATTGAACTGAAAGATCTGAAAATAATTCCTGCAGGTTTCCTCGGTTACAAGATATACCGCGACAACGCTGAGATTGCGACAACTGATTCGACATCATACACCGATATACTGTCCAAAGAACTGACAACTGCTGATTATCATGTTACAGCATTTTACGAGGATCCTACCGGAGAGTCAGCTCCATCGAATGTAGTGACTGTCACGATCACTTCTATTGAAGACAATGTTCCTTACGAAACCGCACTTTCGCAGAATTATCCGAACCCTTTCAATCCTGAGACGAATATAAAATTCACTATCGCATCCGATACAAAAGTCAGTTTGAAGATATTCAATACTTCAGGACAGCTCGTTGCGGTACCGGTGGACAGATTCATGAAGAGAGGAAGTTACAACATAAATATGAACGCTTCGAAATTGAGCGGCGGGGTTTATATCTACAAGCTCGAAGCGGACGGGAAAGAGTTCAGTAAGAAAATGACGGTTGTGAAGTAGGGGGAATGTTATGAAGAAATTGTTATTGAGTATTCTATTACTAATTACCGGACTCGCAGCACAGGAATGGCCGGCTCCGACAAACCTTCAGGGTTCTCTTTCGAACCTTGACGACATCACTCTTACATGGGACAGGCCTGCAGGCGTAAAATACGGAATACTTACAGGTTATAACATATACAGGAACGGCATGCTCAAGGAAACTACTACAGCCGCTCAGACGACTTATGACGACACCGACCTTTCTTCAGGAACATACCTGTACACCGTAAAAGCTGAATACACAACTCCTGACGGAGAATCATTACCGTCGAATACTTATGAGGTCGCGGTTGTTCCGGACGATAATTATCCTGTTCCGACAAGTATCTCATGTAGCGTTAACGGGAGACATTCAATAGATATTTCATGGGTTACACCGTATTGCGGGAGTATCTATTTTTTTTGCGACTTCGAAACTCTCGATGCCGATTCTGACTGGCATCACGAAAGAACAGTGGACTATCCTCCGACGGGGAGAAAGATCCAGCAGACTTTGACTATTGACAATTTCAATCAGGATGATATAACTGACGGATGGTTCCAGTGCGATGCGGCTTCATTCTCCGGCAGCGGATCTGACTATATCTACAAAGGGGATTACTCTATGGCAATAGACAAGTCCTCATCAGGCCACACATGGGCTTTTTCTCCTGTATTTACAATAGAACATCCGGATGCTGAACTTAGGTTCCGGCACAGAATAACCGGCAATTCTTCATCCGGACAATATACAACCGCTTATGTCAATCTCTATACTGGTGATTTTACTGAGACCGATCCTTCTGAGAATCTTACGGAAATAGCTGCATATATTAATATTAACGAATCAACCCAAAATCTTTTCGAATCAGATGAAGCAATAGAACTGACTGCATTCACCGGAAATTTCAGGCTGGCGTGGGTCTATAAACAGAACAATGGTCAAAATATGGCTGTAGACGAAATAATCATAGGAAGTAATGGTGGTTATTATGGAGTAAATGAAATCTACAGGAATGGCATTTATGCGGCTACTGTTGAAAACGAAATATACTGGTCAGACACCGGATTCGATGACGGGCTTAACGAATACTACATTAAAGCTGTTTACCCGACTGGTACTTCGATAGCATCGGATCGAACATCTGCTTACATCATGGCAAATCCGTCACCCGGCTATCTGGCTGGAGTCCTTTCCGCCAATCAGCGGGATGTTGACCTAAGCTGGTATGCGCCGCTTCACCTTCCTCCGCACTGGTTTGGTTATATTGACGACATATTTGAAGAATATTTTGACAATTTCTTTGATATGGGACTTCCGGGAACATGGGCTGAAAGAAGAACGGTATTCACGGCTTCCGGTTTAGGTCCTGGTAACACTTACCCGTTCACCGTTGACTCGCTGGCGGCAGCTTTCTATGAAGGAGATTACTATTGGACCGGTTCTAATTTCACTTACGAAGTATGGACGACCAACACGGCCGGAACTGCCGACTCTACAATATATCTGACAGGTAATCAGACAGCCTTAAGCGGATACTGGTCAACTCACGGACTTCCCGCTCAGCGCACAATGAACTGGGGATGGTATGTGTCGCTTCATGTTAATAATGACGGAACGCCTTCTTCATTGGTCAATGTTCACGGCGACGGAACACCGACCCATTCTCAGGTCTACTACGGCGGGGACGGTACCTATAGCCCCGGATGGTATTCGATCACTTTTGGCGATGATAATACGGGCGACTGGGCGATCCTGTGCTTCGGTCAGGGAGCCGTTGATGAGTGGTACTTCAACAAAGCTGAGGCTCCTGTTGAAAAACTCACTTTAACCCCGAACGGGGTCCTGAAAGGAACGGTTAAACCTGACCTTAACGCTGCTGTAGAGAACAGCAAAGCTCTGATCAAATACAATGTCTGGAGGAACGGCGTTGATATTGCTGATGTTAGTCACGGCGCTTCTCCCGTTAGCTTTACCGATATAAACGTGCCTGCTGCACCATTTGAAGGACATGAGTACTGGATAACGGCGGTTTATTCCAATCCTGAAGGCGAGTCTGACCCTTCTGAATCATTCATACTATGCGTTTCGGTCATCGACCCGTGTATCGTTAATTTAACAACAAGTTATGACGGATCAAATTTCTGTCTAAGCTGGGACGCCAGCCCGATTGCAACAGGATACTGCATATACTCATCTTCGAATCCCTATGGCACTTTCGATCTGATCGATTCAACAGCAGAAACTTCATGGAGTGTTCCGGCTTCGGAATCAAAAAAATTCTATTACATAACCGCGACCGACGAAGTCAAGAAAAAAACTCCGGAAAAGATATTTCTCCAAAAGGACAGCAGATAGGGCTCTAAACTTAATATAATTTGACTTTTGACTCAAAATCATTATATTTCAAGCTTTATAATTAATTATGCATTATGGAACGCGTGTTAATGACAGAATTATCAGTGAACATAGGCGGAGGCATAACTCTTAAAAACCCGGTACTGACAGCATCAGGGACTTTCGGGTACGGTGAGGAATTTGCCGAGCTGTACGACCTTTCCGCGCTGGGAGGCATCGTGACGAAGGCGATAACTCCTGAAGTGAGGATCGGAAATCTTATGCCGAGAATAGCTGAGACGGAGTTCGGGATGCTCAACTCGATCGGGCTGGCGAATGTGGGGCTCGATGAATTTCTTGAAAAGAAAATACCCGTGATCAGAACTCTGAACACCGTCGTGATAGTGAATGTGGCGGGAAAAGAGCTGAAGGACTATGTGAAAGTAGCCGAAGCTCTGAACGATATCGACTGCATTGACGGGATCGAGGTGAACATTTCCTGCCCGAATGTGAAGGAGGGCGGGGTGGCTTTCGGGACGGACCCGAAGGTGGCCGCGGAGGTGACGAGAGAGGTGAGGAAGGTTTACTCAAAGCATATTATGGTCAAACTTTCACCGAATGTCACCGACATTACCGCAATAGCGAAGGCGGCGGAAGGCGAGGGCGCCGATTCCTTATCCCTGATCAACACGCTCTTCGGGATGGCGATCGACCTGAAAACTTTCAGGCCGAAGATAAAGTCCGTAGTGGCCGGATACAGCGGACCGGCTATAAAACCTGTGGCGCTACAGGCCGTTTACAAATGCTCGAAAGCCGTAAAGATCCCGCTGATCGGAATGGGCGGAATATATACAGCTGAAGATGTGATCGAGTTCATTCTCGCAGGAGCCACCGCGATACAGGTCGGAACGGCGAACTTCACAAACCCTCTGTCCGCTAAAACTATAGCCGAAGGAGTGAGAGAATTTATTGAAGAAAGAAATATCTCAGATATAAAAAGCCTCATCGGAGGAATGATAATTGACTAATTACGACGACAGATATCTGAAAAGGGGCGTGAGCGCCTCAAAATCAGAGGTCCACGACTCGATAAAGAACGCGGACAGAGGGCTTTTTCCCGGAGCGTTCTGCAAGATCATCGAAGATGTTCTGGGCGGAGACGACGCCTTCTGCAACATCATGCACGCCGACGGCGCGGGAACCAAATCTTCGCTGGCCTACATCTACTACAGGGAGACCGGCGATATCAGCGTGTTCCGCGGCATAGCCCAGGACTCTCTGGTCATGAATGTTGACGATGTGATAGCCGCGGGAGCCGTATCGAACATGCTGTTCTCGAACACGATCGGGCGGAACAAGCACCTTATACCCGGAGAAGTGATAAAAGAAATCATCGCCGGCTACGAAGAAATGATAGCGATGCTTAACGACAACGGCGTCGGCATCCGGTCCTGCGGCGGCGAGACCGCTGATGTGGGCGATCTCGTCAAGACCGTCATCGCCGATTCCACCATAGCGGTCAGGATGAAGCGGGCTGATGTTATTGACAACTCGAACATCGCGCCCGAGGATGTGATCGTAGCCCTCGCGAGCCACGGACAGGCTGCATACGAGAAGCACTATAATGCCGGAATCGGCTCGAACGGACTGACCTCCGCAAGGCACGATGTATTCACAAAGATATATATGGACAAATATCCCGAGTCATTTGCGGACAAGACCCCCGCCGACTATGTTTACTGCGGGAAATATAACCTGACGGACGATTTCGGGCACGGCGGGCTGACCGTGGGACAGGCCGTCCTCTCGCCCACCAGAACTTACGCGCCGGTGCTGAAAAAGGTCTTCGACGAGATCGGAAGAAAGAACATCCACGGCATAGTTCACAATTCAGGCGGCGGACAGGTCAAATGCAGAAGCTTCGGCAGAGGAGTTGTTTATGTCAAGGATTCAATGATGGACATACCTCCGTTGTTCGAGCTGATAAGATCATCTTCCGGAACAGACTATCCCGAAATGTATCAGGTCTTCAACATGGGTTCGCGCATGGAAGTTATCCTGCCTGAAAGATATGCCGAAGAGGTAATGTCGGTCGCCGGGTCGTTCAATATAGACTCAAAAGTCATAGGATTCGTAGATAAAAATCCGGACAGTTGTGAAAGCAACAGGGTCATCATCACTGCGCCCGACGGAAGAAAGATCGAATATTAGGAATTTATGCACATTAACGAAAGGAACATAATTTTAGCCTCAAAGTCGCCCAGAAGAAAAGAACTTCTTGAAAATATCGGGCTCAAATTTTCTGTAAAACCTGCAGAGATAGAGGAGGTTCACAGAGGAGCTGAGAGTTTCGGCGATATCGTGATCGACCTGGCCGAGCAGAAAGGGGAAGCCGTAAAAGTGCTCATGTTCCACGAAAGGCTGATAATCGCTTCGGACACGATTGTTGTGATAAACGGACAGATATTGAATAAACCTGACGACAGGGATCACGCATTCGAAATGCTGAGGACTTTAAGCGGAAATGTTCACAGCGTATTCACTTCGCTCTATGTTTCCGACGCCTATAAGAACGCCGTTGTAAAAGAGTTTACAGAAACTAAGGTCGAGTTCTTTCAAATGACCGGCGAACAGATAAACGCTTATCTCGACACTCACGAACCTTTCGACAAGGCGGGAGCATACGGCATTCAGGGCTACGGATCGAAGTTCATCAAAAAGATCGACGGCTGTTTCTTTTCAGTTATGGGATTTCCCGTTCCGCTTTTCTCGCAGAAAATGTACGAACTGGGGTATGCTCTATGATGAAATGTTTTTTACTTGCAATTCTTACCTGCCTGTCGGTGTCGGTGACTCAGGATATAGTTTTTAAAGACAGGGTCGTTACCATGAAATGTACGGGAATATCCTTCATGGGCTCCGGTATTACAATTGACGATGCCAAGAAATTCGCGGTCAATGACGCAAAAAGGAACGCTTTGGAAAGGGCGGGCACCTACCTTGCATCCCGCATTATATTAAAAGACCATACGGTCACAGAGGACGAGATCGAGACCTATACGGCGGGAATACTGAAAACAGAGATCGTATCTGCTGTGAACAAACTGGTCGAAGGCACTTTTGCTGTCGAAGTAGTGATAGAGGCGAAGATAGACACGAAATTTCTCGAAGACAGGCTGAACAGAGTTCCGAATGATGCCCAGCTGAGAAAGATGCTCGAAGAGCAGAAAAAACTGAACGACAAACTGACAAAGGAAATATCCGATCTGAGGAAAACGAAGACCGGCAAGGCTGAAAGAAGCCGTGACATAGCCAGATCTTTGGAGGCTGCGGACTGGTTCGATAAGGGCTTTAAGTCACAGGAGGCCGGAAAATATATTGACGCTCTTGTCCACTACGGAAAAGCCATCCAGCTTGATCCGGAAATAGCCCAGATATACAATAACAGAGGCCTCGTCTATTATTTTATGGATGATTTTGCGAATGCGGAGAGTAATTTCGATAAAGCTCTTGAACTTGATCCCGGACTTGCAATGGCCTATAATAACAAAGCTGTTCTAAGCTACGAGAGAAGAGACTTCACCGGTGCGATCGCGTATTTCAATCAGGTGCTCTCACTGGATCCTAAGCTTGAGCAAACCTATTTCAACAGAGCTTTCGCATATCACAAGATCGGGAGCAGCGAATTATGCATAAAGGACCTTGAAGAATATCTGAGACTGGCCGGGAACAAGAACGGCGACGAGAACAGGATAAAGAATTTTATTAAAGACCTGAAGGAACCCAAACCGGTCGAGGCTGAACCTGTTTACTGCAAGGTGCCGGATCTTTATTACTTGAGCCCGTGCACTGCTGAAAAAAAGCTGAAGGAAGCCGGACTGATGCTTGGAGTGACATACAGAATAACCGATATTGATAAAGGGTTCGACAGGGTGATAGGCCAGTCTGTTCCGGCCGGGAATGAACTTGAAGCCGGATCCGCAGTTGACATTACCGTCAATGTCGAAGCCGAAGACGAAGGCTGGTAGAAGGGAGGAATGTATGATATATGAATACAAAGGATTTAAACCTGAAATAGACGAAAGCGTTTTCGTGGCGCCCTCCGCCGATGTGATAGGCAGAGTGACGATAGGAAAGAACTCGAGCGTATGGTTCAACGCCACCGTGCGTGCCGACGAGGACGATGTGATAATAGGCGAGAACTCGAACATACAGGATAACTGCTGCCTGCACCAGACGAAAGGCTATCCTCTTGTGATAGGCAATAATGTGATAGCAGGCCACAGTGTGACCCTCCACGGGTGCAGGATAGGCGATAACACGCTTATCGGCATGGGCGCGACCGTGCTTGACGACGCCAAGATCGGCAGATGCTGTATCGTCGCCGCGGGATCTGTCGTGCTGGAGCACAAGAGCTTCCCGGATTTTTCTCTCATCGCGGGAGTGCCTGCGAAAGTGATAAAACAGCTTCCGGCAGAAACTGAGGAGAAATTCGCTCACCATGCGGAAAGCTATGTGAGATACGCAAGTGAATACATGAATGAAATGAATAAATAACATAAACAGGAGAAACGATGTTTTTTTCAAAAAAGATGATGCTGGGCGGAAAGGAATTGATCCTCGAATCCGGAAAAATGGCCAGACAGGCTAACGGCGCTGCCGTAGTAAAATACGGCGACAATATGCTGCTTGTTACGATCTGCGCGCAGAAAACACCTGCAGTGGGATTTGACTTCTTCCCGATGACTGTAGAGTACAAAGAAAAAATGTATGCCGCCGGTAAATTCCCCGGCGGATTTATTAAAAGAGAATCCAGACCTTCGAATAACGAGATCTTAAGCGCAAGGATCATCGACAGACCGATAAGGCCTTTGTTCCCTGAAGGCTTTAACAATGAAGTTCAGATAATGTGCAGTGTTCTTTCCTCAGACGGAGAGATCGCGATGGATGTTTTCGGTATAATCGGAACCTCGCTTGCCGTAAACCTCTCCGACATACCTTTTTCCGAGCCGGTCTCTGCGGTAAGGGTCGGCAGGCTCAACGGCGAATTTATAGCCAATCCTACGGTAAAGCAGATTAAAGAATGCGATATCGAGCTTGTAATAAGCGGCGGAAAAGGATTCATTTCAATGGTCGAGGGAGAATCAAAAGAAGTGAGCGAAGATGATCTGCTGCAGGCTGTTCAGTTCGGTCAGAAGATAATTGATGAGATCTGTGATTTTCAGGCTGAGATCGTAAAGGAATTCGGAAAACCGAAATTCGAATATACGGTACCTGAAATATCAAAAGAACTGATAGAAAAAGTGACTTCGCTTTCCGAAAGCAAGACCCATGAATTCACAAAGATCAAGATAAAGGAGGACAGGAATGAAGCGAGAAGACTTCTTTATGCGGATGTAGTCGATGCTCTTGAGGACGAATTCCCGGAAGACGAAAAACATTTCGTTACGGTAATGCACGATCTCGAAAAAGATATCGTAAGAAAGAACATAATTAAAAATCAGGTCAGAATTGACGGCAGAAAACCGGATCAGATCAGGCAGATCACCTGCGAACTCGATATACTGCCGAGAGTTCACGGCTCAGCACTTTTTACAAGAGGCGAAACGCAGAGTTTGGGCGTCTGTACGCTCGGAGGTGATTCCGACACTCAGACCGTCGAGAACATCTATGAAAATGAAGAGCAGAAATTTTATCTTCACTACAACTTCCCTCCTTTCTCTGTTGGAGAAGTAAAAAGAATTACAGGCGTTTCGAGAAGAGAGATAGGCCACGGGAATCTGGCGGAAAGATCTTTCAAACCTGTTCTGCCGGCGGAAGAGGACTTCCCTTACACGATCAGGCTGGTGTCCGAGATTCTTGAATCCAACGGATCGTCCTCAATGGCGTCCGTATGTTCGAACTCAATGGCGATGATGGCTGCCGGAGTTCCTGTCAAAAAGCAGGTCGCGGGAATTGCGATGGGTCTGATAAAAGAGGGCGATGATGTCGTTATTCTTTCCGATATACTCGGAGATGAGGACCATCTTGGAGATATGGACTTCAAAGTTACGGGGACAGAAGACGGAATCTGCGCATATCAGATGGACATCAAGATACAGGGTATCTCGATTGACATTATGAAAAGAGCTCTGGAACAGGCTAAACAGGGAAGAAAACACATTCTAGGAATCATGAACGAAGCGATATCCAAACCTAGGCCGGAGCTCTCCGAACACGCTCCGAGGATCCTTAATTTCAAGATCGCGGCCGATGAGATCGGACTGTTCGTGGGACCGGGCGGAAAGAACATTAAGGGGATTATCGCCGAATTCGGCGTAAAGATCGATGTTGACGATAACGGTTTTATAAAGATCCTTTCCGACGGCGAGAACGGCGAAGCAGCCCTCAAACATATACAGGCGATGTTCGCAAAACCTGAAGTCGGCACGGTCTATGAAGGGGTTGTGAGAGGAGTTAAACCTTTCGGCGTCTTCGTGGAGATAATGCCCAGGATCGAAGGCCTCGTACATGTTTCTGAACTTTCACTCGAGAGGATCGATAATGTGGAGGCTCATTTCAAAATGGGCGACAAAATGAAAGTAAAATATATCGGGACAGACAAAGAGGGCAGGATCAAGCTTGTTAGAAAGGAACTTCTGAAAGCTGAAGCCGAAAAAAAATAAGATCAATTCTCCGTATAAATTTAAGGCGGGATCGTAATGGATGAACCGAATACTATAAGAAAACTAAGGGCAATAATGTTCTCCGACATCGTCGGATATACAAAGATGATGCAGAACAACGAGTCTGAATCTCTTAAACTGCTCCAGAAGCACAAGGATATCGTGACAGAGATATCCGCCAAATACGGCGGAAAGATCATAAAGCATATCGGGGACGAGATACTTGTGGAGTCTGAAAGCGCGGTCATGCTTGTATATTGCGCCAAGGAGCTTCAGAAGTATTTTGCCGACAGGAACGCCACGGTACCGAAATCGAGGGAACTGTCGGTCAGGATAGGCATCCACATCGGGGATGTGATCATAAAGGATGACGACATCTTCGGCGACGGGGTCAATATAGCCTCAAGAATAAGGCCTCTGGCTCAGCCCGGGGGTATAGTGATTACTCATTCTGTTCTGATTCTTCTCGGCAATCAGGACGATATAAAGTGTGAGCTTATCGGGAACAAGAGACTCAAGAACATAAAGGAAAAAATTAAGGTCTATCAGGTACTGACCGATGCTGAAATTTCACATTCGCCCGGCAGAAAATCCTCCGGCAGAAGCATGAATATCGACACTCTTTTAAAATTCGTCCTCCCTGCTTTCGGAACGACTCTCTTTCTCATACTGCTTATGTTCGTGTTCTTCTTCGATCACTTCACAGATTTCGAGGAAAACTACTTCAGGTCAGAATACTCAGAAGCGAGAGAGATCACAAAAGGTCTCAGAAGCGAAAAAAATATCAAATCGAACTATTACAATATCATGTCGGCGGATAGTGAGGAAGGCAAAGAGATACTTTCATACTACTCCGATATGTACTCAAAAAACCCCGACGATCCCAAAAAGGCTTTATATCTTGCTCTGTCATATTTCAGGTTCCATTCCGACAGAAATCAGCTTGACAGTTCTTATATTCTGATGAAAAAAGCGTCTGATTCAGGTCTAAAAAGCATTTACCTCGAGTTTTTCCGGCTCGACCTGTTCAGCAGGCTTAACATCAGGACCGCGTGTAACAGAACCGCAGAACTGCTGGCTGAAGAGTATTCTGACGATCCTATGAGTTTCGTAAAGATAGGAGATGCTTATTCTTCGGTTCTGTCCGACAGGGTTAAAGCAGCCGAGATGTATCGCAGAGCGCTTGATATATATCCTGAAACCACCACAGCGTACAACGGTCTTGCACAGATCGAGTTCTCGCTTTCGAATGTCGAAAAGGCGAAAGCACTGTCGGACTCGGCGCTCATGATAAACTCTGGTGCTCAGAATTCCGCGGTTACCGCAATAGAGATAAGAAAAAGTCTTTCCGACTTTTCAGGCGCAAGAGAGATACTCCGGAAACTGCCGGAAAGTTCTGTCAGAAAATACACTGAATCAGCTAATGTATGCCTTCTTGAGAACGATCCTTCTTCGGCCCTGGGCCATATCAACAGCGGGCTCGATATGTTCCCGAACAGGACAGAGCTGGTGAGACTGCAGAGAGATATACAGAAAATGATACTGATTTCAGATTCTATACAGCAGAAGGAAGCTTCTCTGTCAAGAGTAAAGAACAAATGGTACAGTTCGTGGGATGAAGCCGTACAGGCTTCTTTAAAAGAGCAGAAACCGCTTATTGTAGCTGCTCTTGACGGACAGGAACTCCGCTCAAAATATTTGGAGCATACTCTTCTTCATCAGGATGTTGTACGGGAAACAGGCGGTGTAGTTCTCCTGAAGCTTTCCAGACACAAAGATGCAGAGTTGCTTAAAACCCTTGGTATTGATGTATTTCCTTCACTCGTCTGGTTCGATCAGAATAAAGAGCAGATCAAATCCTTTAAAAATGTTTTGGGAAATGTGACCGATCCGGGAGTAATAATCTCGTTTTTAAAAGAATCGGTACTTCTTAACAAAAGAATGGTCTCGATGATCAGGGAGACAGAAACGAACAAAGTCAAGAACGCACGGGATTTTTCGCATGCCGAAGAGCTTGCCCTTGAATATGAAATGCCTGTTATAGTAGTAATGTCGGATTCAAGGTCTCAGGACTCGCAGAACTATCTGAAACACACGATTTTCAATCCCGCGTTCATGAAGAACTACAGAAATATGATCTTCCTTTCGGTCGAGGATGCAGAAAGATCGGAACTGCCGAAAAAATTCGGCATCAGAAGCTTCCCTGCAGTTCTCTTCTTTGATGAGGACATAAATCTGATCTCTATAAAATACGGTGTTCTGCCCCAGAAAGTACTTGAGCAGGAGATAACAAAAGTTAAACTTTTCAGAAAAAGAAGGGACATTCTCAAAGAAGAAATTAACTGGATATACAATACGAAAGAAGCTGTTTCCTACTCCCAGTCCCTCTCAAAACCCGTTCTGGCGTATCTGTCCGATCCTGATATTCCGGGCTATGACCCTGACGAGAAAGTGTTCGAAGATTATACGGTAATAAAGAAGATCAATTCGGACTACATACCTCTTTTCATCAGAGAAGGTTCTGAAGGCTACAGCCAGTACTTCAAAGATATCACATCCCCGCGTATCGCTGTCATGAACTCTTTCGGCGATGTTCTCTACGACTTTCATATTCCTTCGGAGAGCGAGATATTATCCTCTTTTCTGGATATAAAAACGATGTCTGATCTCTATATAGGACTCGGTTCAAATGAATTCAATAATTTCATCAGACATTATGAAACATACCGGTCGCTTCTGGAAAACAGAATGAAAATATCAGCTGAAGGGGAACTTATAAAATTTATAACAAACTACCCCTCTTTCCCGTATTCCCTCATCGACCTCGCCGAACTGTTTTTGACAAAGAACGATTTTTCAAAATCAGGCCACTACCTTAGGTTTCTCGAGAGTAAAAATTTCAATATTTCAGAGAAATTCCTCCAGATACTGATATCGAGCTATATGCTTTATGACGATATATTCAGACTTAATGAGTTCATGGACATTCTTGAAGAGAAAACCAGAAAAGACCAATCGGGATATTCTTCCGTGACCTCCGCCCGTTCCGAAATAAGCCTTGCCGAATCAGAGACCATACCTTCGATAACTCTTGCGGAAAAAGCATATGAGCTTGATCCCAAGAGAACCGAAAACCTGATACTTCTCGGTATTTTGAATTACAGTCTCAACGCGAAAAAATCCGAAAAATATTTTAGGTCAGCGCTTATACTGGATCCCGAGAACCTTGTCTCAAATATGTATTTGTTTACAATCACAAAAGATAAAAACTTTCTCACGACCGCGAGAAAAAGCTACCATTCGGGAAGATCTGATTTTACGGGACTGAGGTATTTTGACGACACAAAATTCTTCTCGAACCGCGGAATACTTGAACTCAAAGAGCGGTCGTACAGGATGAAACTTCTGCTCTATCCTGAAAATACAGACTTTATGCTGGAGCTTGTGAAGTTTCTTACCGACAGCAAGGGTAATATGGTCGAGGCTCTGGAGATCATCAACAAAATACTGGCTGATTCGCCCAACGATCCGGAGTTCCTGTCTTCCGCTGCGTGGTTGTTCTATAATCTTGGGGATTTCCCCGGTGCGGACAGGCTCATAACTAAAGCCCTCGGTAATCTTTCGCCGGATGAGTACTACAAATATCCGGAGCTGTTCTACAACATAGGAATGATAAAATCCGCAATAGGCGACAACAGAACGGCAAAATATTACTTCGAGATGCTTCTCGGGTTCAGGAACATGAACGATATAGATTATTCCAAAATTGATTATGCGGAAAGATTTGTTGACAGTATTCAATAATTTAAAAAGGACTAAAAAATGAAATCTTTTACCATCTCAGTGATAACCTCGTTTCTCGTAACGGTAATTACATGCGCTCTGGTTTTTACTGAGGTAATTGATCTGAAGAAAATACTCCCTGAAGATTTTTTTAGCAGCAGTAACGAGATAAAAGAGGTGCAGATACCGAACCTTGTTAACCTTAAGATATCGGACGCGAAACTGGCTGCTGAGAATTTGGGACTAAAGATAATCACCGAGCAAAAATTCGTTGAGAATACATCTCCCGATATCGTTCTCACCCAGTTCCCGCTGCCCGGATTCAAAGCCGGAAAGGGCGATGCGGTCAAGCTTGAGGTCTCGAAAGCCATGGAGATCACTTTCGAAATAATGTCGGAAGAGGACCTGATGGAGGAGATCGAACTCAGCCCTAAGATAATCATGCCTGATATAACAGGACTTAATTCGGATACCGCAAAAGATCTGCTGGTAAAAGCCGGAGTGATCGACATAGTCGAGAACTTTGCGGAGGACGATCTCATCGACAAGGGCCGCATCATCAGCTTTAATCCGCCTGCGGGATCAGAGATAGACGAAAGCGCAATTGTCGATATCGTGATAAGCAAAGGACCGTCCATCAAGATGGTTATAGTACCCAACCTCTATAACAAGACCCTGGAAGGCGCAAAGGGCGAGATCTCAAAGAACAAACTCAGGCTTGGAAAAGTGAAAAAGGTCACCGATATCGATAAAGGTTTTGACAGAATAATCGGCCAGTCGGTACAGTGGGGCGAGAAAGTTAAAGAAGGCACTGTTATAGATATCGATCTTAATATCGAGGCGGAGGAAAGTATAGGCTGGTAGCGGTCCGTAATTCTGATTATGCCTGTGATTAAACATATATATTTACCGCTTTTCTTATTGTTAAATGCCTTTCTGTTCTCATACGAGACCGTATTTGAAAGGAATGATATTGAGAACATTGCCGCAAGAGATATTTACGATGTTCTTTCAAAAATACACACTATCCGCGGAGTAAGCTATGGCGTTATCGGACAGCCCGTATATTTTTACGGGACCGGAAAATCCTCGCCGGAGACCACTCTTTATATCGACGATGTTTTTTACGGTAGGACCGTGACCGATCTTTCTTTCATTTCGGTCGATATGATCGAAAAAGTCATCGTAAGGGATATTTCATCCGAATGCGCGGGATCTGAAATTTATATCTACACCAGAAACTTAGATCCTGCTGTCCCGGTCTCCGAGGTCAGGTACAAAGACGCTTTTTTAAATTACAGGAACCTTTCGGTAAATGTTGCGCAGGCTGTAATACCGGATCTTTCTCTTTCTGTTTTCGCTCAGGTAACGGATTACATGGACAACAGGGATTATTCTGACAACTTCAACTACCCGTTCCTTAAGCAGAATTACGCCATAAAAATGCATTTCCCGAAGACATTCTCTTTCGTTCCGTTCATCGATATATCATATCTGAAGGAAAAAAAATATCTTATCGATGCTGATTCCTCGCTTTCCAGGCCGGAAGTTTTAAGGTCCGCTTTCTATTTTGACAGAGAATTTTCCGAAAGAATAAAAAGCAGATCGGGGGTCACTTTCATATCTGAAAACGACATAAGAAAATATTATGATACTGACATTTATGAAGAACTGACTCTTTCAGGTCCGAGTTACACTTTAAAAGGAAAAACCGGTCTCTCCAGCGGAGGTCTGAAAAGTACGGCAGGTTACGCAAAACTTTCTTATTCTGCGCAGTGGACAGTCAATGCCGACCTGACCGGATATGTCAGACATTCAGACACTTTCGGAACAACATTCTCTTCCCGGGCTCTTCTTGAAAAAGATCTCAAGCTGTTAAAACTCTCGTCGGCGAGCGGCTATTTTTATGAGAAAATGACCGAAGGATCGGACTTTTTTGAAAATTCTCTGACTGCCGAAAGAGACTTCAAGGCCGGAAATATCGGATTGAACTTCAGAGCGGGAATTGACCTTGTTTCGGAAAGAGAAAGGAAATACTACAGAGCTGGTTTTACTGCGGGGAAGCATAATATGCTCCAGCTGAAGTCGGATATCATAGTCTCCGGATGCTCCGATAAAGACTCGGACATAAAGAACAACCTGATCTCTTCGCTGACATTCGGAGAAAGTTATTTTAATGAGAAATTAAAAGTCAATTCAGCCTTATACCACATCTATTCAGAATATTTTATCAGCGAAAATAAGCAGACCGTGAACAATTTGAGCTTCAATATCAGAATCAGGATCACGGATCTTGAATTTTTCTTCGGATCGGACAATTTTCTAAAAGATCATTATGATATGAGCGGACTTAAGTTCGACCTGAACGAACATTACATTTACAGTACTGTTGAAGGTTTTGACATGCGTACCCACGATGAAATTTGGGGTGTAAGATGGACATTCTACAGGTGATACCTATTTTCTGACAACTGCTATCTTGCCTGTAATGTTCTGTGAAGAGTCTTTTTTATTATACGCTATCATTTTATAAATGCCTGTCGATACAAGTTTACCTTTATTGTCCCTTCCGTCCCATCCGTTATTTATGCTGAATTCGTTTCCTCCGTCTCCGCCGCGGACCAGAAATCCCTTCATATCGAATATCCTTCCTGTATCGTAACTGTTCCCGTCCTCGGGGAAATAAAATCCCATAACTGAACTGCCGTCATTGATGAACGGAGAGGGTTTAGTCTGTATCTCATTTTTTTTTACTTCGCCCGTCTTGAACACTTTACCGTATTCCAGAAAAGACAATCCGTTGTAAGAACCTATCACGGCGATACCCTCCTCCTCGATGAAAAGTATTTCATTTATTGATGAGTCGGGAAGTCTTATTTTTATTATCTCTCCCGGCACCGTGACCGACCCGCTGTAATTCATTGGAACATAATGCCTCCAGCTGCTACCGTCAGCCGAAAGGACGCTTATGCCTTTATCCGTTGCGAACCATTTCTCGTTGATGCTGTTCACTTCCACATCGTATATTACATTTCCTACAGGTCCCGTTTGAACAGTATTGATATTGACGAGTGAAAAACTCTGGGGGTCTGACGGGCTTAAGGCAAGATCGATATACCTTATGCCGTTATTCGTAGCTATCCAGATCACATTATCCTTATCTGCAGCTATATCTATGATTCCGTCGGAGATCAGTATTCTTTTGAAACTGAGATCAACCCCGTCGAAAACCCCTACGCCGATACCGTCCTGAGTCCCGAAAGACTGTTTTGAACTCCCTGTCCAGATCCATGTCCGTCCGTCGTATGAGTCCGCAAAAACATCGTATCCGTAGAAATAATCCCTTGTCAGGTATGAATAATCCGTTCCGTCGGGAGCCACCCTTACAAGTGTTGAACCTTCAGGGTTAGATTTATCCCCCCAGTTACTTACCCACAGATTGCCCTCACTGTCCTCAGCAATTCCGGGATGTACAGGGTAATTAACACTCTCAAGAGCACTTCCGAACATGAAGTTCGAAAAATATGAATAGTCCGATTCGTTGTAATCGAATATGTTTACACCAGCTCCCCATGTGCATATATAGACCCTGCCGTTCTTTACATGAATGTTCTTTGCCCCGTCCCCGGTGGCTTTTGCGCTGTAGAGGCTGTCGTTGAAAGTATAGTCGGAAGTATTCATATAAGAAAAATGGCTGTTTGTCAGATAGATCAGTCTGCCGGAAGATGCGTCTATTGCGGCTTTCTGGATCCCTTTCTGCTTCGGGATATTGAACTGCGGCTGATATTCTTCATCGTTCGCTATTGAATAAAATGAAAATCCGCCTGAGGAAGTGAAATATATCAGATCTCCCGATCTGAAGAACGAACCGAATTTCTCATCCTCTGTACCGAAAATAATTTGAGGCGCAGATGACAGATCCTCCGGCACTGAACTTATAACCATGGCGTCAACCTGCTCATAAGTCACAAGGAATTCACCGCCGCCGAAATATCCGTACTTCAGATCAATGCCGTCGAAGACAGTTTCTTTCACCGCTCCCGCCCCGTCGATCCTGAAGAGTCCGGTCTGAGAAAGAACATACACTGTCTCCCCGTTCACGGCAAAGCCGTTGAGGCTGCCGGCGGCATCGAGACCTGATATCTTTGTCCAGTTGTTCAAATAATTGATGTTCGGTGAGTTCTCCGCTATCGAATACACTCCCGCTGCTGTAGAAATATAGATCGTTCCGGCTGTTACCTTAACATCCGAAACAGCTCCCGTCATGCTGTTAATTTCGGATATCTCATATTTATTGAAATCGTCATTGTATCTGTAACGGGCTAATAGACCGCTGGTAGCAATGTAAACATACTCAGATGAGGAACAGACCGCGTTGAGTTCATATACCCCTGATTGAGCTATATCATCAAGATAGAACGGTTCCTTCTTTTCAATATCATAAACAGTGACAGAACAATCAGGATGACCCAACCACAACATTCCTCTGAAATCCTTTTCTATCTCCTTTATATCGGGTCTGTAAACCCCGTCGTCAGTGTCATAAATCGTATAATCCGTACCATACCGCACTATAAGGCCGCCGTCAGTAGCCGCATAAACAGCTCCGTCGAATATTTTTATTCCGAACCCTCTTGTGACCGCGGTATATGTAGTCAGTTCCTCGGCTAAAAGTCCCTGTCCCAAGGCAGTCAATACTAAGATCGTAAAAAATATCTTCTTCATATATTTCATTCTCCCTCTTTAGGCAGTTTGATTATTATCGTTTCTATAAAATTCTTCCTTGCTTTCACTATCCTGTACTCCAGGCCGTCCAGTGTTACTGTTTCACCCTGCTCCGGTATCCTTTTTATGCTGTTGATTATATAACCGTTCACGGTCTCGTTCTGACTCCTGAGTTTTCGCATATTCTTACCGGTGATACTTCCTATCATCCTGTAAAGTTCCTCGGGACCGGCGGTACCGGCCACAATAAAGGTTCTTATCTCCGGTCTGTAGATTATCCCTCTGTCCGACCCTGCGCTGTCGTGAGGATCGTCAACCTTACCCACTATTAACTCGAGTATATCGTGCATCGTGACAAGACCCAGACATCCGCCGAATTCATCTATCACGACGCATATCGAAGACCTTTCCTTCTTGAATGTCTTGAACAGAGAAAGAATGCTTGTGTTCTCATGTACGAAAAGAGCCGGCCTGACAATGTCTTTTATCTCCTTAACATCCTCTTTTAAAAGGTCGTTGACAAAGGCCACGCCCACAATGTTGTCCAGATCGTTCTCGTAAACTATTATCTTGGAAAATGAGGTGAGCATAACCATCTTCCTGAGCTTGTAAAGGGGGCTTTTTATATCGACCGAAATCATACTTCTTCTGTGAAGCATTATCTCTCTGACCTTCATCTGCTCGAGACCGAGCACCTTTCTTATTATATGTGCGTCCCTTTTTTTGACTGTTTCCGACCTGACCGCCTGATCTACAATATAACCTATATCGCTTTTAGATATCATGACCCATCCGCTTTTACCCGACTTCATCTTTATCATCTTCATTATCCTCACGCTCAATCTTCCCACAAGATAAGTGACAGGCGCAAGCAGTGTTTTTATAAAAATGAACGGATAGATGATCTTTAAAGCTATCTTGTCCGAGAATTTTTTGCCGAGTACCTTGGGTATCATTTCCGCGAAAATGACAAGAATGATCGTCTCGTAAAATGTTATCTGTATGCCTGATGATCTCCAGTTCAAACTTGCGGCAAGATAGGCAAAAAAAGTCGCGTAGGCTACATTGGCGATATTGTTCCCGACCAGTATCGGGATAAGAAAACTGTCGGGATTTTTTATGAGTTTTTTTGCTTTGAGAGCCGGCGCAGATCCGGCTTTCGCCCATACCCTTATCTTTATCCTGTCCGCTACGGTATAGACTATTTCGGACATAGAAAAGAAGGCTGAGAATAAAAAAGCCGCAGTTATCAGAAATATCAGCATATCTCAGCCTTTACAGATCCGTTGCTTTTTTCGAATATCTCTTTTACGAAATCCTCTGAAAAACCCCTGTTTACCCTGACTTTGACATTAGGGCCTTCCTGACCGAAATCTTCAGACGATACCGATGCTTCATATTTGCTTAGAAGGCTCATAACCGTGCTCGTAATGTCGTATTTGTATGAAAATTTCGCGCAGTCATATATCTCTACAGTTTCCTTTTCCGCCGACTCAATGACCGCTTTTGCCGCTTCGGTGTAAGCTTTGATCAGCCCTCCGGTGCCGAGGTTAGTTCCCCCGTAATACCGGGTAACGACAAGCAGCGCGTCAGTGACACCGCTACCCTCGAGCACCGCCAGTATCGGCCGTCCGGCAGTGCCGGACGGCTCGCCGTCGTCGGAGGAGCGGGTGACGCGCCTGTCACCTGTTCCCGCCGCATAGGCGAAGCAGTTGTGCGTCGCGTCGTAGTACTTTTTCCGCGCCGCATCGAGCAGGAGTTCGGCTTCATCCCGGCCGCTTATCCTGTAGAGCCTCCCGATAAACCTTGAACCTTTTATCTTATCGATCTCCTTTTCCGTGTATCCTTTTACGGTCGTATAAAGCTCTTTTTCCATATCAGTCATGGCTAAAAGCGCGGCAAATAACTTCCCGTGCATGGTTTTAGCCAATGTTAGCCTTCGTTTATTTTTTAACAAGAGTTCTTTAAAACCCTATGTGGCAATTTATCATTAATTTTCATGGAAGTAAAGAAATACCTCATAAATAATATAGTTACTAAAATTCGTATGGTACATTTCTGAGAATTGTATAATTTTCATTTGAGAAAATACTTGACAAAATCATTTGTTTTTAGTAAACTGTAAATTATAGTAATGTGAGGTAAGTTTTGAAGCGAGACGCAAAGTTTATCTTATTTTTTTCATTCTCAACCATATGTAGTTAGTGAATACAATAAGGATCTGTTTGATTGAAGTTAAATTATTAGGGATAAATCAAGGAAATGAAAATAAAACTGATCATATTTATACCACTGATAACTGCACTAATTCTGATTGCTCAGAACGATATAATAATGTGGAGTAAAACTTTTGATGGAATATGCCATCAGGAAGATGTTGCCTATGATGTCGAGCTGACAAGTGATGGAGGATATGTTGTTGCGGGTGTTAAATGGGATCAGGCACCTTTTAGTCCTGATTGGATATTTCCTCATATGTGGATTCTAAAATTAGATGCAAACGGTGATACTTTATGGACTACAACCTACTATCATAATATTGAGATCAGCGATCCGTTGTACAACGACTACTATTTTCATTATGCTGAGGCTTATGATATTGAGCAAACAAGTGATGATGGGTTTGTAATATGTGGTTATGTTGAGATTGAATTACCTGATTCAACGCCTAATTATAGGGATGCAATGTGCATTCTAAAACTTGACAAATTTGGCGTTATTGAATGGAATAAAATTCATTATGAGGAACAGACCAATGTTGCAAAATCTATAAAACAGACAAGTGATGGCGGGTATATTGTAGCGGGCGAAATTAAATCCATAAACAGTAGCTCAAAAAGAATGGGGAAATTACTTAGATTAGATGCTCTCGGAGATACATTATGGACAAAGAATTATTCTAGAGATGACAGTTTATCAATGTGGTTTGACAAACTGAGTCTAAGCTCAGATAGCAGTTTTGCCGTGACCGGTTCAAATACAATTATGTTCAAAAATGATGGTGAAGTTGTTTGGAATAAACAACATATACTTGGAGAGAGATTCTATGATATTAAAAAAACTGCCGATGACAATTTCATAGTCGCTGGATATGCATATATAGAAGTGATGAGTGCATTTGGAATTCAATTAATCAATTTTAATACATATGGAGACACACTTTGGACTAAAACAATTGATTCCGGCATTTATGATAAATCATGTTATGGTAAATCGGTAGAGATACTCCCAGATGAAAGCTATATACTTGGTACGGAGATATACGAAGATAGTGATTTTATTGATTGGTGGATTATTAAAACTGATTCTTTTGGAGATACACTTTGGACAAAATGTTATGGATCTAACTCATTTGATTTTCTTAACTCAATAAAATACACAGCAGATGGAGGTTATATAGTCTGTGGAGATACTGAGGGTAGTTACGCCTCAGACAATAGTTCTGATTGGACTGATATGTGGGTTTTGAAGCTGGATCAGGACGGAAATTATACAGGTATTGAGAACAATGAGGAATTACTAATAACTGATTATAAGCTATTTCAGAATTACCCCAATCCGTTTAACAATCAGACATCAATAGGTTATATATTGCATAATATTAGTGAGGTGGAATTAATGGTTTTCAATTCCAAAGGGGAGTTCGTACAAAATCTGATTAAAGCAAAACAGGATAAAGGCAAGCAATCAGTTATATTTAACGCGAATAATCTGAACAGCGGTGTTTATTATTATAGGTTATCTGTTGACGGTATAACAAAAGAGACCAAGAAAATGTTGTATTTAAAATAATTATATATAAAACAGGAGAAATTTATATGAAAACACGAATAATTATTTTTTTGACAATACTGATTTCTTTAATTATGGCTGCACAAGAAGACATAATCACATGGAGTAAGACTTATGATGGTATATGCCATCAGGAAGATGTTGCCTATGATGTAGAACTGACAAGTGATGGAGGGTATGTTGTTGCGGGTGTTAAATGGGATCAGGCACCATTTAGTCCTGATTGGATATTTCCTCATATGTGGATTCTAAAATTAGATATAAATGGGGATACTTTATGGACTACAACCTACTATCATAACATTGAGATCAGCGATCCGTTGTATAACGACTATTATTTAAAATATGCTGGAGCTTATGATATTGAGCAGACAAGTGATGGCGGTTATGTATTATGCGGTTATGCAGATGTGGAATATCCTGATTCAGCCACAAATTATATAGAATCAATGTGTATCGTTAAATTAGACGAATCCGGTAATGTCTCATGGAATAAAATATATTTAGAGGGTTACAATAATGTGGCAAAGACAATAAAACAGACAGCTGACGGCGGGTATATAGTAGCTGGAACTGTGAAATTGAAAAATGATTCCAATAAATACGATATTTATGCTAAAATGATGAAAATAAATAGTATCGGTGATACTTTGTGGACGCAAAAGTATCAAGAAAGTGATGCATTCCCATTAACGGGGATCAAAGCAACAAATTTGTATAAAATTGACATTAATATTCAAAATGAGATTTTTGGTGTTGGCACTATGTATAACGGAGTAAGTAGCAACGGGTGGATAATAAAAATTGATGAAAACGGAAATACATTGTGGAGTAAAGATTTTGGTGATATTGAAGGTGAAAGTTTTTATGATTTGGATATTACAAAGGATGATAATTTAATTTTAGTAGGTAATCAGTATGTAAGAGATTTGAATGCAGTAGGTGTTTGGTTAAATAAAATTAGCTTTGATGGAGATAAGCTTTGGACAAAAAATATTAATTCAGGGGTATATGGGAATTCATGTTATGGAAATTCAATTAAGCAAACTATGGATGACGGTTTCATTATCGGAGGAGAAATCAGTATAAATAGCCCAGAGATGTGGATTGTCAAAACAAATGATACGGGAGATACACTTTGGACAAAAAAATACGGAACAAATACTCAAGATTATGCAAGTAGTATTGAACAAACTTTAGATAACGGGTACATCGTTTGTGGTCAAACTGAGGGCAGTTATGCCTCAGACAATAGTTCAGATTGGACTGATATGTGGGTTTTAAAGCTTGACCATGACGGAAATTATACGGGAATCGAGAATGATGAGGGATTATTGATAGATGATTATAAGCTGTGCCAAAATTTCCCGAATCCGTTCAACAATCAGACGAATATTGAGTATGCAATAGAGAATATATCAGAAGTTGAAATAACTGTTTATAATTCTAACGGGCAATTGATTCAGAACTTGGTTAATGAGAAACAAGGAAAGGGGCAATATTCAATACAGTACAAAGCAGATAACCTGAATAGTGGAGTTTATTACTATAGATTGAAGATTAATGGAATAACAAAAGAAACGAAAAAAATGTTGTATTTAAAATGATCCTCAGCTATAAATATTAAAAAAAGAGAGGCGGTAAAAACCGCCTCTCTTTTTCGACTTAAATTGCCACATAGGGTTCTATAATAAAAAATTCATGGAGGCTATCGCTGTGATATAAGAAAATCGGGGGCTAAAGTAAAGTTACGAACTCTTTCAAAAGGGAGATGAAGCCCTCCTGCGACGACTTCCCGGCCTCGAGCACCTCGGTGTGCGAGAGAGGCCCGCCGGTCAATCCCGCGGCAAAGTTCGAGACGCGCGAGATGCACGCAGCTTCGAGACCAAGTTCTTTCGCCCTTACCGTCTCGGGCACGGTGGACATGCCCACGGTGTCCGCTCCGAGAAGTCCGAGATATTTTATCTCCGCCTTCGTCTCGAAGCTGGGGCCGGTCATGTAGGCGTAACAGCCGTTCTCGATGCGGTTGTTAGTTCTTTGCGCCGCATTTTTCAGAAGTCTGTTCAGCTCTTTCGAATACGGCTCGGTTACCGGATCTTTATAACGAGGCGAGAACGGTGCAATGTATTTTTCCAGCGCCACCATCGTCCCCGGCCCGAAATTTTTATTTATTCCGCCGGCCGCGTTCGTCAGAAGAAGCTTTTTCACTCCCAGTCCCGCCAGAATATCGACGGGAAAAACGACCTGATCATAGGTGTATCCTTCGTAATAATGCACCCTTCCGGCAAGGATCATTATCTTTTTGCCTTTATAAGACCCTGTAGTTATAGTACCCTTATGACCCTTGACCGTCGATCTTGGATAATTCGGGATGCCGGAAGTTTTAATATGCGTCGCACCATCCATTTCATCTTCGAGAAATGACAGTCCGCTGCCCAGCACGATCGCAATACTTATATTTTCGCTATCGAGATTGTCTTTGAGATATTTAACTGATTCTGCCGTCTTCATTCTTACCCGCCTTTAATTTAATGCAAAATAAACAATTTTCTCCCCTGAACAAAATTAATTCTTTATATTACAAACTTTAAAATAACCGGAACAGCCATGAGCGACGAAATAGTGAGAAGCAAAAAAGCGCTCCGCAGGGAAATAAAGGAGCTTAAGAAAGATATAAGCCCTCAGGAAAGACAGAGGAGATCGGAGAACATAATGAAAAAGATCGAAGATCACCCGGTTTTCGCATCGGCGCGGACGGTTTTTATTTTCTGGTCGATGGATGACGAGGTCGATACGAGAGATTTTATCAAAAAGTGGGCTGACCGAAAAAAATTCATTCTTCCGGCTGTTAACGGCGACGAACTGCATTTGAAAGAATTTACCGGTATTCACAAGCTTGTTTCGGGAGAGATGTTCGAGATCCCCGAGCCTGAAGGAAAACCTTTTACTGACTATAACGATATCGACCTGGCAATTATTCCCGGAGTGGCTTTTGACAGTGACTACAACCGGCTCGGAAGGGGAAAGGCCTACTATGACAAGATACTTCACGGGCTGAAAGGAAAAGCCGAACTTATCGGGATCTGCTATGACTTCCAGTTTGTTGATAAAGTACCTACAGAACCGCACGATGTAAAACTTGACGGAGTCATTTGTGGCTGAGCACAGATTCATTGAATATTTAAGATCGATAGAGCCTTATGAATTCATTGAATTCGGGGCTAAGATGTTCGCGAACGAGTGCGCATCCAAAAAGGAATATCTTGTGTGGTGGAGCCACAAGGAGGATTTCGCCAATTTCGGTATAGGTCATTTTATCTGGTTCCCGGCCGGAAAGAAATTCCCGTTCATTGAGCAGTTCCCTGAGTTGATCGGATTCTTCCTGGAAAAGAACGAGCCTGTGCCTCAAGTGATCAATATGTATAAACTTACCGGCCTTCCCTGGTCATGTAAGGCAGAGCTCGATTCCGATCCGCGAAAAATTGATATCATTGACTGGCTGGCTTCCACAACGGGAATACAGGCCGCTTTCATTATCTTCAAGGCAATGGATTCTCTAAAAGAGATCGTAGAGAACAACCCCGAAGTTCTGTATATGCTCAACGAACTCTGCGAAACTTCACGCGGGAGATATGCCGTTGTCGATTATCTGAACTTCAAAGGAACCGGGCTCGATCCCAAGGAGCGTATCAGGGGCGAAGGCTGGGGGCTGCTTCAGGTCCTCGAAATACTCAAAAGACCCGATGTTGACAATTTCATCGACGCTGCGGCAGAAGTTTTGAAGCGCAGGGTCATCAACTACACTGATGAGCAGAACGACCTCAAGTTCATCGACGGCTGGCTGAAAAGACTGGAAACATACCGGTCCTAAAGTAAATTTCCCGCTTGAATAATCGTCTCTGATTGTATATATTACGAAAAAGCTTATTCCGGAGGTTCGAATGATAAACATAGCTCTGTGCGGGGGATACGGGAAGATGGGACGCGCCATTACGGATTTTGCTGCTCAGTCCGATAATTTCAATATTTCCTACATCATAGAAACGCCTGAGAAATGCCTGCTCACCAACCTCGGACTGGGCATAATGCTGGCCGATGTCATAGACCACGCCGACATCGATGTGGTCGTTGATTTTACTTCACCCGTTTCGTGCCTCGAACATATGAAGATCAGCGTGGAGAACTCAAAACCTTTCGTCACCGGAACAACGGGTTTTTCAGACGCCGAGACGGCCGAAATGAAAAAGATCGCAGAAAAAGGGCAGGTATTCTATTCGCCTAACTTTTCGCCGGGAGTTTTTATTTTGGGAAGGCTTCTGGGCACAATATCCGAACTTGCAAAGAACGATTACGACATTGAGATACTCGAGATGCACCACAATCAGAAGGCCGACGCGCCGAGCGGGACCGCTTTAAAGCTTAAGGACATTCTGCTCGGATCGAACCCCGGCTACAGCGTCATTTACGGAAGGAAAGGCGTATCCGAACCGAGATCCCGCTCGGAGATAGCGATCCACACTCTCCGCGGAGGCGATGTGGTCGGCGATCACAAAGTGATCTTCGCCGGCAACGGCGAAAGACTCGAGCTGACGCACAAGGCTGTATCGCGAAAAACTTTCGCGGCGGGCGTCTTCAAGGCTGTTGAATTTGTCGTGAAGCAGCAGGGCAACAGACTCTACGGTATGGAGGATATATTTGTAAAATGAAACCGGTCTTAGCCTCCATACTCGTTCTGATCTTCGCGTCCTGTACCGTCAGGATACCGGACATAAGGATCACGGGCGAAAAAACCGCACTGGAGAATCAGGTCTTGGGCGACTATGCGAAGATCAAAGAAGACGCCTGGATGGTCGCGTCTGAAAGAGGCGCCGGGGATATTACCATTACCGCCGACAGGCGCGATGTGGTCGAGGCAGTAAGGGACAGGGAATTTTTAAAAGACGATGTGAACGAGCTTAAGATCAAGGGTTATTTCGGCGAGAACCAGCAGGGACTTTTAGAGATCGTTGACCAAAGCGCCCTGGACCGCGCCGAAAATATTTTCAGGGAGAATGCGTTTTTAGTGATCGAGAGAGAGAACAGTGCGAGAAGCCTGATCATGCAGAGGATAATCGAGACCGATGTAAAATACAGTTCGGCGCCCGAGGAAGTATATGCTTCATTTTTTAATATGAATCTGGCAGAATCGCCGAATAAGACCTATTACCGCAATAAAAAAGGCGAATGGGTAAAAAAATAGATCACAGTTTACCGTAATACTCGATTATTTTTCTTCCGCGCCTGAAAAAATAAGTTGATTCAAAAAGCTTAAGCTGGGTCTCGTCCATATAATCGTAAAGATAGTTTTTTATCTCCTCGTAAAGATCAATAAATCTGGTGAGAAGTTTTTTTGGCACATTGACCATAAGAGCGAATTCCATGAACGGGATCATTGTATAAACATTTATCATCACATAACCGTCAATATGCAGTTTTCTCGATAATTCGTATATCCTGTCTATCAGTCCGGTTTCTTTTGTCAGCATGAATTTAGTCACCATAAAAGAAAGATGATCGCCGGTACACTCAGTATTGTAGAACCTGCTGTCGACCTCCCCCATAACCTTCTGTACATCGGGCAGTTTTCTGTTCAGCTTAAGATAGTGCAGAAGCATCATCGGCGTCTCAAGCTCAAGCGATCCTGAAAGTATCTCTTCGACCCTGTCCGGAGACCACCTGTAGCAGATATTGTACTCGTAATATTTTTCCGACAGTTCGTTCATCTTATTAAAAACCTCTTCTGATACAGTACCATCAGTCCTCAGCTTCTTAACATCCTGAAGGCATTCTTCTTTTGAAAAAACTTCGGGGTAGTATTTTGCGACCCTCTCATAATGCCTGAGTACATCCGCTCCGGGTATCGTTCTGAAATACAGATAAGCCTTACGGACAGTGGATTTGGCGGTCTTGAAATCGCCTTTTCTGTGCAGAAGTATGAACTCGTTCGTGAGATATGTGATGTAAGTGGAAAGCTCGTTATTCTCCTTGGCCTGCCTGCGCGTTTCCTGTATAAGGGTGATCACTTCGCCTACAGGATAATACAGATTGGCCTTTGCCGTGGCGATATCTCCTATATCATCCGTGGTGAGTTCCTTTCTCAACTTCTGCTTCAGATCGATCTTCTTCTGGTCCCAGTAAAGTGATTTTTCATAGTCGTTCTTGTAGAAATAATAGTATGAAAGGATCGTGTACATTTCAAAAACGCTGTCGAGATGCTTGCTCCTGTAGGCGACTTCAAGACCGTAATTGAGCCTTTCACTGTAGTCGCCCTTGATGAATCCTTTTTCCGAAAGGATCGCGATGGACCTTATAAGGAAAAAATAGTTGGCGTTGAATTTCTGATTTATCACATAATCGTTAATATACCCTGAAAGCACATTTTCATATTCATCCTTCCATTCTACCACGCCGTAAATGAATTTCATCGCGCTTACGAGATCGGGATATTCAAAAGAAACATTCCTGTCGTTCTTTATAACATCCTCGAGCATGGAAATGATCCCTGATCCCTGATCGAAATACACTCCCGACACGAGAAGCTTCTTGACAAAATCCAACAGTTCAGTGTACATGTCTTCCGGTTTCATCCCTTCCTGCATCACGGGCAGAACTGCCTTAATGAATTCATAAGCGTTATAGTTGTATTTTTCAGGATCGAGCATTCTGAGCTTAAGCCTGATAAAACTGATCCTGTTGTCTATTATCCTGCCCTTTTTTCGAAACAGTCTGTCGAGATGGGTCATCAGTTTTACGGACTTATCCTTATCCTTTTTGTCAAGATAGTAGGCGTAATTTACCTCAAGTCTGAACCTGAGTTCACTGTCTTCGGATATTTTCAGACTGTTCAGCAGCAGATAATAAAGGTTATCGTTCGAATCAAGCTTCAGTATCTTGTCAATATATTTTCCCACCATGTTTAGGTGGCTTCTGCTCTTTTCAGTGCTCAAGAATATCCTTATGATAAGAACAGCGTACTGGCTGAACTTATCCCTGTGCGGGATCTCGAGTATTTTTTGGTACAGATCGATGAGGTCATGTTTCGAGCACTGCTTGAAAACATAATCCTTTACTTCTTTTCTCACAGCCTTGTAGATGTCCTGATATCCGCTTATGAGTTCAAGCTCAAATAACCTCTTTAATGTCTTTTTCAGATCGTAATCCGATACCGGTATCACCGACTTTATCTCTTCGGTCGTCAGCTTGTTGAAAGTAACGCAAAGCAGCCTGAGTACACTTACATCCGCATCATCGAGTGTCTCGACAATGCTTCTCACCGTCTTTCCTGAATCATCCTTAAGGATCAGACTGAATTTCCCGTTATCCCTGAACAGCAGAAGTCCTGAAACATAATTCAGAACTCCTTCCTGGAACAATTCGTCCATGCACTGCATCAGTTTTCTGTAATTTCCCCGTGTGTGATCATAGACTTTTTTTATAAAGTCGGGAGGAAGGCTTCCTATCCTGCCCAGAAATATATCCACCGCCTTTTCCGTCTCCTCATAGGATAAAAGAGGAATATCGATCTTCTGTATATCAGGATCGTATTCCATCAGCCTATAGCTCTGCCCGGCGGCCTCGTTCATTTTGTCGGTAGCCACTGATATCAGAAGAAAAAGGCTGCCCGAGTTCTTATTTATATTCATAAGCCTGTTCACGAATTTTACAGATTCGTGATCGTACCTGTCGAAACTGTCAAGAAGTACCGTTAAAGGCAGATTACCGAAGGATGAGCATTTCAGAATAAAACCGATAATGTCGTTGTAGATATATGAAAAATCCTGTTCTTTCTCGATTATGGAATCAATATCGGCAAGTATCTTTTCGTACTCCTCTTTTATCCCAAAGTCATCGGAATAGAGATTATATGTTTTTCTGAGAAGGAGTTTTCCGATCAGAAAATCCTCGCTCGTGTTGTCGTCGAAATACATTTTGACGGCTTTTTCAAGATTCAGTCCGGCTTCGAATATCATCTGATCAAGTATCTTGGTCTTGCCCGAACCGGATACTCCTGTCAGTATTACGGTTCTTCCCTCCTTCCTTTTAAGTGTATTCTGCCTTAAAGTATCGATCTGCTCATAAACCTCATCTCTGAGAACGAATTTGGGATTATTTAAAAATGATGTCAAATGGTGGACAGCGGGGATCTTAAAGTCCGTTCCGAATATATTATTGAGAGAAACGATAGCTTCGATCGCGGATGAGATCCTTGTGCCTGGATTTTTTTCGGTAAGTTGCGAAATAAATGACCTGACACGCCTGTCCTTAAATTCCGAAAGAAGCTCCATGTTCCGTTCGTACTCTTTATTCAGTGCTTTTATCAGGCTCCCGCCTTTTCCGTTTATCGCAGATTCTTCTTCGGTTATGCCTTTATTTACATGAATAAGAGTGACGCCCAGTGAGTAGAGGTCGATCTTGGGACTTATTTTTTCGGGATTTAAGAAGAGCTCAGGCGCCATGTACGAGATCGTTCCCCTGGCATCGATGCTCTGTTTATTATGTTTTTTTACTTCCGAAAGACCGAAATCGAGTATCTTGACAATAGGACCGGCAGGCGAATTTACAATAAAAATGTTTTCGGGCTTTATATCGAAGTGGATGATGCTGTTCGAGTGAAGATAGTTCAGACCGTCGAGTATCTGATAGACCACATCTGGGAATCTGGAGCTGCCGGGATTGGACTGAACATATTGCCTGATATCCGTTCCCTTAAGGTAGTCCATCGTATAATAATACCTGTCGAACTTCCTGTCATATCCGAAATCGTAAACGCTGATTATATTTTTGTGATGAAGCGATTTTATTATAGTGAACTCTTCCTTGACAGAATCAATTATATCTTTGAATTTTTCTTTCCGCTCATCGGTGATAGTTATCATTTTCAGTGCAAGGTCGAACCCAGAACCTGTGGTCTTGACATGAAAGATATCACCCTGCGCACCGCTTCCGAGTTTCTTCTGTACCCTGTAAACGGAATCTATTATCCTCCCGGCTGAAGCGGCTGAATTTTCGGCCGATTCCTTCTCGAATTCTTTTCTTTCTGAGATATCTTTTATCTGTGTCACGAAAAGATCTTTTGAATCTTTCACATAATGATAATAAGCCAGCTCTATCGGAAATACCTCGCCGTTCTTCCTCTGCGCGAAAAGTTTCCCCGGTGAATTTTTTGAAGTTACAGTTTTTCCGTCAAGTGCGTCTTCCATATCCTTCAGATAATTGTCTCTTTTATCCTCGGGCATCGACTTCAGGATGCTCGTTCCTATCATTTCACCTTCGCCGTGACCGAATATCCTGTGGGCAGACCTGTTGGCGAAGAGTATAACTGTATCCGCGTTTGAAACTATAAAAGCATCCTGAGAATTTTCAAACTTCAGCCTCTGATCTTCATCTGAGAATATGTTCTGTATTTCAGTCATTCTGCTTTTTTAACCCTGTCTCATTATGTAGCTTAATAATAATAAATCTTTGAGGGAAATGCCATATAAAAAAAAGCCCCTGAGAGCAGGGGGCTTTTGTGAGGTGTTACGGTTGATTTTTAGTTATTCAGTAAGACCGAGTTTCTGAAGACGGGATTCTATCCCTTTCTGTTTCCTTCCAAATATCTCGGTAAGGTCTTCGACCGTTTTACCTGCTTTGAACAGAAATTCGAGTTTTTCCTCGTCCTCTCTTGTCCATTTTTTTCCGGAATTGGGATAGATATCTTTCTCATCTTGCGGGTCCAGGTTCAGAGGTGTTTCCTGAGAGCCGTCTTCACTTTCGAGACCGAGAGTCATTTCGCCGCTTTCAGTTTCAATTGTTTCCTGAGCGGCTTCAGCCGTGGCTTCCTCTTTGTTATCTTTGATCTTGCCGATGGCGGTGTTAAGTACCTTGGCGAGCTTATACAGGTCTCCTTGGAACAGCATTATCCTGTTTTTTTGGTAGCTGCCGTCGTCGGTTTTCCTGCTTTCGGTGATCTTTACATACTTCGTGCTGTTCTTAGCCTCCAGCATGTTTACGAAGTAGCTTCTGTTGCCGTTCGAGAAGTTAGCACTGTAAACTTCCGCATTGTTTGTGAGTTGTCTTTCCATGGTGTTTCTCCTTTTTGTTAGTTTACCATTTTTCAACTTTCAATGGTATAATAACACAAGAGGCGTGTCAAATCGTGACACGCCTCTATTTTTTTTTATATTTTTTTAATTTTTTTTCAGCTTAAATGATGTTTTTCCTGTAAACGGTGTATTTTTTCTGGAGAGCAGAATATTTTTCTTTCAGTCTAAGGAATTTTTGACTCACTTCATCGAAGTCTTCACCGTATATTTCCCCGCTGACCTGCGACATGAGGCTCAACCTCCCGACATCGTCTTTTGCTATTGCACCGATCAGTTCCTGAACTTCAGCCCAGTTCGATCTGTCCAGACCGTTCTCTTTTTCTTCGAACCTGTGCATGTTAAGGATATCGTTCTTTATGTAAACGAACTCTTTTTCAGTTATCTCGATCAGCCATTTCCTCAATGAACCAAGATAGTATGAGTTTATTATTTCGGGAGTTAACGGTGTTTTCTTATAAATTTGCAGGTCTGTCTTAAGTATTCCGATTATCTCCCAGACGGTTTTCGGGGTCACACCGAAAAGCTTTTCCCTTTCCTTCTGAGAGTA
>DFZN01000043.1:120956-121774 GCA_002382735.1 bacterium UBP11_UBA4055
CGCACCTCGAACCTCACGGAGAGCGGATTTTCCGATCTCACGAGGCCGGCAAGGACAGTCCTGTTCCTCGACGGCGAGTCCGGCGAGAGTCCCAGCGAAGCGACCGTCGAGACGGGCGCTTCGAACCCGGGCTGAAGCCTCTTTATAGCCGAGTGCGAATTGGTCACAAAAGGGTTCACGGCCGGCCAGTTCTTGAGTAGCCCCATCAGGGCGCCGAAGCCGAAAGACGAAAGGAACGAGTTCTTTTCGTTGGGCGCGAAGAGATTAATTTTGCGCGCGTTCTTTAATTCTATTCCCATGCCCACATGCACATGTTCGCCCGAGCCCGCGACTCCGTCAACGGGCTTTGCTACGAAGATAGCCTCGAGCCCGTTCTTGCGGAATATCTCCTTGATCACATAGCGCGCGAATATCTCGTTGTCGGCGGCCTGCAGAGGATCGGAATACTTCCAGTCTATCTCGAGCTGCTCCATCACATCGTACAGCCTGCCCTCCCTGCTGATCTTGCCCTTGACGCCGCCCACTTCCTTGTGCCCCATTTCCGGTTCGAGCCCGTAGTTCTCGAGCATGATAAGCACTTCCTCGAGTGACTTTCTGACCTGACCCTTCGTTCTCTTCCAGTAGGATTCCTTGAGCTCCTGGCTAAGAGAAAGTGCTTCTTTTGACACCTTGTCCATCGTCGTTCTCACCCAGAACTCAAGTTCCGTCCCTGTCGTGAAATAGACTCCTGAGATGTCGGAATATTTTATCTTCATTTTTTTCAAAAGCTGCGGGTTCGCCTTTAATATCTTCAGAACTTCCGCCCGGACGAACTTTGT
>DFZN01000043.1:121781-183074 GCA_002382735.1 bacterium UBP11_UBA4055
GAACCATTTTGCGTCGGGATCAACGATGAAGTCTATCTTTGCGTCCGATATCGTGGCTATGCCCGGCAGGTTGACAGAAGAACCGTCCGTCTGAACTCCGCCCGACATTATATCGTCGAAATTCTTTAAAAAATAAGCCGCCGGTATCCTCTCGTCCACATCGTTGCCCAGAAAGTCGATCCCTGAAAGCGACACGAACCTCACATTAGAATGCATTTTCAAAAAGTCGGAAAGACCCTTCTTGTTCTTCTGCCCCTCGGGGAGAAAATAAGGAATTCTGCTAAGCATTGAAAGCTCCCGTATTTTGTTGGTGCAAATATAAACGATTTCTTTAAAAAACACATTATTTTTTATCGTTTTTTTGAGGGAATTGGTTTGACTTTGATGCGGAAATAGCTTAATTTCAGATATATAAAACCGAAGGCTGAAAATGACTGAAACACTACTTGTAATACTGACCGTTCTCGCGGTGATAAATCTTATTCTTTTCCTGACATCAAAAAAAGCGAAAGCAAACGAAGATCAGCTGAAGAAAATAGAAGAGCTCATGATAAAATTCGACTCCGCGCTCGAAAGAACGGAAAAATCGGTAAAGGACGAGTTCGGGAGGAACAGGACGGAGTTTAACGAGATCTCCAAATCCAACAGGGATGAGCTTACTGCAAACACGCACAGAACGAACGAGATGCTCAGGCAGAAATTCGAGGACCATTCAAAGCTCCAGTCGGACCTGACCAAACAGACTACAGACAATATTAAGGAGATCCGCGACGGCATCGAAAAGCACCTCTCAGCCATTCGGGAGGACAACAACAAGCAGCTCGAGGAGATGAGGAAGACGGTTGACGAAAAGCTTCAGAAGACTTTGAACGACAGACTTTCGCAGTCATTCGAGACGGTGGGTAAGCAGCTGATAGCCGTTCAGGAAGGCCTTGGTGAAATGAGGAATATCGCTTCCGATGTGGGCGGGCTTAAAAAAGTGCTCAGCAATGTGAAGATGAGGGGCGGGATCGGCGAGATCCAGCTTTCCATGCTGCTTGAACAGATACTTGCGCCGGAACAGTATGAGACCAATGTGAAGACGAAGACCGGAAGCTCCGACCTTGTCGAGTTCGCTATAAAACTGCCCGGAAAGGACAGTTCCGGCAAATGCGTCTGGCTGCCCGTTGACGCGAAGTTCCCGAAGGACATTTATGAGAAGATAGTTGACGCCAATGAAAAATCCGACCCGGCCGGGATGCTGGCTGCAAGAAAGGAAATGGAGACCGCGATCAAAAAAATGGCTAAGGACATTTCCGACAAATATATAGATCCGCCAAATACGACTGATTTTGCCATAATGTTTCTGCCTTTCGAGAGCATTTATGCGGAAGTCGTGAGCAACGGCAGCCTTCTTGAGACTCTCCAGAGGGATTGTAGGATAATCGTGACCGGACCGTCAACTCTGGCAGCGCTCTTAAACAGCCTGCAGATGGGATTCAAGACCCTCGCCATAGAAAAAAGATCGAGCGAGGTGTGGAAGACGCTGGCCGAGGTGAAAAAAGAGTTCGGCAAATTCGGCGATCTGATGGAAAAAGCTAAAAAGAATATCCAGACAGGGCTCAGCCAGCTCGAGGATGTCTCGGGCACGCGGGCGAGGGCCATCCACAGGAAACTCCGCGATGTCGCGCAGCTTGACGCGCCGGACGACAACAGCGGAACACTGTTCCCCGAGATCGCCGCGGTCATCCCCGCTGATGAGGATGACGATTGATCAGGTCCACTTTTCTTTTTCGGTATCCGGACGGTTTTTTATCAGATAAGGCAGTTTTGCGCTGAAAAGCGCGTTTATCATTTTGATCAGCAGAAAGTATGCGGACAGAGGAATGATTATCACCTGGAACATAAACCTGCTGAAATAAAGTATCGTCAGATTTAAAAGATTTTTCGTTATATCCTTAGTATTCCTCATAAACAGCATGAAAGTGTCGCTTATCTGGACAGCCTTGTTCTTTATGATCGCGCTGCCTGAAGAAATCGTGTCGAATATCCCCTGACTTTCCGGGATGGTAAAATTCTGCGACTTCTGAACTCCCGTATCGTATATCTTCAGTTTGCCTTCGATCTCTTCGATCTTGTATTCGAAAAAACTGTCGAAAAGGTATTTGTTGGCGAGGGCCGATACAGGCAGAAAGAACCTGACCGCGATGATTATCAGGATCACTTTGAGCAGCACCGATCTGAATTTGTGCAGAAAGCCCGTCCCTGTCAGATTAAGGATCAGCAGGATGAACAGAATATATGAAACTATGACCGGCGAAATGAATATGAATATCTCGTGGAGCACTTTTAGTAGCCCGAGCGACATTATGGCAGTGATGAGAAGGTCGGAGAGCCGTTCCACAAGGTCGTCAACAGGGTCGAGTACCTGACCCACGCTCAGGGAAAGTCCCACACCGGCCGGCTGAAGTTCAAGCTCCGATTCCTTGACCATCGAGACCGTCGAATTTATCACCGCGCATGCCCCGTAGGTGATTCCCGCCTTGGCGATCGTGTCCTCGAAGTAATGGTCGGTCACTTCGTCGGCGTAAGGTATCCTCACTTCCCTCATAAAGAAAAGCGTCACGGCCATGATCAGAATGAGAACGGAACCGGCAATTTTGCTTCGGAATAACTTCCTGAATTTTTCTGAACCTTCCATAGCCGGCCTCACTTTATTTTATGTTATCGAATTCCTTTACGAAAACGACTTCGCAGGCGCCGTCGCCGGTGTCCGTTCGTGACATCGAGCTGTTCCAGTGCCAGCCGTCCGGCCTGTTGACCCTTACGAGGTGGCCCTTGAAGCGGACCAGACTGCCTACTTTCACGCCCTTGATCTTCTTTTCGATATCGTCGTCAGCCGGAATGAGGTGCATGTTGGCCGCGTTGTGCTCGATCTGGTCCCTCGGTACAGGCAGTTTATTCTTGTAGTTCCAGTAGAACCACCTGTTCCGCTGAGAAATTTTAAGCTCCGAAAGAACTTTATCGTCAGACATCGGACCCCATCCCAGAGCGAGATCGACAGGAACGAGCTCTGCGCCTCCGTCTATCCAGTACCTCTCTTTTGAAAGCACTCTCGCGGTAATGTCGAAATCGGCCATCGGAGTAATAAGATAATCATCCCCGTGAGATATGACTTTTGCCTTTGTCGGGGTCTGCTTGGGCTGTTCCTTTGCGATCTGCCCCATTCCTTCGTGCGTGATCGGGCGGCAGTCGTACCAGAAATATATTCCGAATGCCATAAGTCCGAGTATGAATATCAGCTTTATGTTCATAAGTTAAATTTAGTTGAAAGTTTGAATAAAAACAAATTTTTTCCGCCCTTATATTCAACTGGTTACAATTTAAACAGGAATCAGTGGGACACTTTGGCAAGAATCAACAGATTGCATATTATCAAACCGCAAGTGAAAGAGTTAAAAGCGGAAAAATGAAACAACCTGAAAAAATGAAGAACCCCGAGGGAAGCCTTGAAGATTTCTTTTGATTAAATTACAGGTCTCTTATCCGATGTTTCTAAAAATACTTTTTGAGGAAACTCTAATTAGCAAAATAAAGCTTGACTAAAGAGATAAAATATATGTACATTTGTACGAATTTCGTTATATCGTACAGAGGTAAAAATGACAAACACAGAATCTAAAAGAGAACCAACTCCAAAAGCAGAGATTATGAGAGCCGCTAAATTGCTTTTTCAAAAATATGGTTTTAATAAGACCACAATTGAAGAAATTGCTTCTGATGCAAGAAAAAGTAAAACTTCATTTTATCAAATATTTAGTAACAAAGAGGAAATATTTACTGAAATTCTGTTGGATGAAGGGAGAAGTTTATTTGATCATGTCATTTCAGAAGTGAACAAAAAAAAAAATTCTGCATCTGAATTAAAAACTTATATATCAACTACAGTCTCAGAAGCAAGAAAAAGACTGTTGTTATATCCTTTACTAAAAGGCGAATTGAAATCAATTTTGATTAATCATAAGCAAGTTAAGCATGATATTGATCTTTTTGAAAAAGAAGTTGTAAAGAATATAATTTATAACGGGATCAAGACTGGTCAGTTCTCAAAAAATTATGAACAGTATTTGGATTATATTGTATATTATGTTATTAATTTCACGCGTGGTGTTGTTCTTCAGCTGATATTAGATGAAGATTCACACGATCATTTGAAAGATGATGAAATTTTAGAGGTTCTCATGACCATGATGATCAAAGGGCTTAAAGACTAATTTTTTTGGATTTGAAATGTACGAATGTACTAATATGGTCAAGAGTTCAGTTAATCTGAACACTATTAATATGTCGCTGGGATTGTTATACACTGTCAGCAATATTGATACAAATTCTGATGGGAGGGAATAATGCATATCTCACTTATCAAAAAGAAAGGAATTCAGCTGAAGAAGAAGATTATTCTTAATGAAGCAAAAAAGTTGATAAATGAAGTAGGATATGAAAATGCCAGAATGGAAGTCATCGCAGAAAGAGTCGGATTTTCTAAAGCGTCACTATACTCATATTTCAAAGATAAAGAGGAGATAGCGTTAACTATCTCAAAAGAACATCTTAAGCAATTTTGTAATAAGATTCAGAATCTGCCCACAAAAAATATTCCTGTTAAGGATAAACTTTTAATCATGAGAAATTCTAACATGGAGTTCTTGAAGAAAAACAAGAATTTTATCGTTATAAAACCGGATTTCTGCTTAAAACACAACATTCATAACGATTTTATAAAATTCAAAAGAAAAAATATTTTTATTTTGCAAACTGTTTTGGATCAGGGAAAAAAAGAAGGTATTTTAAACAGAAACTTAAATGTAGTTAGCGCAACCAATCTGCTTGAATCAATGTTTACAGGTATAATTTTTATCAGTTCAATGATAAAAAATATTCAAACAGATTTAACAAATGATTTTGAACTTGAACATATGGTGAATTATGCGATGGATTTTTTCTATGCAGGAATAACAAACAAGAATAATGATATAAATCTTAACATAAAAAAAGGTAGTTAAATGAAAGAAACAATAACAATTTTTTTTGCGGTTTTATCTCTGCTGCATCTTACCGCAAAAGAGTTGACTCTCGAAGAGAGTATTGAAATGGCAAACTGCAGGAATAATGAGCTTCTTGCGCAAAAATCTGCTTTGGAATCCTCTGATTGGGGAGAAAAAAACGCTCTGTCTAATTTTATGCCAAAAGTATCATTCAACTCGGCAATGGTACATATTGACGAGGACAGTTATGATGCAGCAAACAGTGTTTATCAGATACCCGTTTTCGGATCCGACGGGAATCCGACCGGTGATTTTCTCCCATTCTCTTACTCAGCGATGAGCGGTGGAGTTTTTAAAACATCTTTCATCAATGATATTACTGTACAACAACCTGTCTTTAATGGCGGTAAAGTCATAATCGGGTATCAACTGTCTAAATTGGCAAAAGAAAAGGCAATTTATTCATTAAAAGACAAAGAAAATGATATCGCGTATCGGGTGGCGTTAAATTTTTTAAGCATTCTCAAGATTAAAGAAGTGCTGGAACTTTCAAAGCAGAGTGTAGAATCCTCAAAAGCGCATCTTACAAATGTTCAGAATAAATATAAGGTCGGAACGGTAAAGAAAACAGATGTGCTACAATGGGAGGTAAAACTACAAAACGACGAAACCGCATTGAATGAAATTGAGAATAATTTAAATGTTCTTCTGAGTGTATGGAGAAATTTACTAAATACCGAAGAAGATCTGCAACCGGCAGAAATTAATATCTGCGATTATGACGCAGAAATATTAATTTATGCCTCAATGGACAGAGACCGGATTTGTGCTGAAGTTGAGAAAATCATAGAAATAACCAAAAGCAGTAATCCTGTTCTAAAGAGCTTCCGCACAACAAATGAAATGTTAGACAAACATATTCTATTGGCAAAAGGAAATTTTCTGCCCTCTCTCAATACGCAGTTTACATACCAAATTGAAAATGATGACGAATTTGATTTTGACGGAGACGACAGTTGGAATTTTTTAGCAGCACTTTCGGTTCCTATATTCAGCGGAGGAACAAATTATACAAATATGGAAAAGACAAGAAGTACAGTAAAAGAGTCAAGATTAAACCTACAGTCAGCCACCGATAATATTATTATCGGTACGAAAAATGCGTATTATAATCTGATCACTAAAGCACAATCTGTCGAGAACAACAGATCTGCACTTGAATCGGCAAAAGAAAATTATAAACTCATTAACAACCTTTTTGAACAGGGCATGATCACCAACAGTGATCTTCTTGATGCCGATATAATGCTTTTTGCCAGTAAAATGAACTTAGTGTCTTCATACTATGATTTTCTGATCTCAAAATATGAACTTAAGAAATTTACAAATGAAAACCAATAAAAGGAGTCAACAAAATGAAGAGCTCAAAATTCAGAATAATATTAATTAAAGTAATGTTGTCCGTTGCTTTGATATCCTCGTTGGGATGCAGCGAAGAAAAAAATGGTGAAGCTGTAGCTGCAAGCACCGTAGAAACCAACAAACACTCAACCTATGTAAAAGTATCTGAAGCAGAGATCAAGGACATCATGTCCTTCATAGATTTCTCAGGTGCATTATTTTCAGAAACTTCAGCTAATATTGCGCCTGATATTACTGTGAAAGTCATCAAATATCATGTCAATAAAGGTGATTTTGTGCAAAAAAACACTATACTGGCAACGATGGACAGTACCCAATATGTACAGGCTAAAATTCAATTCGAAAATGCACAGAAAAGTTACGATAGAATGTTGGAGTTGAAAAAAGGTGGTTCTATTGATGATCAGACATTCGATCAGGTAGAAGCCGGTTATAAGGCTGCCAAAGCCGCTTATGAATTTCAAAAGAAGAATAAAAATATCGTAGCACCTTTCAGCGGTTATATAACTGCGAAGCTGGTTAACGAAGGCGAGGTTTATAACGCAATGTCCGGTCGCGGAATTCTCAGAATGATCAGTATTGAGACTTTAAAATTAAAGATTCAAATTACTGACAAAGATATAGCTAAAATCAAGAAAGGACAGAAAGCTCTAATAACTGTGGATTCATATCCCGATAATGAATTTGTGGGATATGTTTCTTTCATTTCTCAGGAAGCCGATAATATGTCCGGTACATTCACTTGCGAGATATCAGTGAATAATTCTAATAATCAGCTCAAACCTAACCAGTTTGCAAGGGCAAAAATCATTCTTAAAAATGAAGCTGACGCTCTTGTAATACCTCAAAGTTCCATTATTAACGGAAATACGGTATTTGTAGTTAAAGAAAACATAGCTCTCGCTAAGGCAGTAACGACAGGGATTCAAAATGAAACTGAAATCCAAATTTTGTCCGGGATTCAATTTGGTGACAAAGTTGTCACAGCAGGTAATACAGCTCTAGAAGATGGATCTTTGATAAAAACTAAAGAATGATTGAGTTTATCATCATTTTAACATTAACAGGAGAAACAAATTATGAATATTCCGGAATTTTCTGTAAATAAGAAAGTTACAGTTACAATGTTAACAATTTTGGTGATCATTCTCGGTGCTTTTACATTTTCGCAAATGGGACTTGAAATGATGCCGGAAATGGACTATCCCATGGTTTCTGTCGTCACGGCATACCCAGGGGCTTCATCTGAAGATATCGAAACCACATTGACCAAACCTCTTGAATCCGCTTTGGCTGGAGTGAAGGGAATCAAAAGCCTGAAATCTAAATCGGTTGAAAATCAGTCAATTATTGTTGCTGAATTTGAATGGGGTGTTAATCTTGATTTCGCCTCTCAGGATATGCGGGATGCTATGTCCACAATTTCCGATCAGCTTCCAGATGATTCTGATAATCCCATGGTATTAAAAATTAACATGAGCGCTTCACCCATCCTCCTATACAGTGTTGTTGGAGAAAACGATACATACACGACAAGGAAATTTTTGGAAGATAATGTCGAACCGAAATTAAAGCATATTGACGGTGTGGCTACAATAATGATTGCAGGAGGAAATGAAGCTGAAATTCAGATAATAGTTGATAAGACAAAGTTGGATGTGAATAATATATCTATAGACAAAATTGTCAGCATACTTAAAGCTCAAAATATCAATGTTCCGGCTAGCCATGTTATCAAAAGACAGAAAGATCTTCTCATCAGGACTTCAGGTGAATACGAAAATGTAAAAGAAATTGAAAACACACCGATCAGTCTCTCAAATACAGGAAATATCGTATATATAAAGGATATAGCCACAGTCATAAAAGGGTATAAAGAGCAGCGGTTTAACCTAAGATCAAATAAACAGGATGCAGTAATGATGGCCGTATCCAAAGAATCCGGTGCTAATACTCTGAATGTTAGTAAAGCAATTAAAGCTGAGATTAGATTGATTTCAGAAGAATACAAAGATATGGATATTCAATTCATCGAAATAATGGATCAGGGTCATTTAGTTGAAATGGTTACAAACACCGCAGCCCAAAGCGCCATGATTGGAGGATTGTTGGTGATTGTTATAATGTTTCTTTTCTTAAGAAACTGGAGACCGACACTTGTAATTTCTTTAGCTATACCGATTTCAGTTTTGGCAACTTTTATACCTTTACAATTATCAGGTTATTCACTGGATATTATGACCTTGGGCGGTCTGGCACTCGGTGTCGGTATGCTTGTTGATAATGCAGTTGTCGTTATTGAGAATATTTTCAGACACCTTGAAATGGGGGATGACAGAATAACTTCTGCCAAAGTCGGAGCTGCTGAAAAAGGCATGGCCATTACTGCATCGACTTTAACTACAGTTGCTGTTTTCATTCCGATGATGTTCACAGGTGGAATAGCGGGGCAATTGATCAAAGGTCTTGCACTGACGGTTTCATTTGCTCTGTTCATGTCGTTATTCATTTCTCTTACAATTGTTCCGATGTTTGCTTCGATTCTGTTCAAAATTCGGAACTCTAAAGAGGAATATGAAGAAGCAGCCGGAGAAAAAGGATTCGGGCTTTTTAAGGAAGGGTATGCTTCTGCTCTTAAGTGGTCATTAAAACACAAAGTCATAATTATTCTAAGTGTATTTATTATTTTTATAGGCTCACTATTTCTGATTCCAAAGATAGGGACCGAGTTTATACCGGATCAGGATATGCCGATGCAGATTCTTAAGGTAAGAATGCCCGCAGGGACAAGCCTTTCTGAAACTGATATGATTACATCAAGGCTGGAAGATATAATTTTGGGAATAGATGAAGTAGAGTATGTGTTAATTAATGAAGGTAGTATGGGTGGCGTAGGATCGCAGGGGTCTATTAGCCCTTCAGGTATAAATGAAGCTGTCATAATTTTTAAACTTTCGGATAAGGAGGACAGAGAAAGGGTTTCGAGTCAGATCATGGAAGAAGTAAGGATCAAAGCACCTGATCTTTCGAATGTTGAACTTAGCGTAGTAGATCTTTCATCTCAAATGATGAGTGGTGGTGAGAGTGCACCTATTGCAATAAAATTGTTTGGCAAGGATATATCCATGATGGGAAAGATCAGTTCTCAGATAGCGGAAAAGATAAAAACGGTTGAAGGTATCAGAGATGTTAATAATTCTATGAAAGAGCAGCAGCCTGAAGAACATATAATTGTTGACAGAGATAAAGCTTTCAGGTATGGGCTTACTGTTGCTCAGATCGGATCAGAAGTCAGAACTTCTTCCTTGGGGACTGAATCTGGAATTCTCAGAGATGAAAATGGAGATGAAATTGATATTAGAGTAAGGCTAAACGAAGACAGCAGGAATTCACTACAGGAAATAGAAAATATCAGTATCAATTCACCGCTTGGCTTTTCAGTTCCTCTTAAGCAGATTGCAGAGATAAAAAATGGTTATGGCCCGGTAATGATCACGCGTGAACATCAGATGAGACTTGCAACCGTTACTGCCAATATCTATGAGAGAGATCTCGGTAGTGCCATTGCTGAAATTAAAAGTTCTCTTGAAGATATTCAGAAAAGTTTACCTTCGGGGTATTTTATTGAATACGGAGGTACTTATAAGAATATGAATGAGAGTTTTGAAACACTGTTTCAGGCTTTAATTCTTGCAATAATCCTGATATATGTTATAATGGCATCACAGTTCGAATCTTTCAGTCAACCATTTGTTATTATGTTTACTCTGCCCCTTGCCGTTATTGGAGTTTTACTTGCTCTTTACTTGACAGGAACCACCCTTAATGTTCCGGCGCTAATAGGAATAATAATACTTTCCGGTATTGTTGTTAATAACGGAATAGTTCTTATAGACCACATTAACCAATTAAGGGCAAAAGGACTTTCAAAACACGATGCGATTATACAAAGCGGAAAGGACAGATTCAGGCCGGTTTTAATAACATCAACATCGACAATAATCGGAATGCTTCCTATGGCTCTTACAAAAGGACAGGGATCAGAAATGAGCAATCCGATGGCAATTTCGATTGTAGGAGGTTTAATAAGTGCGACTTTCTTTACGCTGTTAATTGTTCCTGTCTTGTACAGTATCGTAGATCATGCATCTGAGAAAGCATCGGCAAAAGCTATGAAACATTTACATGGTGAAGAAGCTTAATATTCAGCGACAAGCTGCTTTGTATATTCGAATTTTAATTGTGAAGTATTTATTATAANNAAGTGAGAAGAATAAAAGGATCAAACTTAAACTCCGCAATTTTCCCTGTAAAATAAACAAAAAATCGCCGGAATCAATATTTTTTTCTTGACCCTCCCGCGGCAGGAATGTTTATATTTACCCCCGTAAGCTTACAAAAGGAGACGGACAATGCTTAAGATCGGCGAATTCTCAAAACTCTGCAGAGTGACTGTGAAAACCCTGCGCTACTATGACGAGATAGATCTCTTAAAACCCGACCTAATCAGCCGGGAGAACGGTTACAGATTTTACCGGCCGGAAAAACTTGCAGCCGTATCGGAGATACAGTCGTTAAAGGACATGGGATTTTCGCTCGAGGAGATATCGCGGATAATGAAAGACAGGCTCACACCCGGTCAGCTCATCATACTGCTTTCGGAAAAACAGAAACTGCTCGAAGAGAACATACGGTCGGAGCAGAAAAGCATTGAAAGCATCGAAACATGGAAGAAAGAACTCAAAAAGGAGCTAAAAATGGAAAAAGTTACGATAAAAGAGCTGCCGGACATCATCGCTGCGACCTGCAGGAAAGTGATCCCGGACTTCAATTACCTTTATACTATGGCGCCTGAAATGGGCAGGAAAATGGGAGAGCAGGGAGCCGTGTGCAGCGAACCTCCATACTGCTTTAACATCTATCACGACGCGGAGTGCAGGGACAGAGACATAGATGTGGAGATCGTTGAGGCGGTAGTGAAAAAGCTGCCCGACACCGACGGAATAGTCTATAAAGAAATGAAAGGACACAAAAGGGCCGCCTGCATATACCACAGAGGGTCTTACGAGAACTTCGGCAGAACATATTCGGCCGTTTTCAGATGGATAGAAGAGAATGGTCTGGAGATAATCGGGCAGCCGAGAGAGTCGTACATTGACGGGATATGGAACAGGGAGGATCAGGCCGACTGGCTCACAGAGATCCAGGTGCCTGTCAAATGAGAAAAGGGCGGAATTATCCGCCCTTCATTCAAACCTCTCGAATTCGAGAGGTTTACAATTTAATTGATAATTCAAGATGCCCGCCTAAACCCAGTTCAATGATCTTCTGCAGTGTCGAGATCCTTACCTCTTTAATGTTGTTCTCAATTTTTGAGATATAAGATTTTGTCGTCCCTGCCTTTTTTGCCAGTTCTTCCTGAGTCAGACCCTTCTCCAGTCTTGCTTCCAAAAGGAGAGCCCCGACTTTAAAATTCTCATAACCGCTTTCAAGTTTCTCTCTTTGCAGTGTACCTGGCTTTCCGTAATATTTATCTTTGATCTCGTCGAGGGTCTTAATATTTTTATCTTTCGTTTTCATATTCGTCCTTTATTTTTAATGCTTTTAATATCTCCTTTTTTGGCGTCTTTTCCGATTTTTTCTGAAAACCGTTCATTACTACTACCAGTTTATCTTTATCAAAGAACGCAAAAAGCCTGAAGATTTCTCTTCCTGACTGCACCCGAACCTCATACGGTCCCGAAGTCCCTTCTACATGTTTTAAATATTTCTCCGGTACAACCTCCTGCTCTTCTATCAGACTTAATGTCCAGATTATTTTTTCTCTAACTTTCTTTTTCTGCCTGCAAAAGAAATCCTCGAAATAATTATTGAAGAATACTATTTTCCTGAATTTCATTCAACACCTCCAATATACAACATGTTTCACTTTAGTGCAACCGTTTTCTTTCTTCATTTCCGCCTCCGCTGTTTTTCAAACAATATAACAGCAGAGGCGTGTCAAATCGTGACACGCTTCCATCTTTATTTTATTTTTTTGTCGCCGGATCGATTATGCGTCATCCAACCGGCCTAAAATGTCTATGGCTTTCGTTCCGAACTTGGAGAATCCGACCCACTTTTTGCCGAGATCTTTCAAAGATGCGCCTACATGATATACATCGCGCCCGTCAATTATTATGAATCTGTCGTGCGAGTGCGGGAACACTTTTACTTCGACCTGGAAATATTGAGCCTCGAATTTCTTAACATCCAGTTTGAACTGATCCGTTACATATCTTGTTAATATTTTGACTGTTACACACGCTTTTACTTTAGTCATATGGACCAGAACCGAATCGTCAATATAATTATCTATGATAAGAATGGACTTTTCCGCACTTCTGAACAGATCGGAAATGAACTTATACGCATCGAATATCTGCCCTTCAAAGAAAACCCCCTGCACCGGCTTAAGATCCCCGCTTTCCATTACTCCAAGAATTTTTTCTACCTTTCTATCTGTATCTGACTGTTTCAGCTCAAGAATGTCTATCCTACTAAACAATTGTGCGTTTGATTGTATGAATCTACGCATTTCTATAAAAGTTTTCATGATCTTTATGCTCATCTTAACGGCTATCTCACTCCTCAATACGGCAGATAACATTGCAACACCTTGTTCGGTGAAAACCCGTGAGTTTTTCCTTTTGCCACCCCAACTTGAAGTGCCAAAATGGAACTTCAAGTTTGACATCTCCTGACTATTAAGTAAGAAGCTGAATTCTTGCGGAAATCTTTCAATATTCCTTTTTACAGCTCTGTTAAGATATCGTACTTCAACCCCGTACAATTCCGCCAAGTCCCTGTCCAGCATTACCTGAAATCCGCGTATTGAATATATCCGCCCTCGTATCAGATCTTCGTCTAACTTCTCTAATTCATTATCCTTCACACTTTCCTCCGCTGTTTTTCCAACAATATAACAGCAGAGGCGTGTCAAATCGTGACACGCCTCCATCTTTACCGATATTTATTTATGATCACTTCCCGAACTCTGTCCTAAAACTTACGGCTTTCCATTAAGAGCTGGTATTTTACGATATCCGCTATGCTCAAAATGTGCGATTCCCTGGAATACACCGCCACCACCGAACTGCTTGCGCTCCTGTAATAATCCAGTGTATCCGACGATCTTTCCGCCACTCTCTCAAAATCCTTTCCCAGATTGATCAGCAGAAGTGCCTCGATATCCATACCGTCAATAGGAACATTGGCAAGATTCACATACGCCTTAAAAGTCGAAGCAGCCCCGCTGTGTGCTTAACGACCTCCTCATATTTACCCGCAGGCTTCATCTGATAGCTGATATACACCGACCTGCCGTCCTTCATCACCGCGTTGATCAGAAAACCGTCCATATAATAATAATCACCCCTGCCGTAATCTTTGAGCCCTATCGCACCGTACCTTTTCTTAAGATCGTCAGAACTCTCATTGATCCTGGCCAGCACCGCCCCGCAAAGAACCAGCAGCATAACAGAAACAAATCTCACCTTCATAGCCGTCTCCTAATATTAAGTCATAAAATAACCGTCAGTTGAAAATTACTCAAAAGTAAGCGGGATGTCAAATGGGAAGTTGATATTGATTATGACGAACTTCAAACTAATATTACAGCCGAACCTCCGAATTCCCGAATGTGACCGTAGGTGGGGGGGTTATAAAATCCGTTTCAGTTCAGTGTATCTATCGAAACAATAGTTACCTTTACTATCAAATGGGCATTTACTATAAATTCTTGTCATGCTTCTGTCATCTCTTATTCTTTCTTGTATCAATGCATCATTTTCAACAATCTCTTTCTCTGAAAATAAAAACCAATTATTTAAAATACTGAGATAACCTTCATCGCTTCTATTCACTGGATTTGTAATTTCTCTAAATTTCTTTAAAAATTCAGTCGTAGATATCACATTAATTATCCCTAATATTTCTTCCATAGTATTAGTTTGCCCAGACAAGAAATCCCATAATTCGCTTGCTATCAAAGTCTCTGTTGGGTCAAAATACTTATTCATATTAATAATTTGGCTTAAAAATCTAGTTTTATCATAACTCGTTACTGGATCATTTTCACTATCTACAGTCGAATCAAAAGGAAAACCCATAAAAAATTTTATTTCTTTGCCTGGAAATTCTCTATATAATGCCGCTTTACCTTCGAGGATCTTCTGTTTTTCACCTTTCATTTCACCAGAGTTTGGTTTTACTGATTTTAATTCGATAGCTGTGATACTATTCCTATCTTTTATAAATACATCAGCTGAGAAATCGTTTGCATCAATTATTTCTGTAGTGAAATCCGAGAATAACAAACCATTTTCTCTTAATAAGTTTGGCCTTTGAGCTGATGTACTCAAGTCAGCAACTATTTGACTTATATTTTCTCTTTGAGTTTTTGTTATTGGTAAGTTCCCTAATTTTTTTGAAGTATATTCTCTTTTTTCACCATTACTTAAATGATGTGCAACTTTTTCAAAAAAAGTTTGTCCTAATGTTGTATTTAATCCATGCATCCAACTACTTAGGCTAATGAAGAAAGGAATATCATTTACTCTTTCTTCTATTTTGTCTGAAAAAGCAGAAATAAAGGCTTCATGAAACGGTGCGTTTCTGTTATTAGTCGCATCTTCCGGGAAATTATCAAAGCGTGTAACAAGCACTTTAATTACTTCGAGAGCTATTTTTTCTTTCACTAATAATGGTATCGTCATAATTATTCCTTTAATTTATGACTTTTATAGTCATTGTAAATAGTCTTTAAAGCATCAACTTTGTAAAACATTCTATAAGGTATTTTCCCAGATTTTGAACTAATCGTGAAGTATTCGTTTTCTTGGATTAAATGAACCACTTTCATCACTTCTTGTTCAATATTAATCTTCCATTTGTCAAGTATTCCTATTGTTAAACAATTTGTAGCTTCATTAAATTCATTCTGATTTGTCTCAAGAATATTATCTAAACATAATTCTCTTTCCAGTTCAAATAAGACTATGGCAGAAAATATATGATAACGAGCATTATCGAATAATGCTGGGATAAACTTATAGATATTATACCAAAGAACGCCAGATATTAATGATTTATTCAAGAAATTTGTATCATTCTCCATGTAATCTAAGTATTCATTTAAGCATATATCTTTATACATTGCTGCGAAATGAGTCTTTTTATTCCACATTGATAAAAAGGCTTTGGCTTGTGCAAGCATATCTAAAAACTCTATCGGTTGGTTATTAAATTGACCTTGCCTTCTCTCAAAATAAATTGAATCATAAACAGTTTTATTTGTAAGTTCGAAGTCTTTGTATAATCTTTCAAGTTGAAACATTTTTGGATCTATAGCAAGTAAATTGTCTTTTTGTACAGAATTTTGATAATTTGAACAATATGTAATATCTCCAAGAATATCATCACTGTCATCTTTAATTTGAATAATTTTAAATGGCACTATAAGATTGTCATATTTATCATCATGAGCACATGAATTTAGAATTGAATGACTTGTTTGACATCCGTTTACAATTCTTATATCTTCAAGGTAAATGCCAGAATCACCTTTTCTTTCTTGCTTATCCACTACTATTGTAATTCCGTTATTTAATAACAAAAAATTTTCTCCAGAATTTTTTATTGAGTCAATAATCTTTTCGTTTACCGGAGAATCTTCAATTTCACCTCTTACATTATAGCCATATATATCATTTGGCTTTTTTGAATCTTTATCATAAATTATTTTCATTAGTTCACCAAAAGAAATAGCTCCAAATCTAATTTTTCTATTCCCGCAACACTCAATCTCTTTCGTCATCTCCACAAGATTTACTGTCTTTGATATTCTATTTGATTTCAAACTCTGCTCTTCATACAGAGCAAAAACTTCCTCACCAGAAAAATATTTGATACAAACATCTCTTTCGTCTGTAATCCAAAAATATTCTTTCATTGACGAAATCAGAGCTTTCTCTCTAACTTGAAAGGTTGGATTTTCAAAAATATTTTTTTCAATAGAATTGCCTACAATAAAATATGTAGTAAATTTGATTTTTAATGTCGGATTCTTCTGGATTGATTTTTCACACTTACTTCTGAATTCTAAAAGTTTTTTCCAACTTGATTGGGAATTAAATTTTGTAGTCAAACAATCAGACAGAGTGCTTAAAGATGATGTCTCAAGATTGCCTGATTTTGATTGAATGAATACTATTTCTAATATTCCCTTCTGAATATTATTAAATATTTCTTCAAATTCTTTTTCTTCTAAGTTGAGATGTATTATTTGTTTATTGAAAATTGCGAAAAAACCATCGACTGCCATTGATTTTTCTTTATTATTATCTAAATCAATATTTTGGAGTAATTTTAAATCAAGGTAACTATCATAAGGAAACTCCCAATTTACTTCATAATATCTTTGTTTTAAAATTAAGCTATTACAAAATAACTGATAATAATAAGAAAATTCTCCTTCAATTTTCTTTTTAATAGCAAAACGATCTACTAATCCTTTTAATCTTGGATTTTCCATGTTTATTTCCTCTTCAAATGAAATATTATTTCCGAGTAGGCACTTTTATCTTTTTCTGTTCTATTTAACACAGGTCGTTTGAATTGATTTACTATTTTCATTCCTGCATTATCCGCAATTGTTGGGTATAAATTGTACTTGTCGTTAGCGACGAGGAATACATCGTAATCTTTTATAAAGTATTTTTTCACATTATTCAAGACGGCGCTTATTCCTTTTACATAGCTTTCTTTTGCTTCCTTTCCTTGACCCTTGAAAAGAGGTCCAATTTCAAGGTTATCTTTTCTTTCTAGTCCAAAAAGATCATATGCGTAAGCGTGTTGCTCGTGGTAGTCTATCAAACCTACATATGGTGGTGAAGAAAATATACCTTTAATTTTTTTCTTTGAAACAAGTCTAGAAAACTCAGGGTCAATCCCTTTCAATTCTTTTATTATATCAATTGATCTGCTATCACCTGTAAGGCAATACTGATATTTTGCTCTCTTGAGTTTAGAATATTGATTCAAACGTGATACCGTATCCTTTGAATACCTTTCCCACCAACTAAGAATCGAGAATAATGGTTTACATATTTTTCCGTGCTTACCACAATAATAAGTGGATGTTATTGGATCAATTAAGGTAGCTAAATCAGAATGTGTTGTGGCTCTGCAACTTCTAATTGTCCTGCTTAGAATAATACTCACAATGTCTTTTGTGTCTTTATTATCAATCTTTTTAATTACACTAAACACAATCTCAATTTCATCTCTGATATGCTGAGAATACCATTTGTCAAGGAAAGAATCTATCTTATCTTGGCGTAACTTAATTCCGTATTTTTGGATGAGTTTATCAAAAATTCGTAAAAATTCTTTTTCTTTTTCAGCACCATATTGCTTTTCGTCAATCAGCTTTCTTTTTACATTATAACGGAATTCAGGTGAAGGGAAATATTCAAGGTTAAATTTATACAACTCCTCGAGTAATTTTTTTTCAAATTCAATTGTATGATTATTAGTAAGGAATTTCTTTAGTACTTTTGTAATTTTTGAAATCTCATTTTCTATGTCAGAAATATTATAATCCCTCACTTTGCAATTAGCAATCATAGAATTGAAAGCTGAGATATCTATGCCTATAGAGTTTATACCAAGCTCGCAAGATTGCACCATTGTCGTACCGCTACCTGAAAATGGGTCAAGAATAATGTCGCCTTCTTTAAAATATGCCTTAGTTTTAAACTTATCAATATGATCATCTAAAAAATACTCTACAAGCTGTGGAATAAATTTGCCTTTATATGGGTGCAACCTATGCACATGTTTTGTAGTTTCGGATTCTTTATATTGTTCAAATGATAAATCCCAGTTTAAATCATCACCCAATTCTTCTTTCCATGATTTTTTTCTGGATTTATTATATCCTGCATAGTATTCAGCTAGTTCTTCTCTTACGACTAAAGTTGATCCATTCTCACCAACTTTTTTAATCCTGCCATATTGAACTAAATAGGAAATATTTGAATTTGTAACTTTTTTACCTAAGTACTCTGAAGCCCAATCACTAGCTTCTTTTATGGTTAATAATTCTGACACTTTTTTTACCCGCTTCATTTTAATTTATTTTTTCTTTCTACATAGCAATTATTCCTAATTTACTCTATCCATACTTTTTTTTCAAGTAAATTCCATGTTTTCTTTTTTGTGAAAATTACGATTTATTCGTATATTGGCTGCTTGTATTTATTATAAGGAACTAACTATGCCGAAAAATGTTTATCTGCAGATCAATTCATCGGGCTGTTTGACGAGCTGTCAGCACTGCTGGGCTCAGAGTAAGCCGTTTGAGCACATGCCGCTTTCGGATGTTGAAGAAATTTTGTTAAAGATGAAAGAGTATCTTGCCGGTAAGCCGGATTGGAAAGGATCCGTTCGGCAGGCATAGATATTCAATTTAATGTTTTTATCACCAAAGACAACATCGACGAGATCCCCAAGCTTATCAATGAGGTTATTGTTCCCGATAATGCTCATGAATGGATAGTGATCTGTTTCGCGCTTTATATTGCGACTTCGAGAGGCAGAAAATACGAGCAGATCCGTGCTGATTATGCGGATGTGGAAAAAATAAGCTCTACTTTGGCCATATACTGCAGTGACGATGAGACTGCTCCCGATGAAAAGAAATTCCTCTCAGAGATAAAAGCTAATACCGAAGCTGAACTGGTCAAACTGGCATTAAGTTTATCGGATGAAGAGCGGAAGAAATATAAACCCGGCTTTATGAACGGCATCTGGCTTGTGGCGGATCAGAATTTTGATCTATATACCGGAAAAGGGAATTATCTGTCAGCGCGTCACGGCAACATGAAGAAGGATAATTTTTCAGTTATCATGGAAAAAGCTTTGTCGGACGACCCTTTCAGCACGCTTCAAAGCTGTTTCAGTAGAGATATTTCAGATATTGATATTACCGTACTGGCGGAAAAATACGGTGATCCTGAAGGTCAGAAGGTCTATCTTGACGGATTGAATGAGATCAAAAACCGCTGGATCGATCAGGCTTTTGCGGACTGGAGAAGGTATTGATCTGGTCTTATTTTTTCTTCTCAGGCTTGTTGATCTTTTTTGATTTTTCCTTTAATCTGGTCAAAAAATCTGCATCAGCCAGGTCCTGAGGTCTAGCTGAAGTTTTTTTAGCAATTATCAGATCATCCATCGAAATAAAATTAAGTTTCGTACTTTCAATTTCCGTTACGACTTTGTTTTCATAAGCAGAACCGAAGTCTAAACCTTCAACTGACACAAGAATATCTATCCTGTTTGGTTCATAGCCGAGCTGAATAATATTCTCTTCCTTCGAAAAATCATTTTCTGAAAGACCAAGGCTTCCGAATCCGAACTGATCTAAAGCTTTTAATAGATTTTTGATGTTGTCTTTATCTATCATTATCCAGATATCTATATCTTTTGTGTATCTAGGATAGCCGTGAAAATTGACGGCAAATCCACCTATAATAAGATATTTAACATCGTTCTTTTCTAATAACTCTGCAAACTCTCTGAAATCTTTGCTGATCAGGATAGTAGATCGCATTTAGTTCTTCCCTCATTTTTTGAAGTTCGGCCAGCCTTTGCGAGTATGTAAGGGTCAGCCAGTAAAGAATATTACTGTCGTCGTGCCCTTTTTTCACTATTTTTATCGCTTTTTCCATGTGTATAATATACGAAATATTATTGATTATTTCAATTGATATTATTCAGCCTAAAGTCTTACTAATTCTACCCCGGAGACTTCCGATAAAAGTCCGAAATGTTTATCGAGCGTGTAAAGCTGAGCACCGTTCTGCTTTGCGTTCTGGGCGATGATCAGGTCGGGAATTCCGATCCCGTTGATGCCTTTCTGCAGACATTTATGCTGAATTTCAATAATTTCGTTCCAGTCGGGTTTGAGTTCGATTTTTGATATTTCTTTTAGAAGTGATATTACTTTGAGCTGTTTTTTGAGCATCAGGTACGGTAAAAGTTCGGCCAGAATAATGTCATTAGTGACGATTATGTTCTCGTCTATGAGCTGATCCATGAGTTCGGAATTTTCACCCACGCGGAAGTAATCTATCCAGACCGAAGTGTCGGCAAGTACCGGCATTATCTGTTCCTCAGCGTGCCAAGGTCTATGTCGAGATCTATTTTGCCTTTGAATTTCTTAAGTTCAGCTATTCTGCTTTTGCGGATAATGTTCTCAAGCGCGAGTATGATGACCTCGGTTTTTGTCTTTGTATGCGTTGCCTTTCTTGCTTCATCCAAAAGCTCCTCGGGCAGGTCGAGTGTTGTTCTCATAATAAACCTCCTGTATGCACAAATATAATATTTTATGCATATAAAGTCAAGAACAAATTCCCCGTTTTTACCCCAAAAAAGGGAATAGAATCCCCGAATTTACACTTTCCTGATATCTCACAGTGAGATAAAATTGGTCATTCTCACAAATATATACTTGCAATTATACTTGTTTTATGTTATATTATGATAAATAAATAGAGGAGGTTTGCTTATGCCTCAAATATCGCTTTACATAGACGAAGAAACGCTAAAAAAGATCGAAAAAGCCGCAAAAATAGAGCACCTTTCCATTTCAAAATGGGTGGGTAATAATATTAAGCGCTCGTTTGAAGGTGTATATCCGAAAAATTATTTCGATCTTTACGGATCTGTAAAAGATGAAACTATGGTCGCTGAAGAGCGTGCTGTTTATAATGCGGGTATAAAAGAAAATGATCCGAATTATGTTCTTAACATCGGAGACATTGATAAAAGACTTTTGGAGTCTTTAAAAAATGCCGCGAAAATAGATCAAACTTCTATAAGTGACGAAATAGTATATATTATGCAATCGTATTTTAACAAACGGCAAACAGTGGAAAACAACACAACCGAGTGGCTAAAGCTTGCCGGTTCGTGGGAAGATGAAAGGTCGGTTGAAGAGATAATCGCGGATATTAAGAATTCAAGAACTGAAAACAAAAGGTTTGATGATGGGTTATTTGATTGATACGAACACTATCATTTACAGCATAAAGAACAACGCGAAAGTGAACAGCAGATTTAAGGAATTCCTTCATGTCCCAAAAGCTATATCGATGATAACTTACGGCGAATTATATTATGGCGCAAAGAAGTCCGCAAGACCTGAAAAGAATATGGCTGTTGTGCGAAAAATGACCGAACTTTTTCCTATTATCGAGATTACCAGGCCGGTTATAGAAACTTTCGCCGATATAAAAGTTTATCTTTCAAAAAAGGGTCTGATGATCCCCGATTTCGACATTATTATCGGAGCGACCGCGCTGACTTTGAACTACACTCTAGTAACGAATGATTCACATTTTAAAAATATTCCCGGATTGAGGATCGAGAACTGGGCGGTGTGAGCTCATTGAAATCTCGTTAATTGATTAAAACATTATTATTCATTACATTTATCTTACTAAAAAACTAAACGAGGTTTTNNGGGACTTTCGGGGATAGTAAAGGATTTTGAGGAATCACTGAGCCGCGCGGCTGAGGAAGCATCGAAAAAAGCTCTTCCGATACTGAAAAGCGCCATCATGAACATGACGATAAATGACGCTATGGGAATTCTGAAAGGGGCCGATAACGCCGCGACCGGAGGTATGAATTGAATGCCTCGCAGGATCAGAAAATATTAGACGCAATGAGAAGTTTTCTCCCGAGAAGAGTGGCATCATCCCCTGACCGCAAAAACACGCATGAAATGATAGACGGCATAATTTTCTGCGCCGACATTTCAGGATTCACAAAAATGAGCGAAAGTCTTGCGGCCGCAGGGAGAGAAGGCTCGGAAGAGGTAACACGCATAATAAATCTTTTTTTCGGTCCGCTTGTTGAGATCATACTCAAAAACGACGGGGACATTTTCTTCTTTGGGGGAGATGCGATCTCTGCCCTTTTTGATAAAAATAATGCCCGGGGTTCGCTTAAAGCCGCTGATGAATGTTCAGAATTCGTTAAAAAAGCCGGCAATGTGAAAACCCTGCGCGGAAATTTCACCATCAGCATACATATAGCTGTAAACAGCGGCAGATCGTTCTTTTTAAATACGGGAAAAGGGTTTGTCCTTGCCGGAAGATCATGCTTCAGGGTGATCGGGATGCTTGACATGGCCTCAAGAGGAGAAACAGTAATAAGCGGCTCCGTTAAAAAACTCGTTCCGGGCGTAAAATGCAGCAGAGCCGGAGAGGATCTATACCGTTTTAAGAGCATCCCTGATAATGACAATAATTCCGTGCACCCGAAACCCATACTACCGGAAGAAAGAGCGGAAGAGGAGAGAGCCCGCCTGACCGGATATTTCCCGAAATGGCTGAAAAGACAGATCGAGACAAGGAGCAGTTTTGATCAGAGCGACGGGGAGCACCGGAAAGCTGCGGTAATATTTATGCATTTCAGCTCAATACCGTTCGATGAAAAACCCGAAAAAGCGTCAGAGATATCAAAGACCATCCTGGAGGCTCTTTTCAAAGGTGAGGAAAAATTCGGCGGCTGGATAAATAAGATCGATTTTTACAAGGACGGCCTGCGTGCGCTCGTGGTTTTCGGTTTCCCTTCAAAGCTTGATAACGACGACACTCACGCGATCCTTTTCTCAAAAGAGATCGCAGACGACCTCAGATTGAAGGATATAACAATAAGAACAGGCATAAATTCAGGTTCGGTATTCATCACTCCGATCGGCACTACGGGCAGAATGGAGATCACGGTCATGGGCGATGCGGTCAACACAGCAGCAAGAATAGCAGCCTCTTCAGTACCCGGAAAGATCACCGTCGGCGAAAGAGTGTATAAAAGGACTGGCAGCACTTTCAGCTTTGGAGCTTCCGATGATAAGGAAATGAAGGGAAAAGCAGGCAGGGTAAGAACATACGAATTCAGAGACGAAACCGCAAAAGAAGGCGGAACACTTCTGAAGGAATGGATCTCGGAGAGCAGGAAGCTGATAGGGAACAAGGATATACTTCAAAATTTCAGAAAGGCACTTGAGAAAGTCAGGGAAGGCAGAACCGCGGCTTTTACACTTGAAGGCGAGGCGGGAATAGGAAAATCGCGTATATTGAGAGAACTTGAGAAGAAGCTTGAGAAAGAAAATTTCCTTATCCGCAAAGGCAGCTGCCTGTCCTACGGCAAACCTCTGTCGTACCATCCCTGGATCGAAATACTGAAGTCGATATTCGGACTGTCCGACTCAGATCAGGAAGAAGAAAAAAGGGAAAAAGTCTCCTCATATATAAACTCTCTTGATCCCGCCTTAAAGAACTGGCTGACGGTCATAGGCGAAGTAATTGGTATAGAATTTTCGGGAACTGAAGCTGTCAGAAAGCTTGATAACAGCATTAAAATGCAGAAATTCTTCGATATTGTACTTCAGATACTGATCTTCGAATCCGGAAGACAGCCCATCTGCATCATTCTGGAAGATCTTCACTGGGCAGATACCTCTTCATCAGATCTTCTTTCATACATTTTAAGGAACATGAACGAAAGACCCGCTCTTTTTCTTTTGGCGAGCAGACCTTCTAAGTCCGTTACAACCTTTAAGAGCTCAACTTTGCTTTTTGAGAACAGGGTCAGGGAACTTTCCGGGTCCGAAACCGGCAAGCTTATCTCTGATCTTCTTCAGGTAAGAGAACTTCCGGAAGGTTTTAAAAAACTGATCATCGAAAAGTCTCAGGGCAATCCTTTCTATGTTGAGGAGCTCGTAAAATCCCTTATCGAACAAAGCCTGATAATAAAAACGCCCGGCGCTGGATGGTCTTTTTCAGGAGATCCGGCTTCCGTCGCTCTGCCCGACTCGGTGGAAGGAGTTATTCTTTCAAGGATCGACAGGCTTGATATTAAGGACAGGGAAGTTCTTCAGACAGCTTCGGTTCTGGGCAGAGAATTCAAAAAGGATATTCTGTTCGGACTGTTTAAAGAAAGAGGTTCTTTGGAAAAAACGATCGACAGCCTGAGATCTCTCGACCTTATCCTGACCGATGACAGCGACACTGGTAAATTCATATTTAAGCATATACTTACATGCGAAACAGCCTACAATACGCTCTCTTTTGCAAAAAGGAGGGAGACCCACGGGAAAGTCGGCGTTCTGCTGGAGAAAAAAGCGGGAAAAAAGAAAGAACAGAATTTGAGTATGCTTTCATATCACTATCACAATGCTAAAAATTACGCCAAATCTTCCGCTTACTCTATCGCGGCGGGAAAGAACGCCATGAAAGTCTATGCCAACGACGAAGGTATCGAGTATTTTACAAGGGCTATAGAAGCGTTCGATTCCGAAAATTCACTTATCCGCAGTGCTGTCGAGTCACTTCTCTTAAGAGCGGAAATATATGTATTTTTAGGGAAGAACGAAATGGGCTTCGCCGACGCAGACAGGAGTGTCGAGCTGGCGAAAAAAATAAAAGATGACGAGCTGATCGCAAAATGTTACGCCGACTATTGCGTGACCAATGAGCTAACAAACAGGTATGATAAGATCAAAGGTACCGCCGAAAAAGCCCTTTCGATCTATAAAAAACTCTCTGACAGTTACGGCATGGCAAGGTCTTACAATTATATCGGAATGTATTACGGGTTTAAAGATGAGCCGGAAAAGGAACTCAAATACCTCAATAAAGCCATTACCCTTGCAAAAAAGATCGTGACGGAAGAATGTGCCGTCATAAACAAGAACAGGCTGAGGAAGCTGAAAAAATATCCGTCTTCGCCCGGTTCAGAACTCCTGGGGATAATTTTCAACAATGCCGGTTACATCTACAGACTTCTCGGTGATAATGAAAAGGCGATACAGAATTATAAAGAATCACTTAAAATAAGAAAAGACATAAATGACAGAATTGGCGTTGGCCAGTCACTGAACAATATCGGAATGTTTTATTCAAGGCAGGGTTTTCTTGAAAAGGGGATGAATTATTTTTTAAGATCAGTTAAAATTTATGAAGAGATATCGAACAGAAAAGGTCTGTCCGCTTCTTACCAGAACATCGGTGCTTCGTACAGTATGATAGGCGAGAAAAATAAGGATCCTGAAAATTTCAGAGAGGCTCTCGGCTACTTTTCCAAAGCTCTCGAGATCAGAACAATGCTGAATGAAAAGCCTGAAATGTCCGGTCTTCTTTTATGGACAGGAAAAACATACTTAAAGCTTCAAATGCCTGAAAAGGCGCTGGAGTATTTTAATAGATGCCTCATGATCAATAGGGAACTTAATAATAAAAGATCTGAAGCTGCAGCACTTTTTCACACAGCCCGTGCATACGGAGCGATGAAAGAACCTCATAAACAGCTGGATATGCTCATTTCTTCTTTGAATATTTACGAAGACCTAAATGCTGCAAAAGAACAGTCTGATGTATTGAATAACGCAATTCAGGCAGCCGAGATCCTTAACGATTTTGAGACAGGTAATATGCTCAAGGCTAAGCTGGAGAAGCTGAGATCTTCAGTGCAGCATTAATTTTTATCCGGTCATGATCTATCAAAAAAAAGGCGGTCAAATTCGGGACCGCCTGTATTACCGTTCCCTATTCCGGAACCGTTTTTAGCTACGGTTGAATTTATAAGCCAGTTGCTGTTGTTAGTAGAATTTGTCGCGTTTGTCCAGCCTGCTCCGGAGTAGTTGTAGATAAGGCTGTTAAAAGTTCTGGCATTAGTACAGTTCCCATAGCCGTAAACTCCGTTTCCGACATTGTTCGCGACTGTACAATTTTCTATCTGTGAATAGTGGGCATCATTGTCAACAAAACCATTATCGGTCACTTCGCAGTTCTGTATCAGCGTGTTCGGTAATTTGGCCATTATACCTTCATAGCTTTCGTCATGGAACCCATTCGTGCAGAAACATTCTTGAAACTTTGATCATAACCCCTCCTGTATGTATTATTACTGTCTTAAAAATTTTCGGAAAAACAAGCAGAGAACGAGTTTGGCGGACTTTCCCTCTTCATTTTTCACTATTTAACTTATCAAAATCTATTTAATGCTATGATTGATGTCAAGTAAAAAAATATCTTTTTTTTGCCAATGCTATCAATTCTTCGTAAATTACCTGTCTAAAAAAGCTCCGAAGCTCTTATGCACTAAAGATATTTTTCCACCGGTGCCGAGCCGACAGGGTCGGTTAATGCGAAAGTTGCCGGCCTCCCGGAATTGGAAAGGAGAATTCATGAAAGATAACTTTAACAGAAATATCACATACCTCAGGATCTCTGTGACGGACAGATGCAACCTGAGGTGTGTTTACTGCATGCCTGAAGAAGGTGTCGAATCTATAAACCATTCCGACCTTTTGAGCTTTGAGGAGATAACTGATTTCGTTAAGTGCGCGGTTTCGATGGGTATAAACAAGGTGAGACTCACAGGCGGCGAACCGCTTGTCAGAAAGGGCATCGTTGATCTTGTGCGCATGGTAAAAGAGATCGAAGGGATAAAGGATCTTTCGATGACGACAAATGCAGTACTTTTGAAGCAGTACGCAAAACCTTTAAAAGATGCCGGGCTTCATAGGCTGAACATCAGTCTTGATTCAGTTGACAGGGTTAATTACGCCCGGATCACAAGGCGCGACAGTCTGCCCGAGGTGCTTGAGGGTATAGATGAAGCGATCAAGTGCGGATTTGATAAGATCAAACTCAACTGCGTGGTGCAGAAGGATAAAAACGAGCCTGAAGCGCTTGGGGTAGCGGCTTATGGAAAAGAGAAGGGTCTTGAAGTGCGCTTCATCAGGACCATGAGCCTTGCGACAGGCGAGTTCTGGGTTGTTGACGGCGGGATCGGCGGCGACTGCAGTATCTGCAACCGCATCAGGCTGTCATCAGACGGAAAAGTCTTGCCCTGCCTGTTCTCCGACATCGGATTTTCCGTGAAAGAACTCGGCGCCTGCGAAGCACTCGTGCGCGCGGTGGAAGCGAAACCGGAAAAGGGAACTTTGAGCAGATCACATGAATTTTACAATGTGGGAGGATAATATGAAATTTTCGCATGTTGATGAGAACGGCCGCGCGAACATGGTGGATGTTGGCGATAAGCCCGACATGACGAGGACAGCCGAAGCTTCGGGTAAAATAAAGCTGAGCACTCAGGCTATCGAGCTCATAATCGAGAATAAAAATAAGAAGGGCGATGTTCTCACTACGGCCCAGATAGCCGGAATAATGGGAGGAAAAAAGACTTCGGAACTGATACCGCTCTGCCATCTTTTAAACATTACCAAACTCGATGTAACTACCGAACTGACTAAAGACGGCGTAATAGTAAAAAGTTTCGCCAAATGTATAGGTAAAACCGGCATCGAAATGGAAGCTCTGACAGCTGTATCCGTCGCTCTGTTGACAATTTACGATATGTGCAAGGCTGTCGATAAAAAAATGGTCATTTCCGATGTAAAACTTGTTAAAAAGATGAAGGAAAAGGTTGATGCATAAAGGTAAATTAAAGGCTATCTGTATATCCGAAAAAAAGAGCACTGAAAAGCATTCCGTTGCAACAGCTGTTATAAACGAAAAAGGTATAGTCGGGGACGCTCATGCAGGCGATTGGCACAGGCAGATAAGCCTTCTGTCTTACGACGAAGTACTAAAATTCAAAAATGCAAACCCTGTATAGGCGACAAAATTCAGATCGGTCGGGAAATGCATAATGCCCAAAACAGGACTTTTTTCTAAGATTATCAGCACGGGAAGAATCAAAGCGGGAGATGAAGTGACTTACATACCTGCAGGAGAATAAAATGATAACGATCAAACAGATAAATATTTCCGAAAAAAGGGGTATTGCCAAACATTCCGTCGATAAAGCTGAGATCATCGGGACGGGTATCAGGGGAGATTCGCACGCAGGGGACTGGCACAGGCAGATCACTATACTTTCGGATGAAAGCGTTAAGAAATTCGAAAAAGAGACCGGCAGGAAAACAAAATCGGGAGAATTCGCCACAAATGTTCTGATCAGCGCGACCGATATTAAGGAAGTCAGGCTCGGTGACAGGTTCGTTTTGAACAATGCGGCCGTCGAAGTGACGCAGATAGGCAAGGAACCTCACTATTACGACAGCCCTGTTTTAAAGGAAACAGGCTGGAATATCATGTTCGACGAAGGCATGTTCTGCAAGGTCATAAAAACCGGCGCGATCTCTGTCGGGGACAGGGTCGAGTACATCAAAAAACCGCTGAAGATACACATAATTACCTTGAGCGACCGTGCCTACAGAGGCGTTTATGCGGACAAGAGCGGACCTAAGATAAAGGAAAAGCTTGAAGAACATTACATGGATACCGAGACTGAAATAACTTCACAGATCATGCCGGACGATAAGGAATCGCTTAAAAAGTCTCTGGAAGAAGCTGTTTCCGGTTATGCCGATATTATTTTCACGACCGGCGGAACTGGCATAGGTCCGAGAGATATTACGCCCGAAGTCGTGACCGGTTTCTGCGAAAAATTGATCCCGGGAATCATGGACCATATCAGGATCAAATACGGTCAGATCATACCCAATGCGCTCCTTTCACGAAGCGTCGCCGGAATAAAAGAAAAGACCCTGATCTATTCGCTTCCGGGCAGCGTCAGGGCCGTTGATGAATATATGAACGAAATACTTTTAACCTTAGACCATCTTATCAAAATGGCATACGGCGGTAGCCACTAGTTACTCTCCGTCCTGAGCTTCTCTTCTTTCCGCTTTTTTCTTGGCTCTTCTTTCCGCTTTTCTCCTCTGGGCTTCTTCGTCTATCTTTGGCTCGTAAGGTATTGCGTTTACGGTACTTACAGTTTTAACTGAATTGTCCGGCATGTTGAAATACTGATATTTTAAAAATATGAAAGATGTTTTGCCGAGTAACGGAAAATCGGTGTCATCCGGAATAGGAAGCTGCTTGATATAAAATCCGTCATTTTTACGCCACTTTTCCATATCGACCAGGAAGATAGATTCGTAAGGATCATATTTTGCCATCAGCAGAAGGTCATCGGAAACAAATGATATTCCCTGGTCTTTCGTAGCCACATCGCCGAGAATATAAGGCGAACTTGAATTTTCTTCGATCCGGGCCTTCATTGATCCCTGACTGTTGATCTGAATATCTGCTGTCTGAAGGTTAATTATGTTCATTCTTTTTTCCCTGAACGAGTTCGGAGTCTTCTGTATGGGTAGCGCTGCGCAGTAATACAGCCTTTTTCCTGAAGGTCCCCACTGGTACGGATAATCCCTGTATCCCGTCAGCTTGTCAACGAGAGCTGATTTATCGGTTTTACGGTTAAAAACCACCAGCGAGTATTTTGCGTAGCCGTAATTTTCTCTAAATTCATCGCTGAAACTTAAAAAAGCGATCATGTCCGGGTCCGCCGGTGAACATACAGGCTTGATCTGGTCGAATTTTCTATTGAAAAGCACTTTATATTTTACATCACTGAAACCGTCTGATTCATATTTGAATATGTTTTCAGCAACCGCGATATTAAAGTACTTATTGTATTTTTCCTTTATATTCTCCTTTTCGATCCTGACAGTAAAATAAAGGTCTTCCCCTGTCGAATTAAAGTCTGCATAAAGACAGTTGTTTATGGTTTTTTTCGGTTCTGCGAAACCGATCCTTGTGACAGAGACCGGTTCCGCTTCCATAAAATAAGGGTCTTTGATATCCACTATGAATATCTGTTCCCTGTTCTCGTAACCGTTGGAGTAGAAAACCAGCGCATTTTTTGAAGGATGCCAGTTCACTCCCCTGTCTTTTACCGGAAAAGGTATCATTTTTATATTATTCTCATAATCGTCCACAGGTGATATCTGGACAAGAAATTCCGATTCCATATTAAAAAGAAACAGTCTGACAGACTCACTGCCCGGAACGCTCGCTTCGAAACTTATGATGTTCCCGTCAGATGGCGACTGCTGAAGATTGGATATATATCCTTTTATTTCCGGATCGTCACCGCCGAGAAGCTCTTCGGCCTTCAGATTTTTCCCGTCGAATATATTATTGAGCAGTTCTGGCATTTTTTCAGTTATATCAGGCAGGTTCCCGACCGGTTCGACAGCCTGTACATGGTCCCCGTTGCCGTCGTCGAACGCCGACTGACCGTAACAGAAGAAAGCTGCAGTAATGATCAAGGTTAAAATTATTTTTTTCATAAAACGCCCCTGTTTATTTTGGATCCTCGTCTTCTGTCTGCTCAAAAAGATCGGGCTGCAGCTTTACCTCGGACTTCTCTTCTTTTTCAGCCCTGATCTTAATAATGTTCTTGTTGGACAATCTTACGCCGTTAGCCGAAAGTCCTTTTATTTTATAGTCCGCGAGATCGAATTCCACAATAAAATTCCTCATCTTTTTGGACGCTTCAAGTTCGCAGGTAAAATGCAGATCCGTCTTTTTAGTAAAATATTCCAGCCTGCATCCTTCCGGAAAATACCTGTACTCTTTATCAAGGATATATTTGATCTCATTGAACCTTTTTAAATAACACCAGTTCGTTTTTTTGTCGCGGTAGATTAGTGAAAATACTACTCCTTCAAGCCTGTTGGTCGTGTCAAAATACTGAAGCCCGTTGCCTATGAACTCCTTTTCGTGCACCTTGACTACCTTACGAAGTCCGCTTTTGAACATCAGAAGTACATGGGAGAACTCACTCACCATTATATATTCATCCGCTTTTACATTCGTGCCAAGATAGCCGGTCGATCTGTCGTAATAAAGCTTGATGTTCTCTATAGCCGCATCTTTGGCAAGAAGCGTCTCGATGCTGTCTATCTTTGTGCGCCTCTGATGTTTTTCGCCGTATTTCTCCATAATATCTTTTATGTAGTCAACGGTGAAAGCGACGATCCTTCCCATGTTCTTATTGACCTGCCTGATCTCTTTTTCTATATCTTTCAGCTCTTTTTTATTCTTATCTATATCGAACCTGGAAATTTTCTTTATGGGCAAAAGCAGCAGTTTTTCAACATCATCGTAAGTGACCTCGCGGTAAAATTGAGATTCGTAGGGAATGAAAGAATCTTTTACCGTGTTTAGTATCATTGTATAATTCTTCAGCTCCTCAATCTTCTTATATATCCTTTCCTCGACGAATATCTGGGCAAGAGTCCTTGCAAGATACCTTTCTTTGAGCTGTCCGAGTTTTATTTCAAGCTCCGCCTTCAGATAGGACACAAGGTTGTCGGTAGTCTGTCTGATAATATCCGTAACCGTTGAGATCACAGGCACTTTATCATTTATCACCAGCAGCGAGACTGAAATGCTTTTTTCGCACTCCGAGAAAGCGTAGAGCGCGGAGATCGCCTCTTCCGAATTATATCCTCTGGCCAGATTTATCTCGATCTCGACCTCTGAAGTAGTGTAATCGTTGATCGAAGCTATCTTGATCTTGCCGGATTTTGATGCTTTTTCGACAGAAGCGATCAGAGATTCTGTTGTTGTTCCGAACGGGATCTCTCTTATTACGAGCTTTTTGTCCGTCGGAGCTTCGATAACGGCCCTGACCCTGACCTTTCCGTTTCCGTCTGCATACTCTCCCGTGTCAAGTATCCCGCCCTGAATAAAATCCGGATACAGTTTGAATTCTTTTCCCTCAAGATAATCGATCTGTGCCTGGAGTACCTCGTTGAAATTGTGCGGAAGTATTCTCGTTGACATCCCGACAGCGATCCCTTCGACGCCGAGAAGAAGCAGAACTGGTATCTTTGCGGGGAATACGACGGGCTCCTGGTTCCTTCTGTCATACGAGTCAATGTATTCTGTGATCTCTTTATTGAAAAGGACCTCTTTTGCAAGCGGTGTCAGTCGGGCTTCTATATACCTCGAAGCCGCCGCACTGTCCCCTGTGATAATATTCCCGAAGTTACCCTGCGTATCAATGAAAAGGTCTTTTGAAGCCAGTCCGACCAGCGCGTCCCCGATCGAGCTGTCCCCGTGGGGATGAAACTGCATCGTGTGCCCGACTATATTGGCCACTTTATTGAACCTTCCGTCGTCCATCCTGAACATCGAGTAAAGTACCCTTCTCTGAACAGGTTTAAGCCCGTCCCTGATATCGGGAATGGCTCTGTCCTTCACGACATAGTTCGCGTATTCGAGAAAATTTGAATCGAGCAGTTTTTTTAGATTACCCATCCGTTACCGGTCCTTTACAAATAACTGTTTATCATGTCCCTTAATTTTTTGGCCTCCTCACCTGCTCTTTCAGCGAAATCAGGTCCGTCGGAAGCGAATATTATTCCCCTTGACGAATTTACCAGAGCGAGTACTTCGTCCTTAACGAATCCGTATTTAACGGTGTTCTCCAGATCGCCACCCTGCGCTCCTATACCGGGTATCAGGTACGGTATACCGGGAGCGAGTTTTCTGATCCCTTCGAACATCTGCGGGTGCGTCGCGCCGATAACAAGGCCGCAATTGTTCTTTATGTTCCACGAATTTATTTTTTCAATGACGATCTCATAGAGAAACCTTCCGTCACTCATTTTCTGCATCTGAAAATCAAAAGAACCCCTGTTGGAGGTCAGCGCAAGTATAAAAACTCCTTTATCCTCCCTTTCAAGGAACGGGGTTACCGAATCTTCGCCCATATACGGGCTCAATGTTATCGCATCGCAGTTGAAGGTCTCGAAAAAAGCATGAGCGTATTTTTTTGAGGTGTTGCCTATGTCGCCCCTTTTTGCGTCGGCTATCTTAAGCACATCGCCGCCCATCATATCCAGGGTTTTCTCAAAATATTCAAATCCTTTCGTTCCGAACTGCTCATAGAACGCCAGATTGGGCTTATATGCCGCCGTGAATTCTTGTGTAGCTTCGATTATCTCTTTATTGAATTTGAGAACGGGATCTTTTTCATTCTTAAGTATCTGTGGGAGTTTACCGGGCTCAACATCCAGCCCGACGCACACTGCGGATCTTTTTGACCTTATTGTGTCTACAACTCTTTTATTAAAATCCATAAGATTCCCCTTCACTAATTCTGAACCCGAAACAAAGCCCTTTGAGTTTTTTACCGCCGATCTCGTATGTCTTTGTCGTGATGAGTTTTCCGCCCATTTTTCTGTAAAATCCTTTAGAGTCGTTATCCTTCAGCACCCAAATAATATACGAAAAAATTTCTTTTTCACGAAATATTTCTTCAAAATTCTTTAAAAAAATCCTCCCCAGCCCTTTTCTCTGATGCTCCTTCAGGATATAAACCGCTTTTATCTCCCCTTTATATCCTTCTGTCCGTTTTGAGAATTTTCTTACCTCTCCTCCGGCGCAGAAACCCACAGTTTCGTCATTCTTTTTTGCCACTATAACAGTGTTTTTTAAAAGGACTCCCTTACCCGAGATAAAAAAATCCTTCCATTTCTCAGCACTTTTTTCATAGCTGAGAGCGTCGAGTTTTCCGTCGGGCATGATGCCTCTGTAGGTCTCTCTCCAGCAGTCAACATGGACATCTGCTATGTCGCGGACGCCCCTGATGCCGGCTTTCTTTATTTCATAACCGTCATGCATCAATGTTCTGCGCAAAATGGCATCTTTCGATTATAAAATCCTTTCTCGGAGGCACTTCATCCCCCATCAGCATCGTAAATATTCTGTCAGCTTCAACAGCGTCCTCGATATTTATCTTTTTAATAACCCTTTTTTCCGGATCAAGAGTGGTGTCCTTAAGCTGTTCGGGATTCATCTCTCCAAGGCCTTTATATCTCTGTACCTGAACCCCTTTGCCGTCCTCTCCGCCGAACTCTGCCACAAGCTGATCTTTAAGCTCTTCGTTGCCGGGGTAAACATAGTGGGATATCTTTCCCTTTGACACCTTGTAAAGAGGCGGCATCGCAATATAAATATGGCCTCTTTTTATCAGTTCAGGCATATATCTGAAAAAGAAAGTGAGCAGCAGGGTGCTGATATGGGCACCATCGACATCGGCATCGGCCATACAGATGATCTTGCCGTAGCGGAGTTTTTCGAGAACAAAACCGTCGCCGCCGTTTCCGGAAGGCGTGACGGACTCCCCGTTAGAGTTGACAGGATAATCGGCTTCGTTCTCTCCGATACCTGTTCCGATAGCGTTTATAAGGCTTTTTATCTCTTCGTTGGCCAGCATTTTGTCAAGACGGGCTTTTTCTACATTAAGTATCTTGCCTCTTAAAGGCAGGATCGCCTGATATTTTATATCCCTTCCGTCAACTGCCGATCCGCCCGCGGAATCCCCCTCGACTATGAAAAGTTCGCAGTCCATCGGATTCGTACCTTTCATGCAGTCGTAGAGTTTGGCAGGCATCGAGCCTCCCTCAAAAGCTGATTTTCTTCTGATGAGGTCTTTCGCTTTTCTTGCGGCTTCTCTCGCTCTTAGAGCTTCGGTACATTTATCGACAATCATTCTCGCGATCCTCGGATTTTCATCCATCCACTCGAGGAGTTTTTCGTAAACGACCGACTGAACTATACCCGTGATCTCGCCGTTCCCCAGCTTTGTTTTTGTCTGGCCTTCGAACTGAGGTTCCATTACTTTGATCGAAATGACGGCCGTGAGACCTTCTCTTACATCGTTGCCGGTGAGTTTCATTTTGTCATTTTTGAATATCTTGGAATCGAGAGCGTATTTATTTATAACCCTCGTCAATGCGGATTTGAAACCCTCTTCGTGGGTACCGCCTTCTATAGTGTGGATATTATTGACATAAGATTCAATATTTTCCCTGTAAGTGTCGTTCCATGAAAGTGCGACCTCAAGCGGATAATCGTCTATGGTCTTCTCTATAAGTATCGGTTCGCAAATACTTTTTTTGTTCTCATCTATGTATTTGACGAATTCGACCAGACCGCCCTCGTACATAAATTCGTGTGAAGGAAGCGTGCCGTCCTCTTTTACTGATGTCTGCCTGTTGTCCTTTAATGTAATGAGAAGGCTTTTGTTAAGAAATGCCAGCACCCTCAGTCTGTGAGCTATTGTTTCGTAATTAAAGACCGTTGTCTCGAAGATCTCCGGATCGGGATAAAATGTCTGCCTGGTTCCCCTGATATTCGTTTCTCCGACTATTTCAAGCTGCTTTACGGTTATACCCTTTTCGAATTCAATCCTGTAGTGTTTTCCTTTCTTATAAACTTCCGTTATCATCTGCTTTGACAGCGCGTTTACACAGGAAACACCTACGCCGTGGAGACCGCCGGAAACCTTATAATTATCCTTATCGAATTTACCTCCGGCGTGAAGTATTGTCATCGCGACTTCGACTCCGGGCTTGTTCTCCTCTTTGTGAAGATCGACAGGGATGCCTCTTCCGTTATCCAGTACAGTAATCCCCCCGTCCTGTGTTATCTCGACATCCACTCTGGTACAATGCCCTGCAAGAGCCTCGTCGATAGAGTTGTCAACCACCTCATTCACAAGATGGTGAAGGCCTCTCGTTCCGATATCCCCGATGTACATTGCCGGTCTCATTCTCACAGCCTCAAGCCCTTTAAGTACTGTTATTGTGTCGGCCGAGTAGGCTTCTCTGTTCACTTCTTCAAATTCGTTCATTATTTTTCCCTCCGGTCTATAAGAACACTATCTTTGTTATTTTTATGCTTCCGAGTTTTCCTCTCAGCTTTTTTTTGATCTCATCTTCTATATGGTAGAATTCGTTCCTCCAGACCGAGCTTGTTACACGGACGAAAAGAACTTCATTCTCATATTTTAATATTCTTGTTACTTTCCCCAGTTTCTCACCTACAGTTTCATCCCAGGCTTTTATTATCCTCATTACAACCGCGAGCTTTGAGAGTTCGGGCGTTGATGAGACAAGGCTGTCGAGCACTGAGCTTATGCCCGGTATCCTTCTTGGAGAATTATATGTGCGTTCCTGCCTTTTTTTCATCTTTAAAATACCGCCGTGCAGTTTCCGTTATCTACTCTGAAAAGCTGGGATACATTCTGATCGAGCTGGTCGATTATCCTGCTGTTGCTCGTCGTTATGAATGTCTGAATATCCTTATCGAGTATCTTCGCGACTTTCAGGCTTTTATGCTCGTCTATTTCAGAATAAAGGTCATCGAGTACGAATATCGGATACTCGTCCGTAACGGATTTTATATACTCCGTTCCCGCAAGTTTCAGCGCAACGAGGAATAATTTATGCTGGCCTTTGGAACCGAATTTTCTCAGCGAACGGCCGTTTATCATAAAGTCAAGATCGTCCTTGTGTGGACCGATCACCGAGATGCCTCTTTTTATCTCTTGGATTTTCTGCTCTCTCAGTGTCACGGAAAGGCTTTTTTCATAGTCCTTCTCATCCATTATCGTTTCATAAATAATATTTCCCGCATACAGCCCGTCTGATATAAAATCGAATATCTCTACAAAATAAGGCAGAAAATTCTTTATGAATTCCGTCCGCTTTATATATATTCCGCTCCCGGCCGAGGCGATCTTTGAATTATAGATAGCTATCAGTTCGGAACTCTGCGATATCCCTGCCTTCATTTCTGAAAGAACCTTATTCTTCTGTTTTATAACTGAATTATACTCATTGAGAATTTGCAGATATTCGGAGTCAGTTAGTGAAATAAGCCTGTCGCAAAAATCTCTCCGTGCCGCAGGAGGTCCCGTAGTGATGATACTTTCGTCGGGTATAAGATATACGACCGGTATCTTTCCCCACATTTCAGAGAACCTTGTTATCCTTTTGTTCTGGTACATTATTTTTTTAATATTCCCGTCATAACTTATAACCACTTCAATATCTCTGCCGCTGCTGTTGAAAAATTCACCTTTTATAAAAAACCCCTCTTCCCCAAATCTTATCATCTCAGAGTAACTTCCCGTCCTGAAACTCGTAAGCAGGCCCAATACCGATACAGCTTCCGCTATATTTGTTTTCCCCTGTCCGTTAAGACCTGTAAAACAAATTATATTCTTATCGAACTCCAGCTCAAGATCACCGTAATTCCTGAAGTTCGTCAGGCCTATCTTTTTGAGTTTCATCTCCCTTTGCGTCCTTAAGAATTATCTACGGACGAAGGCATAAGCAGCATCATTATATCATAAGATTCATTTGATTCAAAAGGTTTTATTATCACAGGTTTCCTACCGCTGTTTATTTCCATCAGGATCATATCTGTGCTGATATTTTTCAAAAGTTCACTTATCTTTGAAGAATTAAAACCTATCAGCATTTTTTCGCCTGAATAATCGAGAGGAATACTTTCTTCCGCTTTCGATGAAGAATTACTGTCTTCGGTATTTATTAAAAGCTGCCCTTTCTCAAAATTGAATTTTATCAGTTTAGTCACGGGATTGCAGGCTAATGACACACGGCTAAGTGCCGAAATTGTTGCTGATTTATCAAATTTTGCCTTAAGCTGGTTGTTGGCGGGAATTATAGCCTGATAAGCAGGATATTTTCCATTTATAAGTCTTGAGAAAATGACTACCGCCCCAAATCTAAACTCGACATAATTCTCCTCGAAAAATATCATACATTCCTCATTCCTGTCGATAGCGTTGGAAACTATCTGCAGGGATTTCGCCGGAAGGATCATGTCGGTGTCTTCGCCTTCATATCTCACACTTTTATCTTCCAGTTTTACAAGTCTTACGCTGTCTGTTGCGACCATTATAAGCTGATTGAGTTTTATTGAAAAGAGAACGCCGGTAAGAACCGCTCTAAGTTGATCGGGAGATACAGTGAAAACTGTTTTTTCGATATATGTTTTCAGCTTGAGAGTATCTATTGTTATAAAATTCCCTGAAAGACTTTTCGGTGTGGATGGGAAATCTTCGTAGTCCTCGGTAACTGCAAGCTCGAATTTTATATTGTTTGAAATTATCTTTACCATTCCGCCGTCTTTTTTCACGGTCATGACAACATCAGGAAGACTCTTTACGATGTTTATGAATTTTTTTCCGTGAACTACAACAGTACCGTTCTCAACTCCGTTGACTTCTACCTTATTGACCAGGGTTACCGAAATATCAGTAGCTGTTACAGTAAGCTCATTGTCCTTCAGGGAGAGAATTATACACTCCGTTATTGGTTTAGCACTGTGTGAGGGAAGTATAGGGTTGATCAGTGACAGCTGATTCATAAGATTTGATTTTAGTGTGGAAAATATCATTTTCCTTCTCCTTTCTTTTAAGAGTTAATTTATTATAAACAATCCTATTATTAATATTATATCTGTCGATAAGTGTACAGTTTTAAAAACACCGTTTATTTTGTAAGATACATTGCTGTTTATTTTTTTTATCCTGTTCATATCAGATGTTTTTAATGTTCATAAATCCCAATTAATTCTATTCACAACCGACCGATGTTAACAAGTGGATAAGTTAATAACATTCAGTATTTCTTCTATCATTTTCGTTGTTTCCGGATTTTTTGTGTTGAGTTGTTTTTGTATTTTTGCAGCTGCGTGAGAAACAGTACTGTGCTCCCTGTTGCCGAAATGCACTCCAATACTGGTCGTGGTTGATTTCAGCTGAGTTGTGCAGAGATACATGGCGACTGCCCGTGCTTCGGCTACCTCTTTTGTACGCGTTTTCTTTATAAGCAGATCTTTCGGTATCGAGAAAAATTCGGAAACTATGTCCTGTATCTTGTCAATATTCAGCGACGATTTTTTTGAAGTGATAAGCTCTTTTAATATCTCTTTTGCTTTATTTATTGATATGTCCTTATTGAAATGAGAATAATAGAAATACAGTTTTTTTACGGCGCCCTCAAGGTCTCTGACATTCGTGTTTATATTGTTGGCGATGAACATAACGATATCATCTTCGAGAGTGAAATTTATCTCTTCCGCCTTAAGTCTTATTATGGCAGCCCTTGTCTCCAGGTCAGGAGGTCTTACATCGGTAATAAGACCCATCTTAAATCTTGATTTCAGCCTGTCGTCAAGCTCATGGATCTCATTTGGATGAAAATCGGAAGTAAGAACTATCTGTCCGCCGCTGTTGTAAATATAGTTGAAGATATGGAAAAGCTCTTCCATACTCTTGTCTTTTTTGGCGAAGAACTGTATATCGTCTATTATGATCAGGTCTTTGGTTCTCAGATAGGCTTTGTATTCATCGATAGTTTTGTTCTTGATGTGATTTATTATCTGGAAAACGAAGATATCGGAAGTCATATAAAGTATCTTCATCCCCGGATCATGACTGAAAACATGGTTGCCGATAGCGGACACAAGATGGGTCTTACCCAGACCGACCCCTCCGAAGATCAAAAGCGGGTTATACTGTGTCTTTTTAATATTCTGTGCGACCTGCTGAGATGAAACATACGCCGTCTCGTTGCCATTGCCCATTACAAAATTCTCAAAAGTATATTTGGGGTTTAACGAGGTTTCCTTGTATGGTGCGACTCTTCCCTTATGAAGTTCTTTGGCCTTTTTTACGATAGTCTCGGTTTCCGTTCTGGATTCAAAGCTGAAATCCGTGTCGGAGTCGATCAGGAACTTAATGCTGATGCTGTCATTGGCAAGAATATCCTTCAAAGTCTTTTCAAAAACAGATCTGTACTGTCCCCTTATATAATCGATATGTATCTTTGAGGGTACCTGGAAAGAAACTACATTACCTTCTATATTAACCACTTTCACCGGTTTTATCCATGTATTGAAAGAGTTCTGGTTCAGAAAGCTCTTTATCTTTTCCTTGAATTGTGTTTCAACTTTATTTAATTCGCTCATAGCCCGTTTCCATATACTTTGACTTCAACATATTAGGTTAAGTAATATAAGGAATATAAACTTTCTTGCAAGTAAAAATTTGCTTAATTTGACTTAAAAAAGACCGAATGGATTTCACTTATCGTCTCTTTTTTCATATCATTTTCAAAAAAGATCTCGAATTTAATATCAGTCAGATCAAAACCGAGTATTTTGGAAGATAAAGACACTATTTCATACATCCTGCGGATCTTGTCCGGTTCGCTCTTTATTCCGGAACCTGCTACGGCGACAGAGCAGCACTTTTCTTCACCCTGACGGGCACGACGGTCAAAAACAGAAAGCGCGGAATCACCGCATTTCTGACAGAATCTCAGAGATGATAACTCTTTTGAAAGAACATCCTCCGCTTCAGAAGTTCTGTAGCTCAGTTTATCGTTATATACGAGCGAAGCGAATTTATTATTGTTCAGCGAACCTTTGCCGGTGATCACGGTTCCTGTTTCCCCGGTCCAGCTCATCCCGGTCGTAATGCTGACGCCCAGTCTTTTGGCGTATTCGACGGCTGAGTCTTTTAAAACTTTCGCTCCGAGTGACGATATCGTCAGCATCGTGTCGTAGTCAAGTTCCCTGATCATGACCGGATCATCGCAGATTCTGGGGTCAGCGCTGTAAACTCCGGCAACATCGGAGTATATCTCACACATGTCTGCGCTCAGTGCCGCAGCCATCGCCACGGCGGTGGTGTCAGAGCCGCCCCTGCCGAGCGTCGTGATCTCCTTCTCCGTGCTCACGCCCTGAAAGCCGGCGATTATGGGTATTTTGCCGCCGTTCAGGGCATCGACGAGCCTGTCACCCTTTATCTCGAGTATCCGGGCGTTCCTGTGATTATTATCTGTAATCAGCCCGATCTGGGAGCCGGTGAAGGAGACAGCGAGGCCGGGGCGCATCGAGTTGACGGCGATTGCCATAAGTGATATCGATTCCCTTTCCCCGATAGAGATGAGCATATCCATCTCTCTCGGCGTCGGGTTGTCCGAAACTGCCATGGCTTTAGCTTCGAGCGCATTCGTAGTCTGTCCCATCGCAGACACGACTATCACCAGCCTGTCGCCCGAATCGTGTCTTTCAACGATCCTACCAGCTATCTTTTTTATCAGTTCAGGGGTCGCGAGGCTGCTTCCGCCGTATTTCTGCACAATCAGAGCCACGGTCTATTCCCACTCAAGTATAACTTTTCCGCTTTCGCCTGTTTCCATGACATCGAAGCCTTTCTGGAAATCATCCACCTTGAAATGATGCGTGATGATCGGGCTCAGGTCAAGACCGGCAATGAGCATCTGCTCCATTTTATACCAGGTTTCGAACATCTCCCTTCCGTATATTCCTTTGAGCGTGAGAGCTTTAAAGATAATGTCGTTCCAGCTCACCTGAGCAGTTGACGGAAGGAGACCGAGAAGCGCGATCTTGGACCCGTTGTACATATTCGCGATCATGTCGCTGAAAGCCGCAGGCGACCCGCTCATTTCAAGTCCGACATCGAATCCGACCATTCCGAGCTCTTTTTTTACATCGGCGATAGAGGTCTTCATAGGGTTTATCGCTCTCGTGGCACCCATTTTTCTTGCGATGTCAAGTCTGTATTCGCTTATGTCGGTCACGACGATGTGTCTTGCTCCCGCAAAGCGGCAGATCGCGACGGCCATTGAACCTATCAGACCCGCGCCGGTAATGAGCACATCCTCGCCTATTACGGGGAAGGAAAGAGCGGTATGCGTGGCGTTGCCGAAAGGGTCCATTATGGCTATATAATCATCAGAGACAGAAGGATTGATCTTCATGACATTCTCGGCGGGTACTTTGAGGTATTCGGCGAACGCGCCGTCGATATTCACCCCAATGCCGACAGTGTTCTCGCAGACATGCTTTTTTCCCCGCCTGCAGTTCCTGCAGTTCCCGCAGGCGATATGACCTTCGCCGGTCACCCTTTCGCCCACCCTGAAATGTTTTACACCCTCGCCCATGGCCGCGACCGTCCCGACATATTCATGCCCGATCGTCTGTCCTACCGTTATAGTTCTCTGAGACCACTCGTCCCATTTATAGATGTGAAGGTCAGTTCCGCAGATAGCGGTCTTTTTGATCTTTATCAGCACATCGTTTATGCCTATTTCGGGAATGTCCTTTTCCGTCATCCAAAGCCCCTTTTCAGGCTTTAATTTTGCCAGCACTTTCATTTTTGCCATTTTATGCCCCTTTAGAGTTTTATTTGAATGAAATTTAATAAATGATGTAGCCACTTGCAAACAGTTCCTCGAAATAATTGTGTTTAAACAACCAGAAATATTAAAGTAGAGGTGCAGTCATGTAAGCAGCCCGTGAAATTATTTTGAACCATAACGGCTGATTTTCAGCATCATTTTTTTCCATTATTCTCGATCTGACAAAATCATCTTTAAACACCTTCTCTGTCTGCTTAGCAAAACTACTGTCTAAGACAACTGCGGTGATCTCGAAATTCAATCTGAAGGACCGGTTGTCGAGATTGACTGTGCCGACCCCGACAATCGAACTGTCAACAAGAAAGGATTTTCCATGAAGAAAACCTTCATGATATCTGTAAACTTTAATATCCGCGTCGAGTATTGAACTTACGAAAGCGTATGCAGCATAATATACGAGAATATGGTCGGGTTTTTCGGGAATCAGGATTCTCACATCCACTCCCCGGAAAGCCGCAAGTTTTAAAGCTTTCATAACTCCTTCGTCCGGAACAAAGTACGGGCTTGAGATCCATACCCTTTCTTTTGCGGAGTTAAGAATGTGCTGTATGAGCAGACTTGCCGTTTCGAATTTATCGGTCGGCCCGGACGGAATGACAAGAACAGGAATATCTGAGCGGCACGAAGAGACAGGCGTCCAGTCAAGTTCCGGAACTTCGTTTTTTATCCAGTACCAGTCCTCAATAAAGGATATTTGGAGCGCAAGAACTGCAGGACCTCGCAGGGCCAAATGTGTGTCGCGCCATTTACCCGTCCGTGAATTTTCTTTTAAATATTCATCCGCAACATTCAAGCCGCCGATCCATCCTTTCTCTCCATCCGCGATCACGATTTTTCTGTGATTGCGGAAATTTATCTGGTAACTGAATACCCATCCGCGTCCCGATCTGAATCTGCATGTTTTAACCCCGGCCGATTCGAGTTCGTTTAAAAAAGATGAAGGAAGTGAATGGCTACCTATGGCGTCATACATAAATAAAACCTTAATGCCTTCCTCAGCTTTTTTTATTAGCTTATTTTTCAACTCCCGGCCGATTGAGTCGTCTTTTACGATATAGAACTGGACAAGCAGATATTTTTCGGCTGAATCTATACCCTCAAAAATGCTTTTATATGTATCTTTTCCGTCTATCAGAAGTTCAACCTCGTTGTTCTTTAAAAACGGCATTCGTGCAAGTTTTTCAAGAGCAGGTATTATTTCAAATTTATCCCTTCCTTCAAATATGTACGGTGTGACAGATACCTGTTTCTCCTGAAGAACAGCCCTAAGAACTGAATCCTTTTCCCGCATATCGGTTATTTCACCACGAAATTTAGGACTTCCAAAAAGCCAGTATGCAGGGACCGCAACATAAGGAAAGGTATTGAGAGACACTATCCACGCGACCGTTCCGGGAGCGGTACGGGATGACATGAGAGCATTGATCGAAGAAAGAAAACCGAGGATGTGAAAAGATATTATTATTAAACCGACCACGATATTTTTCCGTTTGATGAGCGGTTTTTTTTGTGTTTGAATTTTATTTTCGACCTTTCCCATGGCATTAAATATAAACTTTTTACAAGGTCAAAACAAGAGACTATATTAACTGCAATATTTCAAAGAATATCAGATTTCTGTTTGACTTTAATGCTCAAATAGAGTAATTTTAAAGCTATGTTTGAAGGAGTATCAAATGCTGGCTAAAGTACTTTCTGCGGCCGTGATAGGTCTTGACGCTTTTACGGTGGAGGTCGAAACCCACTTAGAAAGGGGACTTCCCGGTCTTTCGATCGTCGGATTACCCGATAATGTGGTAAAGGAGAGCAAGGACAGGATAAACGCGGCTATCAAGAACTCGGGTTATGTTTTCCCTTTGAAAAAGATCACGGTAAACCTAGCGCCGGCGGACATAAAGAAAGAAGGTTCTTCCTATGACCTTCCGATAGCGGTGGCGATACTCGGGGCGACAGGCCAGCTGGATATTGAGAACACAAAAGATTTTCTGATACTGGGAGAACTATCTCTCGACGGGACGGTGAGGCCGGTCAAAGGCGCACTTCCGATAGCTGTAATGGCGGAAAAAAAGTATAAAGGGATAATTCTGCCCGAAGAGAACGCTGATGAGGCCGCTGTAATTCCGGGAATAAAAATATATCCCGTATCGAGCCTGAAAGAGGTGCTGGATCTCTTCGCGGACATCTCCAAGGCCGAACCGAGACATGTGGATGTGAAAAAACTGTTCGACGAGATGAATCATTGGGAGCTTGATTTTTCCGAAGTGAAGGGGCAGTACCATGTTAAAAGAGCGCTCGAGATAGCTGCTGCGGGCGGACACAACATCCTGATGATAGGCCCGCCGGGAAGCGGAAAGTCCATGCTGTCCAAGAGGTTCGCCACCATACTGCCTAACCTGACGCTCGAGGAGGCGCTGGAGACCACGAAGATATACTCGGTGGCCGGGCTGCTGCCGCACAACAGGGGAATAGTAGCCACGAGGCCTTTCCGTTCCCCGCATCACTCCATTTCAGATTCCGCCCTCGTGGGCGGGGGCAGGTTCCCCAAGCCGGGCGAGATAAGCCTGGCACACAACGGGGTTCTCTTTCTTGACGAACTGCCCGAATTCCGCAAGAATGTGCTTGAAGTGATGCGCCAGCCCTTAGAGGACAGGGAGGTCACCATAGCCAGAGCGGCCTCGACCTTAAAATTCCCTTCGAATTTTATCATGGTGGCGGCGATGAACCCCTGTCCGTGCGGATATTACGGCGATCCCACAAGGGACTGCACCTGTCCTGTCCATAAGATCAAGAGTTATTTGAGCAGGATATCGGGCCCGTTAATGGACAGGATCGACATTCATATCGAGGTCCCGGCGCTAAAGTATGACGAGCTCGCGCAGAAAAAAGACGCGGAAAAGAGCGTAACGATCAGAGAGCGGGTCGTCAAAGCGCGAAATGTTCAGAACGAAAGGTTTAAAGGAAGGAACATTTACTGCAATTCGGGAATGAACCAGAAGGACCTGAAAAAATACTGCGCTCTTGATGCCGCCTCAGAAAGTATCCTCAAAAGGGCTATCGAGACTCTTTCACTTTCGGCGAGGGCATACAACAGGATATTAAAGGTCGCAAGAACGATAGCCGACCTGAACGGAAAAGAAAACATATGCGCTGAACATATAGCCGAAGCGGTGCAGTACAGAAGCCTCGACAGGAAATATATTTAGGAGGAAAAAACTCATGAAAACTTTCAGAATCAATGACTATTTTTTTATAGGATTCCTTCTGCTCATATCTATGGCATTTTTAAAACTTCTGATCCCGTTTATGATAGATATATTCCTTGCTTTCGTTCTTTACATTATTTTCAGAAAGCCTTTCGCTTATTTTCTGAAGAAGACAAAAAACAGAAAGCAGGCTTCGGCGATCACAATTACGCTTGTGATAATTGTCGTGACCATTCCGCTTTTTTTTGTGGGCATGATGGTTTCTTTTGAGGCTACGGAGAACTACAAATTTCTTATGGAGAAAATGCCCGAAATACAGAAAATGTTAACCACTGACTATTTAAAGGAGATGGCTCTCAAAATACCTTACTTCGGAGAATCTCTCGCGGAAGAAATAAGTAAGGTCGAATTGGAAAAGGTAAGAGAGGTCAGCAGCGATATCTTTATGTCTGTGAGCATATACACGATCAAATTTGTTCAATCGGCATTTTTGAATTTGACTTCCTTTGTAATCCATCTCTTCATTACTCCGTTCATCCTTTTCTTCCTGTTTCTTGAGGACAAAAAGCTTTCGAATAGGATCAGAAATGTGCTTCCATTTGAGCAGTCAGATGAGAATAAAGCGGTTAAGGAACTTATTAAAATTACAGACACAATTGTCATTTATACCTTCCTTATAGCCGTAGCTGAAGGAGTTTATGCCGGAGCTCTGTTTTCGATACTGGGGATCAGTTCTCCGTTCTTTTGGGGAGTGATAATGGTAATGCTGTCCATGATACCGGTATTAGGCTCCAACGGCGTGATCGTTCCCGTAGCGGTAATTCAGATCATTATGGGAAATTACGCAAAAGGTATAATTCTTCTTGTTCTCGGAGCAGGTGCAGTTACCGTAAATCAGTTCATCATCAAACCCAAGATAGCGGGAGACAATAGCGGGCTTCATCCTGTGTTTATGCTTGTTTCAACTGTCGGAGGTATTGCATGGTTCGGAATATCGGGATTTCTCGTGGGGCCTCTGATCGCCGCACTTACGATCGTAGGCTGGGACCTGTTCGCTTCAAAATTTAAAGTAGTCAAGCCTGAAAAGGATGAATAATGGCCGTCAGGGTTGTTAAAAATACTCTTCCCGCCCTTGTTATGGTGTGGGCGATATATTTTCTGGAACTTTTATTCTCGGATATTGAATATTCCGGATTCGGCACGGATTATTTTCTTCAGCAGCTGAGAGTGTTTTTTTCATATACGGTGCTCGGGCTTATAACCGGAGGGATCGGGGCGGGGATACTGGCAAGAAAAAGAAAAAAATACTCGAATTATTTTGAAAGTGAACAGGACAGGTATTACAGGTATTTTCTTAAAAACTCTCTGCTCTCCGCCGTCGCACTCTTCTCGCTGACGGTCAGGGAACTTATAAATCATCCTCTGCTTTACAGCCGCTCACTTCTCAAACCTTCTTTCTGGTTCAGCGGGGTGTTCGAGTTCTTAAAGGATAAATTCTCGCCTCTCTACTTCACGGTGTTCTTTATTATCATACTGGCGATGTGCATACATAACCTTATGTATAATCTTTCAATATATCACGGCGCAAAAAGAGTTTCTCTTTACTCCGTTACCATCCTGTCGGGATTTTTTCTGCTCTTCAATTTCGGGTACCTGAACGCATTTGAAGCAAAAGGCGAAAAAAATATAATTCTGATCGGGGTTGAGGATCTTAGAGCTTCAAATCTCACTGACAGGAAAATTTCTGATAAGCCCGCTTTAAAAATGCTGAAAAAAAGATCTTACATTTTTTCGAACTGCTTCAGTGTTTCCAACGAACCCAGGGTCAACCTTCTCTCCACCCTTACATCAATAAATCCGGAAAAAGGTGAGTATCTTGGAGGCTACAGGAGTTACGGGCTGGAAGACAGGACGATATTTTCGATTCTCGCTGATAACGGCTACAGGACAGGAGTATATTCCGACAGAAAATTCACCTTCAGCAGAATAAACGATGAAAATGATTATCTGGTCAAATACCCAACAAATAAAGAACTTGTAAGATCAAAGGTTCTCTTATCGCACATGATAATGCCTGTCATTTATAATAACAGGTTTTTAGTAAAATATTTTTCAGAAGCGCTGCTGCTGGACCAGTACAGGGATAAAACCTATCTTAAAAGCAGGATAAGAAAAATGATCTCCGGGAAGGATAAATTCATGTTCCTTTACACTATGACCGATCATAAGGACTATTTGCCTTTTCCTTATTACAGAACCGAAAATTTCCAAAGTGAGGAAGACGCTTTTCTTAATTATCTGAATGATGAAATAAGCAGCATATATGAGGATTTAAGAAAGAACGGTAAGCTTGAGAGTACTGTTATTTGCCTCTTCGGGATTTCCGGTGGGAATGGAGGCTTAAAGGCGTCTGACCTGAGAATGCCTTTAATAATAAGTTCAGATGATTTTGATCTTGACAGGGTGGTCAAAAACAATTATTCCTCTCTGGATATTCTGCCTACCGTTCTCGATGCGGCAGGGATAAAGCCGGCCGGTCGTTCCTTTGACGGCATATCGTTCTTCAACCCCGAATTCGTCAAACAGGATATTATTGTAACAGACGCTTCATTAATAAAGAACGATCCGGGAATATATTTCAGGAACGAAGACGGTTTTGTATCGAAGAACACGGCGGCCGAAAGAGAGATATATCCTCTTGTAAAAAGAGCGCTGATAAGGGGGGATCATAAGCTTGATATTATACCCGGGGAGTCAGATGTAGAATACAGGCTGTACGATATTTCCGGCGACCGCGATGAAAAGAACGATCTGATCGACATAGAGACCTCTCTTGCGCAAAAAATGAGGATCGTATATGAAGAAAAAATAATTAAAGATCTCAATTACCGTCTGATGAACGGTTATGTTTTGAAATAAACGAGAAAGGTATGAGAAATACCGAAACCGCTGAAGGCAGAAGAATGTTTATTACGAAAAGAAGGAAAGCCGCCGAAACGGATGCCTCAGTATTTACTTCCATAAGTCCGAAAATAAATGCCGCAGTACCCTCTCTTACACCGATGTCGCCGAGACTCAGGGGGAGAAATGTCTTTAAAAGCACGGCCGCCCAGACCCCTGTGAACGCATGGAACGGATCGATGTCAGAGAACGACATCATGAGAAGCGAGAACTGGGTCGTATAAACGGTAAAAAGCAGAACCGAGAGAAGAAAAAGTATCCCCGCATCGCGCCTTTTGAGGTCTTTTGCTCCGTCGCAGAATCTTTTAAAATTCTCACTTTTCTTTAGGATCGTGTTCTTGAGATAATAAAATAGTGTTTTGAAAAGTCCCGGATGTACCGCCACAAAATATGTCAGGACGGAAATTACGGACGCGAACATGACCAGATTGTAGCGCATCATCACCGATCCCGAAAAGAAAAGGTGGGGTAAAAAAGCGAGAGAGAGCGACCCGAATATCAGAACGGGAAAAACATCATAGATCTTTTCGATTATTCCGAGACTGAGAAGTTTGAGCCTGTCAGCATTGCTTATGGCGAAGAGTTTTCCCAGCTCGCCGATCCTGCCGGGCGTGATGAACCCGAAAGCAATACCGAGAAAAGCGGAGACCCAGATCTGCCTGTCGGGAATCTTTTCTTCAGAAGCTTTGGCCGCAAGATATTTCCATTTTCTGAACTGGAGGTATAGATTGAGGGGCAGAAGAGCGACCGCAAAGATAATGAACGAAATATCGGCGTTGCGGATTATATATTTAAGTTCGACCGCTTCGATATTGTATATAACTATCCAGGCAAGAGTTACTGCAATTATGAGCTTGATCGAGAATATTAGGGTCTTTTTTTTGTCGAACTTCATCTTTACCACACATTTCCCGGATAAACGAATTTCAGTCCTTTTTTCAGGCCGATATCGACAGCTTCATAGACTTTAGCTTTTGAAGTAGCGGGCATGTCCGTCATTTTATAAGCGGGATGGAAAGCGGAAACATGCCACGGAACCTCTTTACCGAGCTCAGTAGATATGAAAGAGGCTATGTTTTCGAGTTCGTCGGCCTTATCATTCACGCCGGGAATAATGAGAGTCGTGATCTCGACATGAATTGACGAATCTGCGAAAATTTTCAGGTTCCTTAGCACTTTATCAAGTTCTCCGCCGGTATATTTTTTATGGGTCTCTCTGTCAAAACACTTAAGGTCGGCGTTCAAAGCATCGACCCAGCTCAGCATGTCGGCAGCGATGTTTTCGCTCTGGTACGCGTTGGTCACGAAAATATTTTTGAGCCCGTTCTCTTTGGCCAGCATCCCGATATCTTTCGCGTACGGGTAGAATACGGTCGGCTCATTATATGTGTAAGATACCGACATGCACCCCGATTCAACGGCGCCTTCGGCGATATTCGCGGCCGGGACAGTGTCAACATTCAGCGGCTCCGAATATTTTTTCCTGCTTATGTGATGGTTCTGGCACCATTCGCAGGAAAAATTGCAGCCCAGCGTGCCGACTGAATAAGTCTTTGTTCCCTGCAGGAACCTGTTCAGCGGCTTCTTCTCGACAGGATCAATGTTGATGGCCGCAGGGCGCCCGTAGGCCATGCAGTCGAGCTCGCCGCCCTTGTTCCTGTTGACGCCGCAGAATCCGGCCGCGCCTTCTTTGAGAAAGCACTTTCTTTCGCACAGAAGGCAGGTTATCCCGCCGCCGGTCTGACTGAAATATTCAGGCTGAAAAAGTTCCATATCACGCTTTTGAGAATTTAAAATTTACTGTTGATTTCAAGTGCGAGAACAGAAATTTCGGATCGGCCTCCATCGGTATCTCGAGAGTAAAAATGTAGTGAGGTACATTCGTTTTATTGTTCACCGTAAGATTTTTTATTTTTACTCTTTTGTAATATGCGTCCGGCCTGGCTTCAAGGTCCTTATAAGTCCCCCTGTTCTGATCGTCCTCCTCCTCTGTTCCATAGAGGTAAAGGTCCATGTTCATAACTGTCTGGTCGCCGAAGTTGACGCTTCTGAAAGGCATCGGCTGTATATTCAGAAGAGTTGAAGATATTGAGGAACTGAATTTCGCCATAGATTCATAATCTACATCGTTTGATTCGAGCTTTACTCTGTAAACGCCTTCTTTTGTCTTAACGCCGTCGATCTTTTTCGTTATCATCCCGGCTGAAGCGGAGGTTATCATTCCCCCGAACATTTCATCGATCATTTTTTTATCCTTTATTCAAATTTACCATATTTAATTAAGTACCCTCTCACGAATTTTTTTATCTCACCGTCCATGACCGCGCCCGTATTTCCAGTCTCGATCCCGGTCCTGTGGTCCTTGACAAGATTGTACGGCTGGAATGTGTATGTCCTGATCTGACTGCCCCATGAGTTCTCCTTCTTCTCGTCCTCAAGCGTTGACAGGCGGGCTTTTTCCTCCTCGAGCTTCTTCTGGTAGAGCTTGGCCTTCAAAAGCTTCATCGCCGTATCTTTGTTGAACATCTGCGAGCGCTCGTTCTGGGACGCGGCGACGGTGCCCGTGGGGATGTGCGTGATCCTGACGGCCGAGTCCGTTTTGTTCACATGCTGCCCTCCTGCTCCGGACGACCTGTATGTGTCTATCCTTAAGTCTGACGGGTCTATCGTGACTTCAATATCGTCCGCTTCGGGCAGCACATAGACCGAAGAAAAAGAGGTGTGCCTCTTGTGCGCCGCGTCGAAAGGCGAGATCCTGATCAGCCTGTGCACGCCGGATTCTGACTTCAGGTAGCCGTAGGCGTACTCGCCCTTTACTTCAACTGTCACGGATTTTATGCCGACAGTATCGCCGGGAATAAGATCCACCTGCTCCCATTTGAACCCCATTATGTCAAAGAAGCGCGTGTACATCCTCAAGAGCATATTCGCCCAGTCGGACGCCTCTGTCCCTCCCGAACCGGCGTGGATGGTGAACATGCAGTCCTTTTTATCTTCCGGCCTTGAAAGCATTCCTCTCAGCTCAAGCTCCTCGATCAGGTTTTTATATTCGCCGAAAGTTGAAATTATCTCTTTTTTTATGTCCTTCGATTCAGCTTCATCGTCCGACAGCATATCGAAAAGGTCAGAAATATCTTTGTTCAAAGTCTGCGCTCTGCCCAGGGATTCGATCCAGTATTTTTTCTTCGAGATCTCGGCGAACAGCGACCGGGTCATTTCCTGGTCGTTATAGAAACCCTCTTTTAAGGTCTCTTTCTCGAGCTCCGATATCTCGCGCCTGAACTGATCGAGATCAAAGATGCCCCCTGATATGTTCGAATTTTGAATTAATCTCTGTAAGTTCCTCTTTTATTTCGTCAAGCATTCTTAAAAGCTCCGTTTTATTCTTTCTTTTCCAGTATCACGACCGCGACAGCCGTTTCTTTTGTGTGCGATATCGATACTCCCGAGATTATCAGGTCATTGTCTTTTACGAATTTCAGTGCCTTTCCTTTAAGCTTAAGTTCCGGTTTGCCAAGTTCGTCATTAACTATTTCGATCTCCTTAAAAGCGATTCCGTTTCTCCAGCCTGTGCCTAATGCCTTCAAAAAAGCCTCTTTCGCCGCAAATCTTCCCGCAAAATGCTCGTACCTGTTCGCCTTTGATCCGCAGTACTCTCTCTCATTATCGCCGAAGATCTTTTCTTTGAAGCCGCCGATGGTATTGATGCTCTTTTTAACTCTCGCGACCTCAATAATATCCGTGCCTATACCGTAGATCATTCAAGCACCAGTTCAGTAAGTGATTTTTTCGGGAACAGCTTCTCGAAAGTATTGCCCATGTCATCCTGCCAGACTATTTTGGACATAACGGGGTTTTTCCTTATGGAAGTATCGAATACGAGCAGTCCGGTCGAGAATCTGTAGGGATTTATTTTGAAATTCTCGAGAAGTCCTTTATAATTTCCTTTTATGGAGGCCACCACATCGAATTTGTATGACTTGCCGGAAGAGTCGAACAGCGTAAAATGGCTCCTTGATACTACAATATCCCGCTGCGAGTTGTTGTAGAACCTGATCTTTAAGGCGATATAACCGTTCTCTGAGTTGAAAAAAGTTTCCATTATCCTTATGTCGTAGGGGTTACTCGTCACATTATTCGAAAGGAAAGATTCAAGAAGTTTTGTGCGGAGAGAATCTGCGTATGGAAGCTGGAGTATCTCGGAAGAAATAGTAAGGTTCCTCCAGCTTTCAGTCAGTAGTGAAGTATTTCGCCTGTCAGCCTTCCATGAATTATAGTCAAGCTGGGCAAGGTCAAGATGCCTCTGTGCTTCCTCTTTCTGTATAGATGAAAGGAGAGTTTTGCCTTTTTCGTTATTTTCTGAAAGTCCGACCGCTTTTTTGATCAGAGATACGCCTTTTTCATATTTTTTCTTAAGATCGACGCTGCCCTCGCGGTCGCCGGATTTGACAAGTTTTGAGCCGAGAAGAACAAGAATGTCCGCGTACTCATCCTTAATTTCGGGATTGTTTTCCGAGGAGTAGATAATTCCTCTTTCAATATTTCTTTCAGCCTCATCGAGATTATTATTTTCAATATTCCTGACCGCGCTTGTAAAATACAGCTTTGTGATCTTGTTCCTGAGGCCGGTGTTCCTGTAATCCTTGGAAAGATCTTCCTTTAACAGGATAATGGCTTTTTCGTAGTCACCCTTTTCGATGAGCATATCGGCATCGTCCGAGCACGAAAAAAGCAGAAGCGCGAGAACCGCATATATGAGTATCTTAGCTTTCATTATATTACTCGAATACAAGTTCGATCTCCGTTGAGGCTATTCTTTCAAGGTCTGCCTTTTTGATGTCCTCGAACTCGAACTGTATGCCCGACCTGCTTCTCATTCCGAAGGCAGTGTTTGCCGGTCCTCTCGGCGTTAAGGGGAACGGCAGCATTTTTGCGTGTCTGTAAGCACCTGAATTATATGCTCTTTTATCAAAATAATATTCAGCTTCGGCTACCAGCAGGCCTTCAGAGTCAAAGAATCTGAGCCAGACAGTCTGCTCCAGCAAGAAATCCCTGAAAATTTTGTTCTCTTTCTCGTTCGCGCTAAAGAAATATCTGCCCATATCGGAAAAATGGGGATTGCCTTTTCTCTTTTTTATCTCATTGATAAGCGCGCTGTATGCGGATTTCTTCAGCTTCAGATCGAATTTGACGGTCATATTGATCAGGTCAGGCCGGTCTTCGACAGGGTTCTGCAGTACTTCTCTGAAAGAGAATATGTATCCGCCGGAAAGAAGGGTCCTCACATAATTTTCGATCACATTGTCATCAGCGGAAACAGTCTTCGTAACATTCGAGAAAGGCTTTTCAAAAGGACCCGCGAGAGCATAGTCATCGCTCATATTGGCAACCTCATTATACAATTGCTCAAAAACAGGATATTCCGTAAAAAGACCCTGCATGGCCTCAAGTTCGTCTTTCAGCTCATAATATGCGTCGGGGTCATCCGATTCGAAAAGTTTGTCGGTCTCATGAGCGAGCTTTATATATTTGTAGAAATATTTATCTTCGTCAACAGGGAAAATATTCTTTACGGTATGATCAACATCCATTGAAGCGATGACCTTCTTCGTCACATCAAAATAAAAAGCCAGAAGCGCGTCCTTGCTCCCTTTGATCTCTCCTTTCATAGCGAGCCTTCTTTTTTCCCTTGAATAGACCTGAAGCGTAAGGTAGAAGAACTTTCCTCTGTACTTGATCTCGCCATAGATCGAATAGTCAAGCTCAAGATTTTCATAAGTATCGAAAAAAGCATTGGAGGCTAAGAAAAAATTCCCCTGCCTTAACAGCTCGTATTCAAGACCCTCCGTTTTATCGTCCATCAGCTCAAAACCCGCTACTTCGAGATTTCCACGCAAGAATTCCACGAACGCATCCGTAATGAACTCCGTTTTTGGGTCAGTATCCTTAAAACCCGCGATCACAAGTTTTGCCGGAAAACACATTCCCGCAACAAGAACAAGCGCAAGAGCCGCATATCTGAGTTTCATCATTTACCCCCAAGAGCCTTTTATCAACTTGAAGAATATACGAAATCGGAGAGGATAAGTAAAGTGGGGATTTTATTAATAAAAAAAAGACCGGCAGAAGCCGGTCTAAAAAACTTTTGCTGACGGATTTTATCTCCAGTCAACAGAACCTGATGCTGTCAAGTCACGATGTGTAACTGTTACAGTGTTGTCGACCGTTGCACAAGAGAAGTCTTCAGGTAATTTCAGAGGATTAAGCGGTATTGCCAAAGTTCCTCCTGGGGTAGAATTAGTCCCGAAAGTTTCGATTCGAGTGCAATTCTGATTCTCTGAATAATATGTTGCCAGTGCAGATGCTACGGTAGCTGCTGTGTTCAGAGCTACTTTTTCTTTTGAGGATTTAATGTATCCGTTATAAGCCGGAATAGCTACAGCTGCCAAAACGGCAACGATAACCGCTACAACCAAAACCTCGATCAGTGTAAAACCTTTTCTCATCATTTTCACCTCCTTTTTCTTGAGTTATGACCCTGTCACATACCGGGGAAACCAATCCCCTGTGACGGTCTGTATAATAAGCTAAGAAAAAAATATTGTTTTGTCAAGGAAAATAAATTAATTATTTTCGAACGGGATCTCAAACAGATAAGTACCGTCTCTCTCATTTAGCAATTTAAGTCCGTTAAGGTAGTTTATATAACCATTAATTTTTTTTGAATTACCAACATTTAAAGTATCTTTTTCGTCATAATTGATCTCGTAAAAGGTTTGAATGAAATTGTTGGCCCTAATCAATAAGTGAGTAGCACTTAAGTCGCTGTTTGGGAGATTTCTGAGATGTAAAGCATATTCTTCAGCATCGGCTCCTTTCTTGGCAAGTTGTAACAAATAACGGTCGAGTGAAGTTGTGTCAGAATAAAATGTTCTGTTTATGTAATAACTTCTACCTCCGGTTAAAGCTTCATAAATAACGCTATTTTCAGGTGTGTGTTGATTTATGTATTCAAAGAAGTCATATAGTCTCAAATATTTTTCCAGATATTCTAATTTTGATTCTGATCTAAAAGGATTGTATTCCTTTAAGTGCAAGCCATCATATAAACGCAAAGAATAAAAAATATTAATGGAAAAAAACATAAAAACAGCGGTATGAGCAAAATATGGAAATTTTTTAAAAGATAATAAATTTTTTATAGCTTCAACATTAAGTATAATCAGTATCGGCAAAACAGGTATGAAATATCTGATCCTTATGTTATTTCCGTACAAAGTGGAAAGGTAAACTATACAAAAAATTGCGAATAGATAATACAAGGTTTTTTTGCGTTTTAAATCTATTGTTTTCGGCCAAAAAATAAACGGCAGCAGAAGTAATAGCAAAGGATTCAAGACTCCGTCAAATCTTAAAAAGTTGTGGTCTTCGCCCTGAAAGAAAACTCTTATCGGTAAAAATATAAGTGTAAAGAAATTCTCATTTTCTGCCACCGCTCTCCATGCTGTCTCGCCGTCAACATTTTCCGTTATTGCGGGCGGTGAATAAATATTTGACGGTATGATCGAGCTTAAGAGAGGATAAAAGGGATTGCCGGAGCTTATGTAGTTTCTGATCATCCAGGGAGAGACGCAGATAAAGATTATAGCACCGTAAATCAGCATTGATTTTACTGCGAGTTTATCATCCTTTTTTTCTCTTGAAATTACGAGCGCGACAAATAAAGTCATGAAGAGGGCAAAGATAACACCGTTGTATTTTGTGCCAAATCCGAATCCTGCTCCAAGTGCTGAGATTATGAGATATTTCCTGCTTTCGAAATCACTTTCGAACCATTTGATAAAATATATGACAGACAGGGTAGAAAAAAACAGAAGACCCAGATCTACATATACTTCTGACGCAAGTCTCTGATTTATAGGAATAGTGCAATACATTATAAAAGAAAGAGCCGCCCAGCTAAAACCGTATTTTTCTTTAAAAAATCTGAAAATAAGATAACCACCGGCAAGGAGAAAAGAAGCGTGAATTATCTTTGTAAATTGATCGGATAGGCCGAATTTGAAAACGAGCATGTACAGGTAGTTAAGATTGAGCATATTCAGGTCGTAATAAGCAAAGTATCTTCTGAAGTACATAAAGCCGTGTTCTGCCCATAGCTTCGCGAACGGGAGATGGAATCTTGTTCCGTCCCTGTCAACTAACGGTGTAAGCGACAGCCAGATTATCCATATAACTGTCAGAGACATTAAAACGGAAAACGATATTTTCAATATTTTATTTTTCATTTATTTCCCGATGGAATTTCTCCTGATCTGGGATATCTGGTCCATTATAAGAGCAAAAAAGAAGATTATTATACCTGTCAGGAATGTTAATAGAGCTCCGGGCAGCATTCTGAGGTGCGGGCTGAAAACATATCCCCAAAGTATTTCATAAACTATGCTTAAGAGTATAAGGAAAAAGCTTGCAGGGAAAAATACCTTAAGCGGATTAAACAGAACGATCAGCCTCAATATCAAAAGCATAGTGTTGAAACCGTCCTTCACCTGATTTACATTACTTTTGCCAATTCTTTTGGATGTTTGTATCGGAATGTAATCGACCTGCCTTTTATCCCCCAAAAATGCGATAGTTGAAGTTGTTGAAAAGGAAAATCCGTCCGGAAAAAGCTCCAGATATTTCATGATTGTGTCTTTTTTCACTATTCTTAAACCTGAATTGAGGTCAGGTATCTTTTTCCCTGCAAGGAAATTGGCGGTTTTTCCCAATATCCATTTTCCGGGTGCTCTTGATATTGAAAAATGCGAACCTTTTACTCTTTGACCTACGATCATGTCCTGATCTGTCCATGCGTTCCACAATTTTTCAAGCTCTTCAGGTGAGTGTTGTCCGTCTGCATCATAAAATGCCGCCAGTTCAGTTTCGGAATTTTTCAATCCTGTTTTGAGGCTCGCTCCGTAACCGCGGTTAGCCTTGTGGGTTATCACTCTTATGGATTGGAATTTTTCAATTTTGTTTAAAGTGGAATCAGAGGATCCGTCATTCAGAACAATAATATTCCAGCGGTTCCTTACGGCGGCCGGCAGTAGTTTTTCAAGTGTTTCTTCAATGGCTTTTTCCTCATTGTAGGCCGGTATTATTACAGTCAGGTTCTTCATAAATCAGCAGTCTCCGCATTTAGAACAGTCTTTCGAATTATGTCTTCAATATAATCGACGGCTTTTATTAAATCAAATTTTTCTTCAACTGTTTTTCGACCTGCCTCACCGAATTTTTCTCCTAGAGATTTGTTTTCGATCAGCTTTGCGAGCTTGTCAGTCCACTCGTCTGATGTATTTGCGTGATATCCGTTTATTCCGTCCGTTACAAGTTCTTCATTGATTCCGACGGGCGAACATACTACCGGAATTCCCATTGCAAAATATTGAAGGATCTTTAGTCCGCCCTTACCTTTTGACCATTTATCGTCTGTCAAAGGCATTATTCCAATATCGAATTGTGAAAGAAGCCCGATCTCTTTTTCTTCCGACCAGTCGAAAAATCTGATGTTCAGATCATCTGACTCAAACGGTTTTGAGCCTACAATATGGAACTCAATATAGGAGTATTTTTTCTCAAGCTCTGCAAAGGCAGGCAGAATGTCTCTCACATATTTTGCGGTAACGGGTGAACCGATCCACCCGATCACTGTTTTATTACTATCTTTTTTCGGGACGGGTCTGTAAACAGAGCAGTTGATCGGACCTGTAATGACATGAACATTTTCATTATATTTTTTTACATATTCAGCGAGGTAGGGCACTGTTACAGTTACCGTTTTAGCTGATCTCAGTGTTTTGATAAGATTATTTTTTCTCAGTTTGAAAAAGAGATTGTCGAGACCAAAAGGAGAGGGTTTTACCGTCGCATGATTTTCATAGATGGCGTCGTCGAGATCAAAAATTAGGTTTTTATTAAGCATTTTGAGAGTCATTAGATATAATGAAGGAAGCACATCTTTCTGAATATAAACAGCATCGTAAGAACCGGCTTTCAGAATGTGGAAAAATCTTTTTACCATAGCTGAAGTTACCAGAAAAAATCTAAGAAACGGCTTTAGGATAGGATTTAACCGCTTATTACCCATGAAAACATCATAAGCTCTGTCATTTATAAGCGGATATGCTGTTATCTGAATACCTTTTTGTTCAAGAAGCGGAATATACTGATATAATCGGTACCTGCTCGAAGCTCCTTTTCTTCCAAAAAGGCTTAAGCCGAGTATTTTCAGTTTTTTATTTTCCACTTTTAGCCTTGATTATATTCTCTGCGACAAAGATCGATCCGCCTACGATGCTTAAAATTATCGTACTCGTGAAGGACAGGAACGAAAAAGCAAGAGCACTTTCAGCCGGAATATTCCAGAACCCGAAAGCAAAAATGAATACGCTTTCTCTTACGCCGATCCCGTTAATACTGATGGGGATGCTGATTATCACCGCCGATACGGAATAAAGAAGCGCGAGATCGGTAAAACCTATGTTTATATTCAATGCAAGCGCAAACATATAGTGAGCGGTAATATTAACAATCTGTATCAGAAGGGATATAAGCATAGTATTTGTCAGGCTTATTTCATTAAGAAGAATGATTTTGTCGGCCTTTTTGAACTTAGAGGCAATGAAAGTTGTGGCTGGTTTTTGAAAAACTATAATAAGGAGGAATAATAAAAGTAGTATTGCGGAAGCTATCAGAGAATAGTGCACGAATTTGTTTTTAGAACGCTCCGCAATTACAAAAGGTATCAAAAAAACAGGGAAGATGACTGCAGCATAAGTATTAATTATTCTGTTATATATGACTGAAAAAAGGGCAATGAATTTCCCTGTGCTTTTATGTATCCTGAGTGCCTTATATATGTCTCCCCCGAAGACACCGAGAAACATATTGTTGAAAAAGTATGAAGTTATCACTCTGTGAAGTAAAGAAGAATAACTGAGATCAGAATCTCTCTGCAGAGTAAGCTTCCAGCGATAAGCAAAAAGCGGCATTGTTAATATTATCAGGATGATCCCTGTCAAGTATAAAGGGATATTAACTCCAATGAAAACATCAAGGAATTTATAAATATCTATTCTTGAAAAGATCACTCCAAGAAGACTTACCGAAACAAATGCTACAAATATTCTGAATAGTGCTTTCACTGTTTTATCTTCCTTACAATGATGCTCATTCTTCCGCTTTTGAACGGGCTCATAACGACTTCAAACAAAGTTGAAGCTATAAGTTTTACGCTGTAAGGTAAAAGATTTACTACTCTAAGCAAGTACTTTAAAGGTTTATTTTTTGAAAATCTTGAAAAATAATCAATGGCCCTAACAGTATCAAGAGGTCCGTAATCACCCTTGAACATTACAGTTTCAAAACCTTCTTTTTTCAGAAGATCGATCAAACCTTTTTTTGTAAAATGTGTCCTATGTCTCGGAAGATCGTATCCGTGCCAGAATTTGCCGTAAAGTTTTGCCGCCCATGAATCTAACCTGGGCACTTTAAGATACAAGAAGCCGTCTTCTTTCAGCAAAGATCTCATTTTAACAAGAGCCGATACCGGATCTGTGAAGTGTTCAAGCACATGGAAGGCTATGACCATATCGTATTTATTTTCTGAGGCAAACTCCTCAAAAAAGCAGTTATTAAGATCTATTCCAAAATTATCTTTGGCATATTTAACTCCGGACAAACTCGGTTCAAGACCTGACGCTTTAAACCCTTTTTCAGCAATCAGCGACAGGAAGAAACCTGATCCTGACCCTATCTCAAATAATTCATTGCCGGTGCTCTTTAGAAATTTCTCGATAACGCGCACATCGTTTAATGATTTTATTCTTTGTATTCTGCCTAAAAATCCTTTGTGGCTGCTGAAACAGTTGTAATTATCAGGGTAATGCCGGTTAAGCTCTGCGTTCGTCAGAAAAGGAAATGAAAAACCGTTATGACAGTCGTTACATAAATAAACGGAGAATTCATCAGATTTTCCCTTAAGAAAAAGATAATCTTTAGAGACTATTTTCAGTTTAGTATCTCCGGATGAGCATATAGGGCATTTTACATCAGTCATTTAATTCCGAATCAAATTTAAGCCGAATCAAATTTATACATTATATATGAAAATATCAATAAGCTTTTAAGATTTTTCGCTTGAATATCAGGCGTTTATAAGATATATTCTTGTTGAGTTATTAATATAAGGCGGTTAACAGGTCAATGAACAGTATCCTCCGAAATAAGAAAACGCAGATCGTGATTTTAATACTTCTTACGGTTATTGCCTATATTCCGGCTTTTGAAGGCGTATGGCAGTATGATGATCTTCCTGTCATTGTCAACAACGAAGGAATTAGGAATGGAATTTTTAATCCGGATTTTTTTAAGGGCAATACTTTTTTCAGATCTTTATCTTATATGTCTTTTTCACTCAACTATGTGGCGAACGGTTATGAGGTTTTTGGTTATCATATCGTTAATTTGATAATTCATTTGCTTGCAGGCATATTTCTATATTTATTTATTCTTGAACTTTTTGTTGCCGTCGGTCTTAATAACGGAGTCGGAGCTGAAAATAATAAAGCAAAGATAACTGCTTTTTTTACAGCATTATTCTGGCTTA
>DFZN01000043.1:183163-212155 GCA_002382735.1 bacterium UBP11_UBA4055
CTTTTGATACCGTCAGTTTTGTATATCGAATGGTCGTTTTTCAGGGAAGCAAGTTTAACAAAGGCAAAGCAATATTTACTAATAGTCTTTTTATCGATTCCCATAATAATTACCTTAATCTATTTCTTTTATTCATCAGGGACCGACACTAATATTTGGGCAGTATTTCAAAACAATTATACGAACAGGGAGTTTTCTCCTCTTCAAAGACTGTTTATTGAGCCGAAGATCCTGCTGCATTATATTTCTCTGATGATATTCCCGTTTGTGGGAAGATTCCATCTTCTTTATTCATTCGACTGGCTCAACGCTCCGTATCAGATCATGCCGTATGTTTCAATAATTATTATAGCTGCCGCATTTATCTTTTCGGTTATTCCCGCTTATGTAAAAAAATACAAAATATTAAGTTTCGGAATTTTTTTCTTTTTAATAAATCACCTTATGGAATCATCGGTTATCGGACTCCAGCTTGCGGCTGAGCACAGAAATTATGTCCCTTCGGCGGGAATATTTTTGATCCTTACAATCGGCATTATGGGTTTGGGTAAAAAAATGAGGAACTCAAAACCCGCGTATCTTTTTTCAGGATTGTTTATACTGTTTTCTGTTCTCAACACATGGATGCTTAATGTGAAATATCAGGAGAAATACTGCAACGCAATATACGATTATAATACTCAGTATAACGCTTTAGATCACGATGTGGCATCAATGGCTGTTGATAAACTGATGTTTGAAAAGGATTATTCAGGCGCATTCAAGATAATGGCAATAGAATACGAAGCTATTACAAAAAACCCTAACAGGCATAAGTTCTTTGACAATTATATTAATCATTCCACGAGGTTTCTCAAATTCTATATGTTTCTTTACTACATCAATTCGGGTTTTAGCATTGAAAACACTCTTTCATTCATTGAGAACAAATTTATCAGAGATATTGAAGGATTCTGGGTAAATATGGAAACCAAAAAGAATTACGATAATATTTTCCATTATTTTTATATAAAATCAATTCAGAAAAAATACGGTATCATAGATGAAGCGACTTATCAGAAAAGCCTTCAGTACGATCCTGAAATTATAGATATTTACTTCTATTTTAAGGTCAAAAACTACGACGAATTCGTAAAGTACAACAAAGCGGAGATCGCTAAGCTTGAAGGAATAGAGCTTGCTGAAAATGAAAAAAGTGTTCTGGGAATGATGGAATGAATAAGACACTGATAATAGTACCGGCATACAACGAGGCGGGCAACATAGAGAGGTCCGTCGCGGATATTAGGGAGCATAAAAAAGACTGTGACATTCTTGTTATTAACGACTGCTCGACAGACAACACTTCAGAAGTGGCAGGAGAGACGAAAAATTGTAAGGTCGTTGATCTTCCCGTAAATCTCGGCATTGGCGGGGCAGTGCAGACAGGGTTTAAATACGCATCTGAAAACGGATACGAATATTGCGTTCAATTCGACGGGGACGGCCAGCACAACGCTGCCGAGATAGACAAGATACTTGACCCTGTAATGAAAGGAGAAGCTGATGTGTTTATTGGCTCAAGATTCTTGAAAAAAGAGCCTAATTTCAGATCCACTTTTGCAAGAAGGAAAGGGATTTTCATATTCAAGATCGTGAATCTGATCCTCACGGGCCAGAAGATAACTGACAACACATCAGGTTTCAGGGCATACAATAAAAGAGCAACGGAGTTTCTGTCTCATAATTATCCTGAAGATTTCCCGGAACCCGAATCAGTAGTACTACTCGGAAGAAACGGATTCAGGATCAAGGAAGTTTCAGTCAATATGAAAGAAAGGCAGAACGGGAGTTCTTCTATCTACGGACTGAGGATACCCTACTATATGTTCAAGGTACTGCTGTCGGTGATAATGACATCCTTAAGAAAAAGGAAAATCTATGCTTAGCAATATCAATACAGATAAAATTCAGTATTTCGCGGTAGCCGGCAGCATCATACTTCTGTTTTTTATTATCGAACTTATCAGAAGAAAGAAGATAAAGGAACAGTATTCTCTTTTATGGCTGTTTTTCGGAACGGGATTTATCGTGCTTTCCATCTGGCGTGACGGAATTGAGGAGATCGCCGTTGTGATGGGTATAGCTTATGCTCCGGCTGCCTTCCTTCTGATCCTCGTTATGGCAATATTCCTCATATTGATAGAATTTTCAATTATCATCTCCAAACTTTCGGATAATGTCAAGGTTCTTGTTCAGGAAATAGGGCTGATTAAAGAGAAAATGAAAAAGATCGAAGATAAAAAATGAGTGAATTCGACATAATTATAGAGCCTAAGAAAACGATCGGACACTACTGGAAGGAGCTATGGCAGTACAGGGAGCTTTTCTATTTCTTCGCGTGGAGGGATTTCAAGGTCCAGTACAAACAGACTGCCATAGGCGTTCTTTGGGCGGTTTTAAGGCCGCTGTTAACAATGATCGTTCTTACCGTGATCTTCGGCAAAGTGGCTAAACTGCCTTCTTCAGGCGTACCATATCCGATCTTAGTGTTCTCGGCAATGCTCCCCTGGCAGCTATTCGCGTCGTCTTTTACGCACAGCAGCAACAGCATAGTCGAAAACGCGAATATGATCTCAAAGATCTATTTCCCCAGAATAATCATACCTTCAAGCGCAATATTGGTAAGTTTCGTTGATTTCGTAATATCCTTCTCTATACTTGTGATTATGATGCTCTATTACGGATTCTATCCGGATATAAAATTCCTTCTGCTGCCGCTGTTCATCATCCTCGCCGTGATGACTTCGTACGGCATCGGGCTTTGGTTTTCCGCGCTCAACGTGAAATATAGAGACATAAGGTATGTAGTTCCTTTCGCTGTTCAGTTCGGGCTTTATATATCGCCGGTCGGGTTCAGCAGCGATGTAATACCTGAGAAATGGAGGCTGTTGTACTCGCTGAATCCTATGGTCGGGGTAATTGACGGGTTCAGATGGGCTGTCTGCGGTTCGGTCTCGGAGCTATATGTGCCGGGATTTTCGCTTTCTGTCTTGATATCGTTCCTTATACTTGCAACAGGTTTCTTATATTTCAGAAAAACAGAGAGAAGTTTCGCAGATGTGATCTAAAAGGGAAAAAATGTCTGAAACAGTTATAAAAATAGAGAACCTTTCAAAGCGATACATAATCGGGCATGAGACCGGCGCGCCATACATGACCCTGCGCGACACACTTACGGATGTAGGGAAAAAGCTAAATCCTGTCAGGTGGCTCGGGAAAGACACTGGAGATAAGTCCTCTAAGGAAGAGTTCTGGGCACTAAAAGACATAAACCTCGAAATTAAACAGGGCGAGAAGATAGGCATAATAGGCAGGAACGGTGCAGGCAAGTCAACTTTACTGAAGATACTGAGCAGAATAACCGAGCCTACAACAGGCAAAGTTCAAATTAAGGGAAGAGTAGCCAGCCTGCTCGAAGTCGGGACGGGATTTCACCCGGAGCTGAGCGGAAGAGAGAATATTTTTCTCAACGGAGCCATTCTCGGCATGAGAAAAGAAGAGATCAAGAAAAAGTTCGATGAAATAGTTGATTTCAGCGGAGTGGAAAAGTTCCTCGACACACCTGTTAAAAGGTACAGCTCAGGAATGTATGTAAGGCTCGCTTTTGCCGTTGCAGCTCATCTTGAACCCGAGATCCTCTTAATAGACGAAGTCCTTGCCGTCGGCGATGCCGAATTTCAGAAAAAATGCCTTGGTAAAATGGACGATGTAGCAAAACAGGGACGCACTGTGCTGTTCGTGAGCCATAATATGGATGCAATAAAAGGTTTATGTGATAACGGAATTTTATTTTTTGAAGGAAAAGTAAAATTATCAGGAAGTATATTAGATGTTGTAGATCATTATTCGCTAATGTTTCAAAGCAAAAAAGCCAATTTGTTACACAGATACAATATCGGGAGTAATTTTGTTGAAATTAGTGATGTAAAAATGGAGAAAGTAAATATCAGATACAATCACCCGATTATTATTTTCGTTTCAACAATATCTAAGAAAACTATAGTAAAAGCAACATTCACTGTTACAATAAAAAATGAAAATGATAATGTTGTGGGGCTATCCTATAGCTTTGATTGTTTTGAGTTGCCAAAAGATTTAGAGAAATTGTTAAAAATCGAAATTCCTCCTTTTAATTTAGCTCCCGGAAATTATATTTTAAATATTACTATAGGTGAAGGTAATAATGAACAAGGATGCAAAGTGTATGATGGGTATTTCAATATATTAAAATTCTCTATATTTGGTGATTGGAGTAAAAATGGATCTTTAATAGGATGGAGAAAAAGTTGGGGTAACATTGTAATTAATAATATGATTATATCAGATCTTACAAGATAAACTAGGAGCAAAATGAATAAAATCCTAATTACTGGGGATATTCTAAAACCAGATCCAAAAAAAATAAGTTCAAATCAAAGAGATAATATAATTTGGTTTTATAATTTGATTTATCCCTTTATAAGGTATAATACAGAAAGTGTGGATGTTGAAATAATTTTATCCGAACAATTTAACCCGCAGAAGTTTTATTCATTTTTTAAAAAGGATGTATCTGTAGAAAATTGGGCTGCATTATATGATTGTGAGTCATTACCTGAAAACGCGAATGACTACTTGAAGACTTATTTTTCTGAATACTTGTTAATTGTAGGTTATGAATTACCAACGATATTTATCAAGTATTTTGAAGCGAATGATATAAAATTTATTAATTGTTTTTTAAGTCCAATTAGGTTCTTAAATGATCTTTTATTTTCTGCATACTCGAACATAAATAACTTTGACAATATTTTTAATATTTACAAAGTAACAAATGAAGAGATTTTTCTTTACTCTGGATTGCATACTGCCACTATAAAGAGACAAAATAAACATCAAACTATTGTAAGTAATTCATGCTTAATAATAGGACAGACTGAAATAGATAGATCGGTAATAAGAAATGGAGAATTTGATTCACTTAAGAACCACATAAGTGAAATTACTGAATTATGTTTGAAATATAATAAGGTGTATTTTAAACCTCATCCATATTCAAAAAAAGGGAATGAATTAACATATGATTTCAAAAAGTTAGATATTGAAATAATCAATGACAATGTTTACCATTTACTTGCAAATGATAACATAATTGAAGTAGTTGCACTATCTTCTAGTGTTCTATATGAAGCTAAGTATTTTTATAAAAAAATTAAATACCTAATACCTGAAAATGATAAATTTGATTTGCCAATATCAAATGATTTTTTTTCATATTCATTCTGGCATAATGTACTTAGCAATTGTGTCCCAACTGTAAATGAAATTCCAAAGGGGAGAATCACACATAGAGAGAATTTGTTGAGAAATAGTCTTAACATGTATTGGGGATACAATGAGTTGAGTCCAAAAATATTATTCGATAACTTAGCTAATCAAGTGGAGCTAAAGATTGAAAAAAAATATAAAATATCCTATTCTTATAAAATAGGGAATGCTTTATTAAGTCCAATTGTATTATTAATAAAATTTATGAAAAAATTTTATAAAATATTTACACAACACTAAAAAAATGGATTCTTTGGAATGACTATTGGGAAAAAAATCAATATTTTATTCGACATATCAATTCTTGGTTACGGTAAAAAAGCAGGTATATATAGGGTTATTGAGAATCTGATAAACAGGATAAATCAAAATAAAAAATACAATTTGTTTTTTTGCACCAGCACTTCGAATTATAGGTTATGTAAAAAATATTTGAAAAGCCAGCAGCAATTTGATAAAGAACAATTTCTATATCCATGTTTTCCAAAGGCTTTAAGTGTTTTTTTTAAATCAATTTTTATTGTTTCAAACCAATTCAGACACATGTTCGATTTTATATATAAAAGAATTATTAGATTTTCTAGTATTCTACATATGGCAAACATAATTAAAAATATTGTGGACTCTGTACCCAGATTGTTTTTAAAGCTTTATAAACACTCCGAAAGGAATCGTATTATACCCAATAACGATCTGAAAAGAATCGATGTGTTTTTAAGTCCATATCTTTATTTTCCGAATCAGATTCTTGAAAATTCAGGTATTAAACGGTTTATAATTATTCATGATATTATCCCTGTTTTATATCCTCATTATTTTGATTTTGTGGACGAACACCCTTTAAAAATAACTGTAGATAAATTGAATTTGCAGGATAATATAGTTTGTGTATCGGAATCAACAAAAAAAGATTTGTTGAGCTATAGAAAGGACCTTGTTGGCAGCAACATTATAGTTTCATTATTAGCAGCATCAGATGAGATTCGGCAAGTAAAAGATAAAAACGAAATTAACACCGTTAAAATGAAATACAATATTCCTTTTGATGAAGATTATATCTTGAGCGTCGGCACGATTGAACCACGAAAAAACATTGACAGGATAATAAAAAATTTTGTCAATCTATCAAAATCCGGTAAAATAAAAAACATCAATTTGGTTTTGATAGGTAGAAAAGGATGGAAATACGATTCGATATTTGAAGAGTTTAATAAAGAACCATCACATAAGAATAAAATTATTTTTACTGGTTATGTTGAAGATAAAGATATGTCTGCAATAATGTCCGGAGCGTTATTTTTTATTTATATTTCTCTTTATGAAGGTTTCGGATTGCCGCCTCTAGAGGCTATGAAGTGCGGAATTCCTGTGATTGCATCGAAAAATTCTTCTCTTCCTGAGGTAGTTGAGGACAGCGCTATAACTGTAGATGCAGAAAATGATGAAGAAATTCAACAAGCTATTTTTGAATTATATTTAAATAGGGATTTGAGAGATCAATTAGCGAGGAAATCTTTAAAACAGGCGGAAAAGTTCAGCTGGGAAAAAACAACTGCAAAAATAATGCATTTTGTAGAGGAAGTGATTAACAAAAATAGAGAATAAAATTGAGTACTATAAAAAAAATAGCAATAAATTCAATTGTAATTACTTTTTATCCGTTTTTATATTTACTGAGCTTGTGCGTAAGAATGAGAGAGGATTATGTTGTTTTTATAAATCCAAAAGGCGGCATATTTCTAGACAATTGTAAATATCAGTATTTAAAATTGTCTAATATAAAAAAGTGTTTTTGGTTAGTTGACGATAAAAAATATTGTCGAATACTCAAATCTGAAGGTATAAATGTGATATATTACTTTTCATCAGAAGGATTCATTACCTTCTTGAGATGTTCAATAATTGTGATGTCCGATGTCAGGGGTTGGGAGTTCGGTAAACGACTCTTTATTAAAGGTAAATCTGTTATTCAGTTGTGGCATGGTATTGGATTTAAAAAAATTGGTAAATTAAAAGCTGAAAATTATAGAATTCCGGAAAACAATTTGTTTATCAGATATATGATTGATTTGCTTTCTTTTTTTTCACAAAAATTAATCCCGCAGGGAATTCCTAGTGTTTTTGCGGTAACTTCTGAATTTTATAGAGACGAAGTGTTTTATCCGGCATATCCAGAGATTCCATTTGATCATTTTATAATTACAGGTTATCCAAGGAATGATGTTCTTAATAAAAAGATAGAAGGCGAAGATATTTGGACGGATAAAAAGATATTAAATAATATTGCATCAATTAAAAGTAAGTTCGATAAAATTATATTGTATGCTCCGACATTTCGAGATAAAGGCAACAATCCTTTGACGGATGGCGCAATTGATTTTAAAGAAATTAATAAAAACGCAAAGCAGATGAACCATATTTGGATAATGAAATTTCACGGAATGCCGGTTGTAGAATCAAATTATGAAATTGATGGAGAATTTTCAAATATCTTATTCTATGAAATAGATAAAGATGTTTATCCGTTACTAAGAGATGTAGATCTATTGATAACGGATTATTCTTCTATTTATATGGATTTTCTCTTACTTGACAGACCGATCATCTTTTATCCCTACGATTTAGAAAGATATGAAAAGAAAGACAGAGGCTTTTCGCATCCATACGATACGATGACTCCCGGAAAGAAAGTGTTTTGCTTAGCAGATCTTTTAGAGTTTATTTCAAAAGAAGCGTGGAACGATGATTTCAAAGATGAAAGACGCAGAGTAAGGAATTTTGCTTTCAAATATCAGGATTTTGAATCCGCAGATAGATTATTAAAATATTTTGAAAAAATCTAAGAAGGGGATTATTATGAATGTAGCAGTTTTATTAGCAGGGGGAAGCGGAGACAGATTTGGAGGCAGCCGGCAGAAGCAGTTAGCCAAATTAGCCGGCAAAGCAGTTATTGAACATACTATTAATATTTTCCAGCAATCAAAACATATTGATGAAATAGCTATAGTTGTTAATGAAGGCTGCATAGATGAAATTGAAAAAATTGTCAATAATTCATGTATAAGCAAAGTGAAAAGGATTTTGTTAGGCGGGAAGACACGAAACGAATCCAGTCTTGCTGCTATAAATTCGTACATGATAAATGATAATGTCAAAGATATTAATCTAATCTTTCATGACGCTGTTAGGCCTTTTTTATCGCAGGAAATACTTAGAGCGGTGGTTGAAGCTTTAGATTCCTATAACGCTGTAGATGTTGCTATTCCTGCGACAGACACAATTATCGAGTCGGTTTCAGGTAGCCTGATCACAAGTATTCCCGAGAGATCAAAATTATTTAGAGGCCAAACACCCCAGGCTTTTAGGTTGAAAACAATTAAAAAAGCTTATGATATTGCTTTAAAAGATAAAAATTTTAAAGCTACTGATGACTGTGGTGTCGTAATTAAGTATCTACCGGATGAAAAAGTATTTATTGTTAATGGCTCGGAATTGAATATGAAAATTACTTATGAATTAGATTTGTTTATTGCTGATAAGCTTTTTCAACTGAATTCGTTTCAAATAAATCCTGAAAAAAAATATAATTTTAATTTATTGGACAACAAGACTGTTGTTGTTTTCGGAGGCAGCTACGGTATAGGAAAAGATATAGTTGAAATTTGTAAGAAATATACTAAAAATGCTTTTTCTTTCAGCAGATCTGAAAACGAAGTGGATATCAAAGACACTGAAGCTGTAAGAAAATCTCTGAAATCAGTCTATAAAAAATGGGGTAGGATAGATTATATTGTAAACACAGCCGCGCTTCTTAAGAAAGAAACACTCATCAATACTTCTTATGAAGATATACAAGATGTTATTGATACGAATTATAAAGGAATGGTAAACATTGCAAAAGAATCCTTCAAATTCTTAAAAGAATCTCAGGGGCAGTTATTGTTTTTTACTTCGAGTTCCTATTCAAAAGGTAGAGCTTTTTATAGTCTTTATTCATCTACAAAAGCTTCTGCAGTAAACTTCACTCAGGCACTATCTGAAGAGTGGTCTGATTTTAATATAAGAGTAAATTGTATAAACCCGGAACGAACAAAAACACCAATGAGAATAAAAAATTTCGGAGTAGAACCAGACGATAAACTTTTGAAATCAGAAGATGTTGCTTTAGTAGCTATAAAAACACTTCTTTCTGACTTTTCGGGTCAGGTTGTATATGTAAGAAAAGAAGATTTTCTTGAATAGATATTTTAATGAAATATTAAGATTGCCCTTTTATGTCCTGAGCACTATTATTTACGCTGTTTCTTTTTTTATTCCTAAAGATAAAAAACTCTGGTTGTTCGGAAGCTGGGACGGAGAAAAGTATTCTGATAACAGCAAATATTTTTTCGAATATATGTTAAATAAGCACAAAGAAGTTAATGCGATCTGGATTACAAAAAACACAGTTATTTATAACTATCTCAAATCTAAGAATTTGCCTGTTGAGAAATATAATAGTTTAAGAGGAAGAATATTACATTTAAGAGCAAAAGTTGTAATCCTTACTAAAGGGAAAAAAGATGTTAATCATTATCTGTTGGCAATTAATACTAAAACAATACAATTATGGCATGGAGTAGGTTATAAAAAAATTCTTTTTGATACTGATCTAAAAAATATTTATAACAGGTATATAAAGTATTTGTTTTTCTTCCCGATACTCAGAAATTTCCTTAAATACGATATGCTGATATCCACTTCGATTTTGATGCAGAGTAGATTCTCAGGATCATTTAATATGGATATAAAAAAAATTCCGATTACAGGTTATCCGAGGAACGATATTTTATTCAGTAACTCTGCTAAGCTTGACTCAGATAATGAGGTAAGGACTATTTTGTACGCTCCAACTCTCAGAAATGAAGGTATAGACGGATCGGCAGCAGAGAAACTCAGTATCGAGGAACTATCTAAAGTGAATGACTTTTTAGCGGGTATTAATGCCAAATTATACATTAAGCTCCATTTCAGCGAGGAGGATCAGGTAAGGAGTATAGATCTTTCGAACATAAGACTGCTCAAATCAGATCCCTTTTTCGACATACAGGAATTTTTGTCCAGGACAGACATATTGATTACCGATTATTCTAGCGTTTATTTTGACTACCTGCTCCTTGACAGGCCTATCGTCTTTTTTGCCTACGATCTGGAAAATTACATCAGCAATGACAGAGGATTTTACGATAAATATGAAGATGTTACTCCCGGAGATGTTGTCAGAAGCTGGGCTGGAGTGATCGATTCAATTCAAAAAAGCCTTGAGGATCCAGGTCGGTATCAAGAAGAAAGAAGATCGCTCCGTGAAAAGTATTGGGAACATTTTGACGGGAAAAGCTCGGAAAGAGTATATAAAGAAATAATGAAGATCTTATGAACCACACATTCATCATACCTGCCTACAAAGAATCGCCCTATCTTGAAGAGTGCGTAAAGTCCCTTCTGTCTCAGACCGTAAAAAGCAAAATACTCATAACTACATCAACACCTTCTGAATTTCTGAACACTATATCGGTTAAGTACGAAATACCACTAATAGTCAATCCTGAAAGAAGAGGTATAGCGCAGGACTGGAATTTCGCGTTCTCTCTGGCGGATACGGATTATGTTACTCTTGCCCATCAGGACGATGTTTACAGCAAAGTTTATGCTGAGAAATGTTTGAAAAAAACGGAAAAACACCCGGACAACCTGATAGTTTTTACAGGATACGGAGAATTATACGGAACAGATAAAATATCGAATAACATCCTGCTCATAATTAAGCGGATATTGCTGCTGCCCTATTTTTTTACAGACAATATCGGGAATAGAGTCATAAAAAAAAGCCTATTGCTGTTCGGCTCCCCAATATCGTGCCCGGGCGTTACTTACAATAAGAAAAGCCTTAAGGAATTCAAGTTCGATGAAAATTTTACAGTAAACATGGACTGGAACGCGTGGGTCGAACTTTCACGCAGAAAAGGTTCGTTCGTATATGAAAAAAGCTCACTTTTTCTTCACAGGATACATGAAGAAGCAGAAACCTCAAAGGCGTTTTCAGACAGCAGAAGAAAAGATGAAGATCTTATATTGTTCAAGAAAATGTGGCCGGATATTTTAGCCCGACTGCTGGCAAAATTATATTCTTTAAGCTACAGATCAAAATGAACTTTTAGATTGAACTTTATTGATTTTCTTTTTATAATGTACCATAAATTAAGCTTATGACAACAAGGAAAACAATGACTGAAGAAACTCCCAAAAAGAAACCTATTAAGATCACGGAAAAGCAGGAAGAGCTTTTAAGAAAGATCGCCAACGCAATCGCCACCCGCAGGATGAGTTCCCCGACTATATTTTTCCTTGAATCTGTCCAGCCTTTAAACTTCATAGCAAGCCAGTTCATGGCCTATGTGGAGCCTTTTCTTACCTTCGTACTACCGAGGGACGCTTATAACGACATTCAGCAGGTCCTTGAGCAGAGGAAGGGCATCGATTACTTCCTCGATATTCTTGAGGATGAGGAGTTCAAATTCCAGAAGCACGAAAAGCAGGTCAGGCAGGATATCAAGAACATGAAAAAGATGGAAAAGATCGCTAAAGCCGAGAAGAAGGAATTTCTAAAAAAGCTTAAGAAGGCTGAAGAAGAAAAATAAGTTTTTTTTGCGACAAATAAATTAAAATCATATATTACCGCCCGCTAATAATTAATGAAGGGAATTATCATGCTGGACATGAAATACATCAGAGAGAATCCGGACAAAGTTAAAGCCGGAATAAAGAACAAGAAAGTCGAAATTGACATAGACGGGCTGCTTGAACTCGACAAAAAGCGCAGGGACATTCTGGGTGAAGCCGAGGTATTGAAAGCGGAAAGGAACAAAGCTACGAACCTTATATCCGAGCTTAAGCGTAAGAAAGAGAACGCTGATGAAATGGTTGTTAAGAGCAGGGAAATAGGCGACAAAATATCCGGATACGATGAAGAATTGAGGGTCGTGGAAAAGGGCATTAAAGAAGTGATGATGACGATCCCGAACCTGCCGCACGACAGCGTTCCCGTAGGCAGGGATGCGGATGACAATATCGAAGTCAGGCAGGGTGGAGCAAAGAGGGATTTTACTTTCACGCCCAAAGACCACCTTCAGCTCTCCGAAAAACTCGGAATAATGGATTTTAAAAGGTCTTCAAGAATGAGCGGTTCGGGTTTTCCGCTCTATATAGACAAAGGCGCCACTCTCGAAAGAGCTCTCATCAGCTATATGCTCGATTACCACATTAAGGACGGATATAAAGAGATCATGCCTCCGATCATGGCGCTTCCATCGGCTATGGAAGGTACGGGCCAGCTTCCCAAGCTGAAAGAGGATATGTATTACTGCGAAAAAGACGACCTTTACCTCATTCCCACCGCAGAGGTCACTATAACCAATATGCACAGGGAGGAATTGATCAGCGCGGAGAACCTTCCCCTTTATTATGTGGGTTATACACCCTGTTTCAGGCGCGAGGCCGGCAGCTACGGTAAGGACACAAAGGGTCTTTTGAGGGTGCACCAGTTCAATAAGGTCGAGATGGTCAAGTTCGTTAAGCCTGAAACTTCTTATGATGAGCACGAGGACCTGGTAAAAAGAGTCGAAGGGATACTTAATTCGCTTAAGATACATTACAGGATACTTCTGCTCTGCACGGGAGATCTGAGCTTTTCCGCGGCAAAGTGTTACGACATCGAGACATGGTCTCCGGCCGAGAACAAATATCTTGAGGCGTCTTCATGTTCGAACTTCGAGGATTTTCAGGCGCGGAGAATGGACTTAAGATACAGGCCGGAACCCAAGGCGAAGCCGGAATTTTTACATACGCTGAACGGGAGCGGGCTGGCGACTTCGAGGCTGATGGTGTCAATACTCGAGCACTATCAGAATGAGGACGGAACGATCACTGTGCCTGAGGTGCTGAGGAAATATACCGGATTTGATGTTATAAAATAGAAATATTGACTTTGATGAGCTCATTTTAGTAGTTGTCCACACATTCAGAGATGATGACGGAATTGAAATGATTAGGATTATAAGCGCGAGGAAAGCTACTTCCAACGAAAAATCGACCTACGAAAAACGGAGATTATGATGAAAAAAGAATATGATTTTACGAATGCCGAACAGGGAAAGTTTTATAAACCTGCTGAACAACTGGATATGCCTATTTATTTAGACAGAGAGATAATTGAATATATTCTGAAGAAATGGAAAAAGAAAGACGAAGATTTTTCTTTATCTAAAATTATTAACGCTCTTCTAAAAAAAGATATAGAAATATCTGAAAAACTATCGAATTAGTCTATCCGCAGGTCTAAAATACTTCACAAAATCAGGAAAATAAATTATATTTTCAGATCCACGACGACGGGGCAGTGGTCGGAGCCGTAAACATCGTTCATTATATATGAATCCTTAACCTTCGGGAAGAACCCGCTGTTCACGAAGTGATAGTCGATCCGCCACCCGGTATTATTCTTGCGGGCGTTGAACCTGTAGCTCCACCACGAATACTGCACTTTATCCGGATACAGCGCCCGGAAAGTGTCTGTGTAACCGGCGGCGCACAGTTTGTCGAGCCAGTCCCGCTCAATGCGCAAAAAGCCGGAATAGTTCTCGTTTGCCTTGGCATTCTTAAGGTCTATCTCGTTGTGCGCGGTGTTAAAGTCGCCCGATATCAGAATGTCGTATCCGGCTTTTCTTAGCATCTCGAACCGCGCGAGCGCGGCGTCATAGTACCTCAGCTTGAAATCGAGCCGCTCGTCGCTCATCTGCCCGTTCGGGAAATAAATATTGAACATGGCGACCTTTCCAAAATTCACCTGCACCAGCCTGCCTTCGGTATCGAATTCATCTGCTCCGAGCTTGTAGATAACCTCATCCGGCTCTCTTTTCGAATATACCGCCGTCCCGCTGTAGCCCTTCTTTTCGGCAAATGCAAAATAGGAGTGATAACCTTCAATATTCTTTAGCTCGTCAGTTAAGGTGCCGGCCTGTATCTTGGTCTCCTGTAAAAAAAGCACATCGGGTTTCTCATATTCGATCCAGTCGAAAAAGCTCTTTTTGGCCACCGCCCTAAGCCCGTTCACATTCCAGCTGTATATTTTCATATAGACCGCCTCCGCTCTGAATTCAGTAATAATAAAGGTAAATCCGAACAATTTATCAAGCAAAAAAAGTATTGACTTGAGGATGTTAATTGCATATTATTTACTAACCAAAATTCGGGAGGGAGATCATGACGGGAGCTTATTTACTGATCAACACGGCGGCAGGAAAGGATGTATCCGCTTTGAAAGCACTGAAAAAGATCAAGGGTGTATCTCAGGCGCATCTGTGCACGGGACTTCACGACATCATCTGCTACATTGAGGAAAAAGACATAAAAGCCATGGGCAAGATACTTATCGAAAAGGTCAGAGGCATAGACGGAATTACAAAAACTGTTACCTGTATATCAGTTTCTTAGTTCTTTTTGCCGTAATTAACAAGGATTATACCTGATAAGATCAGGGTTATTCCTGCGCCGGTCTGAATTCCGAAAGGTTCGGAAAGTATCAGTACCGCAAGGATTACCGTAAAAACAGGCTCCAGAAGATAGCCGAGAGCGGCTATTGTGGGTCCTATTTTTTTCTGTACATAGAACTGGAGCGAAAAAGGTACGAAAGTAGCAAATACCGCGAGGAAGAAGAGATAAAAAGCCAGTTTTGGATCCATGACAGCCGCAAGATCAGGAACGATATCTAAAGCAAATATCTCGAACATCATATATATAAGACCCATAATACCGCTTACGATGAACTGAACAGATACGAGAGAAAAAATATTCTCCTCCCTTGTGTAATGGCTGATGAAGAATATCTGGAACGCGAAAGCGAAGCCGCAGCCCAATGTCCAGAGATCGCCTTTATTGAACGATATCGCGTTAAAATCAGTGACTGATAATAGAATTACGCCCAAAAAAGCCATTATTACGCTCAAATAAACCTTTGCGGTGATCTTTTTTTTCCAGAGGAAAAGCTCGATGAACGGAAGAAAAAGGACATAAGTGGCAGTAATGAAACCCGAGTTCGATGCGGTTGTATATTGGAGTCCTATCACCTGAAACAGCATCGCGAGACCGTTCGCCGCCCCGATGATCGAACCGTTCTTTATCACCCTTTTGTTCAAATTGATCTTTTTTCTGAAGATAATGCTGAAAATGATCCCTGCGAAAAGAAATCTTACCGATATGAGGAAAGCTACGGAAAAACTTTCGAGCAGTATTTTGCCGAAAATGAAGGTGGATGCCCACAGGAGATTTATGATAACAAGTATGAAGAACATTTCCGCTCCCGGTTATTGCCAATTGAAAAACGCGCACAAATTTATGTTATTTCGGCAATTATAGCAAATTAAATTTATTTGTGAACGATATTCACAAGGGCTCAGGTCACTTAAAATCTCTGTTCTTCAGGCACTGTCGGGCGTGAATGTGTAAATAAATCATTAACGGAATTTTTTTATTTGATTGAACCAATTCAAAAACTTATCTTTACCGTCCCGAAATAAAAAACTTATAAAACGGAGTGAGCATGACGGACGATATGAAGAAAATACCTCCGCACGATCTTGAGATAGAAAAAGCACTTTTATGCTGTATAATGATAGATGAGGACTGGGTCGAAAAACTTACGGAGACCGATCTGAAGGAGGAATATTTTTATGCAAAACAGCATCAGTATATTTATCAGGCGGTGGTTCATCTTGTTAACGAGGGCAATAAAGTTGACCTTTTAAGCCTGAAAGACTACCTTCATCAGTCGGGAAAGCTGACAGAATCAGGCGGAGTGTCATATCTGGCCGAGATATTGGAAAGCGTTCCGACCAGTGCGAACATACGACACTACGCAAAAATAGTCGAGAATAAATATATTTTGAGGTCGCTGATAAACATCAGCACAGATTCCATCACAGCTGCATACAGGGAGGAAAAGGATGCCCTGATGCTTTTAGACAAGCTTAACGGCGACATTTTTTCACTGGCCGAAAATAAAAAAAGAAATATTCCCCAGCTGATAGACAAAGTCGTGATGGAGACTTTCGGGCAGATAGAGGAGTGGGCAAAGAAAAAGGGCGAACTTTCCGGGGTTACATCCGGATATCAGGAGCTTGACAGTTACACTGCCGGATGGCAGAAGAGCAACCTTATAGTTCTGGCCGCCCGTCCGAGTATGGGTAAGACACAGCTCGCGCTCAACTTCGCGATAAATGCCGCAAGGTCGGAGGAGAAGACACCGGTAGCGATCTTCTCTATCGAGATGGGCAGGAAGGAGCTTGCGATGAGGCTTTTATCAATGGTCAGCAATGTGCCGTTAAAAAAGCTCAGGACAGGAAACCTTGCGGAAAATGACTGGACTACTCTCGGTCTTGGTATGGGTGAGCTCGGAGCACTTCCCATATTCATTGACGACTCTTCATCGTTGAATATTCTTGAGCTGAGGACCAAGGCGAGAAGGCTGAAAAAAGACAAGAACATCGGCTTTATAATCGTTGACTATATAGGACTGATGGATACCGATTCCGAAGTGGAAAGGCACGAAGGTATCTCCCGAATATCAAGGTCGCTCAAGGGTCTGTCAAAAGAGCTCGACATTCCGATCATGGTACTTTCCCAGCTCAACAGGGAGGTCGATAAGAGGCAGGATAAAAAGCCGATCCTCTCCGATCTGAGGGAATCAGGAGCGATCGAGCAGGACGCCGACCTTGTAATGTTCATTTTAAGACCGGAATTCTACGGAATAAAAGCGCCGGACGGAAGCGATCAGGAAGGTCTCGCGGAGATCATCATCGGCAAGCAGAGAAGCGGTCCGACCGGTTCGGTATATCTCCATTTCGACAAAAAATTCCTCAAGTTCGAAGAGAATATTGACAGGTTCACGGGCGGGAATTACAATCTCGACTGATGATTTAAAGAAAATAATTACTTGACTTATCGCGTCATCTTTATGACATTTATGAATAATATATGGCGGGAAACGGTATGACATTGAAGAAAAAACTTGAAAAGATCAGAAAATTCATCACTCACGACCTGTGGTATGTGGATATTGAGGAGAGCGTNNAAGAATTTTTTAATGAACAGAGCCTCGGCTCTGGCTTATACAACCCTTCTTTCCATGATCCCTGTGCTGGCCATAATGTTCATGTTCTTCAAGGCTTTCGGCGGTAAGATGGTCGAGACCAAGATAAAGCCGATGATCTATGATTATCTTACTGCCGGCATCGGCGACAGCATAACGCAGTACATAGACTCCTTTTTAAGCTCAGCGACCGTCGATACACTGGGAAGCATAGGTTTTATTTTCCTTCTCGTTGCCGTCTATTCGATCTTATCTTCCATCGAATCATCATTTAATGCGATATGGCAGGTGAATAAGAACAGGTCTCCGGTCGAGATGCTGAAGACCTATCTTACGATCGTTTTTGTTTCACCGATCCTTCTTATTGTTTCACTCTGGCTTACTTCCAGGCTTGAATTCATCATAAGTATCGGGGACAGCTACTTCAAAGGATTTTCGACTTTCATGCTCTATCAGCTTCTGCCGTTCAGTCTTGTCCTGCTTCTTTTTCTGGCTCTTATAGTTATAATGCCGAACACGAGGGTCAAGATACTCAACGCTCTCGTCGGTGCTTTTATAGGCGCTTTATCTTTTACAATACTTAAAGAGCTGTTCATTTATTATACTAAACTTGCCGTAAGCTATAACATCATTTACGGTTCGATCGCAGCCGTGCCTTTCTTCATGATGTGGATATATTGTTCATGGATCATCGTTCTTTTGAGTGTGGAGATAGCTTATGTCCGCCAGAACATCCATAATTTGAAGCATCTTGAACAGAATAATCAGTCCAACAGGATCGACAGGTTGAGGATAGCGCTGATGGTAATGATAAAGATCACGAAAAATTTTATATCGGGAAAAGAGCAGTCTTCCCAGCTCGAAATAAGCCAGGAGCTCGATATTCCGATAAGAGAGATAGCTCAATGTCTTGATTTTCTTGAAAAGAGCGGAATCATCATCGAGATAGCAAAAAAGCAGGATACTTATACGCTTAATCTTCCGCTCGAACAGCTCACTATAGGCAGGATATCGGATTCTGTCGATCAGATGTATATTGAGAACAAGAATTTCAAATGCGAGTCTGAAATATTAGAAATGGCGGATATTATAAAAGATAACAAACTAGCCGCCGGATATGACGATCTGCTCGCGGGATTTATTAAAAAATGATCAGGAAACTGATACTATTTTTATTGCTTCTGCTTCTTTTTTCATGCGAGGAAAGGATCTTTATCGAAAGTACTCCCGACATTGTATTAAAAGACGGTGTATATGTGCTGGATGCCTCGGGTTATGAATTCACCAAAGCCGTTCTTTCCGACAGTATAAGGGTTTATGAACTGGTATCATGCGGCGAAGCCGCGCAGGCGCCGGCGGTTCTGTTCAACAGCACGGGCGGGTATTACAGCCTGTATCTGCTGAACGGCGCGGACACTGTTTTTGCAAAAAGTACCTATGTGGGGTCCGTGAGCGGGATGCAAAATCTGAAAGTGACCGCGCTTGATGTAAAACAGGGAGACTGTTTTATCATCGAACCGCCGGGGGAAAAACCCTCCGTCATTGACGGCGGGTACGGCTCGCTGGGCTACTACGACTGGCAGGGCGGGGGCGAACAGATCCTGTCTGACCGCCTGAAGGAAAAGGGGCTTACCGGCATAAAATATATCATCGAAACCCATCACGATACCGACCATTACGGGGGGTTGCTTGACATAACTTCAGACGCCCTCTTTTCCTTTGAGGCATATCTCGATAATGCCTCTCCCGCCCTGCCCGGGTGCGGAGACACGCTCCGCTTCGGCGGCGGGGTCAGCGGAGTAATTCTCCGTAACGGCGATGTCGCGGGTGATACTCTGACCACAGAGAACGACAGGTCGGTCTGCATCAAGCTCACCTACGGTGATTTTGACATGATATTCACCGGCGACATCGCCGAAGCAGGCGAAAATGACATTCTGTCAACAGGCCTGCTCCTCCCCGCCGAAAAGTACGAAGTGCTCAAGGTCGCCCATCACGGCAGTAAATACAGCTCGAGTCAGACCTTCCTCGAAGCCGTCCTTCCGCTAATCTCCGTCATCTCCTCCGGCGAAGGAAATCCCTTCGGTCACCCGGCAGAAGAAACCCTCGGCCGCCTCGCCGCAACAGGATCAGATATCCTACGGACAGATCAAAGATCCACTATAGATTTCTATACCGACGGCGATACATTTCAGATCGTTTATGAAAAATAAAAAATATTTTGGAACTTAAGAGAAAAGGGTGAAGTATAAGAGCAGTAATAAGTACGGAAGTTCACACTTCACATAACATCCTCCTACTCTCTCACAAAAAAGCCCCGGATCAACGGGGCTTTTTTCATTCATCATATCTCGTTATGGGTCAGTTTGACATTAAATCCTTTCGATCTGAGGATCGAACAGAATCTTTCGGAGCAGTAAACCGAGCGGTGCCTTCCCCCCGTGCAGCCAAAGGAGACCTGCAGATGCGTAAAATCTCTTTCAATATAGGATCTCGCGGCGTTTTCAGCCATTTTTACGCAGTCGTCAATAAAACCTTTGACAGATCTGTACTCCGAAAAAAAAGCAACGATCTCTTTATCAAGTCCCGTAAAATCCCTCAGCTTAGGGTCGTTGAACGGGTTGGGTAAAAATCTGCAGTCGAAAACGAATCCGCCCCCGTCTCCGAATTCATTGTCCGGAATCCCGCTTTTCTGGAAACCGAACGAATAGACCGAAATGAGAAGCCCGTCCATTTTAAAATCCCGCGATAATTTCTGTAATATTATCGGCTATTTCGGAATATAGATTGTTTTTATCCTCAACGGCGTATGGCATGCTTTCCTCTCCCGAAGTCATGATGTTGGTATCAAGAGGGATCTGTCCGAGCAGTTCGAAACCCGACTTTTCCGCAAAATTCTTTCCGCCGTCAATTCCGAAAATGAAATGTTTTTTACTGCAGCCGTCGCAGATGAAGTAAGACATATTCTCCACTATTCCGAGAATTCTCACGCCGACCTTTTCGAACATATCGACCGCCTTGATCACATCGATAAGCGAAACTTCCTGAGGAGTGGAAACCGCAACGACGCCCGTTACATGAAGAGACTGAACGAGCGAAAGCTGCACATCTCCGGTACCCGGGGGAAGGTCAACGATAAAATAGTCAAGCTCTCCCCAGTTCACATCGCGGATCATCTGCTGAAGAGCAGTATGGATGAGCGGTCCCCTCCAGATAGTGGCCTTGTCCGGCTCGATGAGGTTGCCGATCGACAGGGTTTTTACGCCGTGAATGATAACCGGGTCTATCTTTTCATTCGTAGTGGTAACTTCGCCGTACTTCGTTCCCAGCATTTTGGGAACTGACGGACCGTAAATATCGGCATCGAGAAGTCCCACTTTAAAACCTTTTTTCGCCAAAGCGACAGCGAGGTTCACTGCAACGGTCGATTTGCCTACGCCGCCTTTTCCGCTGGCAACGGCGATAATATTTTTCGCGGTCTCTAAAAGATTAACATACCGGGCCGGTTTAGGTTTGGTCTGCGCCGGATCAGATGAGCAGGTTGAGCATCCTTCAGACATTTTTTCACCTTCGTTTAATTCATTGTTTCTGCCACCGGTGGTAAATCTAAGAATTTTTTTCTCTTAAGTCTATGATATAATTGACAAATCTTTTACTTTAACTTAACTTTATATGTAATTAATATGCGGAGATGTTTATGCTTTTGATCAACCCGGAAAGAACCTCTGAGAGAATGTACGAATGGATGGAAAGGACATTCAGGAAGGCGAGGCATCAGAAAGCGGTGCTGGGACTTTCAGGCGGCCTTGACAGCGCGGTAGTCGCCTTTATTGCTGCGAACTCTATCGGAAAGGATAATTTTGAGTGTGTGAAATTGCCCTACAGAACAAGTAACCCCTCATCGATAGAGGATGCGGACAAGATAATAGAAATGCTGGGCGTAAAGTCCCGCACAGTCGATATTTCAGGCATAGCCGATGCGTTTTCGGAGTCTCTGCCGACCGTTGATCCGCACAGGTTCGGCAATATTCTGGCCAGGATAAGGATGACCGTCCTCTTCGACATCGCAGGGGAAACTGAATCATTAGTTCTCGGGACAAGCAACAAGTCAGAAAGGCATCTCGGGTACGGAACGATATACGGCGACCTTGCATCGATAATCAACCCTATAGGAGAACTTTATAAGACTCAGGTAAGAGATCTCGCTAAATTTCTCGGTGTTCCTCAGGAATTGATCGACAAGAAACCTTCTGCCGACCTGATAGAAGGGCAGACGGATGAAGGCGATTTCGGATTCAGCTATCAGGACGCCGACGAGATACTTGACGCAATTTACGATGAGAAAAAGAGCAAACTCGATGTGACAAATCTCGGCTACAGCCTTGACCTCATTGACGAAGTGCTTGACAGAGTAAGGTTCAACGAATTCAAGAAAGAGATACCGTATATTTTTGATCCGAGGGCTTTTTAAATGAAAAATAAGGCCGTTTTTCTCGACAGGGACGGCACTGTGAATGTTGAGAAAGACTATCTTCACAGGACAGAAGATCTCGAGTTCGAAAGGAATGTTCCCGAAACACTCAAATATCTTTATGATAAAGGCTATATGTTAATTGTCGTGTCGAACCAGTCAGGCATAGCAAGAGGCTATTTTACGGTACAGGATGTAGAAGATCTCCATGCTTTCATGCAGAAAAAGGCTGAGGATGCAGGTTTTAAGATAGAAAAATTCTACTACTGCCCGCATCATCCCGAAGGGAAAGTTCCGGAATTCTCGATCGAGTGCAGCTGCAGGAAGCCGGGTACAGAACTTATCGATCAGGCGGTAAAAGAATTCGATATAGATGTATCAGCCTCCTACATGATCGGCGATAAGGCGGCAGACATGGTCGCAGGTAAAAGAGCCGGACTGACTACTATCCTCGTAGGCACCGGTTACGGTAAAGAGACAGCGGGGAATTTCAAAGATTACGATCATTATTTCGAAGATATTTCTCAGATAAAGTCGGTCATCTGAATAAAAAGAACAGGAACGGATGCGTTTTTTATGCCTGCTAATATTTTTAACATCGGTCATACCGCCGGTAATATACGCTCGGTCAGAGTTAAATCTGTCCCAGCCCGACACCAGCATTTTTTATTTCGCGGACAAGATCGACTATGCGGCAGACGGCGATAAGATTATCCTCACCGGTAAGGCCAGGCTAAGGTACAAAAAAATGAACTTCGAGGCCTACAGGATAATTTACGACATGAAGGCCAACACGGTCCTCGCGGAAGGATTACAGGACAGTCTTGAGCTCAAATACAGGCCGACCATCACCGAAGGTACAGAATCGGTCTCGGGCGACAGGATGAGCTACGATCTTGAGAGTAAGCAGGGAAAAGTATCGTCTGCACGCACAGTCATGAAAAGCACGCGCAGAGAGGACGACACATATTTTCAAACCGACGATATGGTCAAGCTGGACAACAACGACATTCACGGCATAAACGCCAGAATCACCAGCTGCGATCTTGAAGAGCCGCATTACCATTTCCGGGCGGACAGTATTATAGTCACGAACGATAACTGGGTGTTCGCAAAATCGATCTCGCTGTATTTCGACGAAGTGCCCGTAGGATGGTTCCCGTTCGTGCTCTACAAGAACAACAAAGGCAGGAACTCAGGGTTCATACTTCCGTCATACTATTACAGCAGTTCAAAGGGCAACTCCTTAAAACATCTCGGTTTCTTCTGGGACATGAGCAGATATACGGACTATACTGTAACGATGGATTATTATGACAGATACGGCTACCTCCTGCAGCAGATGTTCAGGTATAAGAAAAAATATGTGATTGACGGTTATGTCTCGGCCGATTTCACCAACGACCACAAGACCCACGACTGGAGGTTCAAGGGAGTCCACAATCACAAAATCAGCCCTTCAATGACATTCAACGCCAACGCGGACTATGTCACAAAAAGGAGCCTTGTGCGTGACCTTGGAGATACGAGCGCCGACAGGATGGCCAACAAGCTCTACACGAACGGTGTTTTCAATAAAAGATGGTTCAATACGGGAGATAATTTCAAAATAATGTCATCCGTGACCCAGTATGTCGATACGGCGATAGTAAAATACACTTTTCCCAACATTTCCTACAACATGAGCGGAAGGAAGCCTTTTTCAGATGCCGCCGCTCCTTCTCTCGTAAAAAAATTCAGGTACGACGGATCTTTTTCGGGTGTGAGGTACCTTAATGTCTATGACGATGCGAATGTTTTTGACGAAAATACCAACGCGGCGGTTAATATTAACGAAAAAACCGAATTCGGCGACCTGTCCGTAGGAAGCAACCAGAATTTTAAGCTGACTGACTACAAAAGCAGCTATTATACTTTCTCAACGGGCGAAGAGAGCTATGACGATTACAATACCGACTCGACCCTGACGAATTACGGCTTAAAGACCTCCTCCTATATTCAGTACAAGCACAAGCTGCTGAAACATTTCAACATGCGCGAGAGTTTCAACTACAGGCACGATGTCGCTTTCAGGTACTACGATGAGGATATGACCGTTGTCGAGGGAGCGAAAAGCAGATATACTTATGACCTTACCGCAAATATAGATACGAAAATATACGGGATATTCCAGCCTGAAATAATGGCTTTGAGGAAGATCAGGCACACGATATCACCGTCGGCGGGCTTCACTTACTACCCTGATTTTTCAAAGGACAGCTACGGGTATTTCGTAATGAGACCCACGAGCGACAGCACGAGAGTGAAGCAGGATGTTTTTGCGCCGTCCCTGATAGGCGGAACTCCGTCTTCGGAGACGATGAGGCTGAATTACGCACTGAACAACATTTTCGACGCCAAGATAAGAAAAGGTGACACCGAATCGTCTATGACGCTTTTCAATCTCAATTTCTCGGGATTTTACAATTTCGCGGCGGACAGCAATAAAATGTCGGTGATTTCGGCAAGGTTTACTTCGAACCCTTACAGCGGCAACCTCATCGGCAGTTTCGTCAGAATGAACACATCGGTAAACGCGAACTCGACCATCACTCCGTACACTTTAGACGGCGGGACAGGGGATTATATCAATGAGAACTTCGATTTCTGGAACAAGAACCCGTTTAGGATGGAGAAATGGGATGTCGGATATACGCTTGAATTCCCGGTCGTTCTGAGAGGAACACTGGGCAAAAAGCAGGAATCTGTATTCGAAACGGCTCCGCAAGAATCTCCTGACGGTATCGTTCAGGTGCCTGACAGGGGTAATTTTCTCAACATTCCGTATGATATTTCGGGAAGGATACACTTTTCGGAAAAATACGATTCGAATGATAATTATATAAAGAACTTCAACGGGAGCGTCTCGGCCAGGATATCACCCACGCAGAACTGGTCGGTAGAATATACTGCCACTCTGAATTTTCTGATGCCCAAAGAGATCACATCGACGGTGATAAAGGTGAAAAGGGACATGCACTGCTGGCAGGGTGAGTTTGAATGGGACCTTTTCAATAAGGGGTTCAAGCTGCTGATCAATACTAAGTCGAGTATTTTTTCGGATCTTAAATTCGACAAAGACACTAGGGAAAGAAGGTGGTAATGTACTTTCCATACTTTCTTTTGCCCGTCCAAAAGAAAGTAAACAAAGAAAAAGACGGCCCGAAAGATGATTTTGGGGCTTCCGGTATTTTATGCCTAAAATGTCATAAATCCCAAAAAGACGGGACGATGCCATTTCTTAACGGCAAAAATCACTCACGCCTGATCCAAAATCTCTTTATGGGCAAATAATATAACCTGACTTAACCAAATAAGGCATGATATGAGCCATTTTATAATAGGGACAGCGGGTCACATCGATCACGGNNGACATCGGTTTCGCCTTTCTCGGCAGCGACATCACGATAATCGATGTTCCCGGGCACGAAAGGTTCATCAAGAACATGATGGCGGGCGTCTCGACGATAGATTTTGCGCTGTTCGTGATAGCTGCCGACGACGGGATCATGCCGCAGACCGTCGAGCACTTAGACATTTTGAACCTGCTACAGGTCAAGGACGGCGTTGTCGTGCTCACGAAGGCGGACATGGTGGAGCCGGACTGGCTCGACCTTGTGCAGGAAGAGATAAAGGACGGCATGAAGGGCACATTTCTGGAGGGAAAGCCTGTCATGGTCGTCGATTCGATCTCCGGACGCGGGATCGAAGCGCTTAAGGAACTCATTCTTGAAAAGAAGGAGAATAAGCCGCCCCGCATGGATAAGGGAATTTTCAAATTACCTGTTGACAGGGTCTTCACAATGAAAGGCTTCGGAACGATAGTGACGGGGACAATACTTTCGGGGCGCTTAAAGGAAGGCGACAGGCTTTCGCTCCAGCCCAAGAACCTCGAGGTCCGCGTGAAAGGGCTGCAGTCGCACGGGAAAAATGTGCCTGAGCTCGCTTTGGGTGACAGGGCGGCGGTGAACCTGCACGGGGTGACGGTGGATCAGATCGAGAGAGGCAATGTGCTGGTATCGTCAGGTTATCTTGAGCCGACCTACATTTTCACGAGCAGCTTTTACCTGCTCGGCTCGGCTAAAAAGCTCGACACGAGGACGAGAGTGCGGGTTCACGCCGGCACGCACGAGGTTCTGGGCAGGATCGTGCTCCTGGATAGGGATTCTCTCGGGCCGGGACAGCACTGTTTTGCGGAACTGCGCCTTGAAGAACAGATGAACATCGCGCCGGAGGAAAGGTTCGTTGTCCGTTCGTATTCACCTCAAGTTACCATAGGCGGAGGCCAGATACTCACCATAAACGAAAAGAAGGCAAAACGGCATGATCCGGCGCTGTTGGAAGTGCTGTCCGCCCTCGAAAAAGGCGACCAGAACAAGCTGGTCGAAGAAACAATATTTCTTTCACGGTTCGCTCCGGTACCAGTCGCCGAAATATCAAGAAAGGTCGGCTGGTCGGAGCCTGAGACCGTCAAGTCCGTCGAAAAACTTCAGGCTGACAAGAAGATCGTCAGGATAGGCAAAGAGGTCAAGAAAGAATTTTATCATAAGGCTAATTTCGAAGCCCTTCAGGTCAAAGCTTCGGAAATACTTGAAAGGTTCCATACGGAATTTACGCACAAAGACGGTATGAGCAAGGAGGAGCTGAAAACCAAGATCTCGCCGATACTCAATACTGATCTCTTCGACGCGGTGCTGAGCATAATGTCGCAGAACAGGATAGACATAGCGAACAACCTTGTCAGCCTCAAGAAGTTCAAAGTGCAGATCGACCCGAAAATGCAGTCCGCGCTCGACGCAATAACGGAAGACCTCAAAGAGGATGCTTTCAATCCGAGGACAGTGAAGGAATTTTCGGAACAGTTAAGGCTGCCGTTAAAGGATGTCAGGCAGTACGCGGGAATGCTTGCCTCGAAAGGTGAGCTCGTGAAGATAGATGATGAATTTTATATATCGAAAGAAGTTCTCGAGAAGGGCAAGGAGATGATAAAGAACGAGATCGGCAGGTCGGGACCGCTTAAGATAGGTCAGATATCGGAGCTGTTTGGCAGTTCAAGGAAATATGTCGTGCCCATAATGGAATACCTCGACAGAACAGGATTCACAAGGCGGAACGGCGATGTCAGGGAGCTGGGTTAGCATGTATCAAATAGACTTCATATCGCTTCCCGGAATTACAGGCAGGATCGGGATGGGCCGGGCTCCCGGCTACGGTTCGGACAGGTTCGACGACTTCCGCTCGATCAAGGCTCAGGGAATAACGAAGATATACTGCCTGCAGGAGGAGGACGAACTCCAGTACCTCACGAACGGAGAGGATAATTTCGCGAAAAGACGGGAGTATCTTTCTTCAATAGGTATGGATTTCGTGATCTCGCCCATCGGAGATTTCCGCATCCCGACAGAAGAACAGGCTAATGAACTTACAGATATGATCTTAAACGATGTCAGGTCAGGAAAGGATATACTTATACATTGCATGGGTGGACTCGGAAGAACAGGCACAGTTGCGGGCTGCACGCTTGTCAGATTCGGCATAGCGCCGGAGATCGCCATAATGACCGTCAGAAATGTCAGGCCGGGCACATTAGAAACTGATCAGCAGTTGGAGTTCGTTATAAGTTTTGTTAATAAATCTTGACTAATCATAACATTTGCATTATATTTGCAACTGTTGCAATTAAAATGGAGCACGCCATGTTAATATCTTTTAAAATTGAAAATTACCGTTCGATAAAAGAACCTGTTATTGTCGATTTTAGGCCCGTAAAACGGATTGACGGCAAAGATTTGCTGGATAATACATTTCATGTCGATAATAATCACCTTTTAAAAAGTTTGATCCTCTACGGAAGAAATGCTTCAGGCAAAAGTAATATACTGATGGCTTTAGATGAATTTAAGGATTTGGTATGCGAATCAGACAATTATAAGCACGATCATCCGATTTATGAGCATGACCCTTACATGTTTGATTCTGAGACTCAAGATAAACCTACAAGTTTCGAGATCGAATTCTATGGCATTAGTTCATTAACAAGGTATTTGTATTCAGTTTCATTTACTAGAGAAAGAATAGTAGAAGAATCTTTATTTTTTTATCCGAACGGAGTAAAAACAAAACTATATATCAGGCAACAAGATAAAATATCTTACGGTGAAAGTTTTAGAGGTGTTAAAAAAGAAATTGAAGCTAACCTGTTAAAGAATCAATTATTTCTAAGTAAATCTGCCTCGAACAAAATCAAATATCTGGATGAAGTTTATTTGTCTTTCAGAAAAAATATCAAAACGGCGGTATTTAATACTGAAGATTTAGATTTGAGTTATATAGAAAAGGATTTACAGTATAAAATTAATGATTCGAAGCTTAATAGTAATTTAAAAAAACTACTTCGTTGCGGAGATACAGGATTAATAGATTACGAAATGATAGATAATAATAGAGATGATTTAAATTCGGGTCTCCTGTGGAGTAGTGTAATGAACAAATCGCTTGGAATTGATGGAAGAGAAAATAAATATGATATACAGACTTACCACAGAATGTTCGATAAAGGAAAGGAATTCGGAATTTCAAAAATTGATGTTAACGAGGAATCACTAGGTACTCAAAAGCTGATTATTTTGGGGATGAAAATAATCGATACCTTAACCTTCGGAGGTATAATAGTCATTGACGAACTCGACAAAGGACTTCATCCTCTGCTTACCCGGATGCTTATCAAATTGTTTCACAGTAAAAAGAATAATCCAAAAAATGCTCAATTGGTCTTTGCGACTCATGACGGGACTTTAATGGATCTGGAATTATTTAGAAGAGACCAAATTTGTTTTGTTGAAAAAGAATACGAAGGTAATACGACAATTACAAAGCTCAGTGATTATAGGGGTGTTAGAAAAGGAATCCCGTTGGAGAAATGGTATTTGAGCGGCAGATTTAAAGGAATTCC
>DFZN01000058.1:0-13608 GCA_002382735.1 bacterium UBP11_UBA4055
GACAACTGCGCGATTGAAGGTAGTTTAGACTTCGAATATACAGGATCAAACAATATCACTCTCTCATCAAACAACTCCGGCGATCCGGACTCGCCTTACTTTTGCGATCCTGACAACAACTGGATGATACAGGAGAATTCACCGTTGAGGGACGGGGGGATATGGACGGACGATGTTCCTTTTTACGACATTGCGGGTTATCTGAGGGATTCTGTGCCTGACATTGGTTGTTATGAATACGATCCGACTTCGATAGATGAAGATTCTGCTTTACCTCGAACAACTAGGCTATACCAGAACTACCCGAACCCGTTCAATCCTTCCACAAACATCAGGTTCTCGCTGGCTAAAGAAGATCATGTGAACCTGACAGTCTATAATGTTAAAGGACAGGTTATTACTAAGCTTGTTGAAAGCGATCTTAAAGCAGGCAATCACAATGTCGTGTTTAATGCAGATGCTTTTAATTCCGGAGTATATTACTACAAACTCGAAGCTAACGGAAAATCTTTGACAAAGCGGATGTTAATGGTGAAATAACATTAAATTCAGGAGATATGTTATGAAAAACAGTTTATGTAATATTTTATTTGGTTCGGCATTTTTGATCTCCCTTTTTGCTCAGTCTGTTCAGTGGCAGAAACTGATTCCTTTCGAATCGGACGATGATGGACCGGTCGGGATAGATATAACCGATACCGGCGAGATACTCGTAGCATATTACACCAATGGTCCCAACGAAGGTGTCTGGACTGACGATTCTCTCACTCATTCACCCGTTACAAAAGTCGCCCGCTTAGATGCTACGGGCAATTTAATAGATACAGAAGATCATGGTCATCTGTTTACCCATAGCGTTACAGGCATAGGAATCACTGAGAATGGCTATACTTTATCGGGCAACATTTTTTCACCGTTCTTTGACGGAACATACTGGTATGACCCTATAAGTGCCCTCTTGATAAATTTCCAAGAAACAGGCCGTGATACTATCGAATATTTAGCGCATAACGATGATGAATATAATTGCACAAAAATAAAAACTTCCCCTATTCAAAGTCCGATGGCATTTGTAACGAGATATCCAAGTGCATGGACAGGAACAGGGGGTGCATCAGAAATTTTCGTGATTGATCTCAACAACAATATCACGGGCAGTTACGACCATGTCTTGATCCCTGATACGATAAGTTTTTCCAAGTATTCTTTTTACATAAATGATCTAGCCGTCTCCGCGGATAATCAAACAATATTATCGGGAATTTTTTCGAATGCTATATTCCAACAACTGTCTTACTTTATTTGTATTGATTCTGAAAATAATGTATTATGGGAGCATTTTTATGATATCGGTTGGTCGGATTCCCAATATTTTTCATCCGTTTCATATTCGCCCGAGGGTGGTTGTATCTCAGGTGAATATTCTTCTCAAAATAACTATATCAGAAAATACGACAGTCTGGGGATTTTACAATACTCAATTGGCCCATATCCGGCCTCTTCAAACGGGGATATGATCGAATGGATTTACTCCATCGGAAACAATGAATACCTTTATAAAAACAAACGAAACGATACTGTTTTCAAGATCGTTGATACGGGTACCGGGCTGATCGAGGACTGGTCATTCGTGCCGGAAGGCATTAAAGCTGTCAGAGCCTTTGAAAACGGTTTTGTTGCGGCTGGAGTAAAGGACGGCAATATATGGGTGAAAAGTTTTGACGCAACTTCGGGGATCGAAGACATTTCAGGTGTTCCAACAGTCACAACTCTCTACCAAAACTATCCGAACCCTTTCAATCCTGTAACACAGATAAAATTTGCTTTATCTAAGAAAGCTGATGTAAAGTTGAGTGTTTACAACATAAATGGCCAGCTTGTTTCTCAGCTGTTAAGCGGAACAATGAACGCCGTGTATCATACGGTTGAATTCGACGGAAGCAATCTGAACTCAGGTGTGTATTATTACACTCTTGAAGCTGACGGGATCAGGCATACAAATAAAATGTTATTGATGAAATAGTGACATTTGTCTGCCCAAGAAGTGTTATATCACAAATATAAGACTAAACTGGAGGGAAAAAGCAGCAGAAAAATGACTGAGATAGGCAAGAAATAAGTAACTAATTGATTTACACAGAAGAATTTTGTATATTGTAATATGGAGGAAAGGAGCAGGTAATGTTCAGACTTTATGATCATATCGACAAAAATGAACTTGACAGATTGTGCAAGGCATATAAGATCAAGTCTTTATCGCTTTTCGGTTCTGCAGTTAGAGACGAATTGAAACAGGACAGCGATATAGATATACTAATTGAATTTGAAAAGGGCTGCACACCGGGACTTATAACTTTTATTGGAATACAAAGAGAATTATCACATCTGATAGGTAAAAAAGTAGATCTGAGAACTAAAGGCGATCTTAGCAGATATTTTATAGATAAAGTGATGAATGAGCGCAGGATCGAATATGTATCCCGATGACATTTCAAGGCTAAACCATATAATCGATGCAGCAAACGAGGCTGTTCAATGTTGACACTGAGCATATATGGTCAACTGTTAAGACAGACATACCTGATCTTTTATCTCAATTGAATGAGCTGAAGTAAACCGAAATCGCGACCTTTTTTTGAGAAGAACAACTCTTGACGATCTTTACCCGCCGGCCAAAATGATGTTCATAGTATTATTTAATTAATGCTGCGCAGAGTTGTTCTTCGAGAAATATGGTAGCGATTTATATGACGATTAATATTTGATATTCAATTTTTTTACACTATATTTACAATTGTCCAACGGGGGTGTTTATGGATTCGACGGGATTGATCGTTGGATTGGATTGCATGCCGATAACCACGGGTAAATCGTTAAAGGTCCTGTGAAAACAATAAATGCTAATACTAATTACGCATTAGCTGCCTAATAAACGGCAGCTCGTTCACCGCCGGAGTTCCAGTTCCTTTGGCGGATGGGCGCCATCCTGAACTGGTTTGCTCTGATCCTCGCCTGAGGGATTAAAGCGCGATAAATCAGGATCGCCGCACTGGTGCCAAGTCTGTCGGGAGCCTGGGCGGTTAAATCCAAAGGCAGAATAAGCATGTAGAGGTCCTTTCGGACGCTTTTTCGGACAGGGGTTCGACTCCCCTCATCTCCACAAAGGTCAAAGCCGCCTGAATTACAGGCGGTTTTTTATTTAAAATATAACTTGAATATTCCGCTGAAAAGCGTATTATACATTCAAAAAACGGAAATCTTAAATGAAAATAACTTTCAGGACAGCACAATTAAGCGATCTTGAATTTCTTAAGACCGTGGAGAAGCTGTCCTTTCCTCCACACAGGCAGAACAACTCCAAATCTTTACGGCTGTCGATCATAAGCACCTTCCAGGAAGTGTGGGTGGCGGAGACCAAAGTCAGGAACAAAAAAGAACAGATCGCGGACGCCATACTTTATCCACACAGGAAAACTCTGAGAATATTCTCGATAGCGGTCATGCCTGAGTACAGGGGAAAGGGAGTAGGGCACGAGCTGATTGAAAAGATTAAGGAGCACGCAGGGTTCAGGGGTTTCCTCTCAATTTCACTCGAAGCCGACGCAGATAATCAGGCATTGGTCAGGTGGTACACGGATCACGGTTTTTCAGTCAGAGAAAAACTTCCGGATTACTACGGGACCGGTGAGGATGCTGTGAGAATGTCGATCGCCCTTGAGAACGGTCATGCGAATGCGGACGGTTCAATATCGGCTATGAGGAATTTTATCGTGGTGGACAATCCTTCAAAATGGTCGCTCGAAATAGACAGTGCGGATGTGATCTCGGCAAAGGAGTATATCACCGGACCGAGATTCCAGAACATTCCCAACGCCCGTGTATTCAACATGTGCAATTCATACAAGTACCAGAGTCTCGGTTACTATGTGTCGCTTCTGGCTTCGGCAAGAGATCACAGGGCAATGCCGAATGTAACCACTATCAGAGATTTTACGAATCTCTCCGTCATCAGAAATTTTACAGATAACATCGATGATCTGATACAGGAATCATTGAAGGATGAAGAGGGCAATTATTTCAGCCTGATAATTTGTTTCGGCCATTCGACGGTCAAAGGTTTCAGGAAGCTGGCAAAAGAGATATATCAGCTTTTCGAATCCCCGATCCTCAGGGTGTCTTTTGCGAGATCAAAGGACTGGAGCATCAGGAAGATAGCACCGATGCCCATAGGATCACTCAGGTCGGTAGCTCAATCTGATATAGAAAAGTATGCGAGAGAATATTTCAGTCACAAAAGATTTAATAAACAGAGAATGAAGAATTACCTGTACGATCTCGCCATCCTGATCGATCCCAAAGAAAAGTACCCGCCTTCAGACAAACCTGCGATGGAAGCGTTCAGAAAAGCCGCTGAAGAAGTCGGATTCTATACTGAGTTCATAACGAAAGAGGATTACGACAGGCTTCCGGAGTTTGATGCTCTCTTCATAAGAGAAACAACAAGCGTAAATGACCATACTTATCTTTTTTCCAGACGAGCCTATTCGGAAGGCCTTGTCGTCATAGATGACCCGTGGTCTATAATGAGATGCTCGAACAAAATGTTCCTTTACGAAAGGATGAACAGAGCCAGAATACCTACCCCGAAGACCAGAATGATGACTAAAGGGCTGAAAGGTTGGGATCAGAATTTCGATATCCCTTTTCCGGTCATATTAAAGCAGCCTGACGGAAGTTTCTCTAAAGATATGTATAAAGTAGCAGATGTAGAGGAAATGAAGGAAAAGCTTGAACAGATGTATAAAACCTCGGACCTGATAGTGGCTCAGGAATTCGTGAAGTCCGACTACGACTGGAGGATAGGAGTTCTTGACGGGACACCTCTGTTCGCGAGTAAATATTATATGGCTAAAGATCACTGGCAGATATATAACTGGGCCAGCGAGGATAATGAAGCTCTTCATACGGGAGATTTTGAGACCGTTCCCGTGGATAAGGCTCCCGAATATATTATAAATACAGCCGTAAGGGCATGTTCTCTGATCGGGGACGGCCTGTACGGTGTTGACATAAAGGATATTGACGGCAAACCGTGCCTGATCGAAATAAACGATAATCCGAATTTCGATTACGGGATCGAAGACAAGGTTCTGGGAAAGGAACTTTATTTAAGGATAATGCGTTCTATTTTGTGCAGGATCGAGAAGGAGAGAGGTGTTCCCAAGTATGTGTCGTCCGACTAATACCTTCCGCCGCGGCTGTTATTGTTGATGTTCCTTGCGGTATGAATGTCGCATTTTTCGGTCGGGATATAATTCTTATTGTACTTTTCCATATATGTTTTAGGGCAGTAAGGACCTGCGAGTTTCATGCTCTCTCTGCATGTTTCTATTTCTACTATTCCTTCAGGCACTATAAAATCCTCGCTTCCCCATTTCAGTTTTTTGTAAACCATAGTAACGAAATCCCCCCACAACGGAAGTGCCGTATTCGATCCGGTCGCGCCCGGTCCAAGCTTGTAAGTCGGGTCTTTCAGGCCCACCCATACGACGACGGCTATCTTAGGCGTGAAACCGCAGAACCACGCATCCGTAAAATCGTTTGTCGTTCCTGTCTTGCCCGCTATCGGGTACCTGAAGTCGTGATGCCATCTTAATCTTTTGGCAGTACCGTTATCCACAACATCCTCCATCATGTTCGTAATCAGGTATGCTGTCTCTTCAGATATCGCGACAGATCTTTCAGGAAAATTCTGTTCAACAGTGTTCTCGTTCTTATCTGTGACTTTCAGTATATCAAGAGGTTTTATGTAAGTCCCTCTGTTCGCGATCGTCGAATATGCAGTAACGATATCTATCGGCCTCACCGCGCCCGAACCGAGAGCGATAGAGTTCACCGCAAGCACATGTCTTGTATCAATCCCGAGTTTTTTCGCATAAGTGATCACCTCTTTGGGAGTGATCAGCTCCATTATCAGCCTGACCGAGATCAGGTTAAGAGAATGCCTCAGAGCTTCTCTGAGCGAGATATATCCGCCCAGATTTTCGACATCGTAATTTCCGGGCTGCCATCTTGATCCGTCAGGCATGACAACGACTACAGGCTGATTTATAAGGGTCGTTGCGGGAGAATAACCGTTGTCAAGCGCGGTAAGATATACGATCGGCTTGAAGATCGATCCCGGCTGTCTCCATGCCTGAAGAGCGTTATTGTACTTATGGACTTTAAAATCCGTTCCGCCCACCATAGCAAGAATATTACCGTTCGAAGGGTCTATGGCGATAAGGGCGATCTGAGGCTCAAGTTTTTCATGCGCGAGAGAATCTATCATCAGGCTGTCATTCATCTTTTCATTCCACCTTGTGGAATCGTAATTCGCCCTGACATATTTCCTAAGGCCTTTCCATTTGTCCTTGATGAATCTGTCCTTTACCTCTTTATTCAGTATAGGAACATGCCTTCTCACCATCGAATCCGCAACAGCCTGGATCCGGGTGTCAAGCGTCGTTTGGACAGTAAGACCGTCCTTGAGATAATCGAGCCCCCATTTCTTTTTGCTGTCCCTCAGTTGCTGTCTTATATGTTCGGTATAATACGGGGCTATACCTTCAAAAGTCTCCTGTATCACTCTGACTTCAAGAGGGAGCATCTTCAGAGAATCATATTCGTCCCGGGAAATAAAATCCATCACCATCATGTTGTAGAGAACGAGATTTCGCCTTTCTAAAGCTCTTTCGGGATGCTTGAACGGATTGTAATGGGCGGGTGCTTTCAACTGTGCGATAAGGAGCGCGGATTCTTCCGTCTTAAGCTCGGAGGCGTTTTTTCCGAACATCATCTTCGCGCTTGACTGAATACCGTATGTTCCTTCACCGAAAAGACACTGCATGAGATACATTTCCAGAACTTCTTTCTTTGAATACATTCTTTCAAGCTGTATCGAAGTGAGTAGCTCTTTTATTTTCCTCTCCAGATTTTTCTCGAAGCCGATCTCGTTATAAAGGTTCCTTGCAAGCTGCTGAGTGATAGTTGAGGCTCCGTGAACATTCCTGCCTGTAAGTTTTCTCGGTATAGCCATTAAAGCCGCTGAAGCTGTTCTTTTTGAATTGAATCCCCAGTGGTTGAAAAATTCTCTGTCTTCGGTCGCGACAAGAGCCTGAATTACATGTGAAGGAATAGAGTCCAGATCTACGGGGCTTCTGTTCTCGGAGAAAAATTCCTTTATCAGCACTCCGTCCGATGAATAAACTTTCGTAATGAGATTCGGCTCGTATTTCTCAAGCCTCTCGAACTGCGGCAGTTCGTCGATCAGAGATGAAAGATAAAGATACAGTACGAGTGCGCCGGCTATTGAGAGCCCGATGCCCCATGCCAGAGCGAGAAGAGTTATTTTTAAGTAATTGTTATTCTTTCTTTTCATCGTAATTCTCAAGAGTTAATTTACCGTTGCAGTATGATCCGTATGAAAAGTGATTTATCCAGTCGCCGGAGTTTAAATAAACCCCGTTACCTGATCCTCTGATCTCGGGAAGGTGAAGGTGTCCGAGTACGACAAAATCGAATCCCTCTCTGATCTTACCCGCGGCAAAATCAAAATATTCGTTTTTCCATTTAGATCTGTCGATGTGCCTGTATCTTCTGCTGCTTTTAGAGGTAAGATTAGCGAGAAATATGCCGAGGTCGGGATGTATGAGCGTTCTGAAAAGGAAATTGCTTACCTTTGATCTGAGAACTGCCTTTAATATCCTGTACCCTCCGTCCGAAGCGGCCAGTCCGTCTCCGTGGGACACAAAGAATTTTTTCCCGTCCTCTTCGAAAATGTAATTTTCACGAACGCAGTTAAGGCCGATACTTTCAGTCAGGAAACTACCGAGCATAAAATCGTGATTACCGGCTATATAAGTTACTTTAATACCCTTGTCGGTCAAAGATCTCAGCCTGTAGAGGACATCGAAATGGAAAGAGGGAATAACATAAAGCCACTCATACCAGAAATCAAAAAAGTCACCGGCAAGCACTATCTCTTTAGCATCGTTCTCAATAGAATCGAGAAAAGACAAAAGCTTTTTCTTTGAATTTTCGGTCTCAGGTTTTTTATCCAGCTTCAAATGAAGGTCGGACAGAAAATATATTTTATCTCTTTGTGCCAATTCATGATCTCCCGAGGAATTTGACCATCTCCACCGCGAGTTTGTCTGCGGCCTTTCTTTTGACTGTAGCCCTGTCGCCGGAAAAATTGTACTTCCGGATGAATTTCTCAGGTTCTGTTCTTGAACAAAATCCAGCGTAAACTGTTCCGACAGGCTTCGATTCTGTCCCGCCGTCAGGTCCGGCTATGCCCGATACTGCGCAGACAATATCCGAATCTGTTACCGCCAGCATTCCGTCAAGCATCTCCGATACGGTCTCTTCTGAGACGGCGCCGTTTATGACCAGAATCTGAGGATTTACCGAAAGTATCCTGAATTTGCTGTCGTTTGAGTATGTAATATAGCCTTCAGAAAAAACGGCGCTGGACCCGGGCACATCCGTGACCGAAGAGGCAAAAAGACCGCCCGTGCAGCTTTCCGCTGATGAAAGCGTCATTTTCTTCTCCTTTAGCAGCCTGACGAGCTCATGCGCCGGACTGACGATACTGTGCGCGAAAATGCGGTCTTTTGCCAGCTCCGCGATCCTTTCCGCCGCATCGTCAACAAGTTTCCTGCCTGACCCGTCGCCGGTTGTTTTTATTCTGACAGTGACCCCGTAGCCTTGGGGCAGGTAGGCTATACGGCATCCGAAAGGATAGTCCTTTTCCGCCGAGAGCATTGAATATAGGGAGCTTTCGGGGATGTCGGTTGTATTTATATCCCTGTAATACAGATCGCCTGAGAAATCCTGCTTAAGATAAGGCAGGATCACATCCATCATCATCGTCCGCATCTCATTGGGGACGCCGGGCATGATGAAAATGTGTTTTTCACCTGTTTCAATGTGCATTCCGGGCGCTGTACCGGCAGTGTTCTTTAAATATTTGACCCTCTCGGAAGCCGGGAATTGCGCCTGCTCTTTATTCACTTCGTCAGGTATTATCCCTCTCTTTGCGAATAATTCAAGTATATGTTCCCATATGTCGTGCCTGAATTCCAGGTCAAATCCGAAGAAAGAGCAGAGCGTTCTTTTTGTTATGTCGTCGCTGGTGGGACCGAGCCCGCCCGTAATGAAGATCAGTTCAGCGTCTTTCATTCCTTTTTCAAGTTCGGAAACTATTTCTCCGGCATCATCGGAGATCACGGATATTCTTCTTGTGTATAATCCTATATCGTAGAGGGCCGAAGAAATGAAAGACGCGTTCGTGTTGATCGTGTGGCCGGACAATATCTCGTCCCCGATATTAATTATATTGCAGTTCGTTAATTCAGTTGTCATTTTCTAATAAGCTCCTTTTCTATACTCTTCAACGCCGTTGTAAACACCTTCAAAGAAATCGTCCCGGCCTTTGTCGGAAAGCAGATAATTCAGAGTTTTGTTGTTGATTATGAATCCCGCCTCGATAAGCGCATGAGGTATCGTCATTCCCGAAAATATGACAAGGTTCTTAGGCTTTACTTTCCTTTTCGCATTAAAAGGTTTTTCAAGCGATCCAGGTATTGTTTTTGAAAGAATATCCGACAGTTTTTCATGCTGCTCGAGTGCTTTTTCTCTTAGTTTCATCCATTCCTGCCTGTTCCCGGCCTGGAAGTTTATGAACTCCGGCATTTTTCCAAGTGAGTTCCTCACGATCATTTCAGCTCCGTAATACCTGTCCGACTGCCAGTATTTTTTATTTTTGGAAGAGGCTGAATTCAGATGAACTGATAAAAACATGTCCGCGTTCCTGTTCTGGGCTATTCTGTTCCTTTCATGAAGGCTCGGATAATAATCGCCGTCGCGGGTCAGAAACACCCTGTAACCTCTTTCCTCGAGATACTGTTTGAGCCCTTTGCACAGCATCAGGTTCATTTCTTTTTCTGTATATCTGCCGCCGTCATTTTTCGTCATTACGCTTAAAGCTCCCGGATCATCTCCTCCGTGTCCGGGGTCGAGTACTATTGTGTATTTGGTACCGCCGTCATCCGGTTCGGCAGCCTGAGTGTAGGTCTGCTCAGGCAGATAGACATTTATTTTAAGAGAATGCCTGTCTTTAAGGTTATCGTTCTTCTCGAATTCCTCACCGAAAGATCTTTCCAGAGTAATATTCAGGTTTTCAGTAAGATTTATTTTAAGTTCAAGCGTGTCGTTTACAAATTCCCATTTTAGGCTTTCGACACCTGAACCCGGCGGTGCGGCAGAAGAATTTTCCTTTGACAGTATCTGTTTTCCCGGTATTCTGAGTGTGAGCGTTTTTCCGTCATATAATGGCGGGTTCACATAGTTTATCGAATCTTTTGAGCTGATGTAAATGGCCGTTATGTCCTTGTCGGGAAATATCTTTATGTAGTTTATGTACGAACCGTTATTGCCATTCTCCCTCATCTCAATAGTGACTTCAGTATTTTCGAGAGTGTTCACGGCTCTGAGAATCTTGTCCTTCAGGCTGGTATTGTCCACAGACCTGGCCGCCAGTTCACGGTATCCGTCCGTTATCTTTGGTCTGAGCCTTTCAAGCTGATCTTCTGTAGCGTTGTTGACTATTCCGTCAAGAAGTCTTTTAATTTTTCTGCTGTACTTGAAGTCGTAGTCATTAAGGATTAGAAATATCGCGTTCTCAAGTGACGAATCTAATTTATTCAATCTTATCTCGGAAGACGACAGAAGGTAGTAGAGGTTAAGTTTCTGATCCTGCGTAAGTTCATGTTCGGTAAGTACTGACCTGATCCTTTCGTCCGCTAAATCAAGCCGTTCGCTGCGGTAATCGAATTCGATCAGCATAAGGTCATATTTTAGCTTGTTCTCTTTAGACAAACCGTCCCTGTCGGCAACAAGATAAAAATACTCAACTACCGTATTGAGCTTATTCTGCCTTATAAGTGAAGTGGTGAATATGTAATAAAGGTCGAACTCAAAATTCTCCGTCACCATCGAGAATATCTCCGGGTCCGACTGCATCAGCGACCTTATAAGCTTCTCGGCGGACGGGTAATTCTCTGTCTTGAAATACACGAGTGACAGCTGCTTTTTAGGAAGCGGATCATCGGGGTTCGAGACGATTCGGGGCACAAGTTCTTTTTCCGCTTCATAGAACCGGCCCTGTTCAATAAGCAGCATTACATCATCCCCAGTCGCTGCCGGAGAAGTTTTTTTGGGGGAAGACGAAAAATATCCCACCGGAGTGCATGACAGGAACAACATGATCAGAAGCGATGTCGGGAGTAAATATTTAATAATCAGATGTTCCAATGGACTTCCGTGCTAATAAAAGATTATGTAGTAAATAACATAGAACCATGAAAGCAGACCGTGAATGATAGCCCAGATTATCGAAGTATTGGCGTGCCAGGAGATCGCTATAGCGAGCGCCGACCCGAATGTTATGCCCGATCTTATTGTTTCTCTTTTGTATGAAACCATTTTATTCTCCTTATAGACCGTTACTGTGGAATATATGTAAGTTTAAGCTTATTTTCAAAGTAAATAATGATTATTTTTGGCCGCATTATTGGCCGCATTACTTAAATCGGGTGAATATTAATATAAAAATATTACTTGCAATTAAACAATTCTGCTGTTAAAATAGATGCCTGAAGTTAATAATTAACGCTGAAGGTGAGAATATGAAGAAATTAGCGAAAAGAACAGAAACAGTTACCGCCTCCAAGACGCTTTCTGTGACTGCAATGGCGAATGAGCTGAAGGCAAAAGGCGAAGATATTGTGGTACTTACAGTAGGCGAACCGGATTTTCCTACACCGGATTATGTGAAAAAGGCCGGAATAAACGCAATAAACAGCAATTTTACAAAATACACTGCGTCTGGAGGAATACCTGAACTTAAACAGGCGGTCGTAAAGAAATATAAAGAAGATTTTGATGTTGAGATCACCCCTAAGAATGTAATTTGCTCAAACGGCGCCAAACACGCACTTTCCAATGTGATAAAGACAATATGTGAAAAAGGGGATGAAGTACTGATACCTCAGCCTGCGTGGGTTTCATATCCCGAGCTTGTAAAACTCGCGGACGCCAAACCTGTAGATATTTTAACGGACGAAAGGACTTCTTTTAAAGTTACGCCCGGGATGCTCGAAAAAGCGATCAGTAAAAAAACAAAGATGATAATTCTCTGCTCGCCTTCGAATCCGACAGGTGCGATATATTCGGAAAAAGAGCTCAAAGAGATCGGAAAGATAGTAAAAAAACATGATCTCTACATTATTTTCGACGAGATCTATGAAAAACTGATATTCGACAATAAAAAACACTTCTGCATGCTCAGGATAAAAGACATTAAGGACAATGTGATATCCATCAACGGTGTAAGTAAATCATACGCTATGACGGGATGGAGGATAGGATACGCTGTTGCCAATGCGGCGATAATTAAAGCCTGCGACGAGATCCAGAGCCATGAGACTTCCAATCCGAATTCTATAGCACAGAAAGCGGCGGTCGAGGCTATGCTCGGTGATCAGACTGAGATCGAAAGAATGAGAAAGATATTCGAAGAAAGAAGGGACGCGGGATATAAACTGATAAAAAAAATACCTGACACTGTCTGCTATAAACCCGACGGAGCTTTCTATTTTTTTGTCGATTTCTCGTCTTATTTCGGTAAAAAATTCAAAGATAAGATTATAAAGACCAACGATGACCTCTGCGATTTTTTCATTTCTGAGCTCAAAGTAGCATCGATAACAGGGTCGGCTTTCGGAAGCGACAAGCACATCAGATTTTCTTTCGCCACATCGAACGAAAGGTTTGCGGAAGGAATGAAAAGGATAATTAAAGGGCTTAAACTTTTAAAATAATGACTGAAAAGATCACATCAAAGAACGCGGTCATCGAACTGCTCCGTTCAGATCCTTCAAGGATCGAAAAGATCGTCATCGATAAAGGACTGAAATGCCCCAAGATCGAGGAGATGGTAAACCTCTGCCGCGAGAAGAAAATAAGGTACGATTTCGCGCCTGAGTCCGGCAGGGGAGAAGCGGGCGGGATAACCGCGTTCGTGTCGGAGTTCAGGTACGCAAGGCTCGACGAGATCGATCTTGGCGCGGAAGATTGTGCCGTCGTGCTCGACGGGATCGAAGATCCGCACAATCTGGGAGCGATCGCCAGGTCCGCGGCGGCGGCGGGATGCGGAGTCCTCATCATCCCCGAGCGGAATTCGGCCTCCGTGACCGATGCAGCCGTCAGTGCGTCCGCCGGTAACATATTCAAGCTTAAGGTGTGCCGTGTGAAGAATGTGGTGCAGGCGCTGGAATACCTCAAGGAGATGGGGTTCTGGGTCACGGGCACGGACATGGACGGCAGGCCGCTGTTCGAGGGCTACGATTTTACAAAAAAGGCCGCCATTGTGATAGGGAGCGAGGGAAAAGGTCTCAGGCACCTTGTAAAAGAGAAATGCGACGATATTGTCAGCATTGAACTTGAAAACGGGGTCGAATCGCTGAACGCATCCGTAGCCGCCGCGCTGGTACTGTTCGAGAG
>DFZN01000058.1:13650-21316 GCA_002382735.1 bacterium UBP11_UBA4055
GAAATTACCGTATTCTCATTCGCCAGAATGAAGAGCTTTATCAGCACGAAAGCAGTTCCCGCGCCTGCTATGAGCCCGTAGAAAATATATTTAGCGTACTGGAAAAGCCAGATTATGATGATATCGTTCTCGTAAGCTCCGATCGCCATCTGAATACCGATCTCGCGTCTTAAATAGAGAAGCATGTACCTGATCTGATTCTGGACGAAAAGCACTATCACGAGAAGTATGAACGCAATGGGCAGGAACAGAAAGTAATCGAGCATGGATATGTACCTGTTGATCGTTCTGAAGATGTCGTTCTCGTTCTCAAGTATCCGGTAACCCTTATTTTCAATAATGTCCGAACCTTTGATCATATCGGCCGAAGTTTTAAAATAGACCTTTATATTAGCCAGAGTAACCTGAGCACCTATCTTTTCCGCGACCTGCCTGAGCGTGACCTCGGGTATCGTCAGTCCGAGAAAGGGAACATCTTTGTCGGTACCTATCACCGTTACCTTCATCTTGTGCGATTTGCCTGTGCCTGAACTTATCGTGCTTTCGCCGATCTTGAGATCGAACCTTCTGCCGACAAGTATCTTTTCCGTCATTTTAGGCAGGTCGTTCGCGGGAGCAAAGCTTGAATTGTAAATGTCGAGCAGCTTGGACGAGGCAATTGAGCGTATGTTATCGGTATTTTTTTTACTGTACCAGAGACCTTTGAACGGCCTGTCCTCCCCGAATATCGAAAGGTCAGTCCCGTAGCCAAAGTCGAAGAGCTGTCCGCTCATGTGTGCAGGCGCGTCAAGGCTGTATGTCGGGCTCGCTTCAGTCACGCCTTCAAGCGAATTGAAAAATCCGAGGTCTTTATCGCCGAGATCTCCCTTCCCGAAAAACGATGGTGTGTTGAACTTGAAAACCCCGATGTCGGTCTCTTTTGGCGCGATCGTAATAAAAGTGTTGCTGTCCGAGCTGAATATTTTCTTTATCGTCGAATGGAATGTCGATGAAAAGGATATGATGAAAAAAAGCAGGAAGAACATCAGGGAGAAGACGGTGAAGACCTGCAGCCTGAAGCTGTTCTTGTGCCTGAAATAAGTTTCAGAGATATTTATAAGGCTCTTTAGTTTCATTTTCCTTCCTTATACAAGAGGGAAAGTAAGAAAGTTTTAGGCGAATTGCCACAATTAATTGACGACTTTTACGGCTGTGGCTTTGAAAAGAAGATAGACGGGGCTGCCCTTGGCGAGTTTCATTTCTTCAAGGGAGTTCTTGGTGATTAGGACTGTGAAATCTTCGCCGGCTGATACCGTAAGCTGAACCGATGATGGAGTTTCTGTTATCGACTGAACTGTGCCGGGAAGACAGTTACGGGCAGATGTGTGAACTTCGGATAAGGACAGGATTATTTCATCGGGATCGATGGCCAGGCTGACTTTGCCTTTCTGTTCGTGATCGTATGAAAAGTAGAGGTGATCTATTTTGTCGTTGAAGAAGCGGTAGAGCCTGTCTCCGGTTTTTTCTGCCGAGCCTGAAAGGACATTTTCGCGCGGGATACTCGAGACCCTGCCGTCGATGACAGCTATCAGTTCAGGCGACATTCTGTACGCTTCCTCTTTATGGTGCGAGCAGAATATGATCGTCGAGCCTTTTTCCCTGTTGTACGAAGTGAGAATGTCAGCTAAAAGTTCTCTGCCGCGTGTGTCGAGGCCGGCGGAAGGTTCGTCAAGAATGTAAACGGGGGTATCCAGAACCAGATTCCGGGCGAGGCGGACGCGCTGGGATTCGCCGCCGGAAAGACCCTGCAGGCTCCTCTTGGCCAGGTGTCCGATTTCCAGACGCTCAAGCATTTCGTTTACCCGTTTTGTGATGTCGGCAGGCAAAACGCCTCTGATCTTGAGAGCATAAGCCGCGTTGTCATAGACGGAGCGCTGAAAGAGCCTGCTGTCCTGAAGCATGAAGCTGATCTTCCGGCGCTGTTTAAGAAGCTTTTCCGCGTCCGCCCGGTTTACCTTTTCGCCGTCGAACTCAACCGAGCCGGTTGACGGTTTAAGCTGTAGGCCGATGATCTTTAGCAGAGTGGATTTGCCTGAACCGTTCGGTCCGGTCAGGCAGTAAATGCGGCCTTTCTCCAGTTCCAGCCGACCGGGGTCAAGCGTAAAGTTCCCGTAAGAGATCCTTGTGTCGTCCAGTAGGAACATCATTCGGCCGTCCTGTAAAGTTTAGTGAACTTGAGGAAGGTGAAATTTATGGCGAAAGCGACGGCGAGAAGCACTATACCGAGCGCGATGCTCAGGCCGAACTCTCCCTTGCTCGTCTCAAGCGCGATGGCGGTCGTTATTGTCCTCGTATAGTTCCTCAGGTTTCCTCCCAGCATCATCGAGACACCTACTTCTGCGAAAACCCTCGAGAATGCGGTGATGAGGCAGGCAGCCACACCAAAGCGGGCTTCGGAAAAAAAGATCATAAGCTGCTGTTTTTTGTCGGCGCCCAGAGACGAAGCTGTCTCTCTGACGCTTTTATCAAGAGCCCTTATGGTTGACACAGTAAGAGATATAACGACGGGCAGTATCAGCAAAGTCTGACCTATAACGACCGCTACCTGCGTGAAAAGAAGCGCAAGATCGCCAAGCGGACCTCTTCTCGAAAGAACAGCGTAAACAAAAAGCCCGACTACTACGGTAGGAACGGACATAAGGCTGTTTGATATCGTTATGATCATGTCCCGTCCCCTGAACCTTTTCAGGACAAGAAAGAACGCCGCCGGCACGCCCAGAAATGATGCCAGCAGCGTCGAAATACTGCTCAGCTTAACGGATAGCCAGACTATACTCCAGAACTCTCCGTCTCCGGATACGATCAGGCGCATGGCCTCTGATATTCCGCCAAAAATATAGTCCAATTATTTTGCCGCTCTCGGGTTTTTAAAGTTCGGGAAATAAAGCTGTTCGCCTTTGATCTTATAGTCGGCGATCATTTTCTGTCCTCTTTCGGAAGTAAAATACTCTATCATTTTCATGGCGAGATCGTACTTGACAGAAGGATATTTTTCAGGATTTACAGCGATCATTCCGTACGGATTTAAAAGTTCGTCATCACCTTCGTAAAGCAGCACAAGTCTTGTGTTCTCTTTCTGGAAATTGTAAGTAGCCCTGTCGAGCATGACATAGCCGTTCTTTTCATCGGCGATCTTCAAAGTCGCGGCCATTCCCTGACCTGCTTCCATGTACCATGAATCCTTTCCGCTTTCCGGTTTTGTTTTCAGCTTTTTCCAGAACGACATTTCTCTCTTATGAGTGCCGGAATCATCGCCTCTTGAAATGAAAGGCTGTTCCGCTTCGGCGATCTTTTTACAAACTTCGGTTGCCGATTTGGCGTTCTTTATGCCTGCGGGATCTTCTTTCGGGCCCATGAAAAGAAAATCGTTGTACATGACATCCTGTCGGTTCACGCCCCATCCCTCCGCCACGAACTGGTCTTCGGCTGCTCTCGCGTGAACTAAGATCAGGTCGGCATTTCCGTCTTTAGCGACCTGAATTGCTTTTCCTGTGCCCAGAGAAAGGCTGTGAACCTTGCAGTTGTTCTCTTTCTCGAACGGCGCAAGCATGTAGTCCAGAAGACCTGTTTCATAAGTGCTTGTGGTCGTCGAGAGGATCACTTTTACCGGTTCTTTATCTTCGGTAAAAGCAGAGGAAGCCAGGATGAGAAGCCCCAGCATCATTGCGGTCATTTTTTTCATTTGTTTCTCCTTCACATTTAGTTTTTAACTATATGCGAATGGAATGAGTATTCAGCTGCTGAATTTTTCTCCTTTCCAAACGCGGGAGGCTGAACTCTTTCGGGTTCAACCCGTCGGTTACGCGCCATAGGCATGACCCTTAGACAGCGGAACTCGGAGCAGTTTATTAACCGGTGAAATGTAAGATTTTAGAATTTTTAAGTCAAGTTATAAAAAAAGCCGGAAATTCCGGCTTAAAAGTTATCTGTCAAGATACATCTTGAGAGTCTTCGATCTGGATTTATGCCTCAATCTCTGAAGCGCTTTTTCTTTGATCTGTCTGATCCTTTCCCTTGTCAGAGAAAGTTCCTGGCCGATCTCCTCAAGCGTGAGCGGTTCATAGCGGTCAATGCCGAAATACATCGTAATGACCTCTTTTTCTCTCTTTGAAAGTGTGGCGAGTGCCCTTTCGATCTCAACCGAAAGCGAGAAGTCCGTAATCTCGGAATCAGGCTGCGGAGACTGGTCGGATTTCAGTACATCGATAAGTCTGTTGTCCTCTCCGTCCTTGATCGGCGAGTCGATGGAAAGATGCTGTCCGGATATCTTTAATGTGTTGTATATCTCGTCTTCGGTCGTGTCCATGATGCCGGCGATCTCTTCCATGGTCGGTTCTCTTTCGAACTTGTTCTGCAGAGCAGACCTTGTTTTGTGTATCTTGTTCAGTACGGATATCTTGTTCGACGGAAGCCTTACGACCCTTGACTGCTCAGCCAGAGCCTGAAGAATCGACTGTCTGATCCACCATACTGCGTATGAGATGAATTTGTAGCCTTTCGTCTCATCGAACCTTGAAGCGGCTTTTATCAGACCGAGATTTCCCTCATTGATAAGATCGTTGAAGCTAAGACCCTGATTTTTGTACTGTTTAGCCACAGACACAACGAATCTGAGATTCGACTTTATCATTTTTTCTTTTGCTTTCTGTGCCTTTACGCCTTTTGTCTTCATGATCCTGGTCAGTTCGACCTCTTCATCAGCGGTGAGAAGGTTTTCCCTGCTGATTTCTTTGAGATATTCGTTGAGTGATTTGTTGGAACGATATCCTACATACATCATAATACGATTACCTTCCTTTTTGAAAAAATTATAGCTATTTTAAATAGTTTGTGCCTGCGGCAACGAACTCCCAAAGATAACGAAAAAAAACTGAAAAAGCAACATAAATATTAAGAAACTTCAACGAAATTATAATATTATTTGTGTTGACTTTGACCTGAGAATTTCTTAAATTCCGCACGCTTTGAAAACGATTGCAAAAACATTAAAATAAGGTGGAAGAATGACAAACAAATTCGTTTACGATTTCAGCGAAGGCGACGCCTCGATGAAGGAAGTACTCGGCGGAAAAGGAGCTAATCTGGCCGAGATGACAAAACTCGGCATCCCGGTTCCTCCCGGATTTACGATCTCAACAGCAGCGTGTCAGGATTATTACAAAGACGGAAAGAGCAGGATGTCGGATGAGATAATCGCCGAATATAAAGAGCATCTTAAAGCCGTCGAAGAAAAAATGGGCAAGAAACTCGGCGACAACGAAGACCCGCTTCTTCTTTCGGTAAGATCGGGAGCAGCCGCATCGATGCCCGGAATGATGGACACAGTGCTTAATCTCGGGCTAAACGATGTGTCGGTTGAAGGGATCATCAAAAAAACAGGAAATAAAAGATTCGGATATGACTCATACAGAAGGTTCATTCAGATGTTCGGCGATGTGGTCATGGAAGTTCCTGGAGAGGTTTTTGAAAAAGAACTTCATGCCGTAAAAGAAGCGAAAGGCGCAAAATTCGATACTGACCTTACAGCCGATGATCTTAAAGAGGTGATCACAAGGTTCGAGAACGCGGTCGAAAAGGCAAAAGGCAAAAAATTCCCGCAGGACCCTCACGAACAGCTTCACATGTCGATCGAAGCGGTCTTCAGATCATGGAACAACGACAGGGCTATTCTGTACAGAAAACTTAACGACCTTAAAAACCTCGCCGGAACAGCCGTGAATGTTCAGGTGATGGTCTTCGGAAATAAAGGCGAAACAAGCGGAACAGGAGTATGTTTTACAAGAAACCCGAGCACCGGTGAGAATAAATTCTACGGCGAGTACCTGATGAACGCCCAGGGCGAAGATGTTGTTGCAGGTATAAGGACACCTCAGCCGATAGACACTCTGGAAAAGCAGAACAAAGCTGTTTACGACGAACTTGTATCATACAGGGACAGTCTGGAGAAGCACTATAAAGATATGCAGGACATGGAGTTCACGATAGAGGAAGGAAAACTCTGGATGCTCCAGACAAGGAACGGAAAAAGAACAGCCGCGGCAGCCGTAAAAATGGCAGTCGATATGTGCGGCGAAGAGCTGATAAGTAAAGAAGAAGCAGTATTAAGGGTAAAACCCGCTCAGCTCGACCAGCTTCTGCACCCGCAGCTTGACATGAAGATCGTAAGAGGGATGACGCCTCTCGGCAAAGGACTTCCCGCATCACCCGGCGCAGCAGTAGGCAAGATCGTTTTTGACGCGCATCTGGCTCACGAAAGGAACGAGGAAGGCGAAAAGGTCATTCTTGTCAGGAACGAGACATCTCCGGAAGATCTTATCGGAATGAACGCTTCGCAGGGTATTTTAACTGCAAGAGGCGGAATGACATCTCACGCCGCCGTAGTAGCGAGAGGCATGGGAAAATGCTGCGTGGCCGGATGTTCGGACGCAAAAATTAGCGAAGAGAACAGAACATTGGCTTTCGGCGACAAAGTGTTCAACGAGGGCGATGTTATCACTCTTAACGGAAGCGAGGGAACGGTTTACGGCGGATCTATTCCGGTAGTCGATCCTGAACTTTCAGGCGATTTCGGAACGCTGATGGAATGGGCCGACGAATTCAGAGAACTTCTAATAAAGGCCAACGCTGACACACCGCACGATACAGCCGTAGCGGTAAAATTCGGTGCTGAAGGCATCGGGCTCTGCAGGACGGAGCACATGTTCTTTGAGGCTTCAAGGATAAAGGCAGTAAGAGAGATGATCGTGGCCAAAGCTACGCCAGAAAGGGAAAAAGCGCTCGCCAAGATCGAGCCTTACCAGCAGAAAGATTTCGAGGAAATGTTCAAAGCCCTAGAAGGAAAGCCGATGATAATCAGGCTTCTCGACCCGCCGCTGCATGAGTTTTTGCCGAAAGAGGAAGAGGATATCGTAGGCGTGGCTAAAGAGATAGGCGTTACGGTCGAACAGCTTAAGCACACGATCGACAGCCTCCACGAGTTCAACCCGATGCTCGGATTCAGGGGATGCCGTCTCGCCATAGTTTATCCCGAGATAGCTAAAATGCAGGCAAGAGCAGTTTTCAAAGCAGCTCTGAATGTAAAAGATTCAAAACCGTGGATCGAAGTTCCTCTGACGGGAATACTGAAAGAGTACACGATAGTTAAAGATATTATCGAAGCAGTTGCCGAAGAGCTCGGAGCAAAAGGAAAAGTGGATTACAAGATCGGAACTATGATCGAAGTGCCGAGAGCGGCTCTGACAGCCGACGAATTCGCTCCTTTCTGCGATTTTATGAGTTTCGGAACCAACGACCTTACGCAGATGACATGCGGTTTCTCAAGGGATGACGCCGGCAGCTTCTTAACGAAGTATGTTGACAAGGGCATTTATGAGAAAGACCCCTTCCAGACGATAGACAGGGACGGCGTAGGCAAACTGATGCAGCACTGCATCATAACGGCTAAAGAAGCTAATCCGAATATCCATATCGGTATATGCGGAGAGCACGGGGGAGATCCCGATTCGGTAGAATTCTGTCACATGATAGGATTGGACGAAGTAAGCTGCTCGCCTTACAGAGTACCGATAGCAAGACTGGCTGCCGCTCACGCAGCGATAGAGTATCCTTACGAGGAGTGCGGATGCGG
>DFZN01000058.1:21334-51912 GCA_002382735.1 bacterium UBP11_UBA4055
GACAGGCACTTTAGATGATATCTTGGCATCTTTCAAAGGTATTGCCTGTTTTGCAGGTTCATTGTCTTTTACTGGATGAAAAGATGTGTTAAAACAAGAAAAAAATTATTCCAGAATTCCGCAAACCGTTATTTCGTCCCTGTCGTGATAAAGGTGTTTTATGCCGAATTTGAGGCACCTTTTTTTAAGGATGAGCTCCGGCGAATTAAGCTTTTCAAGGAGATGTACGGGATCGACGCGGCCGAATTTTAAGTTCACGATGAATTTTCTGCTCCATTTGTTCTTTATCCACTTCTCTAAAAGCCTTATTACCATATTTGGATGCTCGACCATATCACAGAAAAGCCAGTCGAACTTTTTATCCGGTACAAAAGTGAACGCGTCCGCGGCAAGGCGGGCAATGTTCAAATTTCCCTTTGCTCCGGCTTTCAGTTCGCCGTTGTCAACGGCTGTAACCCTTGCGCCGCGCTTTGCCGCGCTGTAGCTCCATCCGCCCGGCGCCGCGCCAAGATCGCACACCGATTCGCCTGACTCAGGCCCACAACCGAACGCGCGGTATGCCTCCTCGATCTTGAGGTAAGATCTCGACGGCGCCGCCGGATCGTCGGAGACGCGCCTCTGCCCGAACCACACGAACTCCGTTGACAGCCAGACTTTACCGAAGTCTGCGAAATAGAGAAAGAGTCCGCCATGCCTTCCGGACTGAGCGGGCAGAGTCCTCTGGGAGAGTCTCGCCATCTTACCGGCGATCCGCTTAAGATCGACCAGTGCCTGTTCACACACTGCAGACTCCCTTTTTCCCAGTCCTTTGACTTCCGGATCGAAAGAGGAAAGGAAATTCCAGCCGTTCTCGAATTTCGTATTTCTGTTCATATTGAAGAATCTTTCCGCGATATCCTTACCGAGTCTGTTAACCGTTGTTCCTTCGATCAGCTGAGGTTTGATCATGCAGAAATGAGGGAAACAATAGTCGTCTGTATTACCTGTCTTATCATCGTCTTTAACTGAAAGGACGGATCCGGGAAGTATCTCTAATATCCTGAACCCTTTTGCTGTAAGTTCATCCGAAAGAAAATTTTCGTATCCGCTGCTGCAGGTGAAGATGAATTTCGCCATTTATCCTCTTTGTGGTCCGTTGGTACAATTTACGCAAAATGACTTGATTTGGAAAGTTAAATTAGTTATCATAAGCAAAACGAAACAGGAGAATTTATGAAGACGATACAAAAACAGATGACTTTAGTCCTGATCCTGATTACTACTCTGACCGTTTCCGGGGCGGAAAAGGGCAATTTTTTATGGAAAGCGACAAAAGGAACTTCAACGGCATATCTTCTCGGCTCAATCCATGTTGTACCCGACGATATTTACCCTTTGAGCAGCAAGATCGAAAAAGCGTTCGAAAGCTCGGACTATCTCGCAGTTGAGGCTGACATGAACAATATTGATCAGAATAAGATACAGACGCTGACCATGCAGAAAGGACTCTACATGGACGGTTCTAATCTTGAGAAAGTTATCGACGGTAAACTTTATGCTAAGCTCACAGAAGTCCTTGACAGCATGAAGATAATCAATATTACACAGGTAAAGATGATGAAACCCTGGCTCGCTGCTCTGACAATTCCGCAGCTGATGATAATGAAACTCGGTTATAAGATGGACAATGGTATCGACATGCACTTCTTAAAAGCGGCGTCGGCTAAAAAAATGAAGATACTTGAGCTTGAATCGGCGGAATTCCAAATCGAACTCATAAGCGGTTTTTCAGATGAGCTGCAGATAAAATTCCTTGAAAGTTCTCTTGAAGAAACCGGGAATTTCAATGAGAAGTTTGGCGCTATGATCCGGGCATGGAAAGATGATGATGTTAAGAAGATGACTGAGATCATCAACAAAGAGATGAAGGACGGTCCCGATCTCAAACCGGTTTATGACAAGCTGATATACGACAGGAACATAACCATGACGGACAAGATCGACGGATGGCTTAAAGAGAATAAAAAGAAAACTTACTTCGTCGTCGTCGGGGCCGGGCACATCGTTGATAAGGACGGGATAGCCGATCTGCTTAAAAAGAAGGGCTATAAAGTCGAAAAGCTATAGGAGATTATATCTTTTGAAGACTTTGATTTTATTGAAAATATAGTTATATTTATGATCAAAGAGAAACGGAGAAACAATATGTCAAAGAAAATGGACATAAAGAAAATTAAAATACTCGCAGAAAAGTTCAAGATTAGAGAAATATATCTTTTTGGTTCTTCTGTTTCAGACTATGATAAAGCTAATGATATTGATATTGGAATAAAGGGTCTGATCCCCACAAAGTTCTTCGAATTTTACGGGAAACTTCTTATGAGCTTGAGTAAGCCTGTCGATCTGGTAGATATGGATGAAAAAAATCCAATTAATAGAGTTATCATGGAAGAGGGAGAGAAGATCTATGGCTAATTCCAAGTTGAGACTGGAAGTTGAGCTTGAAAACTTAAATAATGTTATAGTAATACTTAAAGATGAGAAAATGAAGAAAAATCACTCAAAGCTAGAATTGGCAGGAATTGCAACATATATACATAATTTTTACAATGGAGTTGAGAATATTTTAAAACAGACATTGAAAACTAAAGATATTATTATTGATGATTCGGCATATTGGCATAAAGAGCTGATCGAAAGGTCGGTAAAAGAAAAATTGATAACAAAGGAACTCTCTGAAGATTTGGCTGACTTTATGTCGTTCAGGCATTTTTTTGTTCACTCATACAGTTTCATTTTAAATGAGAAGAAATTAAAGGAACTGCACAAGAAGATTTTTAGAACATATGATAAATTCTTGGAAGAAATAAAGAAATTTACTGATTAATATAGAACTTACCTGTCCGGAACTCATCGTCGAGAATATCCATATATACGTCATCATACTCGACGCCTTTGACCATCACATTTTTCCTTCTGCGTCCGATCTCCTTAAAACCGATCTTTCTGTATGACGCGATAGCCCTTTCGTTGAATGAAAAAACTTTAAGCATCACATTCCTGAAATTCAGATAGTCGAAGCCGTACGCGAGAAGCAGCGACAGAGCTTCGGTACCGTAACCCTTGCCCCAATAATCCTTATTGCCGATAAATATCCCGCACTCCGCGTTCCGTTCATGGTGATTGATCTTAAAAAATCCGCAGTTGCCTATGACTTCGTCCTTCACCGGGTCGATGATCGCATAATTGTGCTCTTTTGAAAGCTTTTCCAGAACTTCACGCTCCGTCTCGAAAGATAAGTTCATAGTGTAATTGCCCAAACCTTCTGTCACTTCCATGTCGTTCATCCATTTTGTATATATCGGGTAGTCGTCAATATTAATAGGCGACAGATAGCATTTTCTGCCTGTCATTTTTTTTAGATATTTCATTTCCGCCTCCGGTTTTGTTATGTTACAATTTACGCAAAATCCGCAGGAAGTTCAAGTGGCGCATTTCATCCCGCAAATAATGCATTTCGTCGGACAAGGCTTTGATAAACATAATTATTATATTATTTTGCAACAGGAATATAAAGTCATACTCCTCAACACTCACTCCTCAACGAAAAGTCCCGGAAAATCCCGGGGCTTTTTTTATTTTGTGCTTATCCGGTTACGAGTCGTGAGCTTGACAAAAAACTTTATGAAATTTAACTAAAAAATTAGTAGGAGCAAATAATGTCAGAATTTTTTCCAGTCCAGAAAACGATCTTATCTTGCCAAGCTATCAAAGATAAAATCCTTCTTGTATTTTCCAGATTATTTCTTTAAATTACTCATGATCTTTAACTAAACCGCAGGAGTCGTCATGATCAATATATATTCAATGGGTAATTAGGATTCCTGACGGTATTTTAGAATCGCTGCACCTTAAAGTTTTCACATTCTTTTGTTCCGCACGGATAAATTGACGATCGTCAATAGGTTTCCTGATTATTCCGAACTTAAATCCGATATTGTTTACAGGAAATAAAAAAGGACGGAGGAAACTATGCTTTATATACAAGGACAGAATATAAGTTTTAAATACGAAGAAGCTGAGAATGAGATATTGAAAAATATCAGCTTTTCAATTGATAAGGACAGCAAGATCGGGCTGATCGGGAGTAACGGATGCGGAAAAACGACTCTGCTGAAGATCCTGCTCGGGAAACTGTACTTTGAGGGTAATTTATACCGGAATAATGCAGGAAATATCGCTTATCTTCCGCAGGAACTTGATTTTAATGACGACCTAAAGATGATAGATTATTACTTTAATACGAGACCTGAGCTTGCGGAATTGCGCAAAAAGCTGTCGGAAAGTGAAGATGATTATGCTGATGACGAAAAGATCGCTTTGCTCTGGGGAGACTACATAAAATTCGACGGATTTAGTTTCGAGGCTGATATTTCGAAGATCGCCGGAAAGTTCGGATTCTGTGATAATGATCTTGAAAGGACGGTCTCATCTTTAAGCGGTGGTGAAAAGACTAAACTTGCTTTAGCCTCACTATTGATAAACGAACCTGATCTTCTGATACTGGATGAACCTACCAATCATATTGACGAGGATTCTCTGGTCTGGCTTGAAGGATATCTGATAAATTTAAAAATACCTTACATAGTAGTCAGTCATGACCGCAGATTTCTTGACAGCTGTACAAAAAAGATATGGGAACTTGGCAGGGACGGATTAAAAGAATACAGCGGGAATTATTCTTTCTACAAACTGGAAAAAGAAAGGGATCTAAATTATAAGATTGATCAGCAGAAGACCGCGAACAAAAAAGTTAAGCAGCTTAAACAGGCTTATACAGACCGTAAGCATTGGGCTGAAACACATCAGGCGAGCACCGGGACTGAAGGTAACGCTAAAACATATAATTCCATCACGAACTTTGCGAAATATGCTATGCAAAAGGCTAAAAACATTGAAAACCGGATGGGAAAACTGATCGTAAAAGCGGAGTCTGAAAAGCCCTTCATCGAAAAAAAGCGCTCGTTTTCAATTGACGGTGAGAGCTCCGGCGGTAATATTATTCTGAGTGTCGAAGATCTCTCTTTTCGATTTACGGACGAATATCTCATTGACGGTCTCTCTTTTGAGCTGCATAAAGGGGACAGGATCGCTGTCAGCGGAAAGAACGGGAGCGGTAAAAGCACACTTTTGAAGATACTGACAGGCAATTTAAGCCCGGAGCTGGGAACGCTAAAATGGTCGCCGTCGGTGAAGATCGGTTATTATGCTCAGGAATTTGAAAATTTTGACTTTGACAAAATGTTATTAGAAGAGGTCACGCAGGGAGACAATCTCCTGCAGACCAAAGCAAGAACGCTTCTCGGGTGTTTAAAGATCGAAAAAGAAATGGTGTTCAGGAAAATTGCCGGTCTTAGCATAGGTGAAAGAAGTAAGACAGCTCTGGCAAAAATACTGATGACGGAACCTTCTGTTTTAATTCTTGACGAACCGACAAATCATCTTGAAATAGAATCGAGAGAAGCACTTGAAAATGCCATATCAGATTATCAGGGAACTCTTATTGTTGTTTCTCACGACCGCTATTTCAGAGAAAAAGTTACTGATAAGATGATAATACTGTAAAATTCTTAAGCTGTCCTTTTCGCCATATAGCATCTTTACTACCTTTCACACCCCCGTTTCTGCATTTCGTCGGACTTACCTTTGACGGCTCCGAACCATTAGTTATATTACCTGTGTAATTGAAATAAACAGATAAAAAAAGGAGCACAAAATGAAGATAGATAAATTAGAAAAACTGATGACAGTTGAAGATAAAAAAGCCGTAGAGGCATTAAACTTCACCTTCAAATTCAGGAACACACTGTCAAAATTCAGACACAAACTGAATGAATACTAAACACTGTCTCCTCAACGAAAAAAAAGGTCTCATAATAGAGGCCTTTTTTAATTAGTAAAAATTTGACAAAGAACTTGGATAAAGGTTATATTTGTTCCATAATAATTGTGTAAAAGAGGTATTATGGAAAATACGATAGAGATCAGAAGTGTGACTAAGAAATTCGGGGATTTTACCGCCGTTAACGATCTTACGCTGAATGTGCCGAAAGGAAGTATTTACGGCTTTATAGGTCCGAACGGATCAGGAAAGACTACTACTTTACGAATGCCGAGCGTAAAAAAATTACTGAACGAAGTTTATAAGCTGAATCCTGAAACAAACGCGTATATCTTCGAAATACGGCTGAATCATTATACCGATTGTTTCTCCGCTGTGTACTGAGTGTTTTAGAAAATGATGACTGCCTTTAATTCTGATAACTTCAAATCCGAATTTCTTCAAAGCACGAATTAATGCTGAGCATGTGAGAGTAGGGAAATCAGACATTATTCAACCGTAATTTTCTGAACACCTATGAACTCAACTATAGTCGGTTGTTCAACTTCAAGGCATAATTCGACAGCTTCTTTAATTCTTTTTATGAGCGTATCAAGTGATTTAGCCTGAGTATGGCATCCTTTCAATGACGGAACTGAAGCTACAAGATAGCCGTCTTCGTCCTTTTCGATTATAACATTAAATTCTCTGTGTATTGTTTAATCTCCAATTCTACTTAGTATGTAATATACAAACATTTACGAGAAAAACCAATTATTTGAATGAAGGTAAAAAAGCTTTTTCGGGTAAGCCTGATCTTTTATTCTGACCGTGGTTCTCAGTATCGCAGTAACGACTTCGCAACGCGGCTAAAAGAACTTGAGTTCGTTCAAAGCATGAGCAGAAAAGGAAACTGCGAAGTAACTTACAACAGGAAAAGGCGCCGTCGATGCTTTAATTATTTATTTAGGACAAGTGTGATTTTCAATATACTTTTTACCCGGTTCCATTATGGTCGTTTTAAAATTTTTCTCAATAAGTTTTAGCTTCAAAAATTCCTGCGCTTCCGGTTCGCCGTGCACCATATATATTTTTTTTAATTTATTCGGATCAAAGCTGCTTAAGTAATCGAGGATTTCGTTATAATCGGCGTGAGCACTGAAAGCATTCAAAATTTTCACTTCGGCATTGAGCTTATGTTCTCCTCCAAGTATTCTTACGGTTTTTTGACGGTCGGCAATTTTCCTGCCGAGAGTGTTTTCTGCCATAAATCCGACTATTAGGATCGTATTGCGGTGATCTTCGATATTGTTTCTTAAATGATGCAGGATGCGTCCGGATTCGCACATGCCTGAAGCAGAGATTATTATTGCAGGTTCTCTTAATTTGTTAAGTTCTTTACTTTCCTCTCTGTCCTGAACATAATGGAGCTGATTGAATCCGAAAGGATTTTTGTTATGGATCAAAAAATTCTCGCGGGTTTCTTCGTCAAAACACTCGGGATGCGCGGAAAAGATAGATGTGGCGTTCGTAGCCATCGGGCTGTCAACATAAATGGGAATATTCGGTATCTTTTTCTGATCCGTTAACAAATGAATTATGTAAACCAGTTCCTGCGTCCGTTCAATTGAGAATGCGGGGATGATAATTTTTCCGCCGCGTGCAGTTGTCCGTGAAATAATATCGGCAAGTTTGTCGGTTGCAAAGTCAACAGTGTCATGCAGCCTGTTCCCGTAAGTACTTTCAATGAATAAAAAGTCCGGATCAGGTAAAATGTCGGGATCTCTAAGTATCGGAAGGTTTTTTCTTCCGAGGTCACCTGTAAACCCTATTCTGGACTTTTGGCCGTCTTTTTCTATTTCTATCAGAGCTTGAGAAGAGCCGAGAATATGGCCCGCATCAATAAAAGTTAAAGTAATACCAGGAGCAACCGGAAAAGGACGGTGATACGGGATAGAAATAATTGACGACATTGCCTTTTGAACATCATCATCGGTGTAAAGAGGTTCTTTTATAACAATATTATCATCCTGATTGTGTTTTTTCAGGTACTCAATATCACTTTTCTGAATATGCGCAGAATCTGTAAGAATAAGTCCTGCAAGGTCCCTTGTTGCGGGAGTCGCATAAATATTGCCTTTAAATCCCCGCTTGACCAATAAAGGAATAAGCCCACTGTGGTCATAATGGGCATGAGTGAGTATAAGCGCATCAATTTTAGAAGGATCAAAATCCCATTCGCGGTTCTTTTTATCAGCAATTTCTCTTTTTCCCTGAAATGCCCCGCAGTCGATCATTAAAATTGTATCATCTATGTGTAGAAAATGCTTTGATCCTGTAACTTCCTGTGCCGCTCCCCATGAATAAAATTCGATCTGCATCTTAAAGACTCCTTAATTTAGGTACTTTGTAATTATAATAAAACTACTTCAGAGCATTCAGAGCAGCGTCGTAATTCGGCTCCTGAGCGATCTCCGGCACAAGTTCCGTATAGATCACTTTATGATCTTCATCAAGCACAATAACCGCTCTTGAATGGAGATAAGCCAGCGGTCCGTCAGTGATCTCAAGGCCGTAATCGTATCCGAATTCGCCTGTTTCGTAGTCCGAAAGCGTGATGACATTTTCGAGACCTTCGGCACCGCAGAATCTTGACTGAGCGAATGGGAGATCTCTGGATATGCACAGAACTTTAGTATTATTAAGCTCGGATGCAAGCTTGTTGAACTGCCTCACCGACATCGCACAGGTCGGAGTGTCGAGGCTCGGAAATATATTGAGAACAAGTTTTGTTCCTGTAAAGTCTTTCAGATTGACTCTGTTAAGCTTGCCGTCAACAAGCCTGAAATCTTTCGCATTTGTTCCTTTTACGGGAAGCTCTCCTACCGTATTTATAGGATTTCCTTTAAGTGTTATTTTAGCCATCTTATTTCTCCTTATTTCAATTTTTTTCTTATTTCTATAAACCTCTCATGCGATTCACCGGGGTTAAGAGCTTTCGCAGTCGTACTTGCTACGATATAGTAGAATTTCTTCGCTTCTGTGCAGGTTGTGGTAAATTCAGGAACGGAAACTGAATCTTCCCATGCAAACCCGTCATACGGAGAGTCGGAAGAGTAAACATCATATCCCGAAGCTCCGGACACCGCGTCCCATGTTATTGTTATATCGCTGCCGCTTATTGTAGTTGAAACATTAGCGGGTGCAGAGGGTGGTTCTGCCGCAGGGAAAGTCACTACTTTGAAATAGTCTATGATCAAATGTCCGGTTTGATCGTTGTTTAGGATCCTGAGTCTGATATTATCTGACGAGTCATTTACTTTATATGCGAACTGAGCATAAGAATTATTCTGGAAAGTCTGACTAACAACATTAGTAAAAGCTCCTCCGCCGACTGACTTTTGTAACCAGAATGTTGAAGCTGAACCTTCCTGATTTAAGGTACGGTAGTAAAATATCACAGAATCCACGCCGTTGACCGTAGGAGCAGTAACGGATGAATTCGCTGAATCGTCATTAAGTCTTACGGCATGACTTCCTTCCCATGAAGCTGCTGCTGAAGTTTCAGGATAAACATCCAGTATGTCCCAATCGCCTGTTGATAAAGTGAATGTGCCTGTTGAATAGCTCCCCCAGTTCGCAAGTTCAAAATCCTCTATCCAGCCGCTTCCGGGTCCCGATGAAACACTGAAGTTCACTATTGTATTGGGGGCAATTACATTAGACTTCAGGTCTTCAACATTGTTTATTGTAAGCTGGTAAGCTCCAGGTTGAAGTGCGGCAGGAAAAGAAAGTTCTACTTTTGTTGAATCACCGAGATAGCCGAGAAGTGCATTGTCGGGATTTCCGACAGCATTATTCACAACATAGTTGGTCACAAGTTGAGAAGTTACAGGATCGACCTGCTCCGTAAAAGTTAATATGAATGTTGAATCATTAAGCACCTCAAAAGTATCAACTGCCGGAGGTGTTTCGTCGAATCCGTCACTGTTGTTAATTGTTACTGTGATCTGGCTGTTCGAACCTATGATGATATCGGGATTTGAAGTTGTCAGGTTGTCAATTGTAAGGATTATTGTCTCAAAATCTTCCGGGATAAGGTCATCTTCTATCGTAAGAACAGCAGACTGATTTCCTGTTGAACTTGCAGGGAAAAAGATATTTGTTGTTGAAATAGTATAATCATCCAGATCCGCAGCAGTTCCTGTCAAAACCAGATTTGCTGTAACAGTTTCAGGTATTGCTTCGGAGATCGAAAGATAAACAGTTAGTGTTCCGATATTTTCCTCAATCTGATGAGATGCTGTATCAAAGCTAATTGAAGGAACGGGCGGAGTTCCTCCCCATATAGAAAACACATACTCAGGGTGATCAATGAAAGGATTTCTGTTACCCTGAACATCGGTATAAATTATGTTATTTCTGTCAATTTCCTTTTGCGACACCGGATCGGCATTGTGCCAGTCTATGAGCATATTCAGAGCCCAGTCTGAAAAAACCTGATCTGAAGAGCCGTTCAGCATATCGGATCCCGGCCATCCGCTGATAATGTCCTCATACCTGGACGCCATATAAAAACAGCTTCTGGCAAAATCTCCTTTGAATTCATCTATTGGTTCAAATACAGTTCCCGTATAACCCGGATAAGAACACGCACCGAGCTTTGAACCGTTCTCTGATGTCCATGTAGCCGCCGTTACTTCACCGAAAGGATAATTGCTCCTTCTGTTATTCACATATCCGTCGGTCAGGTAAAGGTGGAAAATATCAGAGTACATCGGGCTGGCATCGTTGAACCAGCTTGCAGGAAAACTGTGTTCTCTGTTATAGCAGTCTCCCTCATCGGAATATCCACTGCTGCCGCACTGATCAGATACAAAGGTCCAGTTATAGGAGTCATTTCCGGCTGGATTCTCTGAATACATGTCAAGAGGGCTGCCGTCGTTTTCGTAATAATTATCAACATCAGTGGATTGAAAATGCGTCCACAGAGCATCGTATGATACTACTGTGTGATCGTCAATTATATTGTGCAGCTGAGTTTTGAGAGTATAACCCGAACCGGTCGCGCTGTCGTAATAACCCGGAGGGATCTCGGCATTTAAAGACAGGCTGAAAATTAAGGATATCAGGATTAAATAAGAAATTTTTCTGAAGTTCATAAGACTTTTTCCTTCTTGTTTGATGAGAAATATATCTAAACATATAGTTTATTTCAATGATATTAATTTTATTATCTCGATGATAATGAGATAAATCTTGATTAGGTGACCTAATATTCGTAATTTGGGGTCATGAAAATTTTCATTACAATACCGGCCCTGAATGAACTTGAGAGCCTTCCGCATCTGATCGAAGATCTGAATGGACAGTCTCATAAAGACTTTGAAGTTTTGGTGTGCGTAAACAATCCCGATGTATGGTGGAGTGACCGTAAAAATCTTGAACAGTGTGAAAACAACATTACAACTATTGAATACCTGAAGTCCGTGAAAGACCTGAAAATTAAGGTTCTTGATCGAGCATCAAAAGGCAAAGGCTGGAAAGGGAAGCAAAAAGGTGTCGGTTATGCCAGGAAAGAACTTTTCGAAGCGATAGATAAGACCGCGGATGAAAGCGATATCGTGATCAGCCTCGATGCGGACACAAGAATAAGACCCGGATTTGTCGGTTCGGTGCGAAAACGGTTCATGAAGGAAAAAAAGGCACTGCTTCTGGCAAATCCTTATTATCATGCGCTTACCGGGGATGTAGATAATGACAGGGCGATCCTCCGCTATGAGCTTTACATGAGATATTACCTTATCAACCTGTTCAAAATAAATTCCCCATACGCTTTCACTGCTCTCGGATCAGCTATCAGTTTCAGGATTTCGGGATGCAGGAAGATCAGCGGAATTACGCCTAAAGAAGCCGGCGAAGATTTTTACTTTGTCAACCGGATGAGAAAGGCGGGGGATATTCTGATATGGAATGACGAAACTGTTTACCCTTCCGCTCGGGAATCCGACAGAGTGCCGTTCGGGACGGGTCCCGCCGTAACAAAAGGGCTCGCCGGCGACTGGGAAAGCTATCCGTTCTACGATACGGAAGCTTTCAGCCGGATAGAGGAGACCTGCAGGCTGTTCCCGGAGCTTTTCAGGCACGATGCGGAAACCGCGAGCGATGATTTCATCTCAGAGTACTTCGGAGAAAATATCTGGGCTCCGCTCCGGAAAAATTTCAAGACTGAAAAGCTCTTTATCCGCGCCTGTAATGAAAAGATCGACGGTCTGAGGATACTTCAGATACTCAGGTTTTATCAGAAAGGGAACAGCCTCAAGAATTTCATCAGGTTCAGCAATTCAGAGATGGATCTCGGACTCAGTGAAGATTTTTCATTCGAAAAGTCTTCGGTCAAAGAGCTGCAGGAGATCAGGAATGTTTATTTTGAGCATGAAATGGAATTGAGGAAAGCTAATTACTTCTCAATGACTCTCTGATACTTCTGAATATTTTATAGAAAAAAGAATTGCATTTAGTGATATTAAAATAGGCTTTCTGAACTGTCCCGAACTGCCTGTATGAACGCTCGACCCCCTCTATCATGCTGCCTTCAAAATCAAACCTGTAGGTCTTATCCGAAAGATATTTGATTATCTCCCAGGTAAGAAGTGAGGCCGATTCTGAATTCTTATGGTCAGGATCGATCGAGTTTATCAGGTAATATGCGCTGTATTTTGTCCATACAACGAATAAGGCCGAATGAATGATTCCGTTCTTATCGACCGCATATATTGATCTGCCGCATTCTTTTGAGTATGAAGCGTCGTAGATCCTTTTGAACAGTTCGAATGAATAGGATATTTGTTTTTTGTTCTTAAGCAGAGAATCTTTGTGATGCTGATAGAACCCTTCCGCGCCCAGATCATATTTCACTTCCACCAATTCCGAAGCTTTGTTTATGTTCTGACGCTTGCCCTGACTGAAATTGGCGAAAACCCTTTCCGAATGAACGAGGTCTTCAATAACATAAGTGTATCTGGTAGTCTGACTGAAACCTTTCCAGTAAAAAGGAAGCCAGTTGGTCAGAGAGAAGTGAAAATTCTGATCGAAATAATCGGATGAAGGCAGCTGGTTTATAAGCTCGTTCATCATTTTTTTTTCGAATTCCGACCTGTTTGATTCCTTAAGATTTTCAGGATAATTTATCCAAGGTCCGACGAACTGGGTCAGCTGGGGTAAAGTTGAGATCTTAAAAAACATTACTTTCTTTAAATAATACGGCATGAAAGCTATTATTTCGTTATCGGGCCTGACGATGCAGACATCCCAGTTATCATCCCCGCAGACGGCATCAAGCCACCAGTCGTACAGAAAAACGGGCAGATTACGCTTTATAGCGCAAAATTCTCTGTATGTTTTTTTCTTTCCGCTCAATCTTAAGCCTGCAGTTTTTTGATTTTAACTTCACCGATAAAGATAAGTTCTTTCGGCGTCAATATCAAGAAGTGAAATAAATTGTGGCATTTTGAATTTGACAAAAGCACTATCTGATTTTTTTTGGATTGAATAATGAGTATATTAGTATCAGAACAGAGTAAAGCTCAAGCCTTCCGAGAAGCATGTTGAAGGTAAGAAGAATCTTTGAGAAATCGTTGAAGAACGCAAAATTTTCTACGGCACCCACACGGGCGAGACCCGGGCCTACACCTGAGATTGTAGCTACGGACGCGGAAAAGGAAGTTACTATATCATAGCCTTGAGAAGTCAAAAGCAGTGTGACCGTACCAAAAGCGAGCAGGTAGATAACGAAAAATGCCACTACATTTTTTATAACGACATCCTGATATGTTTTATCTCCGATTTTAACGGAAAAAAAAGCCCTGGGATGAGTGAGCTTTCTGATCTCATTAAAAATGAATTTTATTACTAGAAGAAACCTTATCTGTTTAATTCCGCCTGAAGTCGATCCCGCGCAGCCGCCGATGAACATCAGAATAATGAGTATCAGTTTTGAAAAATCGGACCAGAGATCAAAATTCGCGGATGCGAATCCGGTTGCCGTTCCGAGAGATACCGTCTGAAAAAAGGAATGTCTTAAACAGAGTCCGAAATCATTTTTGTAGTCACTCAATTCAGGATGAGAAACTAAAATTTCACCGGAAAGATCGGAAAAATAAAGATCAGATGCAATGATCAGTCCGGCGACGATCAGTATAAATGTATAGAAGCGCCACTCTCTGTTGGTGAAAAATTCAGAAAATCTTCCCCTGATCAGGCTGAAATGCAGGAAAAAGTTTATGCCTGAAAGGTACATGAAAATAATAATAACGATCTCGATATAGAGACTTTCAAATCCAGCTACCGATCTGTTGAGAGTTGAAAAACCGCCCGTTCCGAGCGTCCCGAATGTATGGCAGAGCGCGCTGAAAAGGTCCATTCCTCCCATCATAAGAAGGATCGTCAGAATAAATGTCATGCCGAAATAGATGTACCAGAGAATTTTTGCGGTATCTTTTATCTTCGGGCTCAGTTTTTCTTTCATCGGACCGGAAACTTCGGCCTGATAGAGTTTTGTTGAGCTTAATCCGAGCATAGGCAGTATTGCTATGGCAAGAACGATTATCCCCATTCCGCCCAGCCAGTGAGTAAAGCTTCTCCAGAACAGTAGTCCCTTAGGGAGTATCTCTATATCTGTCAGTATTGACGAGCCTGTAGTTGTGAAACCGGACATCGTCTCGAATACGCAATCAACATAACTACCGCCTGACATACCGTAAAAATAAAAGGGCAGAGCTCCGAAAAGCGCTGCGAATATCCAGCCCAAAGATACGATCACGAAACCTTCGCGGGGTCTGAAGTCGGTGTCTGATCTGAATATAAGAAAAAGCAGCGAACCTGTAATTAATGAGATCAGAATACTGTACAGAAACTCCTGAGAATCACCGGAATTGTAGTATAATGAGAAAAGAAGAGGGGGTATCATGGATGCGGAAAGTATAATGAGCAGGATCCCCTGTATTTTAAAAACAGTTTTCCAGTTCATATCATTTTCCGGATGTTTTTGAGAAAAGCGCTTTAGCCGCTTTCTTTGCCGAAGGAAGCATGAAACAGATCACAAGATCATTTATCCTGATATCATCGTTGCCATAAGGGATTATTACCTTGTTTTCTCTCTGTATCACTCCAATTATCATTCCTTTGGGCAGGCTGATATCTTTGAGAGATTTGTCGAGGATCTCAAGTTCCTCTGATATCCTGATCTTCATGGTCTCGATCTTCAGATTAGGCAGCGGATATACAGAAATTATCTCGCCTCTGCGGCAATAGTTCAGGATCTCGGATAGCGCAAGAGACTCTGTGGAGAACACCGAATCGATATCCTGTATCTCATTAAGTATCGGACTTATTGCGATATTGGTTATATTACAAACTGCTTTGAAGGCACCGTTCCTTTTTGCAAGTACGGCTGTGATCACATTCTGTTCATCGCTTTCAGTTACGCATACAACAAAAGAATCCTTCATTTCGAGTTCATTGAGGACACTGTTGTTCGTCCCTCTCCCGTTGATTATAAGAACTCCGCTAAGTTCTTCGGAAAGGTTCGAGCAGATAGTCTCATCCTCTTCCACGACAGTAACGCTTTTACCAAGCAGAGATTCTCTTCTTGCGAGTTCTCTTCCGATCCTATGTCCTCCGAAGATTATTATTTTTTTTATTTTTTTTTCGGCCGGAAAATATTCCTGAGTTATAGTGTGCAGAGATTCAGTATTCCCCAGCATGAAAATCCTGTTCCCCTGATGGATAATGTCGTTACCGGAAGGAATTATAACACTGTTATTCTTTTTAACGGCTATTATCCTGACTTTCCGCCATGCTTTATCGATAGAAGTTATTTCATGTATCTTCTTACCGTTACCCTTAAAGCTTTCAGGGACCTGAATTCCAATTATCTTAATGTCGTTGTCATGAAAATTGATGATCTCAGATGTCTCAGGTTGTGATATCAGGTCAGAGATGTTATTGATTGTCAGCTGTTTCGTAGCTATCATATTGTCGATCCCGAAATCGGCAGATTCAATGACAGGGTTGGAAAAATATCTTGATGCATTCTCTATCTTTGCGATCGTGTAAGCGTTGTAATGGCTCAGCCTTTTCACGAGATTACAGGCAACAATGTTCACATTGTCATCATTTGTAAGCGCCAGAAAGAGTTCAGTTTTATCGATATTGGCTTTAGAAATAATATTAACATCAATGCCGCTTCCCTTAAGGACCATCGCATCAAGTTCTTCACTTAGTTTTTTTGAAGTTTCTTCGGATTTTTCAATAATAGTAATGGCGTGACCTTCAAAGATCAGCCTTTCAGCGATCATAGATCCGAGCTCCCCGCCGCCTATGATAAGAATATTCATAGAATCAATTTCTCATAATTAAAATGCAAGAATGGAATATAACATTTACAGGTATAATAATCAAGGTATTATAAGTACGGCAAGTGTAAATTACTATTTTTCTATGACCTTATTTCTCCCTGCATTTTTGGCTTTATACAGCCGTTCATCAGAAATTCTGATGAGTTCTTCAGCGGATTTCACTTCGGGATAATAGTCCGCAACTCCGAAACTCATAGTTACCGGAACGATGTTGCTCTGAAATTCAAAAATAGAGCTCTCGATCACTCTCCTAATCTTTTCAGCTATAGAATATCCTCCTGAACCGCTTGGAGAGTGACAGACTATCACAAATTCCTCACCTCCGACCCTGGCTATATAATCCGTTTTTCTTATGGTTAATTTCATTATTGTGACCAGTTTTACAAGGACCGTATCCCCGAAACCATGTCCGAATGTGTCATTGATCTTCTTGAAGTGGTCGATGTCGCAACTTATAAGAGTAAAATTTATTCCGTAGCGTTTTGCCTTGAGAAATTCGTCGTGAAGTTTTTCGTCGAGGTATCTTCTGTTGTATGCTCCTGTTAAAGGGTCAAGTAAAGCTATGCCGACGAGTTTTCTGCTGTTGTCCTCAAGGACTTTCTGATATTTAATGTTCTGGCTGTTGAGTTCGGCGATTTTTCTCTGGGTCATATCGTACTCTGAACTTATCATGGCCAGCTGAGTGTCGAATCTTGTTATGATCTTAAAATATCCGGGGAAATGTATGCCTCTAATTCCGAGGGCCTTTAGACTTATCTTAAGCAGATCCACTGATTCATCCACCATATCTTCGAGCTTGTCGGAGTATAAGTTCATCAGGCTTTTTATGTCTTTTCTGAATTCTGTCGCAAGATTCAGATCTTCATAGAAGATATTGGTAAGGACAGATCCGAAATATATACAGAGGGAAGAATTCTCCTTATTGTCCGGCCCGATCGATCTCTGGATTGTTTTCTGGTGGTGATATCGCACTGGTTCTGTAATTTCAGAATTCAGCCCCGATGATCTTAAAAGTATATATGAGATTTCAGCGTGATCAAGACCGAAGATCTCCCACTCAGATGTCATTCTTTTTATGGAGTTGTCATTTTTTTCGGTAATTTTCCTGAATTCTTCGGGATGAGATGAGGCAATGTAAAAATAACTTATATTGCTCATTAATCCTGAAATATATGCGAGACAAGGATTTGGGACTTTGCATAATTTGGCAAGGAAATAACTTGAAGACGCCGTAAAGATCTGCATCTCGAATATCGGTGAAAGACCGGGATCTTCTTTTTTTAGTACGAGATCCTTTAGAATAACATTCAGAAGAAGGATGAAACAGTATTCTTTTCCAAGAGAGTCAAATGCTTTGTCTAACGAAGATACATCTGATCCGGAAACACTGTTAACACTTTCGAGAAATCTTTCTTTCATGTTCATTCTGCTGATCACAGATGTCATTTCCGACTTCGTTATTCCCTTTAGAGAAGAATTCAGCAGATCTACAAAATAATCCGGGAAAAGTGTATTATACGAATTTCTTATTTCCTGCGCTATATCAATCAATGTTCCTCCTGATTATATCCATCTTTGTGCTGCCTTTGGTCTTTGAACGGATAATTTCGTGCCCGAATTGTAAATCGAGTTTGCTCGATCTTGAGTATTCTGCAATGATCATCAGGTCTTCAGGAGCAATATCGCTCATCGATAATATTTTTGAAATGATCTTTCCTGTAATTTCAGTATCCTGATACGGGGCATCAATAAAAACAGTGTTGAAATCAAATTTTCCGGATCTTTTCAGACTCTCGACATACGAAAGACAGTCCGAACATACCACACTAATATTGTTAAGATCGAGCGATCCGGCACTTTTCTTTATGAGTGAGCACAGATCTCCGTTTCTTTCAACGCAAGTGGATCCGGCCGCTCCCCTGGAAATAAATTCGAAAGATACAATCCCCGTACCCGAGAACAGATCGAGCAGGTACGCCTGACCGATGTCGGTATGATTATTTAAAACATTGAAAATCCATTCCCGGAAAAATGATGTAGTTGGTCTGAGGCCGATGCTGTCAGAAGAATAGATCATGCGTCCTTTCAGTTTTCCTCCCGTTATTCTAACCAAAATACACCGTAAACATAACATAATCATCTTTTGGAGAGATTATGAATTTCTTGAATTCCACGCTATTTTCTTTTAATGAATCTATAAATTCAAAAAATTTGGATGCAGGCTGGATCTTAAATATGTTCTGATAATATTTGATCGGTGTTATGTTATAGCTGTCTTTAACCTGAACAAATTTTTTGTAGTTCGATCTCCACCGTGAATTGGGAAAACTGAAGGAAGAATGTGAAAATACGGCATAGCCTTCTATTATTTCACAGTTGTAAATATTTTCGGTGTCGAGTTTTTTTGCATTTGAAAGAATTTCTGCATCTTTTGTATGGATCCTTAGTTCGGTATTGTTAATGAAAACGACCGAATCCGATTCGAGCTGAGACAAAGCGGTCACGAATTCCCAGAATTCAGGTGTTTCCTTCATAGGTTTATCAGTTCCCTGTTCCGTTATGACCTCAGTTTCTGTATTTTCAATATCCGGTTCTGTTACTTCGGGAGCTGCTTGGACCGGAACTTGTTTTACAGCAACCGGATCATGTGCGGGTTCCCTTCTGTCGATTGAGATCGTATAAGGTGTTTTTTCAACAAGATAACTGACCCAGAAGCCTGTAGTAGTCTTAAACTGAGCAGGATTAAAATAATAGAATACCGAAAGTACAAGCACTAACAGGAGGAATGATACCGATATGAAAACGGATTTCTTACTGACGGCCGGAGGAGCTTCGATCTCATTTTCGAAGGAAGAGATTTTCCTTATAGTTCTGTCTGTCTGGATGAACTCTGATCTATCACCGTAAAATGAATATCTGCAGCCTATTTTGAATTCAATACCTTCAATATAGATATCTTTCATCAGATTTGAAAAGAAATCACTTACATTTTTTCTTATAACGGCGATGATCAAATTTTCACTTGAGCTGTCATAGTGTATGCCGTATCTGTAATGATCCGGTATATCAGTCGTGATCTTCGAAGCTTCCCAATTAATATAATCTTCAAGATCAGTATATTCAGGGCCGCTTTTAAGGACCTTGAATTGAACAAAAGACGGCAATACAACGATATTTAAAACGCTAAGCTCTTTTATGAATGGCTCAAGAAGACCTTTCAAGGTTGATTTTAAGGATTCATAATGTTTACCGCTCTCGATCACGGATGTATCAATCTTGAAATCCAGATCTGATGAAGTCAGTTTTTTTTCTCTGAAGCTGGAAGATCCTGGAGAAAAAACTCTTTCTACGAGTTCTAATCTTGAAGGGTGGATGATCAGGTCATGATACATTGTTTTCCTCCGTTTCGTATGAAAAAAACAGGGGCAGTAAATGCCCTTTCGGGTATCGCCCCCATAGATCCCTTTCTGCTATGCTGCTGAAGGAATTCGGAAGCTGTTATTCAGTTTTCCAGCTTGGCGAACCGTTATCAACATAACCTGCATTCTCATCGTCTTCAATACCGAATAAGAATTTCTTCTGGAACAACCCTCTTTCATAACCCTTGAAAGTGCTGTTCTCATTGATGGGTGATTCGATTTTTACGCTTACCGTGTCAATTTTGATGATTTCTGTATTATACACAAAAGCAATGTCGGTAAGAAATTTAATATTCGTGTCTTTCTTCATTTCTTCCGCAACATCAGAACCCGGATTGGAGTCGAACAGTATTTTGAACCTGTTCGTCTCTGAGAAATTCTTTTCAGACTCATAATCAGGAGAGTCGATAGATTTCTCGATCTTGTCGTCGTACTGGTCCTTAGAAACCAGGTCTCTAAGCTGTTCGGCGAAATATTTTGTGAATAATTTTCTTTTTGCCTCGTCTGTTGAATAAGTTGAATCGCCGTCCATTTCATATTCCCTCACGAGTTCGGCAACTTTTCTTTCCGATTTAAGCTTTACAATGTTCAGAAAGTAATTTTTCACAGTAGTGTTTTCTGTAAGGTCTGTTACTTCCCTGTCTTTGATCAGGGCTGCCACTTTTTTACTGGCTTTATTGAAGAAAGTCACTGTCATTCCCACTTTAGCTGTGAGATTGAAACTCACTTTGAAAGGATCAAGAGTGCTGGGGCAGAGATAAGGAGTATTGTCATTTTCAATATCAGAGAAAACATATCTTGCCATATTAACTTTCTGCTCTACTAGGTTAGTATCTTTATCAACAGAGATCGTAATTTTCTCTTTTGAAATGAAATCCCAAAAAATGTCTTTTTTACCCTTATAGTTCGCTATAGCCTCAATATGAGACGGACTTGAAAGAGTTATTTTTTGAGCCTTCAGATTGAGTTTAGGATTCCTTGGAAGAAGATCTATCGTAACCGATTTACCCACATTGTAAAGAACTTCTGTCTCGTTCTCCGAAGATTTATAGTATTTCTCCTTGAGAGATCTGTAGAAATCTTTGTGTTTGTTATCCTTGAGGAACATTTCTATCTGATCGGCATCTGAATCCATTATAATCTCAGGATTGGGGCATCCGAGAATTCCCAAAAACTCAGTGAATTTGCTCTTATCTTCGATATTATCAGGTTTTGTTGTACCGTCAGTAAGCACATTGAGGTCGCTGAAATGTTTGACCTGTGTAAATGAAACTCTGACCTTTGAAGTATCGATGTCAAGAATTTCAATATCAACATCGGGTGCATTTAATTTGAGATCGTTAAAATTCACAGCGTAATCGAAAACTTCCTTGAGATCTTTGCTGAATGAACCTTTTTCCTGCATGTAGAGAATTTCACAGTCTGACATTTCGATCATCCTTTTTCTCGCAAGCTCTTTTCTATCCGCCTGCTCGTTCCACATTCTTCTCGGTAATTCTATTGAAATGACAAGAAGAACAAATGCGACCGCGGCTACGATCTTAAGAATTACGCCGCCTTTTTTTGATATGAAACGCATTTTTATGACTCCATTTTATTTAAAATATAATTTTATCAGCCACAGCAGAGTATTTCTTCTTTCCTATACCCTTAACCTTCATCAGGTCTTCTTTGCATTCGAATCTGCCGTTCTCTTTACGGTATTTTATTATCGCTCCGGCAGTCTTTGTTCCTATTCCTTTCAAAGTACAAAGCTCTTCTGCCGAAGCACTGTTTATATTAACAAGTTTTTGCGTGACAGTCAAATCATTAATTATATTTTTTTCGGTGCTGATTTCTTGACTGTCAGCTTCATTTTCGTTCAGATCGGTGCTGATTTTCACCAGATCATTTCTTTTTATTTCTTCAAGATTCTCACCGGCATTTATTTCCGGAACATTGACAACAGACAGTCTGAATAGAAATGCCGCAAAAACAAAGACAAAAACAGCTATTGAGCCGCGATATGCTCTTTTGTAGGGTTCAGTATCTTTTATGATCGGTCTGTTCTCTTTCATTCAAAAAATTTGTCTTTTATTTTTTCGAAGAATCCTTTTTCGGCCGATTTCGGTTTAAGTTCTTCAAGTTCGTTCAGACTCTCGAACATATCCTTGGTCTTTTTTGAAAGTTTGCAGGGTATCCATATAGTAATCCTGACTATAAGGTCACCGTTTCCGTAGCCGTTCAAAACCGGCAGTCCTTTTCCTTTCAGCAGCAGTTTCTTGCCGGATTGAGTCCCGGAGGGGACTTTTAATTTCACTTTGCCCTCTATCACAGGAACTTCGATGTCGGTTCCAAGTACTGCCTGCGGGACACTCAGCTGGAGGTCATAATAGAGATTTTCCCTGTCTCTGTGGAAATATTTGTGCTCTTTTTCATGAATTATAACGATCAGATCACCACTCGGGCCGCCTCTTTTTCCTGCGTTACCAACGCCCGAAAGTGTCAAGTACTGACCTTCGCTTACACCGGCCGGTATTGCTACGGATACGGTCTTATCTTCTCTTACTCTGCCCTCTCCTGAGCACATAGGACATTTCTCGAGTATCACTTCACCTGTTCCGTCGCAGTGATGACAAGGTGAAACATTAACGAACTGACCGAGAATTGACCTCTGGACAGTTCTTATTTCACCTGTTCCGGAACATGTTGAGCATTTGGTTTTGGAAGATATATTTTTAGCTCCGGAGCCGTTGCAGCCGGAACATTTAACATATTTGTTCAGCTTGATCTTTTTTGTCGTTTCTCCGGCAATTTCTTCAAGAGTCAGCTTGATCGATATCTGAATATCAGTACCTTTTTTCAGACCTGACGAGCTTCTTCTGCGTGACGAACCCCCGAAACCTCCGCCGAAGAACTGTTCGAATATTGATTCGGCGTCGCCAAAATTAAAACCGCTGAAATCGAACCCGCCGGCTCCTGAACCGCCCCTGACACCTTCATGGCCGAACCTGTCATATTTAGATCTCTTATTGTCATCCGAGAGTACTGAATAGGCTTCTCCGACCTCTTTGAATTTTTCTTCTGAATCCTTATCTCCCTTATTTCTGTCGGGATGGAACTTCAGGGCCAACTTTTTATAGGCTTTCTTTATGTCGTCTTTGGTTGCGTTCTTATCAACGCCAAGTATCTCGTAATAATCTCTTTTGTTCATAAATTGCGGCCGTCCTATTTTGAAACGATAACTTTTGAATGCCTGATCACTTTGTCATTCAGTTTGTACCCTTTTTCGTACTCCTCTACCACAAAGTTGGGCTCAATACCCTCTTTCTCCACAGTCATCATAGCGTCATGCAATTCCGGATCGAATGGTGTGTCCTTAACTTCGATCTCAGTCAGACCCTGGTTCTTGAGAATATTATTCAATTTCCCGAAGATCATGTCTATACCTTTTTTAAGATCTCCGGCATTAATATTCTCCGAATAATTCTTCAGAAATCTCTCAATGTCGTCCAGTACCGGAAGAAGTTTTATTATCAGTTCTTCATTTGCGGAGTTTATAAGTCTGATATACTCTTCGGATGTACGCTTTTTGTAATTTTCAAACTCGGCAGCTTTTCTTATGAGTTTATCCCTGTACTCAAAGGCTTCGCTTTCCAGTTTTGCTATTTTCTCCTCAAGCGGTTCCGCGCTGTCTGACTCCTGTTCAGGTTCTGTATCTGATCCGGTCTCGTTATTTTCAATTGTAACAGTTTCTTCAAAAACCGACTGATCTTCACTTATTTTTTCATTCTGATATTTTTTTGATCTGCCCGACATTTATCTTTGCTCCCGTAGCTATTTCACGATTCATTAATTAAGGGTATCAAATATAATAAAACAGTGCATAAAAGTCAAGCAGATGTGACGATACTGTTCATGCAGTATTTCAGATTTAATTTTAATCTTTGTTCCAGCCGAAAAACCTGTCAATTTCCTCGATGCCGGCCTTTTTAGCTTCCTCTATAGTTCCGCAAAATATATTCTTTCCTTTCTGCAGGTAAATTATCCTGTCAGCTATCCTTTTGATCGACTCAAGTTCGTGAGTAACGATAACCAGAGTTATACCGAGCTTCTTTTTAAGGTCCAGTATCAGCTTATCAAGGTCGGCCGAAGTTATCGGATCAAGTCCGGCTGTCGGTTCGTCAAAGAACAAAATTTCGGGATCCATCACTATTGCTCTTGCGAGAGATACCCTCTTTTTCATTCCTCCTGACAGCTCGGACGGCAGCAGGTAATAAGCGTCTCTCAAGTTGACGAGAGAAAGTTTCTGCCTGATTATTCTATGAATAACTTCATTTTCAAGATCTGTGTGCTGCTCAAGAGGTATTGCGATGTTTTCCCACACTTCCATCGAATTTAGAAGTGCTCCCCCCTGAAAAAGCATGCCGATCCTCTTCAAGATGCTCTCGAATTCGTCAACTTCCATTTCAAGAGTGTTTTTTCCGAAAATACTTATACTGCCTTTTTCAGGCCTGAGCAAACCAATAATATGCTTGAGAAGAGTAGTTTTGCCGCCACCGCTGCTTCCAAGTATAACAAATATCTCATTTCTTTTGACCTCAAGCGAAATGTCGTAAAGTACCGTTCTGCCGTCAAATCCTGCAGTAAGGTTTTTTATTTCTATTACATTCTCATTATCCATTTACCACTCGAAATAGAAGATTAAACTAAGTACAGCGTCGGTCATTATTATAGCGAAAATAGCGGCAACGACAGAAGATGTCGCGGCTTTACCCACCGCTTCGGACCCGCCTTTTACCTTGAAACCGAAATGTGCTCCTATCAATACGATCAGCCAGCTGAAAAGTACGCTTTTCAGCATGCTCTGCCACCAGAAATACAGAGTCATAACCTCAATTGTACGGTTGAAGAACATGTCGAAACTCAGATCAAGATAAAGTATTCCTATTACAAAACCGCCGAGTATTCCGACCAAGTTAGATAATATAGTAAGGATCGGCAGGCATACGGTCAGAGAAAGCATTTTGGGTGCAACTACATATTTGAGCGGGTTCAGTGCCATCACTTTCAAGGCGTCAAGCTCTTCAGTGATCTTCATGGTGGATATCTCTGCGGCGATAGCGGAACCTGTTCTTCCGGCTATGATAACGGAAGTAAGTATCGGACCCATTTCCAGGATCATTCCGATAACTATCAGGTCCACGATATAAATATTGGCTCCGAACTGCTTTAACTGGGCTGCTGACTGAAGTGAAAGAACAAGACCTATCAAAAATGACAAAAGCGCGACGATCGGCACAGCGTTATTTCCCATTAACAACATCTGCTCGAAAACGGACCCTTTTCTTCTGCCGGAAGAATTGAAGACCGATCCGATCGAGTAATAAAAGATATCCGCGGAAAGTACCGTAAAGCTTACCAGTTCTTTGAAAAAATCTGAGACTGTAACAACCGTTCTGTCTAAGAAGGAGAGCTTAGCCTCAGAGTTTCCATAACCCGACTCACTGGCGAACTTATCGATTTCTGATCTGAGACTTTCTCCTGTTCGGATTTCGATTTTTTTATTTCGTGATATGAATTCCAGAAAAGCTACGGCCAGCGTTCCTGCATGCTCTACTTCTGAAAGATCGATAACGGGCTTGACGGATTTTTTTTTCAGATCATTGTAATGCTTTTTAAACTCACTTATCATGTCGTTGCTGAAATCGCCTGTAACCTTCAGAGTATTGATGTCGGTCTTTTTTATCATTGTCCTAACGGTTTAAATAGTAAGAGAATTCTACGGCAAGTTTATGATCGTATTTCCAGTAGTTCGATGAAGAATCAGCTATATGGTCATAAGTCAGATTGAGACTGTAATCAAAATAGACATACCGGAATATTTTAAATGCGGCATCGTTTTTCCATTCGATCAAATAATTATCTGACCTGTCCAGATTGTAAAAGAAATCGGCCGTTGAAGTATAAGTTATATTGCCGGGAAAATTAAAGTCGGCTCCTGCAGTAAGAATTATCCCTTTCGAATACAGGTCTTCCTGCTCATTAAAAACATAAAGGGAATCCGTAGATAAAGAGTTGAGAAATATATTTTCGTTAAAGTCCTGTTTGAAACCGAATCCGGTTCTCAAATAAAGATTTGAGTTGGATGACTTAATAAAAGTAAAATTCAATCCAACATTCTCACTTGTGTTTATGGGAGAAATGGGTTCTGATATCTTGAACTCAGTAATCCCGGACAGCACCTCAAGTGATCCGTCTCTGTGCTCAATTCTTACTGATGCGGTCTCAGGTATATCATAATTATAATCCGGGAATATTTTTGTTTTCAGACCGAGCTCTCCATAGACTCCGAAAATGTCAGTAAAATAGTATATGCCTGTATTGCTGAGCGTCATCTCATCGAAACTGACTCTCAGTCCCTCAGTGTCTTCAAGCTTTGAGAATTCTTCATTAAGTGACTGTCTGAAATTCAGATAGTAGGGTTTCGAATCATAAATGAGCCTGTTGTCGATCTTGGCCTGAGAAATTATATCAGTTGAATTCTTTCCTTCGCCGTCTGCATTGTCGCTGTAAAGCGAAACAGAACCTTTCAGGCTTAATTTGTCGAACCAGTCATTTCTGGAATTACTGTAATTCTCTAGAAGGCCCAGCTCTCCGGAGCCTATGAACCGCTGGAGGTCATCTATCACAACAACGATCTCAGTAAGTTCACCCTTTTTTAATTCGAAAGTGGTGAAGTTAACGATAGTGTTGAACGGCTCCCCCTGTCTGACGATCTTGTACTTGCCCGGCGGAAGGACCCATGTATAGTTCATGTCGTTGAAACTACTTTCCTCTCTGCTGTATCTTGAACCTGCCGAGATCCCGGTCTCAAGGTGCATTATCTCATAACCGATCCGGACATATTCCATATTTTCATTGATAACACTCACGATAAGACCGGACCAGTCGGGCTGTAAAAGAGTGGTCTGATGCTCGTTTATAGTGAAATGTTTCTGAACAAGGTCTATCGGGTCTTCTGATGAACCGTAAAGCGCGGTATATCTTCCGGGTTTCAGAAATATACTCTTACCGGGAGCGGCCCCGTCAACTACGATCCCTTCGCCGCTTTTATAGATCTTTATGCCGGGTTCCCATTCAGGCAGCGACATAGAAGGTACAAAGAGCCTTCCGTATCCAAGCTGGTCGTCAGCACCTTCCGTCGCCATCTGTTCTTCGGGTGCCCCGCTCAGCCATGTTTTGTAGGCTCCCGCACAAAAGAACGATAACACAAGTAATATTGATGCAATAACAGTTTTGATAACTCTATCCCTTATTTTTTGTAAAATAGTCGACGATCTTAACTATGAATTCATGGGTGCCTTTTTTTATGATATCGCCCGAGGTTTTCACAAAGAATGTCACATCATAATTCTTTATATCTCTCTTTTCATCTATTCTGTGGGAAACGACAACATTCCGGTTCCGATCTTTAAGTTCCATGATTATATTCAGATGGGCCTGTATTGAGTTTACTCCGTTGTATATCTCTATGTTATTGATAGTTCCTGTTATAAAATAATCGGGTGTACTGGAAATGAAATCCCTTCCGCATTCTTTGAATATACCTGCCGAGTTAATGTGATATATCAGAAGTTCGGGTAAGGCCCTGTCAGGTCTCAGAGCCCAGTTGTTCTTTTTATCAAAGGAAAGTTTGTGGAGAGATTCTCTTATTACTATTGAATTCCTGTCATATATCCTGTTCATCTCAAAATTCTGGACTTCGACCCTTGCGTTAATGGGAAGAGAAGAGATATTAAATCTGCTCATTTCTTCGGGATCAGGCATGTACGAAAGCACATAATAGTCCTTCATAGTATTCACGCTGCAGGCTGAGATCATTAGAAATGCGATCGGGATAAAGTATTTATTCATCACCGTTTGTACCTCTTATTAAAATGTCGGGATTATCTCTTATAAGTATGGCGAATTCGTTTATATTTTCGAGAGTTTCTTTAAAAAGCTCGATTGATCTGAGGATGTCGTTCCTTCCCTGAAGAAATGTTCTGTCAAATGTCGTTACGGTTGACTCAGACTGTTTTATCAAAGAATTAAGTGAAACGATCATTTCCTCAAGGTCCTTTGAATTTATCTTGTTCAATATCCCTGCAAGGTCTTTAAGTGAACTGTCGAATTCATACGACTGAACCTTTTTATCGATGTTCTTTAATGTTCTTGCAGCGACTAAGGAAGCTTCAGAGAAATTATCGATCATGACAGAACCTTTTCTTAGAATATTATTGAGCTCTTCACTATTATCCTTAAGAAAATCATTTGCGCCTGTGATCAGAGTATCAAGCTTTCTTGAATCCTCTTCAAGCTGCGATAAAAGATCAATAAATCTTGCGGAATTTTCTTTTTCTGTGACGAAGATCAGGTTATTGAGCAAAAATTCTATTTTTTGAGCTATGATTTCCGCTTTTCCGGTGATATCATTGAACAGGTCAGACCCCGCAGTGATAAATTCCTCAGGCTGAAGAGTTCTGTCTTCGTTGTCGCCGCCGGTTATCTCGATCTGTTTTAATCCTGTTGCTATGCTCTGATATGAAAGATTTGCCTGGGCTGTCTCCTTAATGGGAGTTCCCTGTTTTACTCTTATCGTGACGATGATTTCAGATATGTCCTCCGGATTGACCACGATATCCATTACTTTTCCTATATTGATCCCGTAATATTTTACATCGGTACCTATGTTCAGTCCCGTAACAGACTGTTTCTGTAATTTGATATAGTAAGTATCATTCCTTGACATAATCTTTTTTCCGACCAGCAGAAATAAAACATAAAGAAAAACTATAAGCGAGATACTCAACAGCGACAACACACGGATCTTTTGGGTTCTTGTGACCATTTTTTCCCCGTTAAAATTAATTCAGGAGATAAAATAAGAAATTTAAACTTGAATATCCACATAAAAATGAAGTTTTATGAACAGTATGAATATTTGACCGTTTAAGTAATGTGTTTGACAATCTGTGATAAAAGAATTATTTTTCACGCTGTACAATAATAAGACAGGGAAAACATGAACAAGCTCAAATATATAATGACTCTAGTCGCATCGTTATCTGCGCTGGTATTCATTTCTTCGTGTGACCAGGAGGATCCTTTAACACCTGAGACTTCGAAATATATCATATTTAACAGGGAGGGATCTGTAATTCCAACAAGGATCCAGTTCTCGAAAGATATAAAATATTTTTTCAGGCTTTCTTTCGACTCCAATTATTTACAGGAAGACAGCATCAGCGTACTTGCTTATTTTACTTCAGGTACCGACACAGTAAATATTGATCTTTACGATGACGGTGTCATTGACGATTCTCTCAGGAACGATCTTGCCGCATCCAACAATGTCTGGTCGGGAGGGATAAACGCTCAAAGTTACCCGGCTGAAGGTGATTGGCGGCTGAACATTGAATCAGTAAAAAGAGAAAACACTATAAAAGTGTATGAACCTGTGGAAGGAATAAGGGTAAGATCGAATACAGCACCGGATATCGTTTCTGTGACAGGATTGACTGAAAATGATACGCTGAACTCAGGCTTTACTACAAGAAATATTGTTGTCAAAGTAGATGATCCCGATAATGACGCTTCCGGTTACAACGACAATCAGACACTCAGGCTCGAAATAAGGAACAGGGACAATATTCCTAAGGATTATGAATTTACAAGACAGAACCCGCTTTCGGATATTGTATTTCAGCTCGATTCTACTCTCGCCGCGAGTTTAAAGACCAACAACAGATACAACATGACATTCATAGCTACTGATTATTACGGAGAGGCTGACAGTCTGAAACTGGATTTTATAAGGATCGAAAATCTTCCTCCGGCTATAGTAAGCACGGAACATCCCGATACGATTAATACGGCGGATCAGGGGGTTTTCTGGATAAGGTCACTAATTAACGATCCTCAGGGGCATCTTTCATATCAGGACATAGACAGGGTAATGATAACAATAAACACGAAGGATTATGAGCTTCTCGATGACGGGGATTTTATGACGAGCGGTGACGAAAATGAGAACGACGGGATATATTCAATAGGTTTTTCTTATGATCAGGGTGCCTTAGGAACTTTCAGCTTTTCAATAGAGGCATACGATAAAGCAGGAAATATCAGCGAGATATATCAGTCGAACATAGTTCTTTCGACAAAAAATTCTAGAAATATTAATACCGGAAATAATAATGAGACTGATTACGATTATATCAATCCTTTTAAGCATAAGTAATATATTTTCTGGCTTCATTCCTTCTGGAACCGGACTTTATGAGAAAGGAGTAAAGGGATGGGAGACAGAAAGCGACAGGCCTGAAGGTAATTTCATTCTGGATATTGTCGAAAGTAAAAATACTGTTTCCGAGCCCGACACTTTGATATTCGCAGCGACCGGAGCCGGGTTTTCGACCGCATATAATACACTTGACGACATAAGTGACCTTATATGGAGAAATTCATATGTCGGTCACGGCGGATCGAGCGCCATAGTGGTTGACAGGTTCAGCAACATCTGGATGACAACAGCCGCAGATTCATTCATCGCTGATGTTGACGCATTTTTGCCGGTCGGATCGGGAGTTCACATGTCGCCGGATTCGGGAAGGACATGGGCGCACTTTCCACAGCCGGGTATCACGCCTGTTCAGGGGCTTACTTACGACATCGCGTGCGACAGTCTTGGCGGCGTATGGATGGCGTGCTTCGGGCAGTCTATACAAAAATCCGATGATGCCGGTCAGACATGGAGAACGCTTACATGCGACCACAAGGAATGGTCGCCTATCAACTATATGAACCAGAGAATGTTCTCCGTTCATATCACAGGGTCGGGAAATCTCTGGGTCGGCA
>DFZN01000013.1 GCA_002382735.1 bacterium UBP11_UBA4055
GGTGTTTTTGCCTTTGATGTTCTTATTATTGTTTTAAAGGCTTCATCTCTTTCAAGTTCTTCTTTCGTCTTTTTCTTTTTCATCGGTCTGTTTTCCTTTTTATTTTTTATTGAAATTTAACTTCTACAGACCATTTACACAAAATTATTTACACGCCCGCAAGACAGCCGCATTTTTTTTAGGTCACTGTTTTCGAACAAACCTCGACGGGAGTCAGCTGCTTGCTGTTAATCCCGATAAGTTGGTTAGGCATAATAGCCTCAGTCAATATGGAGATTGGATAACAGCAATACCTTGCTAACAAAAACTAACCGAAGGAGGTTCAAATGTATTTCTCAGGATATTGCAAAGCTGAAAACCAAAATCAAAACCATAGCGTAATTTTTTTGGACTGTCTTGACTATGTCAATGAACGGGTTTTAGGCGGTTCTAAAAATTCATCTTATTAATAGTTGACTCCCTGTTTGTATAATTTGACTATAATTCGTCTAAAAATAAACAATTATGCAGTTTATGTCAACCTGAAATACAAATTATCAGCAGCTGCAGACGGTATTCAGTTCAGAAATGGCCCTGTTTTTTTTTATTTATACTTAAGTCTAGGCTGTCAAGAATTTTAGGATCGTTAATGACCTGCCTGCAAATAACTGTTCCGGTATCCAAAAGTATCTGTTTTTGAGCTCTGTTAAGAGAGCTCAATACCGTTATCGGGTAGATCTTTTCCCTGTCGATTATGTCTCTGAGGCCGTTCCCGGCAGGGTAATCCCAGCCCAGAAGAAAAAGTCCCGAACATTCCGCATAAGAGATCGTTTCTCCGTCCGCACCGGACATCTTAAGCGACCGCTCAAGTTTTTCAGATGAAAAAAGTTCAGTTTCACCGTTAGCTTTTTTTACAAATGCCATTGAACTCTCCGGGGAAAGTATTAAAAAGAGTCTTTAGTAGCTGCCTTTGACCATTACACGGCCGGGATTTTTTAGTACTAGAGGGTTGATCTGATCATCAACAGGAAGATTCTTCTTTTTCAGATCCAGAATAGCGGTGTCAACAGTTGAGATGTCATTATTGGAAGATATCTTTATATGCGTAAATTTATAACCGTTCATAATAGTTTTTTTTAGGGAAACATGGATCTCGCCGTTTAAGTAGGCCAGATCGTTTATAAGTTCATTGAAAGTCAGGAGAGGTCTTAGAACTTCACCGGTAAGACTGAAGATAGTTCTGTTGGTAACAACAAAAACGCGCCGGGTGTCGGCGAGTATGCTCATAAAATCAGGCAGATCTGCTATGATCACACCGTTAAAATAAAGTTTGCCTTCAGTAACTGTTATAACATCTCCGTTGTAATTGAACTGTTCATTTTCACAGATACAACTTACTTCGGAGTTTTTATCGTTCTGTTCGAACTGACCGAAATCATTCATGGTCAGAGGATAGATCATCCAGGTAATGGTGATAAGAAGTAGAGTTATTGCAGTTCTTTTCAAGATCGCTCCTATTGTTAAAGATCGCGCCTGTTATAAATATATTTTCTCTGTTTGTCCCGAAAAATTCGGCGGGACTAGCATATATAGCTATATTATGAATGAAAATCAATAGTTATTTTTAGAAAAAATTATGATGATTATTTGTACGATCTTTATCATCGAACTCTCCTAAAACCTCAGCGACAGGCAGCTTAAACCGCCATTCACCATTTCCGGGCATGGTCTTTTCACGATAGCGAATTTGAAATTGTTTTCCAAAACTTACTCTTCTAATTTTAAAAATATTTCATAATTATCCTGTGTTATATTCTTAAATTCATGACTAGGATAACCTGTAGCGAAGGTCTTTGATAAAGATCCTGATTTCAGCGGATTCCACTTGAATTCATACGCATAATATTTATCATATTGCGTTTCGATATAATCAATTTCCTGCTGCTGAGTTGTCCTCCAGAAAAACCTTTCCCTGCCGCTTGTATTGAAGCTCAGAAGTTTCAGCCTTTCGCTTATAAGATAATTTTCCCATAATGCTCCCTGATCGGTTCTTTTTGCAAGCGGTCTGTAATCCGATATGACAGCGTTTCTTATCCCGTTATCGTAAAAATATATTTTTTTGCCTTTCTTTATCTCGTTCCTGACATTTTTATTAAGCGCAGGCAGCCTGAAAATGATATATGTTTTTTCAAGCAGATCAATATATTTCTCAACCGTTTTCTTGTCTGATTCAACTATACCGGCCAGTTCGGAATAAGATACTTCACTTCCGATCTGAAGAGCCAAAGCTTTCAGTATTTTTTCCAGAAGCACGGGTTTCTTTATCTGCTCAAGCATTAGAAGGTCTTTATATAAATAGCTTCCGGCAAGAAGTTTAAGGTGCTCTTCCGCATCCTCAGGGTAAGAAACAATATCGGGATACGACCCGAAGATAAGACGGTCTTCAAGATTTCTTTTTTCTTCCACAACACCGAAGTTACCTACTAACTCACTGTAAGAAAGAGGGTAAAGGTGAAATTCATATTTCCGGCCGGTCAGAGGCTCGATAAGATTATTCATAAGCTCGAATGAGGATGAACCCGAAGCTATCACCTGAACATCTTTAAAATTATCCACGATAAGCTTCATAACAGTGCCGATATTGTCAATTTTCTGTGCCTCGTCAAAAAATACGATCTTAAAATCTCTGATAATACCTTTGAGCTTTGCGATCGTCATCTGTCCGAGAATGTCATTTGTATCAGCTTCATCTCCGTTGAAGAACAAAGTCTTTTCTCTTCTTGAATCCAGCATGTTTTGTATCAGAGTCGTTTTGCCGGTCTGCCTTGCTCCGATAACTATAATAGCCTTATTCTTGAAGAATTTCTTTTCTATCTGCTCTTGAAGAGTCCTTTTGATCATCAATGCACCTCACAATAAAGTGATAATTTACGATCAATATAATGAAAGAATAATTAAAACGCAACATAAAATATAATAAAAAGGGATTTGAATAACCGAAAAAACATATTAATAAGGGATTACAATCCCCGAATAATATGATTAAAAGGGGATTTGAGCACTACTCCACCAGATCCTTAACTTCAGCCTTCGTCAAAAACCTGTATTCGCCTTCTTTGAGATTGCCGATCGTGAGATTGTTTATTCGGACACGCCTCAGGTATGACACGGTATTGCCGACCTTCTGAAGCATTTTCCTGATCTGCCTGTTCCTGCCTTCCTTGAGTATGATGCTGATCTTGGTCAGCTCGATCCTTTTGACTATCGCAGGCTGGGTCTTGACACCTTCGATCATGATGCCTTTCTGAAACCGCTCGATCATGGTTCTTGTGACAGTCTCCATCGTGGTCACGATATACTCTTTTTCCTTCTCGAAAGACGGGTGCATGAGCTTATACGCAAAATCGCCGTCATTGGTGAGAATAAGTAAGCCTGATGAGTCTTTGTCAAGCCTGCCGACCGGATAAACCCGTTCTTTGACTTTTTTTAGAAGGTCGGTCACGAGCGGGGAAGAGGAGTCAGTCTGCTTGAGGGATGTGATGTATCCGACAGGCTTATTGAGCATGATGTAGATGTAATCGGATTTTATCGCTTTAATCTCCTGCTCATTCACTTCGACGACATCTTTATCCGGATCGACTTTGGTTCCGAGCTCAGTAACGACTTTGCCGTTGACCTTAACAAGCCCGTCAGAGATGAACTCTTCGCACTTCCTCCGTGAAGCCACGCCTTTATTCGCGAGATATTTTTGAAGCCTGATCAGTTCTGACATTCTGTTGCCTGTTTTGTTGATCTGAAATATACTTTAATTATCACACATTGGCAATTTTATACTTGATAGTTTGCCGGTTATTCTATATTATTTGGAAGGATTAAAAAGGCGATGTTCTGCTTATAA
>DFZN01000046.1 GCA_002382735.1 bacterium UBP11_UBA4055
TCTGGATCGGATACAGTATGGGCGATTTTATTGGCGGCGTACTCACTTTCGCTTTCTCGGTACTTATGTGTTTCGGATTTATCAAAAACACGATAAATCTGACCAAAGGTGAACCTGTGGATTTCAAGACATTCTTCACTGCCAACCCGGCAACTCTTTTCAACTTCTTCGTGGCGATGATCATTATGTATATCGTAATAATGATAGGAACCATACTGCTGATAATACCGGGTATCATAGTTGCATACATGCTGATATTGACCCCGTATCTTATAATTGACAAAGACATGGGTGCTATTGAGGCTATAACGGAAAGTATGAAACTGACTAAGGGCTATAAGAAGGATATTTTCATAGGTCATTTCGTAGTTTTCCTTCTGATAAACATCGTATCTATGCTGATAATCACTCTGCCGTTCACTATTCCGATGGCGCTTTTCGTTCAGATATATCCTTATCTTGTTCTGACAGGACAGCTCGAAAGTGCCAAAGCTCAGATCATGAAAGATCCTGCAGGTCCTTTAAATCAGGATCAAGTATAATACAAAATAAAAAAGGCTGTTCAGGTCGAACTTCTTCTACCGCATCATCTTCGCAGACGACAGCAAGATGGAGATAGGAACAATCATCCAGAAATCCCGTTGCCGCAGGACCGACAGGCTTTTTAGCCCTTCTTTAATTTCACTCTATTTTTCATAAACAGACCTCACTGTTAATTTTACTGCAACAATCAATTTGATTGAGATAGAATTTCTTTGTATATTGTAAAAAAATTTAAAGAAGGAAGATTCTATCTCAAAACAACCTGTAAAATATCTTCTTCTAGAAGAAATTGAGTGGATGAAAAAGAAATCTAATTATTTCTCAGTTGACTCTATTCGAGATTTTATTTCATCAAAAAAGAGAACCGTTTCAAATTCAACGATCAATAGATACCTGCATGATTTCAAAAAAGAAGGATTCATTTTCGATGCCGGTAAAGGATGGTATTCTTTTTTAGAAAATCCTTTTTCGCTTTACCTGGAACCTGTAGAACCTTTTGTTCAAATTATAAAAGGAGGTTTTCCTTTGCTGCCATTTTCCTGCTGGTCAACTCAGCAGCTAAATTCCTTTACTCATCACCTTTTGGCCAAATTTATTGTTTTTGTTTACACAGATTCCGACTTCATGAGAAATGTATCTACTTTCCTCAAAGATAAAGGTTGCAATGTTTTTGAAAATCCGACAAAATCGGAAGTGAATAAACTCTTCACGATGTCTGAAAACACTATTGTTATCAGACCTTCAATATCAAAACAGCCAACTTCAGAAAACAATATCTCCCCTATTGAGAAAATTCTTATTGATTTTATTATAGAAAACCGGAAATTAGACATTATGGAATTATCGGAATCCGAATATGTTATAAAAAGCATAATCAATTCAGGCAGGATCAACATTTCAGAATTATCCTCGTATGCTAAACGCAGAAATGTAGACCTCTCCACAATAATCAATTATATCCAAAATGATATTAATGTGGAGTTGATTGATTGATGAACGATTTGATAAATCCAAAATGCTTTTCTAAAGAATGGATAATTTCAAAATCAAAAGAATTTTCAGGTGTTCCCTTCATTACAAAAGGTGGTAATTTGATGGTTATGCAGGTTGTCAAACAACTGTATGATCTTGGAGAATTATTTGACATTGCTTCAGATTTTGAAAAAATCAAAATCGCTTTTGAAGCTACTTTTGATAAAGAAAATGAATACAGAAATGCTCAGTTCACAAAAGAACAGGCACTCCAAGATACCATTGATACTTGCCTTAATTTACTTCAAATTCGTTTAAAAGGATTTAAGAATAATCAAATTACAGACCATCTCGATGAAGGTATAAAAAGAATTACCAGCCATCTTTTAAATGACAATTTCAAAGTTGATTCTAAAGCTAAAATCACAGCCTCGAAAGTACTATACATAGCTAACTCCATAAAAAACGGGATTGCAATTAATTTTAATACTGATAAATACAGCGAAGATAAGTTGTCAATAATAGAAGCAATAACTTTACCGAAACCTTATGTAAGACTGAATAGGTTAAAGCCTATCTTACCTGAAGCGTTTTATTATATCTGGAAAGAAGAAGCAGTTATTCTCCCTGAAATACTGGCCCTGAGTGCAACCCGTAGCTCTTTTGTATCTTTTGTGCCGAATATATCGGTCAGAGTATATATCAGTTTTCCACAAGGATCATGAATTCGCCTTTGAGCCCGTGTTTTTTGCAGTACTGAAATATTTTTGAGGCCATGTCGTATTTAATAATTTCTTCAGGCATCGTAGCCTTATAAAGAAAAAGTATCCTCTTATCATTAAAAATATCCGCTACATCTTCCATCACATCAAGAAGCCTGTAAGGAGTGTCCATCAGAACCACCGGGACATGGAGCGATCTCAGTTTCTTAAGTTCCATAACCCTCTCCTGCTTAGTTTTCTGAATGAAACCTGCGAACAGGAATTTGCGGATATCGACCGGAGAAAGCGAAAGCAGAGTCATCAGGGCGGACGGTCCCGGTACAGGGACAACTGTTATATTATGAGCGTAGCATCTCTGCAGGAGTATCTTGCCGGGATCGGCGAAAGTTGGCGTGCCGCAGTCGGAAATAAGCGCGCAGTTCTCCCCTTTGAGCATAAAATCAACTGCATAATCGGCATCCTTCTCTTCGTTGTGCTCGTTGAATACGAAGTATTCCTTTTTAAAGCCGTAGAGAGCGAAAAGGCTTTTTACTGCTGAGGCTTCCTCGGTAATGATAACATCAACTGACTTTAGAGTCTCCAGTGCGCGCGACGAAATGTCCGCCTTGTTCCCTATCGGAATAGCTACAATATAGAGTTTTCCCGTACTCAATCCCTCTTCCCTTCCATAACAATAACGAATTCGCCTTTGATCTGAGATGCTTCAAGCCCTTTAAGCACCTCAGCCGGAGTTCCGCAGATGTGAGACTCGAATATTTTAGTCATTTCGCGGAGAACGCACATTTTCCTTTCCGGCATCAGTCCGATAAGCTCTTTCAAAAGTTTTTCTATTCTGTGAACGGATTCATACAGCACTATCGTCCTCTTTTCTTCCGCGATGGTTTTCAGTTTTGTCTGCCTTCCCTTTTTGTGCGGAAGAAAGCCTTCGAACACAAAACTGTCCGTCGGGATGCCGGAAACGACGAGCGCGTTGACAGCGGCGCATGCGCCGGGAACGCCTTCGACGGCAATGCCGTTCTCCCGCGCCGCCCGGACTACTCTGTAGCCGGGATCCGAGATGCAGGGCGTGCCTGCATCCGAGACTACGGCGACATTTTCGCCTGCGAGGAGACGCTGTACCAGGACCTCCGTTTTGAAATTCTCGTTGTGATCGTGATAGCTGAAAAGTTTTCCTTCAATTTCAAAATGCTTGAGCAGAATACCGGTTTTCCTTGTATCCTCGCAGGCGATAAAATCGACGCTCCTGAGCGTCTCCACGGCGCGCATGGTCATGTCGCCGTAGTTACCTATCGGCACGGACACAATATAGAGCTTTCCGCTCATCAGTCCTCCACCTTCTTCTCTCTCGTCATGAGCTCGGTTATGGATGCTTTAGGGTCCGCGCCGCTGAAGAGCACTTTGTAAACCATTGACACGATCGGCATGCACACATTTTTTTCGGCGGCTATCCTGTTGACCACCCTGCAGGTCTCAACACCCTCGGCGACCATGTTCATGTTCCTGATAATATCAGGCACTTTCTCACCTTTGGCTATCCTGCTGCCCACCTGCCAGTTCCTTGACAGGCTCGAGTTACAGGTCAGGATCATGTCGCCGATACCGGATAACCCCGAGAATGTTTCGCGCTTGGCTCCCATCTCGGTCCCGAACCTGATCATCTCAGCGAGACCGCGTGTCAGCATGGCAGCTTTGGTATTATTGCCGAGACCGTAGCCGTCAATAACACCTGCCGCGATAGCGAGGATGTTCTTGACGCTCCCGCCTATCTCTACGCCGATCACATCGTCGTTCGAATACACCCTGAAATATTCGTTTGAGAAAACATCCCTTACGAAATTTGCGGCTTCGATGTTCTTTGAAGCAGCCACAACCGCTGTCGGAGTTTTATTAAGCGCGACCTCTATCGCGAATGAAGGTCCTGCCACGATCACGAAATTATCATCCGTTATAGTATCGAATTCAGATATGAACAGCTCTCTGATGTCCTTTCCGGAAGCTACTTCCATACCTTTTGACACATTCACCACGATCTTATCTGTAAAATCAATATCTCTTATTTTATCAAAATAACTTCTTATGAACTGCGTAGGAACGGCGTTTATCACGATCTCTGAATCTGCAACAGCTTCCAGAATATCGTTTGTAATCCTGATCTCTTCAGGAATTTTATACCCCGGCAGCTTCGACGATATTTTTCTTTCGGTCTGCAGGGTTTTGCATATATTCTCATCGAATTCCCATACTGTAACACTGTATCCCTTGTTAACGAGCAGATCAGCTATTGCAAGCCCCCACGGACCCGCACCAAGTACGCTTATTTTCATTTTCCCGTCCCTCCGAGTTTTTCTTTCATCGCTTCAATATACGAATAAGGTATGAAATATTCCCCCATCAGTCTTTTACCTGTCTTCCTGCGTCCGTGACAGTCGCTCCCGCCCGATCTCAGGAGTTTATTTGAAGCTGCCAGCCCATCTATGTATTTTCCCGTTTCTTCATCATAAGATGAATGTACGGTTTCGATCCCGTCTATTTTTTTTTCTATAAGCATATCGAGTATTTCAGGAGAATCTTTAAGATAGAACGGGTGAGCCGCAAAAGCAAGCCCTCCGCTTTTATGCACGAGGTCTATAGCCTCTTCCGGTCCGATCTTGTATTTATCAACATAATATTTCGAATCCGAGCCGATATATTTTACAAACGCATCCTGAATATTGTAAGCATAACCCTTTTCGATAAGAAGATGGGCTATGTGAGGTCTTGCGATAGTTCCGTCGGGCGAGACCTTTAGGACATCTTCGTAGCTGACATTTATACCGTCGCTCTGAAGTAGTTCAGTCATTTTCTTTGCCCTGTCCGCCCGTGCCTTTTTAAAATCTTTCAAGTAATTTTTGAGCTTATCGTCTTTTGTATCAAGAAAATATCCGAGTATGTGTATATCAAGACCTCCGTAGTCACATGACAGTTCCACACCGGCAATGATCTCTATTCCGAAATTACTTGAAAGTTCTTTAGCTTCGAAGTACGAATCAGTACTGTCGTGGTCGGTAATGCTCACGGCAGAAAATCTGAATTTCTTTGCTATCCTGAATACTTCTGCGACCTTATAAGTTCCGTCCGAGTATCTTGTATGTATGTGGAGATCGGCGAATTTATTCTTCATTTATAAATCTGGAAACGAATTCATTGTAATCCGGTATAATAATATCCTTGCCGTCCCTCATGATCAGCTCGTTCATCTCGAACTTCTTGATGATCCTGGAAAGAGTTTCTCTTGAGATACCTGTAAGGTTCGCAAGATCGGTCTGATTAGGCATATTCTTAAGTACCATGTGACTGCCCTTCCTGACCCCCATCTTCTCACTCATATCGTAGAGCATCATGAGAACCTTCTGCTGTGCGTCGTCAAGGAAAAAGCTTTTTACCCTTATATCTGTCGTCCTGATTCTTATTGCGAATGTTTTAAGCAGATTGAAAGTAAAATTAGTATTGCTGTGAAGCACTTCGAGAAATTCATTTCTGACAATGGTCAGAAGTTCAAGATCGTCGAGGGCTATTGCGTTCGCATTCCTTTTGTTGTGATCTAAAAGCGACATCTCCCCAAAATAATCACCCTGACCCAGTATCGACAGAATAACTTCATCACCGTCGTTATTGAGCTTTGTGATCTTTATTTTGCCGGAATGGATTATATAGAACATATTGCCCGGGTCCTGCTCGAGAAAAACTATATTCTTCTTCGAAAACTTCTTTAGCTGACAGTGCTCGGCAATATTCTTAATCTCTTTTTCGTTCATATCCTGACACAAAGAAATTGACCTTAAAAATTCTATTTTGTCCTTGTCATCCATTTTGCGCTCCGAGTTAATTAGAGAACATTATTGTGTTTATTTAACTTAATTTTTTCCACCAGATCTTTAACATCCTGTGACCTTGACAGCGGGGTAATTAAAAGACTGTCGCTGGTATCTATTACTGCTATACCTTTCAAACCGATGCAGGTTATGAGCTTCTGGTCATTTTCCGATGAGATCAGGCAGCCTTCGGTATCGATCGATATGAATTTGTCGCAGTCAACCACATTCTGTTTGTCGTCTTTTTCCTTGAGCCTGTATATTTCGAACCAGCTTCCCACATCCGACCAGCCGAAATTACCGAGAAGCACCTTGACATTTTCGGCTCTTTCCATGACACCGTAATCGATCGAGATGGAGCGAATTTCGCTGTAAATCTTTTCGATCACCGATTCAGGCTCTTTCCCGATCATTGCCGCTTTGAGCTCCATAAGGTTCTCGTATAGATCCGGAAGAAATTCCTGAATGTTTTTTAATATGGTCGAGGCTTTCCAGATAAACATACCGCTGTTCCAGTAGAACTCTCTGCTCTCCAGAAATCTCAAAGCTGTTTCAAGATTGGGTTTTTCCGCAAATGATCTGACATCGTAAACACCTTTTTCGATCTCGCTGCCTATCTGAATATACCCGTATCCTGTTTCGGGATGAGTGGGTTCAATACCTATGGTCACAAGCGCATCAGGTTCCTTTTCACAGTAGCCGACAGCGTTTTTTATTACATCGCCGAACATCTGCATATCCTTAATAAAATGATCGGCCGGAAGAACCACCATAACCGCTTCAGGGTCTTTTATCATCAGTTTGACCGCTCCATACCCGATGGCCGCCGCAGTGTTTCTGCCGTAAGGCTCGGCAATGATATTCTCTTCTTTAAAATCTTTGATATTATCCAGAATGCTTTCTTTCTGCTCTCTGTTCGTGACTATATAACAGTCCTCCCGGCTTACAAGATCATCCATTCTCAAAACAGTATTTTCCAGCATTGTTCTCTCGTTTACGATCGAGAGAAGGTGTTTGGGTGTCTTAAGCCTGCTCCTCGGCCAGAATCTCGCTCCTACTCCGCCTGCCATAATAAGTGCGTACATCATTTATCTCCCTGAATTTGTATTTTTAAATTTAAAATCGACTTCCGATGTTTCCCAGTTCTTTCTCACAAGTACCGTATCAGGATAAAATACGGCGGAAGCAGTCTTCTCTTTAATGATATCGTGCCCGAAAACTACTTTATTCTCCTTATCCTCAAAAGCCGCGCATAAATATTTACCCGGTCTGGCTTCGATCCTATACTCGCCGGATACAGCCTGTACAGCGTTCTTTTCGCCTCCTTTGACCGGCTTGAGCAGTATTACGAATCCGGAAGACCCGCTTCCTTCGATCGATCCCGAAATGCTCCCGTAACCAAGTTCTTCAGTTACCAGTACCTTCTGCTTTGCCATTAAAGAGTCCGAAAGCTTCAGCATCAGCTCATGCTCGCCCTCTGCGGCACCTGTTCTCTGAATATCAGCGGTAATTCTGTAAGGCTGTTTTATCAGATCGAGAGGTAATTCCGTGCTGTCTTTAAGGTTAAGGAACGAAACAGAAACGGCATCGTTCATAAAATCATTGGTCTTAACCATCAGGCAGCCGTCGGAATTTATCGAGGAGGGCAATTTCGAACCGATCTTAAAATCCTTCGCCGGTATCGAGTCTGAAACCGTATGTTTTTTTGTTCTGAATTTCTCTGAGATCATATTTCCGAAATGGTCGGATATACCGCCTGAAGTTATCGTTACGATATCATTGGGAACGAGCTCTTTCGTTCTGATCCAGACGGTCTTCTGATCTTCCCCGTCAGGAAATATCTCGAATTCTTCAGGCTCATCATTTATTCTGACATCTTCAATTATCCCGGGATTGAACTTGATCGTTTCAGAAAACTCGATCTTTATAACATTGTTTTCAGAACCGGATAAGTTTTTTATGAACGGAGGATCAGTATCATTGTATCCCATGGTCAGTTCAATACGGATACTGTCAATTTTGGTCAGATCGCACGACCCTGGCACGAATGAGATCATTTCGGTCTCGAGATCAGGTTTGTTGTTTTTGTTGATGTCGCTGAATGCAAGGAACTTGTATTCTCCCGAACTCAAATTTTTCATTTCAAATGTATTTTCCGATGACAGACCCGCTGAATATTCAGGATCTGTTTTGGCGTAATTTAAACTGTCGGCCGTGATCTTATAAAGATGTATTTTCACGGCTGAATAATTCAGGCTGACGATCTGATCTTTGTCAATAGCTCCGTTTATCTTTCCCGTGACGGTTTTACGGTCAAGACTGCCTCCTGTCGAGAATGATGTCGAGAACGCTCCTGAAAGAGGATTCCCCTGCGTGTCTTTTAAAGAAGGACTTATGCTTATAACGACCGTCTGATCTTCGTCCAGATCGTTAAATTTTATTTTTACGCTTTTGTCGTACCATAGTATCTTTGACTTTTTGAGAGCAGACCGAGGCGAAATATTTACTGCTGACATGGCTGAATTCCTGTCGATATATTCGGAAAATTCTATTTCGATCTCCGGTTCTTTTCCCGCATTGAGAGAGCCGTCGGGAACAGAGATCTTTTCCACATCAGGATTCAGTTTGTCGTCAGGCCCGCCGTCCGGCCAGCGTTTGTAGTCCGTCGCGCATGACATCAGCACAAGAGGCAGAATAACTGAAAGTGTATGTATTAATAATTTGTTCAAAACTACTCCTGCTCCACCAGAAGACTCAGGTCCATGGCTTTAACGCTGTGCGTCAGTGCTCCTACCGAAATGTAATCTGCTCCTGTCTCCGCCAGCTCCCTTACTCTGTCGAGGCTTACATTACCGGATATCTCGAGCTTCTTTTTACCTTTGTTAAGCTTAACGCATTTTTTTATATCCTCCACGCTCATGTTGTCCAGCATTATCCGGTCCACTTCAAGTTCGAGCGCTTCTTTAAATTCATCAATATTCTTTATCTCGACTTCGATCTTCGAGTCCAGCCCTTTCTTTTTCCTGAATTTAATAGCTTTTTCGACCGCTTTTGTGATTCCTCCCGCTGCTGAGATGTGATTGTCTTTTATCAAAAACATATCGAAAAGCCCGATCCTGTGGTTTTTTGCTCCGCCTGTCTTGACCGCGTATTTGTCTAGCGTTCTGAATCCGGGAAGTGTCTTTCTCGTATCTAAAATCTCGGCTTTTGTGTCTTTTACAGCCTCTGAGAACTGATTAGCGCAGGTCGATATTCCCGACATCCTCTGTATGAAGTTCAAAGCGGTTCTTTCGGCTTTCAGGATCGAATTGAGGCTGCCTTTGATCACTGCCACAACATCTCCTTTAACTATACGGTCGCCGTCACTGAAAAATGTTTCAATCTTAAGATCTTTATCAATATAAAAAAAAGTGTCTTCGAAAATGTGCAGTCCGCAGATTATTCCGTCAGACTTGGCCTTCAATATCGCTCTTCCCTTTTTACCGGGCGAAATTATCGAATCGGTGGTAATATCGCCGTTCTTCCCCATATCCTCTTTTACGGCTTTTTTGATAAGCGGAATGTAGATCATTCTCATATAATTCTCCTTCTTTAAGCTTCGAACACGATGAGAGGCACAAATATCTCGTCTGAACTTAATCCTCCGTGATCCGCCTCGTGCCATTTCACTTCTTCGTTGTTTAGAAAATCCTTTATCACATAATTCTCTTTGCAGACGAGCACGAAATCGCCTATCCTGCCCTTCAGCTCTTTATTCTCTTCAAAAAGACCGTAATATCCGCCTTTAATAAGCTGATCTCTCGGGAAAACCTTTACGGCATATCCGATCCTGTCTTCAACCGTCTTCTTGAAATCCTTAAGATATTTCTTCTTTACATAACAGTAAGCCGCTCTCGGTTCTCCGCAAAGAGGGAATTCAAGCATTTTATTTATCTCGGGCAGATCGTTCATGTTTATCCGCTTACTTTCTGCCCCGTCAATAAGCCCGTGGTCGGCCGTGACGATAACAATTGAGTTCGTGCCTATGATGTCCGAGACGAACTTTTCTGTATTTCTTGAGATAGAGTAGAACAATTTTGTAAGGTCTCTGGACCCGCTTCCTACCTTGTGAAGAACGGCGTCAAGGTCGGGAAGATAAGCGTAAATATAGTTTTTTTCTGTTTTGTTCGATAAGACCGTATCTGTCAGTTTGACGAACATATCATCAAGTCCTTTGTAAACGATCTTTTCAGACTCCGAAAGCAGATATTTTGTATAAACCGAATTGCTGATGGCTTCCGGATGGAATACTTTGAGGTTTTTTATATTCTTTGAAAGCCTGTGATCGATAAAGATATCCTCAGGTTCAATACCTTTGTTAAGAAGCGATTCTTCGTTCCTTCTGTCATTGTAAAGCAGTATTGTGGAAGGTATGTCGTACTTTTCTCTTTTAAGCCTCATGTACCAGCCCGTCACCCCGTGCTCTTTTGGCGCAAGTCCGGTCGCGAAACTCGTTATGCAGGCGGATGTGGTCGTAGGAAATACAGAAGTGATCTTGCCGATCGTATGGTCTTTAAGAAAATTCTTCCTTTTCTTCATCAGATAATCGTAACCGAGACCGTCGATCACGATATTGATTATATTTTTATATCCCGAAAGCTTTTCGCACGGAAGAAGGATAAGCTCGCTGTACTGCGGTTCTAAACCGAAGCATTTTGATATCGAGCTCATCAGGTTGACTATGCTTCCGCCTTCGTAATCCGGTTTGTAGAACATGATTCCGCCTATAATTACTTAAGCCATTAATATTATGATTTTATATCGTAAATATCAAGAAAATTGTTTAGAAGTTTTCATTAAAAAAGCCGTAAAATGACTTACAGGAAGTCATCAATATTATCGATCGAGAAAAATTGATATTTATAAAAATATCCCTGATATTTTTTTCTTAATTCAGTGCTTTTCTGTTCTAATACAGCTTTAGAAAACCTTTTTCCGCTAAGCTTGACTTCAGCAAAAAGGATTTTTTTGTGCAGATCATCCAAACCGACAATATCAATCTCATTGGCATTGCCCTTTTCCCAGTAATTGCCGATCAAACCGTATTCACCCGAATCGGCTATCAGCTCAATAAAAAGATTTTCCAGAATTTTACCGGAATAAGTGGAAATGTCTCTTCTTACCACATTCTTGATGTATTCGAAGTTTCCGTTTTCGATAACGGATGCGTGTTTAAATACAAATCTGAACCAGAATTTTAGAAAGTTATCTTTGATAAAATACTTCTGTGCTCTGGAATTTTTCTTACTCCCGAAAGGTTTTACCGAAGCTATCACATCATATTCGTTCTCAAGTTTTTCGAGATAACCGCCTATGCTTTTTTCCAGAATTGATTCTATTTCGCTTCTTGAAGTTTTACTTTGGGAGATCAATTCGATTATTGAGAAATAGATCCCGTAATCCTTTCCGAATTCTTCAATGAGGTAATTCTTTCCCTCATAAAGAAACGGCGAATCTTTTGAAAAGATCAGATCAAGCATGGATTCAAATGTAAAACATTTATTATTAACCAAGAGTTCTTCGTATCTCGGACTTCCTCCGGTAATAAGATAATGATGAAAAAGATTTTCCTTGGAATAAGAATCGTTATCAGTCAAAATCCCTTTAATAACTTTTACTTTGAACGGTTTGATATAGAGTATCCTGTCAGCTCTGCCGAAAAGCGGTTCTTTTTCGTTTTGAAATATTTTTGTCATCAGTGAATAGACCGAACCTATGAATAAGATATTGATCTTCGTTTCAAATTTGTACTTATCCCACAAGTTTTGAATTTCTGAATATACTGACTTATTTATATTATAAAATTCCTGAAATTCATCAATTATCAGCACCAATTTTTCTTTCTTCGCATAAATAAGAAGCAGTTCGAACACTTCAGCGAAGTTTTTTATCTCACCGAATACTTTTTCATTCGTAAATTCCTGAATCTGCTCAATAAATTCCGAACACAATAAACTTTCAGACTTCTTTGAAATAAAGAAATACAAATGCCTTTTATCTTTCGCGAAATTTTTAACTAGAAGCGTCTTCCCCACTCTTCGTCTGCCTGTAACTACAGTCATTTTACTGTATTCATCTGTCTGAGAATAGATACTTTCAAGTATCTTTAATTCTTCTTCTCTATCGTAAAACTTCATTTAGCAACCTCCGTTACTGTAACCGATGTTGCTGTAATATAACTATATGAGGTTCGAAAAACAAGTATTTATTTATAAGAACTCTCTTTATACCACGAATAGAAGAAATATCCGAGCGGCGCAAGAGATACGGAAAACGAGACATCTCTGAAAGTATCGGCGGAAACTGCCTTATCATACAGATCCTCAGCTTCTTTCGTCGTACTCGTACAGGCTTCATAATCATCGTAATATGAATTACCGGACATATAGAAATAACTGCCCGCGCCCGCTGACAGAGCAAACGCTCCGAGAGAATACCATTTCTGTTTCTTCCAGAAATCCCTCTTTTCCTTCTTAGATCCTTCATAAGTCTGCATCCTGACTCTGAGAGTCTTGTTCTCACCTTCGGTCAGCGTGAATTTTTCGCTGCTTTCAAGATAACCGCTCAACTTAAGCTTCAATTCATAATCTCCTATCAGAAGCGGAATGACTGAAGGTGTAACACCTTTATTTTCGCCGTTAATCAATATCTCGGCTCCTTTGGTTTCAACAGGCTCAGAAAAAATATTAACACTGCCCATTATCGGGTCAGGTTCGAGCGTTAACTCCTGCTCCCTTCCAATATGTACAAATATTTCCTTTTCATGATCCCTGTGCCTGTCTTTTTTTGCGGCAACAGTATATTTTCCCGGTTTCATGTTTCCCTGAAAGCTCCCGCTTCCTTCTTTTTTACCGTTAATATAAATATCTGAACCTTCAGCTTTTATAATCAGGGTGCCGAAATTTTTATTCATTACGAAAGTCTTATCCGTAGTCTTTTCATCGAATACTTCGATCTGGTCTTCATAATCCGACCACAAGTCCATTGTCAGCTTGACCACATACTTCCCCGATCTTGCTTTTTCTATTGTATAAGGAGTTTTGCCTGCCTGCTTACCGTTCACCCAGATATCAGCTCCGGAAGGCTCCGATTTGATAACAAGTTTTCCGAAATTCGGCCTCATTTTAAAAACGACATCCTTTTCATCACCGTCCTTAAAATCAAACTCTTGAATTTCTGAATGATACATATCGAGTTCAGCTTTAAAAATGTGTTTACCGCTCTCGATCTTTGTCTTATTGACAGATCCGTCACCCAGATATACGCCGTCAAGATACAATTTTGCCCCCGGCAGATTCGCTTTGACCGAATAATAACCGAACTTTGGCTTTAACTTAATAGAAGGTATTTCCAGAGTTGAGCCTTCTTTCACTTCAAAAGTCCTGTCCTGAGGATAATACAGGCTCTTCCTCAAAGTCATTGAGTATTCACCCGGCATGAGCTGTTCCTGCATGGGAGTATTCCCGAATTTCTGACCGTTTAAAAATATCTCCGCTCCCGAAGGATCAGAAGTAATAGAGACTATTGCAGGCAGTTTTAATTTTGTCTGATTGCTTCCCGGAACAAGCTCGATATCGTATTCCGCGTCACCTTTTACGCTGATCTTTTTATGCATATCAACAAAACCGTCTTTAATGAAAGTAAAATCATGATCGCCTTTTGCCAGCGAATATTCAGATATTTTACTTCCAGCCTGAACAGGAGCCGAATTTCCTTTTGCGATATGAACTCCCGAAACATTGAACTTAAAAGTGATCTTATTCAGATCTCCCATCACGCTCCCCACACCCAAAGTCTGAAGCTTCAGCACAAACACCACATCTGACTCGATGGCAGGTTCCAGCACCATCTCAAACGGCAGAAATCCCGCCTTAGAGATCTTAATAAACTTTTCACCCGGAGACAAATACACCCACAACTCCCCGTCCCTCGACTTATCAACCTTTACCACCCCGAGGTTCGAATCCACCAAAATACCGGTCTGATCCGTATAGATCTTCAATATTCCCGTCTTGTAACCGTTATCGTCAGTTACCGAACTCGACCGCGCATCAAGATCAGCCATACTCCGTCCGTAAGACACCTTCTTAAATTCCGCCCCGAACACCAGCCCGATCG
>DFZN01000003.1 GCA_002382735.1 bacterium UBP11_UBA4055
TGTATAAAATGGAAGATCCGTTTCAATAGACAAAGATAAAGGCCGCGTGGGTCTCAGTATGAAAAAAAAGCCCGGACTTTAGCCGGGCTTAAATGGTTTTCAAATGCCATCATTCAGAAACTGACTGCCTGAATTTCCATACTATACCGAATTTGTGCGAATCACCGATCGTGTCCTCGTTCATAAGCACTATGGCGTAATCAAATGCAAGATAGTTCCAGCCGATCCCGAAACCTGCAGTAGCGGCGTTGCTGTTTAATCCTCCTCTTAAAGCGAAAGAGTAATCGGAATATAAGAAAGCGTACTCAAGGCCGGTAGCGAATTTGACGGTCACTCCCTCGGTTTCATTGATATCTTCCTTAGTTGACAGGTCCAGTGCGACTGTGATATTGTGCATATTCTCTGAAAAGGCTACACTGTAGGATGTACCGAAATTGTATGACGGTTTTATCATCTCGTCCTTCATATCGGCAAGAAGATTCTTACCGGTTGCCGCGACGGTCCATTTATGGGCTTCGAACGGCTGATACAGTACGCCTGCGTCGAATCCGAACCCGCTGCCGTCGCCAATGTCGGAAGAGATCGTAAATCTTTTAAGGCTCGCGCCGGCGGAGAGACCCTTAACAAGCTCCAGACCGTATGAGAAATAAAGCTGATTCTCGCTCATAGATGTTTCATCGGCGTTTATACCTTCCTCCAGAGTCGCTCCTTCTCTTACCCATGCAAAACCCAGGGCTCCGGCTGAAACAGGGTATGAGAATGCGAGGTAATCTACAATGATATGATCAACATCCGGGATCATCCAGTGCATGAACTGGAATTCACCGTGCTTTGATCCGGCCAGTCCGGCCGGGTTCCAGTAAACTGAATTAGCGTCTCCGCTCAATGCCGTGTACGCTCCGCCCATAGCCTGAGGCCTTGCACCGAGCTGAAGATCGGTAACAGGAAACAGCAGACGCGCAAGCAATAGAACAGTGAATATAAAAATTGTCTTTTTCATGATTTCTCCTACTTTATTACGCCGACAGGCTTTTTAACGGTTTTCTTCTTCCCTGACATATCCTCGTATTCGAATACATAAACATATATCCCGCTGCCCACATATCTGTCGTAATCGTTCTTTCCGTCCCATTTGATGTTTGTGGTTCCCGAAACGCTCATCTCGTTCGCAAGGATCCTCACAAGATCGCCCGAGAGATCATAAATTTTAAGATTTACTTTTCCGCCTTCGGTCAGGTCGATCACAGCCGTAGTTGTCTGTTCGGCATTGAACGGATTCTTAGTCCAGTAGAAGCTGAATTCTGCAGTATCCGACTGAGTACCGATAGCATAAACAGAGAAGTGGTTGGTAGTGAAAGTCACCAGATTGTTCACAGTATCAGTGCCGTCAGACACAATTTTGATCCATGAGCTGTTCTCGAGAGTGAAAACCTCTAACCCCGATTCATCTATGTCGGGAGTACCGTCAAGATCAGTATCAAGGTCCATATCATTGTAAGCCAAAGAAATCTTTACAGGTTCATGAAAAATAAGATTGTCAGGTCCGAAAAGATGCGAGTTCGGCAGAAGAACGATCCCTCCGTATGGAGCAGGATAGCTGTCAGCCGAAACCGTTCTGATCGTTATTTCACTGTCAGATAAGAGAGCGTCTGCAGGTATAATAACCGAAGTACCGTCAGGCGATGTGACAGTTCCCCCATCATCTCCGATCACATTTGTAACTCTCGGATCAGTATATATAAGCTCTGTCTGATATATTCTGACATTTCCGCTCATATCCACTACAGCGACTGTTATTATATTGTATCCTTCGATGAGCTCAATAGTGCGCGTGAAGGAGTAACCACCCGTCAGCGGTATTGAAAGAGGCGTATCACCTATATTGTCCCCGTATGCGTTTGTATGAGTAAGTACGACCGAACTTACGAAATTTGAGTCCGGCTCATCGTGATAAGTGCAGTCAAGAATGATACTACTTTCGAATACTTCCCCGATTACAGGTTCAGGCAGTATCACCGCAACTATGACCGGCTGAGTATTGTCGAGCCTGAGAGTGACAGCAGGGGTAAATATATTCCCGGCAGGATCAGTTACGCTGAGCATGGGAGTTTTAACACCGTCAACTACAGAATTGTCCGCGCTGATTACATAAGACACAGCGTAAACACCGTCCATGTCTGCGTCAGTGAGGTTAAGCGAAGCGGCTGCGTTCGTACCGTTGTCAAGCAGCTGAAGCTGAACAAGCGGTAGAGTTACTGACAGGTCAGGTTCATGTCCGGTATATTCGAAAATAACCGTGTCTCCGTTCTTTATGTTCACAGGATCAGCTTTCACAACACCCATTGGCGCAGAATTGTCAGTTATTACTACTATATCCTCCGAATATCCGGTTCTGTTGAGGTAGTCTGTAGTTCTTAAGATGATCTCATGCGAGCCGTCCGTCAGCCCTATAGTGTCCCAGTTGTGGGATCCCGTTCCTCCTGTATTTACAGGCGCGGTCGTTACCGCTGTCCATGCTCCTCCGTCAATGCTGATCACGGTTGAGGCTAGCAGGGCAGGTGCAACAGGCGATGCAGTGAACTGTATTGTGACCGTTCCGTTCAGAAGTTCAGAACCTTCGGGAGATGTAATAGAAACATTTGGCATATTATCGGTTATAACGAAAATATCTTCTGAGTATGCAGTTCTGCCGGAGTTGTCAGTTGTCCTGATAGTAATTCCGTGCGTGCCGTCAGGTATATTCGTAGTGTCCCAGTCGTGGGATCCCGTTCCTCCTGTATTTACAGGCGCGGCCGTTACCGCTGTCCATGCTCCTCCGTCAATGCTGATCACGGTTGAGGCCAGCAGGGCAGGTGCAACAGGTGTTGCCGTGAATTGTATATTTACTATCCCGCTCTGAACGGAAGATCCCGCAGGTGAAGTAATGTTTACTGTCGGCGAGTTTTTTGTATATACCAGCGTAGTAGGTGAATAAGTGCTGATATTGAGGGAGTTCTCAGCCCATACCTGTATTATATGCTCACCGTCCTGGAGAGAGGAAGTATCCCATGAATATGAATCGGAATACTGATAGACACCCTCAGGAGCGTAGGATGAAACCTGCTCACCGTCAATATAAAGCTTTATCTCATTTATCGTAAGTAACGAATCAGTTTCGACGGTAAATCCGACAGAATTACCCGAACCGCTCAGTTCCGCGTGGGGTAGAGGTGTCGAGATAGAACAGTTTGGGTCGGAAAGAGTGTAACCGCCCTCGTTGTTTATATAGATAGAAAGAGGAACTGATACAGGATCTATCTCGCCGTCTTCGATCACATAAACAAGCTTGAGAAGAGTATTCAGCGGCTGATTAATGGTCTTCGTATCGAAAGTAGCTGTCCATATCGGAATGTTATCGTCCTCTACCTTGTTCATTGTTCCGTTCTGTAGCACAATATATGTGCCGGCGATAGTATCTTCAAGCCTGATCTCGTAAGTAACTCCCGCAATACCCAGCTCAGGAACGGCGTCAGTCGGGTCAACGGCATAAACAGCCAGAGGATATTCACCGCTGATCGTATCGCCGTCCTCGGGATAGATGCTCTGAACAAAAGGTCCGCCTGTCTGAAGGATAGCCCATCCGAGCGCGTTATATACCGGATCGACAGGGTCTATTTCCACTATTTCAGAATTGATCGTAGAGCTGAGCCAGTAATCCCTGTTATTCGTCGAATCGTGAAGTTTGAACAATGCTCCGATAATATCATCGGAAATCAAATTTAAGTCATCTGTGTCACCAGCATAATAAGGTATTCGATATTCACTTTCCCAGTTTGATCCGGACATTCTCCATGAAGCTCCAAAAGTACTGCTTCCATCTTGTGTCCAAGTAGTTGAATTAAAGTTCATATCCTCAAATACAAAACCAGTTCCGGATTTAGTCATTTTGAAAGCATTATCATGATACGGATCTCCGGCTTGATTGAGTACAAAATTCTGATTTCCACCCGAACTTCCCTGATCAAAGAAGAAAGTCATGATATCCCCATTTAGAGGGGTATAATCATTTACAATTACACCAAAATAAAGATATGATGTGTCTGAGTCCTCTTTTAGCTTGATCGAACCAGAAATTATGTTACCGTTAAAATCAGTTAATATAATATCTTTATGAAATGCGTATTTCCAGTTGGCATCACCTGAAACATTGCCGTCAATAGTCGGAATTATCCCCTTAGCGTTAAGGCAGACCAGATTCCTGTCGGCTATGCCGTCGCCGATCGTCTGTATCTCCGCCCATCCGGTTGAGCCGTTGGCTCCGGTACCGGCAGGATCGCTGTCGTCCGCGTTAGTCTGCACCCAGTAATAATCATCATTGCCGCCTGTAGCCATAGTCACTTTAAAAAGCGCTCTGATCTCGTCACCGGCTTGAATGTTAAGATAACCGTTCGAAGCGTCATTAGTGCGTGAAAGAGGGATCTTGAATTCGTAATTATATGTCTGGGTACCACCCGAACCTCTCCTTTCGCCGCAGCCGACCGCTGCAGGTACGGAGTTTAGTGTCCATGCTGAACCGTTCCAGTACCCGTCTTCTGCAGGATCACCGTTGGCGAGCATCGTCACATAATACTCGCCCGGTGCTCCTGGCGCGCCTTCAAGAATTCCGGATATTCCCTGATCGAAAGTAATCATTACTCTGTTGCCGTCAGCCGCATTTGTCAACTCAATAACGACCGCAATATAAAGAGTATCCTGATCATTGGAGATCAGTATACTGCCCGGCGCAGGAGCATTAGGAGTGATACCGTCAACGTCAAGAACGATGTTCCTGACATAAGCTGCTGACCAGTCCGTAGGATCCGTTGAAGGAGCGATCAGCCCGTCTGCTACATCAGGTCGGGTCAGGTCGGTAACTTTGTAGCTGAGAAGCTGACGAGCGTCTCCCGGATCGGCTGCAAAGAGATTCAAAAGAATCAACAGTACCGATAGAATTTTTATTTTTTTCAGATGCATAAGCTTTCTCCTTATTTTCATTATGAATAACTCAAGATAAGGAAAATAATGAAAATATGCAAGTCTGAGCTTTATTCCGGAAAGAGCTTGTCCTTTGAGTTTCTGCTTACAGGGATCTCGGTTTTATTCTTGTCCTTCATTACAGCAACATATTTACCGCCGAACCACTTTTTCAGTTTGTTCAAATGGTCGGTATTTAAAATAAATCCTCTGTGTATCCTTATGAAGTTCTGCGGAAGTTTTTCCTCGAGCGAAGCGAGAGTGTCGTTAATGATGTATTCGTTGTCAAAAGTGCAGATGGAAGTGTATTTATTGTCGGCTTTAAAAAAGTAAATATCGGCTGTATTGACGAAAATTATCTCGTCACCGATCTTTATATGAATCCTTGAAAGTTTTTCCTGTTTATTCCTGATCTCGTTAAGAAGTGCCGAGATGTTTGAATCGAATTCCACTTTTTTATTATCGCCCGAAGCGAATTTGTTAAGTTTTTCAATAGACTTGGCGAGTCTCTCTTCCTCAATAGGTTTGAGCAGGTAATCTATTGAATTTGTCTCGAAAGCCTTAAGCGCATATTCGTCGAAAGCGGTAGTAAATATAACGATCGGCATAAAGTCAAGGTTCTGAAGTACTTCGAATCCGTTCATTCCCGGCATCTGAATATCTAAAAATATCAGATCAGGTTTCTGTTCGTTTATCTTTGCTACAGCCTCGATCCCGTTCTCGGCTTCATCAATTACATCGATCTCGTCGAAGTGCTCAAGTTTCCTTTTCAGGCCGTTCCTTGTGAGTTCTTCATCCTCAACTATGATGGTTTTATAAAACATAATACCTTCCTATATTTTTTTCGGGATACTGATAATTACCTTGAACCCGTTCTCTTTTTCGACTTTGAAATTGTGGTCGCTGTTATATACGAGACGCAGCCTTTCTTTTACACTTGAAAGTCCTATGCCGTTCCCTTCGGGTTTTTCTGTTCCTTCCTTTGATTCGCCGTTATCCTCAACGGTGATAGTTACTCTTCCGGGAATATTTTCATAAGCAGAAATATTTATCATGCCGCCTTCGAGCTTGTTAGAGAGCCCGTGCTTAATGCTGTTCTCAACGAGCGGCTGTATCAGAAGAGGAGGTATAAGCATATTAGATAATGTCTCAGGTATATCGATCTGATATTCGAGCCTCTTACCGAACCTAATCTTCTCGATCTCAAGATATTTTCTTATCATCAGAATCTCTTCCTCAAGCTTAACGAATTCGTTTTTTGAAGTTCTCAGAGTATATCGCAGAAGTCCGGAGATGTTCTGAAGCATCTTCTTTGCGGATGAAGGATTGAGATTTATAAGTTCTGAAATAGAGCTTATTGAATTGAATAGAAAATGGGGGTTGATATTGAACTGCAGAGATGAAAGTTCCGCTCTCACCCTTCTTTCTTCAAGGCGGAGCTCATTGATCTTTTTCTGCTTAAGTTTTCTGTAAAAGAAAAAATAGGTAATTGAGAAAATGAGGAAAAAAACAGCACCATAAATATATTTCTTGTTCCTTTCCTGCTCAAGTTTCAGATTAAGAAGTTCCTTATCCATTTCGTTCTTGGATATTTCGTAATCGATCTCAATTTTGGATATGGGAGCGTTAAGTGAATCGTTCTGTGCCGTAAATGAGTTCAAAAGCATATAGTAATTGTTGGCGTTTTTAAAATCCTTGAGCAGATTATACAGCCCGTAAAGTCCCATATAATTCTCGCGGATCATTTCGTCATTCCTGGTCTCCACAGATATCTCGAGACTTTTGTTCAGATAGTCGAGAGCTTTAGAATAGTCACCAAAGACTTTATGCATTGACGCGAGGTTGAAATAAACTATCGAGAGACCGGAATGAACACTGTGCTCCTCGTAGATCTTTTCAGCTTTTTTGTAGTTTTCGAAAGCTGTCTGGAAATTACCCATCATCTCGTTAAGGTCTCCGATCGCGTTGTAGCAGTTGCCGGCAAAATAATTGTTGTCGCTTTTTTCAGACAGTTCCAGCGATCTGTATGTGTATTCAAGGGCTTTAGTATAATCGAACTTTCCTCTTACGGCAATAGCCATAAAATAATATGCTCTGGAGAGTATATGTTCTTCACCGGCGGCATCACCTATTCGGGCGGCTTCGGAAGCGTATTCGAGCGACCTGTCGAAATTCTTTGAGTACAGGCACACATCGGACATCTTCAGGTAGTTAGACGCCAGATCTTCCGGACGGTCCTCTTTTTTTAATATATCAGCTTTTTTTGTGTAGTAATCAAGAGCTTCAGAATAGTTACCCGATACGAAATAAATATCGCCCAGAATTTCATAGGACCTTATCAGCCCTTTCGAATAGTTCAGCTCAATCGAAATGTCTCTTGCACGGAGAAGGAATTTGAGGCCTGTTTTAATATCATTATAATGGTCTATGTTATAGCCTGCGAGATTAATGAAAGCGTCAGCCTTTTCAGTTCCCTCTGTAAGTTCTGCGGCATGGTCAATAAAGTTGATCTTGTAAGGGAACTTATACTTGTTCTGGGCAGAGACAAAAAGCAATGGGATCAGTATTAGAACCGTCAGCATTTTATTCATTCTCTGCCTCCGGTGCAAATTCATAAGCGGATATACTTGATCCGAAAGGTCTTATAATATAAAGTACATCGTTCCTTATGATCTCAACGCCTATTCTGTGAGTGTCGCCGATCTTTTTTGTCGATCTGTATTTTCCGTCACTTCCGAAAATGTCATATATGGCAAAATTCAGGCCGTAAAGATCAGTGTTCGAAGCTCTTCTAACCCAGAGATTCCCTGAAATATCTGTCTGCATGAATTCAATGAATGTTTTGTATTTATTGGGAAAATAAGGCGGAAGCCTGAATCTTTTTGCTGTTTCTTTTCGGTACTCGGCTTCTTTTTCAGACATTCTGACAGGCGGCAGTTCGTTATTAATTATGAATTTCAATTTCATATCCGGATCGAATGCATATATCTTATAGACCTGATCGGAACTGTAACCTACATAAACCGTGTTGCTTTTACTGTCAACAGCATAAGGGAAAACCGGTATCTCAAAATCGATATTTCCGGAAAAGTACGAATCGAAAATACTGCTTATCACCTTTACCTCGTTCAGTTTCTCATCAACGGTCTTGAGGCTGAATTCGGTAAAAAGCTCACTTTTGTCCGTAAGGCTTTTTCTGAAAAGTCCTATGTACCGATCGTTTGAAAGCGGTGTCAGTTCGACCGGGATATGCTGAGTGAGAGTATATTCTGAAATTATTTTACCTGACAAGTCGGCTTTTTTAATAGTGTTGTCTCTCGACAGTCTTATTATCGCTGTGTCTCCAAGAACGGTAAAGAAATAAACAGGTTTCTCAAAATTCAGCCTGTTGATGAAATTCCCTTTTCTGTCGAATTTGTTAATATATTCAGAATTATACTGGACAACATAAAGATCGTTTTTTCTGTCGAACTTGATATCGATGGGGTGAGTCACCAGACTGCTGTCGATTCTGAATATTTCCTTTAATTTCATTTCTGAAGGTTCAGTAAAGTTGCTGTTCGATATGACAGGTACTTTTACTTTCGGATCCTCAATTCTGCATGACGATAAAAATACGATAAATAAAAGAGAAAGCAGGCTTTTGAATAATTTTGTGCAGATACTCCTTTTAGACATCGTTTCCGCAGTTGATCCGTAGATTTGGTCCAAATTGTGCGGCTGCATGAAATCTTTATGGTGCACAAATAATTTACCCGGATTGGGATAATCACAGTTTTCAGACCGTTTTTCGCATGAGCATATGTTTTTTGCAGATTTCATTTTCTTCTTTTTTCATTTCACCCGATTGTATTATAATGAAAAATCGATCTTTTATCATCAAAAATGTGACGAAACATCGATATGTTCGGACGAAATAATTATTTGACGCATCGAAATCACATTATCTGGAAAGTTTTTTTTCTGAATACTCCTTTAAGCTGGGACATGACTATTCCGGAAAGCACAACAGCTATACCGGTGATCTTTCTCGCATCGAACTGTTCATTTATGATGAAATATGAAAGGACAGCCGTGAAAACGGGTATAAGATTTGTGAATACATTTGCTTTTGAGATGCCGAGTTCCCTGATAGGTTTTATGATAAGCACAAAAGCAAGTACTGAAGCAAAGAGCGACATCGAGAATAAAGTGACGGCAAGAGTAAAGAATGTATTGTTTTCAAAAGAGAGTACGATCTTTCCCGAAAGTCCGTGATAATCAATGAAAAGAAAAAGCGGAAGGAAAAGAAATGTGCCGAAGATGCTCTGATATTTGGTGATGGTCATTGAAGAATAGTCCGCCGACAGTTTCTTTACAGATATACCGTAGCCGACCGAGCCCAGCACAGCGAGGAAAAGCAGAGATATACCCTTTAATGTAAAATCGGCACCCGCGCTGGGATTGACCAGTATAAGTATGACGCCGAAGAATGACAGAACGAGTCCCGCGATGTTAAAAATGTTCAGTTTCTCATTAAGGATCTTAAAGGCAAAAACAGGCGTCATTACAGGTATAAGAGATATTATGACTGAAGCGATGGTAGGTGACACATAAAGCATTCCGTAAGATTCACCGAGAAAATAAATGAAAGGTTCGAAAAAGGCCAGAACGAACATTTTAGAATAATCTTTTCTTCCAAGTTTTTCTTTAGTTCTGAAAATGTATTTTGTAAAAAATATGAGTAAAAGTGAAGCGATCACGAGCCTGAAGAATATTACGGAAACAGGGTCGATTATGTCCAGAACTATCTTATACCAGATAAATGTCATTGCCCAGAACACCATCGGCAGCACGGCACAGGAATAAAGAACGAATTTTTTCATTATCGACATTACCTTATAGAACTGTAAAATAAAAAAAAGGGCAGAAACTTTCTCTGCCCGGTAAAATACGATAGTCTGTTAAAGTTTAGCAATTTTTTCAAGCAGATCGACTACCCTGCTCGAATATCCGAATTCGTTGTCGTACCAGGAGACTATCTTGATGAAATTGCCCCCGAGAACTTTTGTCAGTCCGGCGTCGAAGATTGATGAATGCGGGTTGCCTATTATGTCCACGCTCACTATAGGATCTGTGCAGTATTCTAAAATACCCTTCATCGCCCCTTCTGAAGCCTCTTTGACGGCAGCGTTTATCTCTTCCGCAGTTACACTGCGGGAAAGTTCGCAGGTAAGATCGACAACTGATCCGTCAGGAGTGGGCACCCTCATCGCGAAACCGTCAAGTTTTCCCTTGAGTTCAGGAACGACAAGACCGACGGCCTTAGCTGCGCCGGTGCTGGTCGGGATGATCGAGACCGCGGCAGAGCGTGCTCTGCGCAGGTCTTTATGGGGCGCGTCAAGAATGATCTGGTCATTCGTGTAGGAGTGGATTGTGTTCATCAGGCCGCGTACGATACCGAACTTGTCGTTAAGCACTCTCGCGATAGGGGCAAGGCAGTTCGTGGTGCATGACGCATTGGAGATGAACTGCATATCTTTGGTCAGCACATGGTCGTTCACGCCCATAACAACAGTAGCGTCAACATCTTCGGCTTTATCTGCAGGGACTGTAAGAATGACCTTTTTAGCGCCCGCCTTAATATGTTTACCCATTTTTTCTCTGTTACGGAAAACGCCTGTCGCCTCGATCACAATATCGACACCAAGTTCTGCCCATGGTAAAGCTTCGGGATCTTTCTCAGAGTGGATCCGGATGGATTTTCCGTTCACGATGAGCATATCGTCTTCAGCTTTAACATCTCCTTTGAATTTTCCGTGTACCGAGTCATATTTCAGCAGATGTGCGAGAGTGGATGCGCTGGTCAGATCGTTAATCCCCACGACTTCGATGCCTTCTCTTTCCTGCATTATCCTGAAGACGACCCTGCCGATCCTTCCGAAACCGTTTATTGCAGCTTTTACAGCCATTTTTTTACCTCTTTGGTTTGTTTTTTATCAGCATCAAAAATTATGTTTAAAAATTCTTTATGTCAAGTATTAAATTTACAATGAATAGTACCGAATTTTCTCTTCATCTCCCGTTATCCGTCAGAAATCGTTTAAGCCCATCCAAATACTTGTCCGATACCGATCTGATCCTTTCAATGATACTTCTTATAGCTTTTGCAGGTACAGATCCTTCCGTAAAAGAAAGCGGCACTTCCATTCACAGGAATGGTATAATCATCTCAGAAGAACTGTCTGGATTATGGCTGTGTGCGTGATCAGATGCAACCCTTACTTCAAAACCTACTTCTTTTTATTAGCCTTCTTTTATTTTTTTTGCATATTCTTTTTCCCAATAGGGATCTTCAATTACCTTAAGTTCTTCATCAAATTGTATTAATTCTTTGTGGTAATCTTCATCTTCTATAGCTTCCTTTGCAGCCTCATCTTGAGGCAAAACATTAGCTTCTATAGCTATGTCTAAAAATGCTTTATGATGATCCCTGATAAAACAGGGTCTTAATAGGTTGCCTAATTTTCCATTTTGATTGAAATAATCAGATTGCCATTCTCGTCCCTTAACAAAGAAATCAGAAAACAAAGCATCTGCTATCTTTTTTCCTTCAGAAAACAATTGTTTTACATTATGTTTGTAATATGGGACAAAAACACAGGGCATAATGTTACCGTTCCAATCTATGTAAAAATAACCTCCTGATGTTCCACACGATATACAACCGTCTGAGAGTATTGAACTATTCCAAAAGTCTGCCACAAACCATTCTTTTTCACTAAGTACTTGTTTCTGTTTCTTAAACAGGTCAAACCTTTGTTCGGGAGTAACCATTAATTCTGTTGTGAATTTTCTACCAACGGGCATATACTGGAACATCCACATATATGTTGCTCCTAATTCTTCAAAATAAAACTTATAAAATTCATCGGTTAACAGAACATTAACATTATTTTTTGTTGCGGTAACAGATGTCCCAAAAGGCACGCCGGCATTTCTTAGATTCTTCATTGCTTTTAATATCTGTTTATAAATTCCTTTTCCCCTACGATCATCTGTTTCTTTTTCAAAACCTTCAACTGAAATAGCAGGAGTTATGTTTCCAAGTTCTGCCATTTCCTCAGCAATAGAGTCTGTGATTAATGTTCCATTTGTGTATATCAAAAAAAAGCTATCTTTCCACTTTTTAGGTAAATCTAAAATTGTTTTTCCTTCGCTATGATACATTGCTGGCTCTCCTCCGGAAATAACAAAAAATCTCATACCCATTTCATCGTGCAATTCAGTCATTACTTTATCAACGGTGCTCCAATCTAATGATTCAGCACTTCCTGCTGTTGAAGAAGCATAGCACCCCATGCAATGAAGATTGCATTTCTTTGTAGGGCTGAGTGTGATAAAAGCAGGAGGCTTCAAATCGTACCTTTCTTCAAACGAGTTTATGACACTTTTTCTACATTCATCTTGAAAAAATGCTTGTTCAACTAAAGTCTCAATAAGCCTTTCTGCTACTTTTTTAGAAATGAAACCTTTATCCAAATTTTTAAGGGCAGAACGATACATTGCTTTTACGCCATTAAATTTATCTAATCGAGCATTTTTTGAATATAAAGGATCATCTTTCTCAACTATCTTTTTATACAGTGCTTTTTCAACTTGTTTAGCAGCAATATTTCTTGTTAATTTTGTTAATTTATTGCCTACAATTGTTTTTGTCAAATTTGAGATTATTTTTTCTTTACTTGATGACATTTTCATTCCTCCTTGTTTTTTTGAATATTTTTCAGCAATTTCTGCTAAGATTTCCTATATTTAATCAAGAGAATTTCTCGAAGCTTGCCTCTTTTTCGTATCAGCTTTTCGAAAAATATACTTTCTGCATCAAGTATATTCAAATAATATCTTTTCTTTCTTTTTCCCAGCATCACTTCAAGACTGAATTCGTGATTCATTATCATGTCACCTACAATCACTATTTCAAGTGTATGGTCTATAACATTTGACAATATAAGTCGAAATTATTCCCCACGCAATATTTTTCTTCTTATCAGCGCATAATTTTTGTTTTCAGTCTCCGGTTATATCTTTTCAATAATTTCTTTCTGTTCTTCATGTTGGCATTTTATCGTTTCCTGCACAATGAGCCTCAGAATAATAAAGGCAGCCATAGACATTGACAGTATTAGCCTGTTCGTTTCAAATTTGCCTGACTTCAACTGATTTCAACTCATCTGCCGGTTTTGCTGATGATTGTCTCTTTTGTCGTTTCAATCCTAATATTATTCATAACCGCCCTCTTATTTCCACTCTACATGGAATGAGTTGCCTATTAAAATACACAAAAAAAATCCGAAGTAGAGACAAATATCGTTCAGGAATTTCTCAATTATATTTTAATTGTATTTTAGTACCTTTTGTGTTATCTTTTGTATCTTTTGAATAACTGTAGGGTAACGGGTCTATGAAAACAAAAAGAATGGATACGGATAAGATACTTCAGAGGCTGTTCGATCAGACCGGCAGACTTTTTTATATCATGGGGCCTTGCGTGATAGAGAGCGAAGACACCGTTTTGGAAACAGCTGAGAAACTCTTCAAAGTCGCTTTGGAACAAAAAGTGGATATTGTGTTTAAATCTTCATATACAAAAGCGAACAGGTCGAGCATCGGGTCATTCACCGGACCCGGGATCGTAAAAGGAATGAAGATATTGGAGAAGGTCAGGACAGAGTTCGGATTTCCTATACTGACAGATGTTCATATTCCGGTCGAGGCGGAAGTTGCCGGAGTGACAGCAGATATTATACAGATACCTGCATTTTTATGCAGACAGACCGACCTGATACTCGCTGCGGCCAAAACCGGAAAAATTATCAATATTAAGAAAGGCCAATTCGCTTCGGCACAGGAAATGAACCTTGCCGCGGAAAAATCGCTTTCTGCAGGGAACAGCAGGATCCTTCTCACGGAAAGAGGAACTACCTTTGGGTATAACAATCTGGTCGTGGATTTCAGAAATTTTATGGAAATGAAAAAGTTCGGATACCCCGTAATATACGATGTGACCCATTCCCTGCAGAAACCAGTTGCCGAAGGAAATATCTCCGGCGGACAGCCTGAGTACGCTCTGGCGATGGCCTGCGCAGCAGCAGCGACCGGAAGCATCGACGGCATCTTTGCGGAAACGCATCCCGATCCTTCCCGCGCCAAGTCGGACTCAAGATCGATGATCGGGCTCGAGCAGGCTGAAGAGCTTATTATTAAGACCAAGATGATCAACAGAATGAGATACAGGTAATGAAAAAAGAAATCAAAATGGTGGTCCTCGATGTTGACGGAGCCATGACGGACGGAATAATATACTACGGTGCGAACGGGGAACTCGTAAAGGCGTTTTGCGCGAAGGACGGATTCTTTATCAAGCATGTCTGCCCCGAATCGGGAATAAGGATTGCGATAATTTCAGGCGGATTCGGAGAGATCGTCAAGAAAAGAGCCGAAGTACTGGGAATAGAGGATGTTTATATCGGACATGTGGACAAAGCTGAAGCCTATAACGAACTCAGACAAAAATATTCTCTCGACGATTCTCAGATAGCTTATTTCGGCGACGACTGGTTCGACTGGTCCGCAATGAAATTTGCCGGGCTGAAGGGAGCGCCTTCTGATGCGAGCCCGGAGATAAAGGAAAGGGTCGATTTTGTAAGTAAAGCTAAGGCCGGGAAGGGATCGGTAAGAGAATTTCTTGAATTTATATTGAAAAGAGACAATAAATTTGAAGCGGCGCAAAAAAAATATCTGGACTGAGATCGTATTATTAGTGATCCTGGTATTTTCGGCGGGGTGCTCCAGAAAAAATCCTGTGGGAAAGACAAGTTCTCAAGAGAACGGCTCGGTCTCTGACAACAGAATCTGGGATATGGAGGTCAATATCACTAATGAAGGAGAGCTTAAGGCTAAGTTCTTCGGGGGGTATGTGGAAAGAGATAATGTGGCGAACTCCAGATATTCAGAGAATAGGATAGATTCAGGCCTCAGAATTGATTTCTACCAGAAAGGACAAAGGTCCGGAATACTTACAAGCAGGAGGGGGAACATCAATGACCTCACGGAATTGTTCTCAGCCTGGGACGATGTAGTGTTCAGTTCAGAAAAAGGATATGTACTATACACTGACACGCTTATATGGAACAGAAAGGAAGCAAAGATATTCAGCGATTCAGATGTGATGATGGTCAGGGACGGAAGAGATACTTTGTACGGCGTGGGATTTGTCACAGATGACAGTTTCGGGTCATACGAGATCGAAAAACCCCGCGGACGCGCGGTGATAGAGGACGGAAAAAAATAATCGGGCGGAGGTAATGTTTGATAAGATCGATGACAGGATACGGAAAAAGCACAGGCTCGAGTCCTGATTACGAAATAACCGTAGAGATAAAAAGCGTAAATCACAGATTCCTGGACCTGAATTTCAGGATGCCTTCATTTTTGAATGAATTAGAGCTGAAATTAAGAGAATTGATAAAAACGAGGGTAAACAGGGGAAGCATTACAGTTTTTGTCAGTCTGATCCCTGCAAAAGGGAATAAGGTAAAAAACATTGACACAGGGTCCGCCAGGGCGTACAAGGAAGCTCTCGAAACTATGGCTGATGATCTCGGTATCAGTCACGAGATCGGACTTGATACACTTCTAAGATTTCCGGAGATATTTGATGTTAAGGACAACAGCCTGAATGAAATTACTGAGTCAGAGATAATCAGCTGCTTCCTCAAAGCTGTCGATGCGATGATAGACTACAGAGAAAAAGAAGGAGCGAACATTTATTCAGATCTGTTAAAAAATGCAGGGGAACTGAAAGATCTTGTGTCGAGAACAGGCGAACTGTCAAAGGGAGCCGCAAAAGCCCAGTACGAAAAACTGCTGAACAGGCTCAGATCAATGACAGATATCGAGAGTTTAAATAAAGAAAGGCTTGAACAGGAGCTGGTTCTGATAAGCGACAGAGTGGATATTTCAGAAGAGATAACAAGGCTTTTTTCGCACATCGAACTTTTTATAAACTCTCTCGATGCCGAAAAGGCTTCGGGGAAGATCCTGAACAATCTTGCTCAGGAAATGCATAGAGAGGCGAGCACTGTTTCAGCTAAAACGAACCTTACCGAGATATCTCATCTTTCAGTGAGGATGAAGGAAATAATAGAATCGGTCAGGGAGCAGGTTCAGAATGCCGAGTAGAGGAAAGCTCATAGTATTTTCAGCACCTTCAGGATCGGGCAAAACGACCCTTATTAATATGCTCAGGCAGGAATATCCGTCATTCGAATTCTCCGTGTCAGCAACTACCCGCGCTCCGAGAGGAAAAGAGACAGACGGTGTGGAATATTTCTTTCTGACACGGGAAGAATTCGCTGAAAAAGTCAGGAATGGAGAGTTCGTTGAACATAAAACTGTTTACGGCAACAGTTACGGAACACTTAAAAAGTATGTAGATGACTCTCTGTACGGGGAAAAATATGTGATATTCGATGTCGATGTTCAGGGCGGTCTGGCAATAAAGGAAGCTTATCCGGAAGATGTTGTCATGATCTTCATTTATCCGCCTTCACTCGAAGTTCTTAAGGACAGGCTGGAACTCAGAGGGACCGACTCGGAAGAGATAATAAAGAACCGTCTTAATTTCGCAAAAATAGAAATGGCAAAAATGAAAGAATATTCGTATAATATAGTAAATGATCGGCTGGATGAAGCTTACGCACAGCTCAGGAATGTTCTGCGTAAAGAGGGAATAATAAATTAAAATAGAAAGGCATACAAATGAAAAAGAAGTACGACATCATCAGCGACAGGGACGACAGGGCCATAAGCCAAGAGCAGTTCGAAGAGGAAACAAACATCTACGAGGCAGTGATGATCATTGGTCAGAGAATGAGACAGATAGAGAGAAAGAATGCAAGAGAATTTGACAAGATCAGGAACGCCATTATGGACGATAGGACGGAAAAAGAGTACAACAAGGAATTCGTCGCCGAGATCAATGTTGATGACCTGCCTGTTTTTCCTAAGGCCATAAGAGTATCAATGAACGAGATGCTGAACGGACAGCTTGAATGGGAATATGAGGATATCACAAAACTTGAAGACTAAGAATGTGCTCATAGGACTTACCGGGGGTATCGCCGCCTATAAGACCTGTTATCTGATAAGGTATTTCAGGAAAGCCGGTCATAATGTCAAGGTGGTGATAACGAAGAACGGACTTGAGTTCATAACGGAGACAACGCTTAGAACTTTATCCGGCGAACAGGTATATTCCGACACATTCAGCGGTATAAATGAGTGGTCAACCGAGCATATTTCGATAACCGACTGGGCTGACCTGTTCATTGTAGCTCCCGCTACGGCGAACATAATAGGCAAAATGGCGAACGGAATTGCCGATAACGCTTTAAGTACGGCATTGCTCGCATACAATAAGACTCTTATAATCTGTCCCGCAATGAACGACAAGATGTATTTTAATACCGCGGTTCAGAGGAACATTGAAACTCTTAAGGGTCAGGGCGTGATATTTTTTGAGCCGGAATCCGGAGACCTTGCCTGCGGATATAAGGCTAAAGGAAGGATGGCGGAACCTGAGGATATCTATAATGAGGGTCTTTATTATCTGAACAGCACAAACTCACTTGCAGGCAAAAGAATACTTGTATCGGCAGGCAGAACTACGGAGCTTTTGGATCCGGTCAGGTATATTTCGAATTTCTCAAGCGGCAAAACAGGGTTCAGAATAGCGGAAGAGGCATCGTACAGAGGTGCCGGGACAGTACTGGTTACAGGTACGACCGATCAGGTCTGCAATTCGCACATCAGAAGGATCGATACTGTATCTGCTGATGATATGTATAAAGCAGTAATAAAGGAATTCAAAAAAGCTGACTGCGTGATAATGTCTGCCGCTGTAGCTGATTACGCTCCCGAAAAGTCGGATCTTAAGATAAAGAAGAGCGGAGATAGTTTCGATCTGAAGCTCAAAAAGACGAAAGACATACTCAGGGAGCTTGGGAAGATAAAAAAGAAAGGTCAGATACTCGTCGGGTTCGCGCTGGAGACGGATAACGGACATAAGAACGCTCTGAAGAAAATGAAAGAGAAGAACCTTGATATGATAATTCTGAACGAAACATCTTCAGATAATCCGGCATTCGGATCGGACTTCAATAAGATCACCATTATAACTTCAGATAAGAAGGAACAACTGCCGGCAATGGACAAAAAAGACATAGCCGGATACATACTCGACAGGGTAGAGGGGCTGTTCAAACATCAATCAAAATGAGGGGGAAGTATGGGCAGGATCATAATATTTCTTTTGTCGCTTCAGGTATTTTTATCCGCGTCAAGCGGAGCTCCTGAACTTAATGTTGAAGAAATAAAGAAGCAGAAAGCAGATGAAAAACCTGCCGTCATAGCTCAGAAAACTGATACGCCGAAATCTGAGCCTGCGCTGAAAAAACCTGCTGAAAAAAAATCCGATGTTAAAACATCTGAACTAATGGAGTTAAAACAGGTCGGAGAGATAGATTTCAGGCTCGGAGAGCTTAAGGTCAGGAACAAGTCTAAAAGCGGAGATATTGACGAAGAGGATAAGGTGTTTGAGAAAGATACTCTCATTACTGGTGTTGAATCAAGATGCGAGATAAAGCTGTCTGACGGCAGCCTGATCAGGCTGAATGAAAAAACAAAATACATTATCGACAAGTACGAACAGACAGCAGGCAACATTGCCTTCAGCGGTTATCTTGTTTCCGGGGAATCATGGACAAATGTGAATAAGACAGGCACTGATAAAAAAGATTTTAATGTAAGATCGCCCATAGCAGTAGCCGCCGTGATAGGAACAAATTACAAAATGAACGCGGACGGAAGTCTTACGGAGATCTCTGTTCTTGACGGACAGGTGAATGTCGATCTTGAGAAAGAAAAGAAAGCTGAATTGAAGATCGAGCCTAAAAAAGAAGAGACCGGCAGCCTTGCTCCAAAGCAGTCATTGGCTCCAAAGCAGATACCTGGGCCGTATGAAGTTACTCTTTCAGAATGGATATCGATCGTGAAAGGCGAAAAAATAAGCATCAGGAACGACGGAAAGTACAATAAGACCAAGACCGATGTTAATCTGCTAAATCAGGAATGGGACGCTTTCAAATTACGAAGATAGGATTTTTTTATAAGCTGCTTAAGGCTTAGAAAAAAATATTATTGCAAAAAAGCAAGTTCAATTTAATACCCTTTGACAAGCCCGCACTTTTTTCGTAAATTCTGCAAATGCACTTTATTATCCGGAGGGGATCTGATTTGAAATATATTCTTACAGGTGGGGGAACTGGCGGACATGTATATCCGGCCCTGGCGATTGCCGAGCAGATAAAGAAGAACGAGCCGGACGCCGAATTTTTGTATCTCGGCACGAAAGACCATATAGAGTCGAAGATAGTACCGGCTAAAGGCTACAGAATGAAATTTATCCGCTCCACGGGTATGCCGGTCAGAAAACTGAGCTTTTCGATGCTGAAGTTCGCGCTTTCGGTCTTTGCAGGAACACTGAAGAGCATTTTTATAGTTTTAGCATATAGACCTGATATGATAATAGGGTCGGGCGGATTCGTTTCAGCTCCCCCTATTTTCGCAGGGCATATATTAAGAAAGCTAAAACTATCCAAGACGAAAATGTTCCTGCACGAAGCTAATGCGGAAGCCGGAAAGCTCGTGAAATTCGCGGGCCCGATGTGCGACGGGGTCGGTGTGTCATACATTATCTCGCTCAAGGATTTTCCCGTCAACGGAAAGTTCGTGGGATATCCGGTAAGGGAAGAGTTCTTTAACGGCTCAAAGGATGAGTCGAGGCAAAAGCTCGGGATCGGCCAGGGAAAATTCGTTGTTTTCGCCGTAGGCGGGTCGCAGGGAGCGCGAACAATAAACAGAGCAGTAGCCGACAGCCTTTTATATCTGAAAGGCACCAAAGACCTTCAAATATTCCATGTGACAGGCAGAGGAACAGGTGAATACAACGGCATACTGGACACGATCAAAAGACTTGAAAAGAACAGCCTGAAAGAAAGTGAACTGGGTTTCTATAAAAGGATGGATTATGCTGAAAATATTAAAGATTATTATTTTGCTGCGGACATCATTATAACCAGGGGCGGCGGCACGATAAATGAGATAGCTGTATGCGGAACACCTTCCCTCATAATCCCCAAAGCGAATCTGTCCGGTGACCATCAGGTAATGAACGCGTTAAGCATGAAGAATTCAGGCGCATCAGATATAATCTACGAGGAAGTAATGCCTGAAGGGGAAAAGCTGGTAGTCAAAGTAGAAGGCAAAGTACTTTCAGACAGGATTAAGAACTATATGAGCAATGTTTCAGATTTGATTCAAATGTCGAAAAAAGCGTTCAACTCTGTGATCAGGAACGCGAACGATGAGATATATGGTTTTATTAAAGATGTCAGGGAGGAAACGACGCACGGGTCGGAAGCCGAAACTCCTGTTCAGAAAAACCCTTATGCCGATAAAAATTCGTTTGCTATATTAAATGCTCTACAGAAACTCACGGCAGAACAAATCAGGAGTTCTGAATATTATGAATACATTTCCTACAGGTCAAGCCACTACCTTGTTTCTGCGAACTGGAATGTAAGGAACAATGCCGTAAAGATATGCGGTCTTCTAAGGGACGGATCGAAGATCCCACTGCTGAGCAGAATCCTCAGAGCTGAAAAAATAGGTTTTATCAGAAGGAATATTATTACAGCCTACAGCAAATTCGGGTCATATACGGAAACCATTGAAAGCGACCTTTTGTTTGCTCTCGGTGACAGTTACTGGGAAGTCCGATCGGAGGCTCTCAAAGCCGTAAGGGTATATAAGGAAGACTCAGCCTCCAACGAGAAGATAAAAGAAAGAGTGACCGGAATGCTGGAAAGTAATAATTTCGAAGTACTGTTGCATGCCGTTCTTGCCCTTTCATTCTATATTAATTCCGAAGAAGAGGCTTCTATACTGAAGAAATTCTACTACCATGACAACTGGAAAATAAGGGAGGCGGTAATAACAGTTCTGAACGAAGTTAAGGTCAGAGGTATAATAACAGCAGAAAAATTAAGAGAACAGATAGATTCAATGCTTCTTGTAAGCGCCGGATTCACGCCGGTATTTATGATGAAGAAGAAAGTTAGAGATATACACTGATCTCACTTTAACCGTTTGAAATTCTCGGTATGTTCTTCAAAATCTTTTTTCTGTGAGGCTGAAAATTCTTTTCCGCCGTATCTTTTTTTGTAATAAAGCATTTTTACTTTCTCAAATGAATTTCCGAAAGAACTGAATTTTTCTTTCAGAGTTTCAAACCATGATCCTACAGTTTCATTCTCAGGTCTATGACCGGAAATTGCAAGCTTATTCTCTATTGTTTCAAGTTCATTTGTTCTGCTGTACGGGTTATTTATTGTATCAGAGCTTTTTTTATTTACTTTTACATCTCTGAATATCCTGATGAAAAGAAAAAATCCCAGCGGTAGAAGCGAATAAAGAAGAAGTTTCTGATAGAGGTCGTTATTTTCCTGTTTGAACCTGAAGAATTTAAAATACAAAAATGATGCAATGTCGTAGATCCGACCGAACATTCCTCTCGGTTCGAATGTTCCGGATATGTCCGGCGGAGTAGTGTCGATCTCCAGCCATCCTTTATCATCGTCCCATACCTGAACCCATGCATGCCTGTCTTTCCGACGGCCTAAAAATATTTCCTCTGTCTCATCGTATTCGGTAACAAGGTAACCCGTAACATATCTTGCAGGATGATGCAGTCTTCTGTAAACAAGAGTCGTAAGCGTGGCGAAGAGTTCGCAATGCCCCCGTTTTTCTAACATAAAGTATTTAAGCTTTTCGCTGTCTTTAAGATCAATATAATCCAGGGAATAGCTGTAATCGGAAATGAAGTGATCTCTTAAGGCTCTGAATATATCAGGGACGGTCATTTCTTTTAAACCGAGATGTTCGATCAGGTTGTCTGTATATACTGAATCTTTTGGAATGAACTGCAGATCATTTTCAGCAGGGTGAGGAAAAATACCCGAAAGTGAATCTTTTCGTGTATAAGCCTTATAATCAATCAGATGCTGAGTATATCCTGAATTTATATTACCGCTGCTGCCAAAGCTAAGCTTTCCTGTTTCGAGTCCTGCGAACGCAAAAGTTCGGAACGGTAATTTTATACTGCTCGACCGTCCAGATGAGAAATAGTATATTCTGACAGAGTCTGTGATATTCGAGAAATAAATATCATAAGGCTGATAGAAATCAATGTTTTCTGAGTTTGATTCTGTCCATGTTCCGTTTGAGTATGTGTTTAATACCCTGTCTCTTAAAAGCAGACCGCCCGGCGACGGTTTGAATATCTCGGCTCTTATATCTATCCTGTAGCTGTCTTTGTACCCTCCTATCCTGCCGATATTATAACTTCTGTTCCCGTATTTCATATATCTCTCAATATAAATGTCTGTCAGAACATCTTTGAGAATCGTAAATGAATGGTACATTCCGAACTGAAGAACTGCTGTAATTAAGGCCGAAAGTAATATTAATAATACAAATTTGAGATTTGGGGAGCGTTTAGCTCTGAATTTTAAAAGAAGTATTAAAACCGACGCATATAATAAGATATCAGTTCCGGGTCTGATCCTGACGCTGCCTCCTACGATAAGAGCTGCAATAAAAAGATAGTCAGGCCTGAAATATTTGATATAGCGGTTAACTATCGAATATTTGTTCACAACAAAAAGAAGAAAGAGCCTTTTGGCGTTAACGGCGGCTGAAGTGCTGTAAATAAAGAAGAAATTAAGAGGGAATAAAGATATCGGAAGGAACTGGAGAAGCGCATAGATCGGACCTGCTTCACGATTCGCGTTCACATAATAGATCAGGTAACCTGCGAGAGACAGAGTTGTGATCATGGAGATATTATTGAAATCTTTTTCTTTGAAATCGAATCTCAGCCTGACAAGACGGGCGCTTTCAAGAGCTGTCGCGAACAGAACAGCAAGCACGGTGTTGCCGGTATTCACTCCCCAGTAGATAAGAAACAGCACAGATATTAAAGGAAAGTCTTTCATGGGATATCTATCTGATAATTTTCAGTATTGACATTCGGGATATCATTTCTGCTAAATAGCCGGAGATTGTTTGTGCGGCAGAAATTATCGGTAATCTCGTCTGCTTCATGTGAGAATACGAGTGTATTTGATGCATTAATATGATTTTTTACTTTCGAAAAGGATTTTTCTTTGTCCATGACGAATGTTTCTATCTGAGATAATGATTTGTAGATCAAATCGAAATTACCCGTTTCATTATCGGCATGAACAAATTTAACTGAACCTTCAGAATCAAAAAAATAAAGAGATACTTCGTAATCATCCGCTTCAAATTTTCTTATCATAGAATAAAGGTAAGATACACAATCCTCAAATGATGTATTATTTGTATGAACTGAATCCAGATTTAGAAGAAGGAAAGATATTTCTCTTACTGTCTCAACAGCTTTTTCTATAACGGCAGGTCTGTCTCTTTTAGCCCATGTTTTCCAGTGAATATTCTTTACGGGATCTCCCGGAACATAATCTCTAATGCCGACAAAATCACCCGACTTAAACTTGTTTAGAATGTTTGACCGTGCCGACGACCTTCTTTCGATATCAAGTCTGATCCTGTCCGCCAAGACCGAATCGATCGGGGCGGGTGCGGGATAAATATAAAATCTTTCATGAAGCTCAATGAACCTGAATGATGAGAATAATCCAAGAAGGTGTTTTTTTAAAAGGTACAGACCTTCAAGTTCAGCCATACCTCTTTTCACCGCTCTGAATTCTCCTTCGTACCTGGCACCGGAATCTCGGCCGATAGACCCGGTCATAACGGGAGTAAATTCAGCTCTGTGAAGTCTGAACAGATGCCAAATCCACCTGAAGTAATAGATATTTCTGTCCCAAACATTTCGTTTTTGTTCATCAGGTTCGTGTTCAGTCTCAAATTCCTCAAATGAAGGGATATTTTTTCCAGAAACAGGTATTATCTCTATTCCGCTGATATCAATGCCTCCGCTGTTTTGCAGCCTGACTGAATATTTGTATGTTGATCCGGCATTGTACCGACCTCCCAAAAAAACACTGACTGAAATATCTTTCAGCGAAGTTCCTGTTTTATCCCTTGTAAAGTAAGAAACAAGCAGAAGAGAGAAAGACAGCGAGAATAATTTATAGAGCTCGGCACTGAAGATATTAAGTCCTGCGAGACCTGAAATGAGGCAGACGGCCAAAGTGAAATATCCCAACGGAGTAATTGAAAGCCTTGCCTTTCTGCTTCTTGAGGACATTTTTGAATAAGTTCTGTAAAAGAAACCTATCTTCATCTTATCTCGGTACAGGAGTATTTTTTAGGATATCTGAAATTATGCTCTCCTGCTTCAGGTCGCTGTCGGCAATATGACGGTCAAGGATTATCCTGTGGCCAAGAACGAACGGCGCCAGTTTTGCTATGTATTCGGGAATAACGAATTCCGATCCTTCCGATAACGCCATTATCCTTGACAGCTTCATCAGGGCAATCGATGCTCGAGGACTTGCTCCGATAAGCACTCCTTTGTAGTCTCTTGTTTTTCTTACCAGCTCGACAATATAATCTTTGATATCGTCGGAGATGACTATACTTCCGGCAGCTTTCCTGACCGCTCCTGTCTCTTCCGCACCGGCGCAGCTATTGAGACCGGCAAGCGGATCTGACGGATCTTTGAGTTCAAGCAGCGAGATCTCTTCGTTTTTAGGAATGTAGCCCAAAGAAAATCTCATGGAAAATCTGTCGATCTGGGATTCAGGAAGGGAGTATGTCCCCTGAAGCTCGGCAGGATTCAGAGTTGCTACAACGAAGAAGTCATCGCTGAGCCTGTAAATTTCGCCGTCTATTGTAACCTGTTTTTCTTCCATTGCCTCGAGCAGGGCAGACTGAGTGCGGGAAGTTGTTCTGTTTATCTCGTCCGCAAGAAGTATATTGGTAAAAACAGGGCCTTTCTGAAGCCGGAACTCTCTGTCGGCTGAGCTGTAGATATTGACTCCCGTTATGTCAGTCGGTAAGAGATCAGGAGTGAACTGGATCCTTTTAAAATCGGAGTCAATGCTTCTTGCCAGTGCTTTTGCAAGGGTGGTCTTTCCCGTTCCCGGCAGATCCTGAAGCAGAATGTGCCCGTTAGTAAAATAACCGAACATCAGAAGATCAACATTAAATCCGTCGCCTTTGAATACAGACAATATATTGTTCTTGATTTTTTTATAGATCCCTGTACTTTCTTTCTGCACAATACCCTCCGGTTAATAATCATGTTAAGTAATAAACCAAAATCTGTTCCAAAGCAAGAAGAAAAATCATAAAACAATTATCTTAATTTTCATACATTAAATATTTAACTTGATAAATCATGTCAAAATGGATAAATTATGAAGTTTGATATAAAAAGAGGCGTAGAATGAGAGTTCTTATCACAATTCTGATGTTGTTTTCAACACTGCTTTCATATGCTGAAGATGATTTCGCCGATATACTTGAGAAATATTCAGGAAAGCAAAAATATGAAAAAATGCTCGCAATAGCAGACTCAATATACGACATGAACGATTCTGCGGCATACAATTTCGTAAAAATGTCGCTTGAATACGCTGATAAGAACAACGATACAGAACTTCTGATGAAAGCAAGGCATGTTTACGGGAACATTTATTATCATTACGGAAACAACAGAAAAGCAGCTGAAGAGTACAAGAATTCCATAATTGCTGCGGAAAAACTTCAGGACAGGGAATATCTTTACGAAAACTTCAAGCAGCTCGGAGGAGTTTTTTACTATCTGTCGGATTATAAGACAGCCACAATATTTTTCTACAAGGCAGGTGATCTGGCACAGACAATGGGTGACGAACTCAAGAACGCCGAGATCCTCAACGAACTTGGTGTTGTATATGACGAACTGAAAGATTATGATAAAGCGGAAGAATTCTATAATAACGCTCTGCTCGTATATCAGAAAAACAACAGAATGAAAGAGGTAGCAAGGACATACAACAATATCGCGACCACAAAATTCAACAGGGGAGAGTATGATATCGCTCTATCAACTTTTGAAAAAGCGCTAAACATATACAGATCTGAAAAAGATGAGCCGAAAATTGCGATCATACTCAACAATATGGCATCCATTCAGATCGAGAAAGGCAACTACGATAAAGCGGTTAAATATCTTAATGAGTCAACTAAAGCTTTCTCCCAGTACTCTGATAATTTCGGGATCGCTCTTAACGATCATAATTTCGGTAAAGTGTATTTTCTCAAAAATAACTTTGCACTGTCTTTAAAACATTTGAATAAGAGTCTCGCTTCCGCAGTCGAAATGGAGGTGCCTACACTGATAAGGGATAATTATTACTATAAATCAAAAGTTGATTCCGCAAAAGGAGATTTCAGATCCGCTTTTCTGAATATGAAAAATTACAAGAACTACGAAGACGCGTTATCTTCGGACAGGAAGCAGAAGGAAATTCAGGAGATCACTTCAAAATATGAGCTTGCTCAGAAAGAAAAGCAGAATTTTTCACTGATAAGGGACAACGAAATAAAAAGGCTTCAGCTTGAGAAACAGAGAAATATAAACAATTATCTTATAATCCTGTTCATACTCATTGTAGCCATATCCTATTTTATACACAGATCATATATGCTTAAATCCAGAAATGAAGAGTTACTTAAGACCTATTCGGAAGAAATCGAAAGCCTGAACAAGAAACTGGTCGAGGAGGTCGAAAGAACGAAGAAAGAGCTTAACGAATCGAACGAGAAACTCAGGTTGAGCGAGAAAGAATCCGCCCGTATGGATAAGCTTGTTACGCTTGGAACAATGGTGGCTGGTATAACTCACGAGATAAAGAATCCTACTCAGGTGATAAAGCTCTCGATGGATAACATAAGACTGTGCATGAACGATCTGGCCCTTTTTATCTACGATCTGATCAACCTGTCAAAAGATAAGCATTCGGGAGTGGAAGATATAAAGAACCTTGTGGAAAAGCACAGGGTCACAAAATTATTCAGCGATATTAAAAATCTTATCGTCAGCAACAAGAAATCCGTTGAACTTATAGATCAGATAGTATCCAGCACATCCAAGATAACATATTTCAATAAGGAAACTAAAGACAACCTTATAAACGAGATCATAAACGATGTCATGGTGATAATGAAGAACAGCGTAAAATATGTTGCATCTGTCGAACTTGAGCTCGATCCATCCATGGAACCTTTTAAATGCAATTATCAGGAGATCTCGCAGATCATAATCAATCTTATAAGCAACGCGAGAGACGCGGTGAGAGAAAAAGAGCTTGATCCGGGCGAAGGGATGATCAAAGTCCGGTCAGGCAAAGAATCAGGCAAGGTATTCATCGAAGTCTCCGATAACGGAGCGGGGATGAGCCCTGAACAGATCGAGAAAGCATTTGAAGCTTTTTACACCACAAAGGAATCCGGCACGGGACAGGGGCTCGGACTTAGCATAGTAAAGAATATTGTTGACATATACGGAGGTTTCATTCAGGTGAAATCCGAGAAAGGCGGCGGCACGGTATTTACTATATATTTTCCTGTGAAGGAAGAGACAGACAGTGTTTTAACTAACGGAGGTTCTCCAAATGCGTAAAGAAGTGAAATTCTCAGCGGAATTCTTTAAAAAGAAAAGAGAGGTGTTCGCCAAAAAATTGAGCGGTAATTCAGTTACTTTTATCCTTTCGTCGATCGATAAGGTAAAGAACAGGGACACATTTTTTAAGTTCAGGCAGGATCCGAACTTTTTTTACCTGACTGGACTGGAACTGAAAAGATCGGTACTTGCTATACTTAAATCAGGCGGTAAAACGACCGAGATCATCTTCAGGAAATTTTTAGACCCCACTCTTGAAAAATGGGTCGGAAAGAACATGCCTGAAAAGGAAATTACTGCTGTTTCAGGGATCAAGGATATCAGAGATATAAAAGACCTTGACGATTTTTACAGACAGATCTTTAACGGTTCAGGCATTGTTGATGTTTTTATGTATAATGAGTATATTCCCGAACTGATAGTCCCTACATATACGCATGTTTTTGCTTCAAATCTCAGGCAGAAGTTCAGCTTTATAAATATACGCCCGGTAAACAGTACACTGGACACACTCAGGCTCGTAAAGGAAAAATGCGAGATCGACATGATAAAAAGGGCGATAGATATTACAGCGGCCGGACTGGAAGAAATATTAAAGGAATTGAAGCCCGGTATGTCTGAGAATGAATGCGAAGGAATACTTACCGGAAATTACCTCAAGTACGGGTCTGTTCAGCCGGCATTCCAGACAATTGCCGCATCCGGTGAAATGGCAACAGTTCTGCATTATGAGGACAACAACCGAAAGTTTAATAAAGGCGAGCTTATTCTTCTTGATACCGGAGCTGAATATAAGAATTATGCTGCTGACATTTCAAGGACATACCCTGTAAGCGGCCGTTATACTTCTGAACAGAAGAAATTTTATAATATCGTTCTTGATGCTTCAAAAGCAGTTATGAAAGCAATAAAACCCGGAGTAACGATACCCGAGCTTCAGGAGATCACAAAAGATACCCTGTTCAGGGGATTGTACGATATGAAGATGGTAAAAGAAAAATCGGAACTTTCGAACTATTACTATCACGGCGTAAGTCATTATCTCGGGATTGATACTCATGATGTGGGAAGCAATCAGATCCCGCTTAAAAAAGGGAATGTGATAACAGTTGAACCGGGGCTATACATTGCGGAGAAGAAGATCGGGATCAGACTTGAGAACGATGTATTGGTAACCGCGGGCGGATGCGAAAATCTTTCTGCTCACATTCCGATCGAGGCCTCTGAGCTCGAAGATATCATGAACAGCAGAAAGAGAAAATAATGTATTCAAAGGAGTATCTCAAGCATTTCTCCGATCCGCAGAACATCGGCGCAGTCGATGATCCCGATATAACCTGCACCGTGGTTAACACGGAAGGGGGCTGTTTTGACACGGTCGATGTGACCGTGAAAAGCGATAACGGTGTTGTCACAGATATGAAATACAGGCTGAAAGCCTGCTCCGGCACCATTACCGCTTTCTCTCTGCTCAGCGAGCTGATCAGAGGCAAAACAGCGGATGAACTTGACTTGATAACATTTGAACAAATGGACACGGTACTGGGTAAAATACCCGAGAAAAAGCATCACAGCCTGAGGCTGGCTGTCGAAGCAGTGCAAAAGATAAAAGAAAAATTAAAATAGGGAAAAGAAAATGAAGATCACAAAAGACATGTCCATAACTGAGATAATCCAGGTCTATCCGCAGACACACGAGATATTCAGGAAATTCAACCTTGGTTGTATCGGGTGTATAGCGGCAAATTTTGAGACTTTAGAGGACGGACTGATAGCTCACGGAATAAAAGTCGAAGAATTTCTGGACGAAATAAATAAAGCTGTTGAATAAAGAAAGGGCTCAGGCCTTTTTTTTTATGCCTAAAATGCTCTTGCGCTTGTAGCTATGATCTGAATTTCCTTCTCAACGGATGTCGCCGCCTCGATCCTGAAAGCCAGACCCTGAAATTCATACATCAGTCCCGCACCATAACCGACTTTGATATTCTTTACGGATAATTCATCAGAACCTTCAAAGACACTTCCCGCCGAAACAAATGCACAAAGAGCAGTCTTTTTGTATAATCTGAAGTCATATTGGGACTGAAATGCCCACATATTTCTGTCAATGAACCTTTTTTCAGGATATCCGCGCAATATCTCTGAACCTCCGAGATATGAGAGCTTCTGCGGATGGGGAGAACCGAAGGCGAACCTTGTTAAAAAGTTCAAGTTCAGAGCGGATTGATTAAATGACCTGTAATATCCTGATTCAGAACTTAATACCGAGAACTCTTTCAGATCGCCTAAGAACTCGGGGTAATAAATAAAACTTAATCTCGAGAACGAACCGTCTCTGAAGAATTTGTCAGAAACATTTGAATATTTGACAGCTGTCCCGATTCCGTTGGCGTACTGGTCTTTTTCCGGACTGTAAGCAATAGCCAGTATATCTTTACTGTCTTTCGGACTGTAATAGAAATTATCCGAGACAATGTTGAGGCTCGTATTTTTCCTGATGAATTTCCCCGCCTCGGTCAGATTGTCCACAAGTATATACCTGTAGTCATATTTGTCTTCAGTTTCTGATCCTGTACCGACACCGTATGATTCCGAATAATAGTTCTCGATCTTCAGTTTATTATAAATGACCTTATTCCCTGAATTTATGTCAGTGATCAAAAACAGCATCATCTGATTCTTGAAAGTGTATATCACATTCCCGAATATTTTGTTTTTTTCGTTAAATTTATATTGGGAGAAAAGCCCGAGTGCCACCCTTGTGTCGCTTGTGTAGAATCCGAAAGGAAGAATTATAAAATCCTTTTCTTTGTTTTCAAGAGAATCCGAAGATGAATTTTCAGAATAGACAAGGCTGAAATTATGTATTATCAGAAACAGCAGTATCAGCGAAGCTCTCATTTACATTATCCGCAGAATTAAACATAATCAATATAAATCCGTTACAGTCAAAAATCAAAATATAAAACGGATAAATAAAAAAGGGACTTTCGATTAAGCCCCTTAAAGAAATCAGTAAACAAGATCTACTTTATAGTCTCTGATTCTGGAAGTCCGTATTCTTCGACCATTCTGATATCCATGTGCTCAAGAGCGTCAAGAATAGGATTATAGATGCCGGGAAGTACAGGAATGTGAACGCCTTTTTCCTTTATTTCTCCTTCGAGTATCATTCTTACGCCGACAGCTGCGGGAAGAGCTACTGTTCTCGCTATTGATGTGTCCTTATTTTTTACGCCGAAAGTGCCGAAATCGAGCATTCTTGATTTTATCACTTCTCTTTTGCCGCCTTTGTATTCAGCTACGAAAGTATGCTGCATGACCACCATATCCCTTTCTTTATTCTGGATCATCATCTTGCCGATCATAAGATCTGATACTACTTCGAACGGAGAATCTTCAGTTCTTCCGATCTTCTCAGTAGAGAAAAGTCCCAGCCACTCGAAAGCTTTGATCGGGTTGGATCTCTCTGAAATTTTAAGGTATTTTGCTACTTTTGCTTTAATATCTTTAGAGCTTTTCTCGCCGATCCTTTCAGCCATAAGATCAGCATAAGATTTATTTTTCAGGTTTATTTTGTCATACGAGATCAGCTTTAACTGTTTCATCGCTGTTATTATCTGGCACCATTTTGTGTATCTGAATGTGCCTCTGAAAATGGTTTTTGTTTCGGGGATCTTGTAAAGTTCAACATACGGTAATGAATCTCTGTTTGGATAAACCTCAAGTTTTCCGACTTTCGGGAAATCGACTTTCATCGGTTTTTTAAAAAGGTCATCGGTAGGAATATATTTGATCTTGCCGTGACGCAGATAATTCCCGTCGTTATTGCCGGCCATTACCACACCTTTGGGTGCCCATGTGAATTTATAGTTGAAAGGGTTCTTTTCAACCTCCGGTGCTACAAGAGCACCGCAGAAAGAGTAAAATTCAACGACTTTACCTTTTTTACCGTGAATGTGGTCGATTATCCTCATGGCTGACATGTGATCGATACCCGGATCCAGACCAAGTTCGTTAAGTATTATGATGCCGGCTTTTTTTGCTTCAGCGTCAAGAGCTTTCATCTCAGGTTTAACATAAGATGTCGTGACCATGTTCTTTTTGTTCTTGATACAGTATTTAGCTACCATCACATGGTGAAGATACGGCAACAGACTTACTGTCAGGTCGTGCTCCTTAATCATTTTGTCGAGAGTTTTTTCATCTTCCACTGTCCATGCTACAGCCTTACCGTTCTTGTGTCCTGCGATCATATCTTCTGCTTTAGATTTTGTTCTTGTAGCTACAGTTACTCCGATCTTGTGATCAAGCAGGTATCTGACGATCGGCCTTACGACCATTCCGGCACCGAGAATAAGTACTTTTTTCATTTTTTTCCTTTTATTTTAGATAGTTCTGGATGTATTTGTAATCCGGTGTAAACTCACCCTTCAAAAGGATGAGAGCCTTTTTGATCTCAGAGGGAAGCTTGATCTCTGCAAAAGGCTTATTGAAATCGCATTCCGCGATAGATTTGACAAAAGGATAGAGAGCTCTGCTGAAAAACTGTGAAGATTCTCTCGGAAGTTCGCTTGGAAGAATATCGACGCTCATCATCAGGAGTCCTTCGCCCTCGTGGCCCATTTTATAAGAATTTTTTTTCGGATCAAAAACATATATAGGATCATTTATGGGTGTTCCTAGTTCTGTGCACTCGACAGAACCGTGGATATCGCATGTCACATCGCCGATCGCGAGAAGTTTTGAAGATGTGTTGTAATTGTTTTTAAGATATTCTTTCGTGACAAGCCTTGGATATTTTTCTGTCCAGAATACGCAGTTCATCATAACGCTCAGATGGGGCAGATATTCCTCATAAACGCCATTGAACAGTTCGGGATGATCATAGTATTCCTGAAGAATAAAAGGAGTTGAATCCTTTTTTACCGCAAGATGTTCTTCTTTGAAAACCGTCTTGTAAAGTTTCTTGTTCGAAGTTTGTGTGTTCCTGAGTTCTTTAAGTTCTTGAGGTGTTACTTCCTCAAAAGGAAGGATGTCGAATATTTCCTGCGCGCCTTTCGACACATTTCCGTATCCTGTAAATCCTACAGTCAGAGGGCATATTTCCTGAGGCAGGCCTTTTTCAGTTATCTCTGCAGAGATCTCTTTCAAAACAGATTTTGCTTCTTCAAGAGAGTCATACATTCTTGCCTGCTTGAGCTTAGTGAAAGGCGTGTTCAGCCCTAAATGTTTAAGCCTGAGTCCCAAAGCCCAGATCGTGTCGATCATTCCGGCGAGTCCGGCGAAATTTCCGAAAAATATCAGCCTTCTGTTCTTGTCGTCAGCCACTTTTTCGTAATCTATAAGATTGACTTTCTTTTCGATCATCGTCCTCAGCATGGGCATGTTATATTTCTGCCCTTTGATTATATGAGAGAAGAATATGTAAGTTTTGTTCTCTTCAAAAGACGGGATAGTAACTTCTTTTACTCCGAAGATCACATCTGCGTCATTCATATTGTCAGCAAGAACCGCTCCGGCGGCTTTATACTCGTCGTTCCTAAAAATCCTCTTTTCGCATTTCTGAACTATGACTTTTAAGCCTGTGTCAGTCAGCTTTTTTACATCTTCGGGAACAAGCGGAACTCTTCTCTCAAGTTCGTATTTGTCTTCGTGTCTGATTCCTGTTACGGCAGCCATATTTCAGATCCTTTTTTTAATTCAATAGCGGATGCAATTTATTTTAGCTTATGTGCAATGTCAAGTTATAATTTATGCCAAATTATTCGAAAAGAACCATCGTCTTGAAGTTTATTATGTCGAATATCTTCATCAGAGGACCGCCTGTATTTTTGAATGTGAAGTCAAGTTCAGATCTGTTACACAGGATTATGAGACTTGACAGGCTGTATGAATCGATGAAATCCACACCCGAAAGATCAAGCGTAAACCTCTTAAAATCTTCCGAAATAAGATCTTTTACGGCTGTCACGAAATCTCTGGAATCGTTATCTCTGAGGTCGCCTCCGACCGTTATGACCGCCGTTTTGCCTTTTTTTTCTATCTTCATCTAACCGACCAGCTTTTTCATTGCTTCCCTGTACTTGTCGGCAGTGGTCTTGAGCACTTCATCAGGCAGGACAGGTGCCGGCGGGTTTTTTCCCCATTTCCCTTCGTTCACCAAAACCTCCAGATAATCCCTAAGATACTGCTTGTCGAAGCTCTTCTGATTTTCCCCTTCCTTATACTCATCCGCCGGCCAGAACCTGGACGAATCGGGCGTGAGGACTTCATCGATCAGGATAAGTTCGTTGTTCAGAAGTCCGAACTCGAACTTGGTATCGGCGATGATTATGCCTCTTGTCGCCGCGTAATCCCTTCCGGTCTTATAAAGTTCAAGGCTTACGGACTTTACTTTCTCTGCCAGTGCCGGATCGATCAGTTCTTTCATTTTCTCAAATGAGATGTTCTCGTCATGCTCACCGATCTCAGCCTTTGTCGATGGAGTAAATATGGGTTCTTCAAGCTTAGAGGAATTCGTGAGACCGGCTTCAAGTTTAATTCCGCAGACTGTGCCTGACTTATTATACTCTTTTAATCCCGATCCCGCAAGATAACCTCTCACGATAGCCTCAACGGGAAGCGGTCTGCATTTGCTGACGACGACCGATCTGCCTTCAAGCTGATCTTTCCATTTTGCCAGTTCGGGAAAGTCTTTCTCAGGCTCAGTTGAAATAAGATGATTTTTTACGATATGTTCGAGTTTCTTAAACCAGAAGTTCGAGATAGTGGAAAGTATTTTCCCTTTTTCCGGCACGGGCTGTTCCATTATAACATCAAAAGCGCTTATCCTGTCTGAAGTTACTATCAGCAGTTTGTCTTGACCGAATTCGTAGATCTCGCGGACTTTGCCTTTATTGAAAAGCTTAAGGTCAGTTATGTTCGAGCTTATGAGTGCGTTCGCCATGTTTTCCTCCTTATTAGTTTTCGGTCAGTAAATATAATAACAAAACCGCCTTAAAACAAAATGAAAATTGATCAAAAATGATTTTGAAAACCGCAATTTATCATTTAAATTTAAAAACCGCGAATTTATGGAGGAAAAATGTCCGAATTTAAAATGAAAGCCTGCATGATCGATATTTCGAGGTTCCGTGTCCCGAGGCTTGAAAGGATGAAGCTCATGCTGAAAAATATTGCCGGATACGGCTACAATACCGTTTTTTTCAACATCGAACACACTTTTAAGATACCTGAACACCCTATGATCGGCTTTGAAGCTGACGGGTACGAAATGATGGAGTTTAAAGAACTTTCTGACTTCGCTGACGCTCTGAACCTGTCACTTGTCCCTCTGATCCAGTCTTTCGGACACATGTTTCACATACTTAAATGGGACGAATACGACAGTCTCGCTGAATCGGAGGAAAAGTGGTCGGTATCTGTATCGGATCAGACCTATGAGCTTATAGACGACCTTTATATGAGGGCATCGCAGGTATTCAACTCAGAATATATCCACATCGGGGGAGATGAGGTCTATGACATGGCAACGGGCAAAAGCGCGCATTTACTGCAGCACATATCGAAGGATGAGCTTTTCCTTAACCATATTCTGAAGCTCAAGGAGATAGCGGCAAGGCATGAGTTGAAGATAGTTCTCTGGGGCGATATGATCGATAAAAACCCCGAAGTGATGAAAAAACTCGGTCCCGATACGGTCGTCTGTTACTGGAATTACGACTTTAAAGATATGCCGGAAAGTTACAAAAATATTGATGCGAAAATACTCGTCTGTTCGGGAACGAACACATGGAAAAGTTTCTTTCCGCGTTATGATTATGCTCTCAAAAATTTCCGTTTAATGAAGGAAAGAGCCGACGAACTTAATGCTTTCGGGTTCATGATAACCGACTGGGGCGACGCCGGGCACATTCATTCTTTCTCTGTTACCGAAAACTTATTTAATACGGCATTTCAAGTGTTCAATGGTATTATAGTTGAAAAATATTATGTAAGAAGTGAAATAAATGAAATTATTAAATGTTTAGATGAAGTACATTATGCTGATTATCTGAACTCTGAATGTGTCAGAAACAAACCGGAATATGTAACGAAACTGCTTTTCCACGACTGCCCTTTTTCCGGAAAATGTTTTGCCGGTCAGACCGATGAACAACTTGCCGAATTGATAAAAAGAATCGAAAATGTCGGGAAGTCTGTCGAAGGTGTAAAATTCGAGACGGAATTCGAAAAAGATATACTATTGTTCGCCGACCAGACTATCCTGTTCAAAAAGAAGATCGTACTCCATCTGGCGATAAGGAAGAATTCTCCCGCGGTCACTGTCAGCAGACTGATAGAGGAATATATTGTGGAGCTGAGAAGGTGGTTCGCGGACTTTATGGCGAACTGGCTTAAGTTCAGTCAGCCGATGGGTCTTTATTTTCACATTCACTTTGAAAAGAAGATGGAAACCGACCTTCTTCACGGCCAGTATAAATTCTGCGGTACCGAGTACGAAAATATCCCCAAGAAAAATCTCTATGACGATCCCGAATACCTGAATCTGTTCAGCGTGGGCAACCCTGATGCTCTTAAAACGCTCTGGGAAAAAGCTCTGCTTTAAAAGGAGAAAAAATTGTTCGACGAAAATGATCTTAAATTCATGAAAAAAGCCTATCTTCTGGCAATGAGGGCTTACGAAGAGGGCGAAGTCCCGATTGGCGCGGTGATCGTGCGAGAGGGGAGCATAATAGGCGAGGGCTATAATCAGACCGAACTGTTGAGAGATGCGACGGCCCACGCCGAAATGATCGCCATTACCGCCGCCGAGAACAATAAAGACAACTGGCGCTTAAACGACTGCACGCTGTATGTGACCGTGGAACCCTGCATGATGTGTACCGGCGCTATCTCTCTTTCCCGCATAGGAAGAGTCGTCTTTGGCGTTGAAGACCCCAGAATGGGCTTTATTTCATCAAAATTCGACGGTCTTCAGGAACTCAACATCAACAAGACCGTAACAGTTGAAAGCGGCCTGATGCGCGATGAAATTCAGGAACTCATGCAGAATTTTTTCCGCGAGCTGAGGGAGAGGGATAAACAGAACAAACGATAAAAACGAAAGGCGATCAACTTGACTTTTGTAATAGAAATGATTATATTGTATTACAAAGGAGTTATTATGAATACCACCGTAACTGTAAGACTGCCGGATAAACTGGTCTCCTCGCTTGACGAGATCGCAAAGATTACTGAAAGATCAAGGTCTTTCCTTATCAAAAAAGCTATAGAAACCTACATTGAAGAGCAGGCCGATCTGCAGATAGCTCTCGACAGGATGCGCGACACTTCGGACACAGAAATATCCATTACTGATCTCAGGAAAAAACTGAATGTATAAAATATCTTTCAAAAATTCCGTCACTCAGGATCTGAAAGGCATTGATAAAAAGCAGATAAAACGGATTCTTGATAAAATCGAAAAAGACCTTGCAGAAAAATTATGACACCCTCAAATTGAAGATTTTAAAAGTAATAACCCGTCAAATGTAATTGATATGAAAACCGCCAGATGACGATAAAAACGACCTATGATACAAAAATAAAATATGTAATAATTCTGACTATCTTCACGGGAATTACTGTAGCAATTCAGGGCTATAATCTCGGATCAATATATTACTTCGGTTTCGTTCTACTTATTCCGTTGCTAGTCAGTTACTATATCTTAAAAAACAAAATAAAGCGTTACATGATTACCGCCGAGTGGGGTAAACATCCTAATAAAAAACAATATTATGACAGCCTGGATATATTCTACAGGTATGTCCATCCTGATCCTTCTGATGACATTATTGACGATACTACATGGTCGGATCTGAATATGGACAAAATATACGCAGAAATAGATAGAACTTATACCGCACAAGGTGAGTATGCCCTTTATGACATTTTGAAATCTCCACTTACAGACGCATCCCTTTTGAATGAACGATTAAGAAAAATAAAATATTTTGAAAACAATCAGAAACACAGGGAAACCATTCTTTTTGAATTACTAAAGCTGAAAAATAAAGATATATATAATTCTGCGGAAATATTGTGGGGAGAACTTCCGAAAAAAGTAAAAAGTCGGTATTTTTTTGATATAATGTATTTACTTGCAGTATGTTCGTTATTATCAATATTTCTTTTCGGAAAAGCAGCATTACTTGCCGTAATAGCAGTTTTTCTAATAAATTCTTATATTTATTACCATCTTAAGAGCACATATTCAAACATAGTACCGGCAGTAAAGTATTTGTCAAAGATAATTAAAACCGCAGATAGAATCAGAAAGAAAAGCCCAAAAAATTTTGAATACCGCGATAAACTTGCAAAACTAATAAAGACGACAAAGCCTTTATATAAAAAGATCCGTTTTCTTAAACCGCCGCTTTTTTTTGAAACTGCCGAATCTTTCTTCGAGCTTGTGAATATGTATTTTTTAAGGGAACTGAGGGGCTTTTATAATGCGTCTGAAAAAATTAACAAAAGCCGCGAGAGTTTAAAAGAACTTTATTGCACAATAGGTGAAATTGATGCGATGATCTCAATAGGTTCCTTTAAAGCAGGCTGTGTAAATTATTGCCGTGCTGAATTTATTGATTCGCCTGATCCGGATTATTATATTAAGGCAGTTGATGCCTACCATCCGCTTTTGGAAAAACCTGTTTCGAATTCTTTTATATTTACAAAAACCGGAATTATTATCACGGGTTCAAATATGGCCGGTAAATCAACTTTTTTGAGGACTGTGGGAATAAATGTGCTTCTTGCTCAAACCTTAGGAATCTGTTTTGCGAAACAATTTGAACTGCCTTTTATGAAAATAATCACTTCAATTAATAAATCTGACGATTTGACCGGCGGAAAGAGCTTTTATTTTAACGAATCCGATCGGCTGCTTAAGATCATTAATACTGCGGGTGGACAAGGTCTTTGTCTTTGTATTATAGATGAATTACTTGCCGGTACCAATTCATTTGAAAGATTGAAAGCCTCCGAAGCGATTTTGCGATATCTAACAAAAAAAAATACTATAACTTTGGCGGCTACTCACGATATAACACTTGCAACAGATATGGAAGAGATGTACGAATGTTACCATTTTATTGATACAGTCGATGACAGCGGGATGAATTTTGACTATAAAATGAAGCATGGGATTTCAATAACGACAAATGCTATACGAATGCTGGATTATATGGGATATCCAAAAGAAATAATTAATGAAGCACTAAAAGATCGGTAAAGAATTATGGATTTAATTTGATATTTTGACTATATTACGGTAAATTTAATTATCGGATTAAACAGATGCAAACGATCGACCTAAAAGAATTAGCGGTAAAAGAAAGCGAAAGAGTTGAATGGAAGGAAGGAAATGCCGACATTGAAGGCATAATCAAAACAGCGGTCGCTTTCGCAAATGATTTTTCCAGTCTGGGCGGCGGTTATATCGTGTGCGGTGCAAAAGAAGAAAAAGACGAGTACGGATTCCAGAAACTTTCACATAAAGGACTTTCCTCGTCGGTTTTAAATGAGATCGAAGGCAAAGTTTTGACCGGATTAAGAGATAAAACAACACCGCCCGTCGTGCCGATAACGGAAGAGATACCTGTATCTGAAGGTAAAAGGATACTTGTTTTCATTATTCCCGCTTCAAAAAACGCCCACTCGTACAGGTCCGGTTCAAAAGACAGTTCTGCATATTATGTTCGTATCGGAAGAGAAACAAGAGAAGCAAGGAACGGACTTTACAGAGAACTGCTTATTCAAAAGAACGAACTCGAACCTTTTGACAAAAGAGTTAATCCCAAAAATACAAAAGATGATATAGACCTGATACTTCTACGGGAATATTTGAAAGAAATGAAATTATGGAACGAATCAAGATCAGTGGAAGATTATTTATCGGATACTGAAAGAATATCGGTTTTTGTTCCGTCTTTAACAGAAAAAGAAAGCATTACAAATATTCTGAGACCGAGAAATTTTGCACTCCTGATGTTTACAAGGCAGCCGCCTGACTATTTTGACGGCGCATATACTCTTTTTTCTGTTTATAACGGAAAGGACAGAAGCGTTTCAAGATCTGTCAGGCATGAGATCACGGGTGATATAGTAAGTCAGGCACGAAAATGTATTGAACTTGCTTCAAATCACGCATATACTTCTTTCAATAAAGAAAGCGATCGGCCGAATCAGATAAAATATCCGGTCAGAGCGTTACAGGAAGCTATAGTAAACTGCTTTGCGCACAGGGATTATGAGACAGGACAGCCTGCAAGAATTACTGTATTTACCGACAGAATTGAAATATATTCCCCCGGAACCCTGCCGAGAGCGGTGGACAGGGAAAAATTTGTTTCCGGAAAAGCTGCTCCTTTCTGGAGAAATCAGTCGCTTGCTTATTTTTTCAATAAACTACAGCTTGCACAGGCGGAAGGTCAGGGCATTCCTACAATATTCAGAACGATGAAAGAAGAAGGATGTCCCGAACCCGTATTTGAAATCGGTGTTGAGAGCGTTACCTGCATACTTTACGCAAACCCGACTGCGTAAGCAAATACCCCGTACCGGTGCTTACAGAAAAGAAGTTTACGAATAGAAGCAAGCCGGAATGTCCGTTTCAGATATTGCTTAAATATTCCCTTTACTTTTTAAGTCTCCGCAATTAAATTACCAAAACATACAAGTTGAAAAAAATCAGGGAGGGATCATGAACAAACTGTCAATTTTTACGGCGACTTTGCTCGCAATTACTTTGGCTAGTCCTTTTTTTGGGAAGAATTCTCAAGCTTTTTCGCAGGAAAAATATGATTATGGTATTGAATTATTAATAAAAACTGGTTTAAATGGAGATCCTACTGATAAGATTAAAGATGCAAATGCTACTATTACTGCTCTTGATATTGATATGGATTTACAAAGCCAAACTGTTCCTTTAACTAGTGTACTGTTTGAAATAAA
>DFZN01000034.1 GCA_002382735.1 bacterium UBP11_UBA4055
GGGTCGGGAAATCTCTGGGTCGGCACTGCCGAAGGAGTTAATCTCTGTACGGAGTACGAGACTGACGACAGCCTGAGGGAATGGAAGCAGTTCACATATGCGGACGGTCTGACAGGAAATTTCGTAACTGCCGTAAAATCTTTCTACGATCAGACGGAAGGTAAAGAATATGTTTATGCGGCGACCTGGCTGGCGGAGAATTCAGCCGAGAACAACGGGATTTCTTTTACGAACAACAACGGCCAGAGCTGGAATAAATGTCTGATCGGTGAAAAAATATACAATTTCGGGTTCAGCGGGACGGATGTTTACGCCTGCGGGGATAACGGTCTATTCAAAAGCACTGACAGAGGAAATTACTGGGAAAAATATGTGATCAGAGCATGGTCAGAGATCAAAAAAGACTATGTCGAAGTAGGAAAAGTATATTCCTTCCTCTATCAGAATAATATTATGTTCATCGGGACGGGGCAGGGGATGGCTGTCAGCGAAGACAACGGGAGCTCATGGTATATGATCGAAGCTTATGAGCCGTCATCTGATTCTTCTAATGATACTTATGCCTATCCAAATCCGTTCTCTCCCCAGAAATTCGGAGAGGTTAAGATTCAGTTCAAGCTTGAAGAAAATTCTCAGGTTACATGTGAGATATACAATTTCGCGATGGAGAAAGTAAGGACAGTTAAATCTTCCGAATATTACGAAGCCGGGGAGAGTTATATAGTATGGGACGGAAAGGACAGTTACGGCAAAACGGTTGCCAACGGTGTTTACTACTACATTATAAGATATGACGATGAAAAAGTCTGGAATAAAATTATAATATTCGAATAACGGAAATCCGATGAAGAAACAATTCACGATATTTATTCTTATCACCGCAGCATTTCTTGCCGCTTCAGAGACCGCAGGTTATGCCGGAGCATTTTTGCGTTACGGACTCGACGCAAGATCAGAGAGTCTGGGAAGGGCGGTCACGGCTGATACACATTCGGCTTACTCTGTCTTTTTTAATCCGGCTGCCGCATCTCATGTAACTGAAAAGCAAGTATTGTGCGGTATGAAAATACTTTCAATGGACAGGAATTTCGCGTATCTGTCTTATGCTCATCCTTTAAATAGAGGCGCGACGGTCAGCGGAGGTATTCTTTACACCGGAACAGGCGATATCGAAGGAAGGGACAAATACGGGGATCAATTCGCCACATATTCTTATAATGAGAACTTATTCTATCTCAATTTCGGTCTCAGGCCGAAAGAATTTCTCTCAATAGGAGTTACTGCTAAACTGATCTGGGCGAGATTTCCGGAATTCGATCACTCGGAAGAAACAGTGTCCTCTATCACTTTCGCTTATGACATCGGAGCAGTAGCGGTCTTGCCAAAATATACGGACATCTCATTCGGATTGAGCGCAAGGAATGTAAAGGGAAAGAATTCATGGGACAGTTCAGATGTCTGGAGCGACGGGTCATCGTCATACGATTATTTTCCGGTATCATGGTCGGCAGGCGCGGCATGGAACCCATCATTCAACAGGGAGCTGTCGTTCTATGCGGATATCAATTCGGTCGATCTGAAGGATTACGGGCACGGTTTTGGACTGGAATGGATCAGAAATTTCGAGAATAATAACGGCTCGATAGCCTTCCGCGCCGGCACAGTATCCGGCTGGCTCAGCCTCGGTTTCGGTTACGAATTCGTCATCAGCGGTAAGAAAATGATCGTTGACTATGCCTATACGCATGAAGATATCTCGGTCTGGGATCCTCATACGGTCTCATGGAGGTTTTATTTCTAACAGAAGGAATTACGCATGATCAGAAGATTATCGGTTTTACTTACTTTTATATTATCAGGATTGGCAGCAGCTGATTCAGGTTTCTATTTTTTAAGAACGGAAAAAACACCTTTCACAATTTCCGCGGCACAGACCTCATACCTTTTTCACGGTACTGTTCAGAATGCGGGATTAAACCCGGCGTCGGCTTTCAGTGAAAATACTTTTGAGGGTATCGCAGCCTATACTTCACCTGAAGAAGATGAGAATACTGTTTCTATATCGTCATCTTATACAGAGGATATAACATTGTACGGCATGGCGATAGATTATATGTCGGTTACCGGTCTTGAAGGCAGAGAGATACCTTCGGACGACCCTTTGTATGAATTCGAGGCGAGGAGCCTGATCGCTTCGTTCACTTACGGCAGAAAATTCGGAAATGGACTGACTGCCGGCATCACTGCGAAATATCTTTTTGAGAAGGTCGAATACGAAGATTCATACGGATTTGCAGGGTCATTAGGTATTTTCAGTGAGGATAATCTCATTGAAGGGCTCAGGATGGGTCTTGCGGTCAACAACATTGGAATTATGAGCGAGCTTGACAGCGAAAAAAGCGACCTCCCTCTCGATGCTGTTTTCGGCGCGGGGTACGGAATGAACTTCGCCGATGATTTCCGGTTCAGTTTGGGCAACAGTACAAGATATCTGATTAATGACGAAGAAACAGAGAATTTTACCGGTATAGAACTGGGATATCAGAATAAAGCATTCGTCAGGTTCGGTTATAGAGCCGGTAATGAGGGACAGCCTTTCTCTGCCGGGCTTGGTTTTGCGGTCAGCAATATAAACTTCGACTATTCCTACACTCCTTTTTCTGAAGACGAGATCAGCGACATTCACGCATTCTCGATCGGCTATGCAGTAAAGTAAAGATAAAATATGAATAAACCTGTGATCGGAATAAGTTCCTGCCTTCTGGGCAATAATGTCAGATACGACGGAGGGCACAAGCTCAGAAATCACGCGTAAAAAAAAGATCTGCCTGTTTAAAATATAGATTATCTTTAACCATGCAGATCCCTCGGCACAGTTATTTTATACTTCGAGTTATACTTTCCGTCTTTTACGATCATTCTTTTTCCTGAACCAAGTTCAACTTTTGAAACATCTATTGATTTAAAATACGCATGATCATTTTCTTCCAGCATAAAAAGAACCATTCTTTTTACTTTAACTGAGTTACAGTTTTCAAGCAGGGTTTGAATTTTATCGGCTCTTAAAGTTCTTAGGTTTTCTGCTATCAGGAATGCTTCCTGAAAACTTTGCTCTGTCGGAACTAAGTAAAGCATTTCAAAGAGAGCCAATTCTGCGCATGAGATCATTGTAGAAATACCGTTTCGGCTGAATTCAGTTAAATACTCATTCAATTCTTTATCAAACAGATTAGGAGCATAATATTTATATTTTTCGTTCCATTCATAGTTGATAAACCAAACAGGCAGCTTTTCTTTATATTTGCCATATAGAAAGACCGTTTCGTTTTTTTGAGATAAATAATGCGAATATCCCAAATACGATAAAGCAGACTTACCTCCGATCCTGATACTTTTACCCAGCTGATCCTGTAATGCCTGAGTCGCTCCGAAAATATCAATTTCGTCATCATACAGTTTATAAGCTTCATTACCCACTTTCCGTAGCCATTTACTGGTTAAATACCGTTTAACAAGATCGGAACGGATTCCTTCATTTTTCAAAAATGGTGAAGTCAGGATCATTCCTTTTTTCCATTTCGATATTAGATCGCTTATTTTAGTCATTTTAGTTTATTTTCACCCCCGAAAATTGACTATAAATCCTTTTTGTGTGATAAATATAAACCATTTAATGTTTTTATGCAAATAAAAAAGCCTCTATTTTCAAGAGACTAAAGATTTTCTCTATTTCAGATGATTCAGTTTTGTAAAATAGTTCAATGTATATGCTTTTTTGCTTTTTGTGTTCAGGAAAGATCTTTTAATCAGCGTTTCGACAAATTCCTGTTTTTCGATATACGGAGCAATTAATTTGCTTATTCTATTTTCGTTAACGCCTATTCTTTTTCCGAATTCAATAAAATCAGACAAAGCAGGATGTCCTGTTCTTTTATACTTTTCTGAGTTGAAATCATCGGCAAATAAACCTTTCGTTAAGGCAAAATTCGAATCATTAACATGCAGTCTTGTATTAAGTAGGTCATAGAACGGGCTGAGTAAATAATCGCCTGAGCTGTTTTCCAATAATGCAAAATTTTTGAGATGCGCATCTCCGTTTGAGAATAAAAAATTAAAAATTACAATTTGAAAGTATTTTTCTATCTCAACACGCCAGGCCGGCACAAACTTCCGGATAAGATAACCGATCTCTTCATAACTATAATCATACTTATAATTTCCTCCGGCATTCATTGATGTTTTGCTTGCGAGAGACGCAAAGTCTTCCTTTCCCAATTTTGATCCGTCAGCTTTGACATCAAACCTTTTTGTAATATAAGCGGGAATTCCGTCCCTAAAAAATACCAAAGCATTTTCAGCTGTCGGAATATTGTAAACCTGTCTCGCTATCTGCATCGTAAGATGTTCATTTGCAGGAACCTGATCGACCATTTTTACATCTCTCGGCACCGGCTTTAGAATATAAGTTCCATGCTCGCCTTTCTCAGTTAATCTCAGAATATTTTTTTCAAGAATCAAGCTGATCTTAATCTGAACTCCAGATATTGATATTCTCTTCCTGTTTTCAATGAATATTTCAGCAGCTTTGTCATCTTTGGAAGGTGAATCATAGTTTAAGATATGACTGACTTTTTTCCCGTTGAACATTCTTTTTAAACAGGCAGGGCTGTAAGTGTTGAATTTCACCGCTAATGTGCCCGGACAATATTTTATATCATTTAAATTCATCTCAATTTTTCTCATCTGGTTTTATAGTAATCGCTCCCAAAGTATCATATTGCGCAGTGGCAAGCAGGAGGCCGAAATCATCTTCAGGATCGATCTTTAGCTGAGTATTCTGCAAGGCCTTATTATCTCCTTCGCTGAGCATGTTGAAAAAAAACGGGAAAAGATGCTTCGACCTGTACTCTTCAGACCTTTTAGGCATGGTCAGACTTACAGCCGGAGAATTAGTATCCAAAAGCCATGAATCGCAATATCTGAAAACATAATCACCGTTATCGTCTTCGGTCAAAAAACCGATTAATTCTTCATTCCTATATACTTTAGCTTTTCTCATTATCAGATATCAATTTTCTTTACGGATATATTTATTTCCAGTCCCAATATCTCAATAATTTTCATGATCGTATCAAGAGTGGGATTACCCTTACCTGTTTCAATAGATTTCAGAGTTCGCAATCCGATGCCGGATAATTCCGCAAGATGTTCCTGAGTTATCTTTAAAACTTCTCTCCGGTCTCTGATAATATTAGCCAATTCGCTGTAGTGCATTATATTGCCCTTTTTAGTCAAATATAATCACAGAATTAAGAAAAGTCAAGTTATAGTGCGATATATCGCACTTAGTATTTATTCAAATAAAAAAGGGGTTCGTATGAACCCCCTAAATCTATTTCTTCGCTTCCATCGCCATGAGATCGGCCATTTTCTGCGCGAACCTTACGGGGTCTTTCGGTATCACCCCTTCGGCTATAAGTGCCTGATCGTATAACAGTTCGGAATAATCCTTCAGCCTCGCGTCTTCCTTGTTGGCTTTATAGATCGCGTCCAGCGAGTCAAAGATCGGATGCTTCGGATTTATCTCAAGTATCCTCTGGTTTTTCGGAACTTCCTGATTCATCTGCTTAAACATTTTTTCCATTTGCGGGGTCATTCCGTGCTCATCCGAAACCAGGCAGACAGCGCTTGAAGTCAGTCTTGTCGAAACTCTGACTTCCTTGATGTCGTCCTTCAGGTGGTCTTTCATTACTTCGAAAAGCGACTTGAATTTCTTTGTTTCTTTCTCGACTTCTTTTTTGTTCTCCTCAGCGTCACCTAAGTCGATTTCTCCTTTACCGATGGATTTTAGAGCTTTCTTTTCATATTCAAAGAAATTATTCGTGATAAATTCGTCAATAGGGTCGGTGAAGAAAAGAACCTCATAATCTTTGGCTTTGAATTTCTCAAGATGAGGCGAATTCTCAATAGTGTCTCTTTTCTCTCCAGAAATATAATAAATATCTTTCTGACCTTCAGGCATTCTGGAAACATAATCTTTCAGGCTTGTAAGCTTTCCTTTTTCGGTCTTGGTGGATTCAAACATAAGAAGCTCCGCGAGCTTGTCCTTGTTCTCGTAATCTGTATAAAGACCTTCTTTTAGTACTTTACCAAAATTTGTGTAGAATTCAAGGTATTTCTCAGGTTCCTTTTCTTTCATCTTCTTAAGAGTATCGATGATCTTTTTTACAAGGTTGGTCTTAATTTTCTCAAGGGCTTTGTCTTCCTGTAGAATTTCCCTTGATACATTAAGCGGAAGGTCGGCGGAGTCAACTACACCTTTAACAAATCTGAAGTATTCCGGAAGCAGGTTTTTGTTGTCGTCCATGATAAACACATTCTTTATGTATAGGCTGACGCCGGTCTTTGCTTCTCTCCAGAACATATCGAACGGAGCTTTTTTGGGAAGGTAAAGAAGAGCCTTATACGACAGCATTCCCTCAACGCTCAAATGAATTCTTTCGAGAGGTTCTTCCCAGTCATGAGATATGTGCTTGTAGAATTCGTTATATTCTTCTTCTTTAATGTCTTTTTTATCCTTCTGCCAGATAGCTTTCATCGAATTAAGTGTCAGATCCTCGTATTTTGTTACACTTTCAGCATCTTTTATATCTTTACCGTCCTTGTCCTTAGGCTTCTCTTCTCTCTGAACTGTCATTACTATAGGATAGGTTATGTAGTCTGAATATTTCTTCACGATCTCCTTTATCTTCCATTCTGAAGCGAAATCCAGATGTTCTTTATTAAGGTAGAGGGTGATCTCGGTACCTCTTTCGGTTCTGTCGGACTCGTCAACAGTGAATTTTTCCTTACCGTCCGATTCCCATCTTACTGCGGGATCTTTGCTGCCTGCCTTTTTTGAAATGACAACGATCTTATCTGATACGATAAATGCTGAGTAAAAACCCACTCCGAACTGACCTATGAGCTGGTCTGTATTCGCGTTTTTATCATTTGATTTTATGTCTTTAAGTTTGGCGAGAAATTCTTTTGTTCCTGATTTCGCTATCGTACCAATGTTCTCTATGATCTCGTCTTTTGTCATTCCGATACCGTTGTCTATAACTGTGATCGTTCCGGCATCGCTGTTGAAGTTCACATTTATTCTGAAGTCCGTGTTATTCTCGAGGATCTTTTTGTTCTTCAGGCCTTCCAGTCTGAGCTTGTCCAGCGCGTCAGAGGCATTCGATACGAGTTCCCTGATGAAAATCTCCTTGTTGGAGTAAAGCGAGTGAGTGACCAGTTTGAGAAGCTGGTTCACTTCGGTCTTAAATTTCATTGTGCTCTTTGTCATTTTTGCTCCTACTTTATTTCAAATTATTTTTTCCGGAAAATACTATATTGCAAAAATAGAGCCAATCAGATTCAGGCACGAAAAATAACTATAGAGGAATCAATCATCATGGTTTGTCAGATATTGTCATAACAAGATCAGATCATTTCTTATAAACGACCGAAGCGCTAATACGATAGAATTTCTTTGTCTCTGTTGCAGTTCCTTCCCATGAATTTGTTGAAGATGTTCCTTCTTGATTGAAAGTTCCGTACGGGTCTGTCGAAAAATATATTATGTATGACGAAGCATTGTCAACCGCGTCCCAAGTTAGTTGAACTGTCGATCCGTTGTAAACTACATCGGGATTCTGAGGTGCAGTGAGCTGAGAGACAGTTATATTGTCCAGGTACCATCCCCTGAAACTATAGAGAGTATCGCTTCCGAATTGCCATTTTATCAGTAGATTCTGGCCTGAATAGGTTGACAGGTCTATTAAGGAAGAAACCCATCCCGCCGAGGTTCCCGAATAACAGGGTTCTCCCGGCATCGGGTTGGAATATGCAGCAGATATGACATGAGTATAATCAGGATATGGATAGAGTATTTCCCACGAAAGCCCGCCGTTAACCGATATTTTAACATTCCCGCCGTCGTATGCGGTCGTGCCGGTACCGGCCTCGGCTTCGAACCAGTGGTCGAAGGTCAGGACGGAGGCGGACGGAAGGGGAGAGGCGGAAAGATCATAAACCAGGCTTGAGTTAGTATTATCGGTATGATTTCCGTTGAGAACTGTACCCCAGATATTTCCGCCTGAAACCGACCCGACAAGGCCGTCCGCGCCGTACTGCCAGTCCCCGCCGGCAGTATATCCGGGTGTATCCTGAGTAAGTCTGATCTTATCGTAAACAATCTTGAACACTTTCTCTTTTTCCTCGTGCGGAGTTTTTACGGATTTACTGCCGGTCGCATCGCCGAGGTAGATGAACTCGTCATCTGTTCCGGCAAAATAGAACGAGCCGAGGCTGACCCATGAGCCGGCGTTCGCCGCCTGATCCACTATGACAATGTCGTTCACGCTGTTGTGGCCCACCTGATATTTCGCGTTCGTAATAAGTTCTGTGTTCGACGGTATATAAACTTCTACCTTGTAATCGCCGGGAAGGGTCACAGCGGGATTCCACGACGCGCTGTAATCATCAACGGAGGTGCCTGTCATTGCGCCTGTCCACCAGTACACATCCGTGCCGTCATCAACATGACGCCAGTATTTCATTCCGGTCGTTCCGTCTGCCGACATCCAGAACCCGTCATTCAGGTTATCGAAATCATCGTAAGTCGATCCGTAGGCGAGCTGAGCGTCGTCAACTTCAAGCCCCGGTTCATCAGGCATAGTTCCTATCGCCGAAGTCGTCCACGCGACAGAACCGAGATTTTTGTAGCCCGCATTAAAGCCCGGCCAGTCATACAGAACACCGTCACCGTATTCGCTGGGATAAACAGTATTTTTGTCGCCGTACGGATCGTTGTAATAAAGCAACTGCTGTCCGGCATCGGCAATTCCGATCGGGTCTATAAGATGTCCGCTCGTCGTAAGCATCACGCACATCGGATGCATATAACCGTTCGTAAGATTATCGGATATGATATTATAAAAATTCGACCAGTATTGAGCTGATGTCAGCCCGTGCTGCTGGAGATAGTATCTCTGGTTGGTCGAAGGAGAGGAGCCTCCGTATCCGTTATCATGCCACATGAAACCGTCGCCGCCGCCCGTGCCGTAGTAGGTCAGATCTGTGTCTG
>DFZN01000032.1 GCA_002382735.1 bacterium UBP11_UBA4055
TATTTTTCTGGAAGATCCGTTGAAACAACGGTCACATCAACAATATCGCCTACTTTGACGGCATCGAGAGGATTTTACGAACCTGTCCGCAAGCTGTGAAACATGGACCAGCGCATCCTGTTTGATGCCAATGTCAATGAAAGCGCAGAAATCAACGATATTCCTGACTGTTCCTTTGAGTTTCATTCCGACACTCAGATCTTCGGTCTTGAGAACATCGCTGCGCAGGATCGGTTTTGACATATCTTCCCTCGGATCTCGGGTCTATTTTTACAAGTTCTGCAAGCGGATCTATCACTCTTCGGGCGATCGAGATATTACCTCTCAAGGCTGCCTCATGATCAGGAAATTCTTCCTGAGCGACAGCAGAAGCTGAATAAACTGATGCGCCCGCCTGTCATTTCCTTCCGGTATCTGGCTATGAACGGGATCGTTGCGCCTTCTGAAAGTAGGTTTAATACTGTGGTCACTGAGTTGACAGACCAGTTATTTTCTTTTGCCATGATGTTTGTGATGTTATTCATTGGTTCCATTTAGAATTATCTACACTTTCACTTTTACAACGATCTTCTTCACTTCTGAGGTTTTATCTTTCATCATACCCGGCATGTGCAGATCATCGGGAAAGAATACAGCAAATTCTCCCGGCATAAGGGTTAAATACTCACATTCACCAAAATAAAATGCTATGTCTTTAACAGTATCATAATGTTCTTTTATCTTCTGACCGTTGAGTTTTGCATAACCGATCTTTTCTGACCCTTTTGTGATCAGCTGAATATCTATGTAATTTTTATGACCTTCAAGGTAACCTTGTTCTTTTGTAGTATATTCAACTACCGAAACAAATAAATTTTCACCGTCAATGAGATGCCTGCCTGTCGGGAGATCTTCAAGATCCGCTGATCTTAGAAATTCAATGGCTCTCTCGAAACCCGGGTGAAAACCTTTGTATTTTTCGATATCTTCCAGTTTGTCGAATGTCATAAAAAATCCTGCTATTCGATAGACAGCACTTTTGATAGTCCTGACCTGATTTCATACTGAACAGATCCGCTTACATCTCCAATTTTTTCAATAAATCTGTCAACGGATACCGAACGAACCTGAAAACAGTCTACGCAAGAAACTTTCGATAATTTGCTTTCATTGTCAGCTTCGATTCTAACCATCCATGGAGCAACATCAAAACGATCTTTCCATTCTGAAGTTTGAGTCAACATGATTTTGCTCTTTTATTATTAATAATCCATCCCGACCTGATCCATCAGAAACGCCATCTTGTCCGCGCTCTGACCTGCTATGATCGAAAGCTGTGTACCGCCGCCGTGACCGGACGACTGCTGAACCTGTAAAAGGATCGGTGCGTCTGAGGCATTTGCATCCCTTAGCGCGGCTGTGAACTTGCGGGCATGATACGGATCGACCCGGGCATCATTGATGCCCGCTGTTACGATGATCGCGGGATATTTTGTGCCCGGCCTTACATTATGATAGGGCGAATATTTCAAGATATACTTAAACTGTTCCGGATCATCCGCACTCCCGTATTCCTCTTTCCAGATATTGGCGATCATTGACTTGTGATACCTTATCATATCAAGAAGAGGAACTCCGCAGTATATCGCCTTCATGAGGTCGGGCCTCTGCGTGATCATCGCACCGGTCAGGAGTCCGCCGTTGCTCCCACCCGTCATCACAAGCTTTTCCCTACATGTATAACCGTTAGCGATCATCCATTCCGCGGCGGTGATGTAATCATCGAAAACATTCTGTTTATTTTCGAACATGCCTTCTTTATGCCACTCCTCACCGTATTCTCCCCCGCCGCGCAGGTTCGGAACAGCCACGATACCGCCGGCTTCCAGCCAAACCGCATACTCGGACTTAAATGTAGGCGTGATCGAGATATTGAATCCGCCGTATGCGTACATAAAGCACGGAGTATTTATATCCGGTTTCGATCCTGTTTTCTTTATGATGAACATCGAGATTTTTGTTCCGTCTTTCGAGCTGTACCATATCTGTTCAGTTTCGTAATCATAAAATTTAAAATTTATATGAGGCATGAAAAACTGTTTCGCTCTATTCCCTTTAATGTCATATTTATAGATAGCTGATGGTATAGTAAAAGATGACAGCCAAAGCCAGACAACTGAATCTTTCTGCCTTCCCCATACGCCTGCCGTGCTCGCTTCAGTAACACAAACATTCTGAATATAATTTCCATCAAGATCATATATCTGAATTAAAGAAAACGCATTTTTCAGGTAGGTCACATACAGAAGTCCGTTGATTATCCTGAAATCTTCAATTTTGAATTCTTTTTCAGGTATTATTTCTCTCCAGTTCTCTTTTCCGCAGTTATCTGTATTAGTCACATAGATTTTTTTATTTGGAGCATCTTTATCTGTCAGGATAAATATTTTGCCATCGTAGAAAATCGGATAGAATTGCGCTTCAAAACTGTCTTCCAGAACAGTCAGCTCATCTTCATCTTTCTTTTTAAAATACATGCAGTTCTTGTAGAACTTACCTTTGCATACGATCAGGTATCTGCCGTCTTCTGAATGATACGCCCAATACCAGTTCTCTTTTACTTCTTTGTCGTAGTAAAGCTTTTCATCATCCCTCTTATCCGCACCAAGCTTATGATAATAGACCGACTGCCAATAGTATTCTTCTCCTACAGGCACTTCACCTTTCAAAGGAAGTGACATATAATAAAAACCATTTCCGTCCGGATCCCAGTCATATATGTGCTGTTTCCAGCCTTTAACTTCATCGCTTAATATTTGTCCGCTTTCGATCTCCATTATTTTAAGGACAGGAGCTTCATCACCGCCTTTTGCTACTCCGTAACAAAGCAATTTTCCGTCCCTCGAAGCTTTGTAATAGCTCAGAGTCTCATCCTCCGCCCATTTATTCGGATCGATCAGGACTTCAATTGAAGAATTCTCATCTTTCTGTGTATAAAGCACCCATTTCTCTTCATCAGCTTTTTTCTTGTACTGTAGAATCCTTTCACCGTTTAGAACTTTTTCCGGAATGCTCATCTGATCGACTTTCATCAGCTTGATCAGCCTGTCCTTAAGCTTATCTCTGAAAGGTATTTTCGAGAGAAAACTCTCCGTGAAATCATTCTGGGCTTTATCCCATGCAAGAACTTCGGGATCTTTGCTATCTTCAAGCCACCTGTAATTGTCTTTGATCTCTGTGCCGTGAAGCACATCAGTAACTTCAACCTTTTTCGTTTCGGGGTAATTTAATTTCATCAGTTTCTCCGCATTTATTTCCAATGTTTTACTTAACCTTCTTAACTCTCTCGACTTTCCAGTAGAGCATGAACGGGACGGGGATTATTTCATCGCCTTTATAACCGTAATTTATCAGATCTTGCTTTGGCACAAAGCCGTGCTTTTCAGTGCTGACTCCTGTAATATAATAGCCGTGCAGGTATAAAATATCTGTGAGCGGCTGGAAAACATTGCTGCTGTATATCACGCTGTGCATGAATTCGTAATTCATCTCTTTGCCTTTTAGCGAAACATGCGTCATCCACTCCTCGGAGTCAAGGAAAGCCTGAATGTAGTCGGGCATGATGTCGGGGAACTGGAGCGGATAACCTATATCGGCTGTCGTGAGCAGGATATTGATCAGGCTGTCAGCCTGAGACCACAGACCGTCTATGATCCCGCATTCCGCTGATAAACTGATGATTTTTTTATTCTTCGAATACTTCAGATAATCGAAATTACTGTCTTCAGCAGATCTTCTGAAGCTCATGACAGAATAATTGTCGCCTTCGGTCAATTTAAGCGTGAGTTCATTCTCCGACCGTTCTATATCAACGGCTCCGTTAAGTACTACCGTCAAAGCTAAAATGATAAAATGATATAATTTCATTGTTGTCTCTATTGCTTGAACTTAATATAACACATTCGGCGTCTAAATCAAACTGAATTATTTTTTAATTATCTTGCACATGCCTGGTCTTTCGGGCGATCTTTCCGAATAGCCGAACTTTCTGTAAAATTCTCTGACTTCCTTAGCTGCCATAAGCCCGATAAATGAATTATTTACTGTTCTTTTTTTGAGAAAATTTTCGATTTCGAGCATGATCTTTGTGCCTATTCCTTTCTTCTGATATTCCGGTGCTACTATGATGTCCTGAATATAAAAATACATCAGACCGTCACCTATAACTCTGCCGCATCCGATTATTTCGTCACCGTCATAAAAACTTACCGAAAACAGATCTGCGGACAGCGACCTTTCAACGACCTTGTCATGGAATATATCCCAGCCTGTCGTTGCCCTGAGCTTCTGGTAATCCGGAGTTCTGATCACTCCCTTTTTAACTCTAAAAACCATCTCATCCTCAATGAACTTACTGAACAAAATAAACATTTTAGACATCAAAAACAAATAAATTAAATAAGCAAATATTTTGAAAAAAACGGTTTATGAAAGTATATTCCGCACAGATTTTACAACGGAGAATGTATGGCTGCGAGACAGGATACCTAAAACAACCCGTCAATATTTCCCTGATTATCGATATCCATTCTGTATGCCGCAGGCGCGTCGGGAAGGCCGGGCATACGCATGATCTCGCCTGTTATGGGAACGAGGAAGCCTGCTCCTGAGGATATCTGTATCTCGCGGACTGTGACTACGAAATCCTTCGGTCTGCCGAGCAGTTCAGGATTGTCTGAAAGCGATTTCTGTGTTTTGGCTATACAGACAGGCAGTTTGTCCAGTCCGAGCTTGATTATTCGTTTTATATCGTTCTTTGCCTGCGCAGTATAATCGATCGCTTCCGCTCCATAAATAGTCTTGGCTATCTTTTCGATCTTCTTTTCGATCGTCCATTCCCAGTCATAAAGCGGAGTGAATTCGTTCATACAGAGATCTGCGGTTTTTTTGACAGCTTCGGCAAGCTCCAGTCCGCCCTCTCCGCCTCTGGCCCAGACATCAGCCACGGCCGCGACTATGTTTTTGCTCCTGACGAAATCCCTGATAATATTAATTTCTTCGTCTGTGTCGGTATGGAATTTGTTTATAGCGACGACAGGGCAGATGTTGAAGTGCTTCATGTTCTCTATGTGCTTTGCAAGGTTTTCGAGTCCCCTTTCGACAGCGGCCGGATCGGGCTCAGTCAGCTCTTTGAGCTTTGCGCCGCCGTGAAATTTCAGTGCTCTGACAGTTGCGACCAGCACGACTGCTTTGGGGCTTATGCCCGCAGTTTTACACTTGATGTCCATAAATTTCTCGGCGCCGAGGTCGAATCCGAAGCCTGCTTCGGTCACTACATAGTCGGAAAGCGACATGCCGGTTTTGGTCGCGATGATCGAGTTGGTGCCCTGCGCGATGTTGGCGAAAGGACCTCCGTGGATTATTGCGGGAGTTCCGCCTATAGTCTGAACAAGGTTGGGCTTGATCGCATCCTTCAAGAGGGCCGCCATCGCGCCGTTCGCGCCAAGATCGCGGACGAAAACGGGCTTTTTGTCATGGCTGTACCCGATGAATATATTACCGAGCCTTCTCTTGAGATCATCGATGCCGCTGCTCAGGCATAGAATAGCCATGACTTCCGATGCGGCGGTGATATCGAATCCGGTTTCTCGCGGAATGCTGTTTTTCGTACCGCCGAGCCCGATAACAATGTCCCTCAATGAGCGGTCGTTCATGTCCATCACCCTGCGCCAGCTTATCGTTCTTGCGTCAAGGTTGAGTTCGCTTTTCTTATTCTGAAGTTCGTTGTCTATCAGCGCGGCGAGCAGATTATTCGCCTTTTCTATCGCAGAAATGTCGCCTGTAAAGTGCAGATTGATGTCTTCCATCGGAAGAACCTGTGCGTATCCTCCCCCTGCCGCACCGCCTTTGATACCGAAAACAGGACCGAGCGAAGGCTCTCTTAATACCACTGTCGATTTGCTTCCGAGAAGATTCAGACCCTGACTTAAGCCTATCGAAACTGTCGTTTTTCCTTCCCCCGCCGGTGTGGGAGTGATCGCGGAGACAAGGATCAGCTTTGATCTTTTTACTTTTTCCTCATCTATCAGCTTCAGCGGAAGTTTTGCTTTATATTTGCCGTAATACTCCAGATCTTTCTCTTCAATCCCGAGTTTTTGAGCAATTACTGAAATATGCTCCATTTTCGATTCTCTTGCGATTTCAAGATCGTTCTTCATTTGGCTGCTCCTTTCTGTTTGATCAAGTAAACTTTGTGTATCTTTTTATCCCTGAAACCTTCCGGGATGGTTCTTGTGCTTATATCCTGAATTTCGAGGTCGGATCTGAGCTGTTCATCCATTTTGAATTTTCTCGAATTAGTGCTGAAAAATATCAGACCCTGCCTGCCGTTAAGAAGCCTTGCAGATCTTCTTATAATGTCAGAATGGTCTTTATTGACATCGAACATCTCATCCATTTTTTTTGATCTTGATATGGTCGGAGGATCTATTATTATCATATCGAATTTCAGCTTCTCTTTTGCAGCCCGTTCGAGATATTTCATGCAGTCTTCGCGTATGAACTGATGATCTTTTAGGTCAAACCCGTTAAGTTTCATATTCTCCGATGCCCATTCGGTGTAGGTATTCGACATATCGACGCTCAGAGTGCTTTTTGCTCCTGCTTTTGCGCAGTAAACGGAAAATGAACCTGTGTATGAGTAGAGATTGAGTACTGTTTTACCTCCGGACATTGTTGCCGCTATTTCTCTTGCCGGACGGTGATCCAGAAACAGCCCCGTGTCGATGTAGTCTTTCAGGTTTATGAAGAAAGATATCCCGTTCTCTTTTCCTGTAAAGAAGTCGCGGCTCTCAGACATTTTCTCATACTGCTCGAGTAAAGCTCTTTTCTTTCTCACTTTCCAGAAAATATCATCATCAGAAATTCCGAAAACAGTTTTGAGCCCTTCACTTACGATGCCTGATATTTCTTCCGGTACTTCCTCGCCGGGAGATTTACTATAATACTGAAAAAGGAATTTTCCCGCATAATAATCGGCCGTTAAAGGAAACTCGGGGATGTCTCTGTCGTATATCCTGAAGCAGTCGGTATCTGTCCTTCCGGCACTTTTACGGTAATGTCTGTAGTTTTTTATCAGCCTGTTGATAAACGGATTATCGTATTCTTTTACAAGTTCGATCAATGCCACTTTCTTTTCCCTTTATTATGTCGATTTAAATATACGAATTGCAAATACCCTCTTACAAGCTAATTTTTTTCTTTAATTTCCTGAAATAATTGTGTATATTTGGATGTCTTGAGATATTTTAAACGGAAAAAAATATGAAGTATGATGGGAAAAAGTACCGGTCATTGTGGTATGAGAACGATGAGTTAAGGATAATCGACCAGAGAGTGTTGCCTTTTAAATTCAGATTGCTGAAACTTAAAACATCAGAGGAAATAATCGCGGCTATAAAAGAAATGAAGCTGAGAGGAGCTCCAATAATCGGAGTTGCGGCGGCTTATGCGGTTTTCTTTGCGTACAGGGAATCTTTGACTAAAGCCGACCCCGAATTCTATTACGAATCAATGCTCAGCAAGCTGAAAAGGTCTAGACCGACTGCCGTCAATCTTTTATGGGCCGCAAGCCAGATAGATAAAGCTGTCAAAATGGGCCTTGAGGCTGACAGGGTAATATCATTCGTTAAGAACATAGAGAACAACGAAATTAACTGTTGTAAAATGATAGGGGACAACGGCGTTATGCTTCTTAAAGATATAGCGAATGCCAGGAACTTTAAACAGGTGAATATACTGACTCACTGTAATGCGGGATGGCTTGCGACCATAGATTACGGGACGGCTTCGTCGCCTGTTTTCCGGGCAAGGGATAACGAAATGGATGTGCATGTCTGGATTGGAGAGACAAGGCCCAGAAATCAGGGCGGAAAACTGACGGCGTGGGAATATTTTCACGAAAATATTCCGCATACTGTAGTTGCGGACAACGCTGTGGGATATCTGATGACGAAGGGACTTGTGGATATTGTTATAGTAGGCGCGGACAGGATAACAAGGAACGGTGATGTGGCAAACAAGATCGGGACATATCTGAGGGCACTGGCCGCAAAACACAATAACATTCCTTTTTATGTAGCGGCTCCGACTTCAACGATCGACCTTTCGATAAAGTCAGGCAATGAGATAGTGATCGAAGAGAGAGATGAAAATGAGATCAGATACATAAATGAGGTGCCCATGATCCACGAACTTTCTCCCGTTTCGAACCCGGCCTTCGATATTACTCCCGCTGAACTCATAACCGGAATAATTACTGAAAGAGGAATTTTCGAACCTAAAGATATAAAAAGGCTGCCAATATGAAAAAAATGCCTCTTCCCGGAACCGGAACCGTTACCGGAACGGTTGAAACACAATTCGGATGGCTATGTTTTACTCTATCTTCAAAAGGTCTCAAAGAATGCAGATTCATGTTCCCGGATAAGGATGAAGCAGAAAGATCAATTAACGCACAAAATACCGGATCAGAGGTTAACGGCAGGCTTGAAATCATAGAGAAATGGGAAACTCTTTTTAAAAATTTCTTTTCAGGCAAATTAAAGTCATTAAGCACCATTCCTCTTGATTCGACTTCCTGGACCGATTTTCAGAAGAAGGTTTACGAGACTGTTAAAAGTATTCCATACGGTAAAACTGCCTCGTACGGTACTATTGCCTCATATCTCGGCAACGAAAAGGCATCCAGAGCCGTAGGCAATGCATTGAAAAAGAATCCCGTTCCGCCTGTAGTTCCGTGCCACAGAGTGATAGCTTCAGACAAAGATCTGTGCGGATTTTCTGCCGTGGGAGGCGTTGATCTCAAACTAAAAATGCTTGAACTGGAAAGAAATAATTCGTGACTCTATTTTAAATAAAGCATCCTTCCGTTAAAGCTCTGACCTGCCGAAACGATCCTGTAGAAATACACTCCGGATTCAAGACCGTCAAATTTCAAATTAAGCCTGTTATTACCTTTGTTAAGCTGACCTGTTTCAAATGCTCTGAACACCTGACCCGACTGATTGAATATTTTGACTGATGCAGGCGAACTTTTACGCAGGTTGAACTGAAGGATCGTTTCAGAATTGAACGGGTTCGGGTAATTCGATGCAATGCCGTGATCTGAAGCAACAGGCATAAATTCTATCGATGTTACCGTTCCGGGTATCCTCATAAGATCTACCCATGCGGCATCGAGACCCGCATATCCGTACTCATATTTAAAATAATCCCACTCCAAGCTGTGTTTCCCCGCAGGAACTTCGTATTCGGCAAAAGTCCAACCGATCTCTCCCGACCATTTATTATCCGGAAGCTCGATCCATATATCATTAAGATAGAAGTCGAAACCGTCACTGTCATACTGCGATGATATCTTATACGAAAAAGCCGCCGTATCAAGTCTGTCTGAAATAAAATCGATCCTTACCGCAGAATATGCAACTCTGCCTTCCTCTTCAGGCGCGGCGAGCTCATCTGATCTTAAAGAACCTGAGCCGTGAAAATAATCCTCTTTATTATAAGACCATCGTCCGTCTCCGGATAAATGAATGAAATTCTCAAAATTCTCCTCAATTTCAAAGCTGACTATCTGCGCATTGGATGGATAAGCCATTACTTTGAACGAGTCCGATGTCGTTTCCGTAGCTGTCGAGGCAGTTATGAATATCTCTTCGATCCCTGTGTTCTCTCCCCTGCATAAAATTAGGTCAGAACCCGAAATAACAGCATCAACTACACTCTTATTTTCTTTTTTTGTGAGTGCGTAATTTATCGTTTCCGATGAGAGTGATTTGAATTTCTGACCCAGACCGATCATTTTTTCGTCTTCATCCATATACACCGATCCGAGATCCTCCACCTGATGAAGATCCCCGTAACCCGCCAGTGAAGATTCTATTGCGGCTCTGATATCTTCCTCTGTCATATAGCCGTATTGCGAGAAAACAAGTTTTGTATCCCTGCCGATTATGATAAGATGCGGGTTCCCTCCCGTTCCGGAGAACATCCGTAACTGATGTCCGAAGTCATTGTAATCGCATAGCGGATAATTTAAGCCCCCATCGTACAAATATCTCCAGAAATCTCCGTTCAGGTCTTTATAATTATAATCCGGATTAATACAGGCTCCGGCTATATATACTTTCCCCGCCGGTCCGTAATCCGTCCATATATTCCGAAGCGAAACTGCCTCGCTGAAACATGTACTTCAGCCCGGACCGAAAAAGCTTATGACAATAACTTTACTTGACGATATCAGCTCTTTTATACTCTGCTCGGAATATAAGATCGTCATATTGCTGTCCACATTCGAGTCCGTAAAGGAAATATCCCGCACAAAATCCCCTGCAATGTACTGGGAAAATAAAACTTTTAAGACAAACAGCAACAACAATAAGAACTTCCTCATTTGAACCTCCTTTCGAATTGAAGTTAATAATACTTCTTCAAAATTTCAATGATTAATATTGCAATTCAGACTTCTGTGATTTATACTACTGAAAGTTGAAATAATTCGAGGCAGACCATGAATAAATACGCTTTCATAGTTTTATCACTTCTTGCGGTAATATTATTTATCCTGATGATAATATTCGAGTCAGGTGATAATGAAAATGTATCTTCCGTCACGAAGGACTCTGCGCGACGGCAAGCTGAACAAAAGGTTACTATGAGAGAACAGCCACCGACTTCGGTAAAAGAGTCAAGAGCTGTTTTTCAGAAAAGTGAAACATACACTTCAAAGGTTCCCGCTAACGGACTTGTCGCATATTATCCTTTTAACGGCAATGCCGACGATGCCAGCGGCAACGGGAATCACGGAACCGTACACGGTGCAACTCTGACAGAGGACAGGTTCGGTAATCCCAACAGTGCTTATTATTTTGACGGGATAGATGATGAAATAGCCATAAACAATCCGGATATACTTAACAACACAAAGGCTATAACTATAAATATTGTCTTCATGCTCAAACAACAGCGCAGCCATTTTTCTCCGATCATATATAAAGGTGAAACTAAATTCGACAGCAATAATCAACCAATTAATGAGAGAACTTTTTCATTCTGGATAACAAAATTCGGAGAACTTCATCTCGCCGGAGCCGACCATATTGGCCAGCAGCACCTGAACATTCCGAGAAATTTCGTAAAACCTGGAGTGTGGTATAACTACACTGGAGTGATAGACAGAAACAAAGGAAAAATATTTTCCTACATTGACGGCCATCAGATTGCTCAGGACAATATAAGAACAAATGAACCTGTAAGAAATTCCAATCCTGTACTGATCGCTACTACGAGAGAGAGAAACGACAGGTTTACTAATTTTAACGGTGTCATTGACGAGATCAGATTTTTTGATAGGGCTCTAGACCATTCTGAGATCATTAATCTCAATAAATGAAAAAGACAGCTCAGGGCTGCCTTTTTCATTCTATATGAAGCTCTCATCGTCGTGGAGCTTTTCCTTTTTGATGAATTTGAAGTAGATTATCAGATAGATTATGATGCCGATAGCAGCGAACATCGACTCGTATGGATGATCGACAAGAAGCAGTGCCCTGTCAATGAAAAGCGACACCCTTCCCATGACCGTCGAACCGAAAGCTGCGCCGAAGAAGACCATCATCACAACTATTCCGACGCGGGCGGTCTTGCCTAAAATACCTTTGTGCGGCTTTGAGAAATAGAAATAGATCAGCGCCGCGAATGTTCCGAACACCAGAACGATCCACTTGGTAGTATCGAAGAATGTACCCTGGTTAAGATCCACCATCAGACTTGTACTTTGTTTAAGGACATTCTGGATAGTGATCGGTATTACATAACCGGCGACATAACCGAAGAAGAACCCGAAATAGTAGTTCGCCACCCACGCTCTCTTTCTCGAAAATCTGAAGAACATTGTTAGTGAAAGAAGGAACCACAGAACAGTTGTTATATCTGAAAAATGAAATTCTACCGTCATATCCTTTATTGGCATTATGAAAAACGGCCATATAATGTATTCCCATGATACGAGCCATCCGTAGCCTAATGAAATTCCTATGAAAATATTCTCGCCGATCTTATACAAAGGATTGTCCTTGTATAAAAATGACATCATCATAAGAGTGGCAATAACCGGAGCCCAGTTCGAGAAAAAATCGTTAAGAAATATATTGTCTAAAAGCCCATTGAAATCCATATTAACCTCTCTTCTTTTTGTCAACAAAATAAACTATATTGCCCAGAATTACGAAACCGAAAATAACAAGATGCGACAGGGTTAGCGACGACATTCCTTTCGTAGCCGCACCATAATAATCAGCATTGTATTTTTCAGAAACGAGCTTTTCGTATTCTGCGGAACCTCTCAGACCGTTGCTCAAACCTGCAAGCTGACCTGTCTGATAATAAGGGATAAAATCAGGACCCATTACTGCAGTCACAGCAAGACCGAGCCTGTAATTGAACCTCAGCTGCATGTTTATGTGCGTGTAATGTATCGCAGATCCTGAAAGACCCAGTATATACTTGATATCTTTCAGCGTATTAACGCCTTCGAATACTTTCCCTTCCTTTCCGAAAGTGCCTTTGAAATCAACATCCATGTTGAAGATGATGACATCTGCTCCGACCGGAATGTACTCCATCTGCATGTAATCGAAACCTTCGCGCAGATGTGAGAATTCAGGTAGAGCGGTTATCTTTTTCACTGATTCTTTACCGAGATTTATTCCGTTTATCGTATGATAGTAGATGAAGACTTTAAGTTCTTTCTTGAAACAGTGCTTTACAAAAGCTTCAAAGAAAGGAATAAGCTCGGCCTTTGAGCTTGGATCGAAAGCGAAGTCGATAAGTATGGCGTCCCCTTTCTCAAAACTTTCTATCTCTTCAAAGATCGCATTTGTCTCTTTTGATATTGAAACCGGAAATTTTAAGAAATCAAGTCCCGGAAGCAAAGGTATCATTATAGATAAGAAGACAAGAAGATATATTATCCTTCTGTCTATTTTTTTTAATTTGTCATTAAAATTCATAATTTTATTCCCGGGTTAAATTAGTCCGACAGGTGCGATCTTTCAAGACCGAAGAATATTCTTATCATCATGGTGATAGATCCCAGATATCCTCCAAAAATGATCGCCCTCTTCCCTGCACTTGACGGCGCATCCATGATCCATTCCCCTATGACCGGTATTTTATCCCACATAGCTTCTCCGAGAGTTATCTTGCTGAGCATGACAAGGATTGATGCGACAAGAAGAACACCAGACTCGACGGATTTAGCTTTAAACGATCTGTATGCCGCGGAAGCTATATAAAACGCCAGAAGTGAGAAAACCGTAGCCTGGAAAGGAACATAAACATTCATGAACATAGAGCTGAACGGTGTACCCGAGGACATCCCTCTCTTAGCGCCCAGAAATATCATAAGAAGGATCATAGAGACCCTTAGTATTGCGTAGTATCGTTCGTTGTTGTATTTAATCTTCGCATAATTCTGTCTCCCGACTGAATAGATTCCGACCATAACCCCGACTACTCCGCCGATTTTGAAACCATTGGCGAAGAACAGCTTGAGGTTTTCGTAGAACATACCTGCGATGAAGAATTCTGTGTACCACAGGATACCCGCGATCAGTCCGAGCAGTATTGGTATTTCCTTTTTCATAATTAATATCCTTAACCTTTAATTATCAGTGCGTGTCAAGCAGATCGGCTATAAATGTCCAGTCAGAATTTATAGTGAGCATGATTGTTCCGATCAGGAACAGAACTCCGAATATAACCTTTCCGTAATCAGAGAGCTTAAGATTGGAAAGAACCTGAGCGTCTCTGGAAAGATAAGCCGCGGCAGCGTACAATTCTTCACCGATCAGTGTGTAGTCGCATGATGTGATGAAGAAAGGAAGCTGCGTTGCTTCAGTTGTACCGGCAACCTGAATTGCTCCCGCCGCAAAACCTGCTTCAGAGATCAGAAGTGATTCTGCTGCATAATAACCGAAGTGAAGAGCGGTGGCCGGTTTCTTTCTCGCTATAAGGCCAGACAGACCCGCAGCGAAAGCGAACTGGTCCTGTACCATAAAGAAGCAGTTGTCTTTTTTATGGTCTTCAGGGTAACCCGCATCAAGGAATCCGGAAGCTATCATCTCTTCCGCGACCTGCAAAACCATCGGATTATAGGCAGGATATATGATCTCTGCTTTGAACTCGGCAACCTTTTTTGCTACACTTCTCAAGATAAGCATACTGGCTATGGTCTGTGTATTTACAAAATCACCCAGTCCGGAATCATAAATGATAGGTTTACCCATCTCGGTCGCTCTTCCGACCGCATCGTCTATAGCATCAAGACCGGGTATCCTTCTTATATAAATAGAATCTTTCTTCTTTTTTACTGTCGTGAAAACATAGAAGAAAAGGATAAAGAAGAAAAAAGTCGATATCAGGATGTTCGTCCTGTATGTCCTGTATCCTTTTTCGACTTCAAATCTGAAATAATTCTTGAATTTTGTTACCAGATCGTTATAAAATTTAGCTTTGAGGATATTCTCGAAATAGACTTTAAGATCGGGGCTGTCTGTTCTGAGTTTCTGAACGAGGTCAAAATTCACATCATAGGAGCCCGGAGCAGTCAGAAATCCTCCGACTATTGCGGTAATCCTCGATACTTCGATCGAGTTGACCTTATCAATATTAACCTTTCTCGCTTCGACCCACTGGTTGTAATATTTTTTTTGAAGGTCTTTATCCCCGGCTTCAATGGCCTTGTTCTTTTCGGCATACAGTTCGTCAATATCATCCTGTATCTTTTGTTTGAACTCGGGTTCCTTTATCCTTACATAAGCTGCAAGATCCTCTGCTATTGCATCAAGACCGCCTTTGATCGGGTCCTCTATGTATAGGAAGTAGAGTCTTTTGTCCGTGAACCTTGTGATCTCGCTGTAGATCGCATCAAGCATCTCATCAAATGATATACTGTATCTTCTGATATTTTTGTAAGAACTTCTGATCGCGTTTACCTCTTTTGAAATTGAGGATGCTTTCTCCTTCACAAGGGCTTCTTCGATCACTTTGATCTTGTCAAAATCTGATTTCTCAAGGTATCCCAAAAGAGCGGGGTTCTTCTGTTCTCCCGCAAGTTCTTTATCAACTCTCTCAAGATCAACTCTGATCAGATTCTTCAATAATTCAGAAATCTCCGAATTAATGAGTTTTTTGTAATTCTCCCTGAGTACCTGAAGATCCTTTTGGTTCGATTCATCGGGATCTTTGCCTGTTGCGTAATAATTATCGGCATACGATTTGATCCTCGGCATAAGGATGTCGTAATCCCTTTTCACATCCCAGCTCTCGTAGATCTTCATCAGATCCTCAGCGGCCTGCTTACAGAGAAGTTCCTCGTCTGAGAGAACTTTTACCTCTTCTGCTACAGCTGCCGAGTCTGCGGCAGCAACAGAATCCGGAACTGCTTCCGTTACAGGATCCTGAGCGCACAGATATAAGGCTGAGAAAAGGATGGAGAGTGTCGTTAGAATTTTCTTCATAGGCACCTTTTCATTTTATTTATTTTAATTTTAGTTTTAACCGAATTTTTCACTAACATCCGCTTCCCTTTTTAAGACAGACAAGGTATATAATGAAAAATATCCTTAAAATCAATACGAAATTTATTCAATTATTGAGTTATTTTTATTCGATAAACGCTTATGATGTTGTCGTCTTCATTATAAACGAACAGCTTATCCCCTCTTAAGATCTTGACAAATCCGTCGTCATTGCTGTAGAATTCAGGATCGTTCCTGTTCAGATCGGACGTATTCAGATACACACCGTCCCTGTAAATATCGACCACAAAATTTGTTCTTTCCTTTTCATCGGTTTTTCTTGCACATTCAAGGAGAAGATACCCGTCATCATGCCAGAAAATATTCTCAACAGACTTTTTATACCTTAAAGTTGAAGCGTCGAATTCTCTCCATCTGAAATCTCTTTCCGCTCTCTCCTTAAATTTCTGTCTTTCTAAGTCTGAATACATCACTTTGGCATAACTTTTCCTGATCTCTTCTATCTTTTTACCTTCGGAATCGAATACATTTACGAGGATCTTGTCTTCGGTGTTCTCGGCGTAATAGATTTTTCCTCCTCCGGTAGTGAACTTGTTATCATGGTCCATAGGATTAAAATTATTGCCGTCTATCTCGAACTGTTCTGAAACCATATCCGCGATCTTCTCGAACCTGCTGTCAAGAAGAGAAAAATTGATGCTCATAGTTCTGTTGCCCGGACCGCCTCTCCCCCCACTGCCGAAAAGTACGCCTGCGAATTTTTCTTCAGTCACTTTCGATATATTTCTCGGAAAACCGTTGCCCCTTAAAGGTATGACATCTTTGACATACGCTCCTTCATTATCGAAAATTATTACTTTTCTCTGCCTCATGTCCGTAACATAAACTGTATCGTTCGAAACAAGCACCTGTTCCGGCCTTGCCATCTCTCCGGGCCCCGTCCCTCTCTGTCCGAAGGTCTTTATCAGAGATCCTTCCGGGCTGAATTTGAACACGGTGCTTTTTCTTCTGTCGAGAATGTAGATATAGCCTTTCTCATCAACTTCGATGGATGAAATTGTTCTTATTACCGCCGAAGTGTCCCCTGTATCTTCGTTCAGGTCGAATAAAAAATCAGTTTTTATATTCACATTCCTGTCTGAAGGCGCATTTCCGTTCTTGATTATCTTAACTCCGTCAACTACTTCTGTCTGTTCTTTTTTCGATCCGCACGAAATGATCAGAAACGCTGCAGCTATCATGACCAGATATTTAAATTGCATAAAGTTTCTCCCTCTTTTAAAAAGTTAACGGAATAAAACTCATTTTATTCTTGATTTCAATGACAAATTTCATCAAATTCGTTACTTAACCGGAAAAGGAGACAAAGACGGACTAATGGGAGCTATGGAATAAATAATACGGTTGACAATTTCAAATTTTTTTATTAAATTATAGACAGTCTAGACAGTCCATGAAAAATAGGAGGTACAGATGACTCATGCAATTAAAAATCACTGGCAGCTCCAGGAAGCTAAAAACAAGTTCAGCAGCCTTGTTGAACTTGCAGCTAACGAATGTCCTCAGATTGTCACGAAGCACGGTAAAGATACGGTAGTAGTTATTTCGATCGAAGATTATAAAAAACTTTCAGGTCATAAAACAGGTCTTGTAAAATTTTTCAAAAACTCTCCGCTTGCCAAAGAGGAACTCGACCTTGAAAGAAGCAAAGAACAACCTCGCGAGATCGAATTATGAACTTTTTACTCGATACATGCGTCATTTCCGAGCTGATAAAAAAGGCTCCCGACAAAAATGTAATTGAATGGATCTCGAGAACAGAGGAAGATTTGTTATATATTTCAGTTGTTACTGTCGGCGAGATAATAAAGGGGATCGAAAAGCTTTCGGACAGAGGCAGAAAAGCTGACCTGATAAATTGGATCGAGCTTGACTTAAAAGAAAGATTTGAGAATAAGATCCTTCAGTTTGATCTAAATGCCGCAAAAGTCTGGGGTAAAGTTCAGGCACTTACGGAAAATTCAGGCAGAACACTTCCCGCGATCGACGGAATTATAGCTTCGGTCGGAATTGCCAATGATATGACTGTTGTTACGCGAAATATTTCCGATATGAAAGAAAGCGGTGCTGCACTGTTTAATCCCTGGACAGGCGAATTATTTAATATATGAGGTTTAATTTTTTAGTAGTTATGCCATTTTATTTTAAGGTTGTCCGGATCCTGCCTGCAATACAAGGTCGGTTTTTGTTCAGCTTAGATTTGGCTTCTAAGGCATTTGGATTATTTCTGAATAAAATCTTTGAGCTGCTGTATCGCGGTTTTCATCTTCTTCCAGAATATAATCATCAAAGGTATCGTCGTTCCTACCGAGAAATAACAATCTCGTCTGCATTATAATCGAGGTAATCGCTACTTGAGAAATAGAATCTGTAAGATCTGATCTTCTTCTTTCCTTCTCCTTCGTTCTCGCTGTAGTGCTTCCGGAATATCTCGAAAAGCTCTTTTTCCTGATCAATTGCCGGTTTTCTGGTAAATCCGGAAGGCAGTTCGATATTTTGCGGTTCTCTTCCTGTTGTTATGACCTTTATGTAGGCCTCTGTTCTGCTTGCAATATTCATGTTACCTCCAGTTGGTTTTATACTTTTCAAAACCAATATACAACAGGAGGCGTGTCAAATCGTGACACGCCTTTAAAAAAAATGAGAAAAATTTCACTTGCGGACTTTTTATTCTTAATTTATATTTGGTCTCGGTTTCGGCGGTATAGCTCAGTTGGTTAGAGCAGTGGAATCATAATCCACGTGTCCGCGGTTCAAATCCGTGTACCGCTATATAAATAAAAAACCCCTTTTGATAGGGGTTTTTTGTTTATTATATTTGTTGTTTTATTTGTTGATCTTAAATACGACGAACGCTCTGTTTTCCATTCCGAATATTTTAGCCAGGAACCAAACGACCGGCATGATAAATCTCACCAGTATTTTGTTCAGATTCGACATATAAGTTGTCTTACCGAAAATCTCTTTTAGCGGAGATCCGATCTTCTCTTTATGAATTATCGAAAACCCGAGGTCTTTGAACTTTTCAAATGACCTGTTACAGAATTTATATATATGTCCGTTCGTATTAATACCGTAATTATTCATTCTGTACCCTGTCATATAATCCCCTATCCTTGCAAAAACATGGAACAGGCTCTCCTGAATCGGTGTCTCAAGAACAAGCAGTCCTCCGGGTTTTAGGATTCTTGCGCATTGCGTGATAAATTCTTTCGGGTGGGGAATGTGCTCGATGAGATTAAGCGCAAAGATCATATCGAATGAATTATCTTCATAATATCCGTCAACAGTTCCGATCCTTGTTTTATTTCTTTCCCTGTTGGAGTAATTTACAGCTTTCTCGTTAATATCACAGCCTTCACAATATATCTTCATTTCATCGCAAACATCAATGAAGAAACCGAGACCCGAACCCACATCCAGGATCTTGATCTCGTCCTTAAGTACTTTATTCCCATATATTTTCAGCACTTTTTCTATCTGGGACCTGAATCTTTCTTTCTGTCCCTTTTCTTTGCTTAAATATATCTCCTCCCCGAAATAATCGGAGTTGATCATTTTTTCATAATTTTCATCGGTCAGAGGATCGGCCCAGAGAAGATCGCATTTACTGCATTTCAGCACTGTGTAATTCGAACCTCTGCTGTAAAATTTTCCCTCGTATTCCTGACCGCACAATTCGCAGTATTTCTGATTATCTTTCAATTTTTTCTCTGAATTATTTTTTACTATTCCCAAGTATCAGGTGCCCCATTTTATCTCTTTTTGTGGTCAGGTATCTTTCATTTTCCGGACTGCACGATATTTCTATCGGGACTCTTTCCACATTCGACAGTCCGTAGCCGGCAAGACCTACTATCTTTTTCGGATTATTCGTCATCAGTCTGATATTCTTTACTCCAAGATCTACCAGAATCTGCGCCCCGATACCGTAATCTCTGAGGTCTGCGGGGTAACCGAGCTTCTCGTTAGCTTCAACAGTGTCGTATCCGTTATCCTGAAGATGGTAAGCTTTGATCTTTGCCCTTAATCCTATACCTCTACCCTCCTGACGCATATAGATAAATACGCCTCTTCCTTCATCTGCGATCATTTTCATGGCTGAATGAAGCTGATCTCCGCAGTCGCATCTTGAGCTGCCGAACACATCGCCTGTGAGACACTCGGAGTGGACGCGTACAAGGACCGGTTCGCCGGTATTCACATCGCCCTTTACGAGCGCGATATGCTCCTGTTCGTCAATCTTCGAAATATAATATTTTATCTCGAATTCTCCGTAAACTGTCGGCAGCTTAGCCACAGTATCGCACACGACAAGTTTTTCCCTGCTCCTGCGGTATTCAATAATGTCCTTTATCGTTCCGAGCTTCAATCCGTGTTTTTTCCCGAATTTTACAAGATCGGGAAAGCGTGCCATAGATCCGTCTTCGTTCATGATCTCGCATATTACTCCGGCCGGGACCAGACCTGCAAGCGACGCCAGATCGACAGCAGCTTCAGTGTGCCCTGCTCTGACGAGCACGCCTCCGTCGCGGGCGATCAGCGGGAACATGTGTCCCGGACGCGCAAGATCTTCGGGTTTAGTACGCTCATCGATCAGCGCTTTAATAGTTTTGTACCTGTCGAAAGCCGATATTCCGGTAGTCGTACCTATCCTGTAGTCAACTGAAACAGTAAAATTAGTATGTTTCGATTCAGTATTTTTATCAGTCATAAGATATAGGTTTTTCTTAGCTGCGATCTCTTCCGTTAAGGGCATGCATATAAGACCCCTTGCGTTCATAGTCATAAAATTAACGATCTCAGGCGTCGCCATTTCGGCCGCTATAACAAGATCGCCCTCATTCTCCCTGTTCTCATCGTCAAGCAGAATGATCATTTTCCCTTGTTTAATGTCATCTGCCAGTTCTTCAACTTTGCTGAACATATCTAGTATCCCATATCGTTTAATTTTTCGATCGACAGTGAATTTTCACCGGATTTTAAGAGTTTTTCAATATATCTTCCCAGAATATCGGTCTCAATGTTGAGTTTATAGCCCGTTCTCCACCCTCCGGCAGTTGTTTTATTCTGGGTATGCGGTATAATGGCGACTTTAAATACATTTGTATCTATATCGGCTACAGTCAGGCTTATTCCGTCCAGGCATACCGAACCTTTCTTCACTATGTAAACTGCAGTTTGAGAATCAGTTCTGATCATGTATTCCGTGCCGTTCGTATTCCTTATCATCCTGATTATCTCGCCTTGTCCGTCAATATGACCCTGAACGATATGACCGCCCAGCCTGTCGCTCACTTTAAGCGCAGGTTCGAGATTGACTTCCGATCCTGTTTTCAGTAAGCTTAAATTAGTTACGGAAACAGTTTCCCTGACCGCCATGGCTGTAAAGGCTTTTTCAGACACTGTGGTAACAGTAAGACAGACACCGTTCACAGCGATCGAATCATCAACATTCGTTTCTGCAGCGACCGTTGATGAGCTTATCGTTATCTCGAGACCGTCACCGGCGATCTTAAGATCCTGCACACTTCCTTTTTCTTTAACAAGTCCTGTGAACATTACAGATCCGCCTTAAAAAATGACCGTGCCTTCTCAATTGCTTTCTGATCGGCATCGTTATTCATTTTGAAAGCCGACAGTCTCTGCTCAAGAACAGGGAACTGGCTCTCATGGGTAAATGACACACAGGCTCTTAAACCTTCGGTCTTCTCGCTCCCGGTAGTTTCCAAAGATATAGCACTGACACCATAATATAAAAGCTCCTCAACAAGATCGGCACCGTCATAACCCGGATACGATATGGTGAAATAAAAACCGTCGGCGACCGGCACATCACCGTCTCTGTCATAAACAATAGAAAATCCGTGATCTGTGAAGATCCTCTTCATAGCCTTCGCTCTTCCACCATACACCCTGACTTCATCAAGGAAATTGAATTTTCCCTCATTGACAGCCTTGAGCAGTCCGAAGAGTCCGTACTGGTTCGAATGGCTCACTCCGGAGCTCAAAGAATACATCGCGCCGAAAATGTAAGCATAACCGAAATTATCCGTGTCAAAATAAGGCCTCAGATTATCCCCTTGAGAATTAAACAGTTTGTCAGGGATCGCGGTCATACCTATCCTCTGACCGGCCAGGCTGAATGATTTCGAACTGGATATCAGAAGTATGTAATTATCCGTATAATTAGCGACAGTCGGCACAAAGGGCGCTTTACCCGGTACTGAGTAATCTTTTCTGAAATCCATCCCGAAGTACGCAAGGTCTTCCATTACTATGGCGTCGTATTTCGTTGCAAGTTCGCCTATTATCTTCAGCTCTTCATCAGTGAAACATATCCATGAGGGATTATTCGGATTTGAATAAAGTATAGATGCCACATCGCCCTGTATAAGGTAACTTTCAAGTTTGTTCCTCAGCTTTTCGCCTCTGAAGTTGTAAACATCAAAATGATATATTGACACTCCAAGCGTTTTAGCCTGCTTTTTATTCACCGGAAAACCCGGATCTATAAAAAGTATTTTATTCTTATTTTTATGCCTTCTTGTTGTTACCATCATAGCCATATAACAACCCTGCATCGATCCTACTGTGGGAAAGCAGCTTGCAGGACTTATATCAATATTCATAAAGTTCTTTACGAACAGCGATATTTCGGTCTTCAGCTGAGGTATTCCGTCAAAGGGCGGATATTGTGATCCGACACCTTTTTTCAAAGCTTCTATCTCGCTGTCAATCGCAATCTGAGGAGGGTTTAAACCCGGGCTGCCCATTTCCATTCTGATGAATTTCTCGCCCGTGGCCGACTCAATGTTATTCACTAACCTGTTGAGTTCTCTTATTGATCCGAGACCTACACTTTTCAGACCGCTTTCTTTTATCTTTTCTTTCACTAAATCGAAATTTATTGGCGTGTCCATTGCTTATTCTCCTTCATTTTCTTCTTCAACTTCTTTTTTTGTCATCTGCACGAAACTGTAGAACAGACCCGATAATACAAAAATCAGCATGACGGGGAAAAGCAGAGACATTTTAAATTTGACTATTAGCAAAACAAATAGAACCACGAACAGGATCTTCAGATTTCTGAAAATAAAATTCTCACCTTTTCTGAACATCGTTGAAAAACTTGGATATGTGACCCTTGATATCATGAGATATGAAACTGCAAGAGAGGTTGTTGTAAGCCATTTGAAGTGTTTTATCTCACTATACTGCTCAAGCTCAAACAGCACGAACGACACTATAGTTATCGCAGCCGCGGGTGAAGGCAGTCCGCTGAAAGCTCCTTTGACTTCAGGATCTACAAGCTCGGCGTTGAATCTGGCCAATCTTATGCCGGCAAAGAGAAGGGGAAAAAAAGAAAAGATCAGTATCATATGACCCAGATCTTCCAGTCCCGGATATCTGCTTATATATACATTTTTATAAAGCATGAACATCATTACCGATGGAGCCGCACCGAAAGTGATCACATCAGCCAGAGAATCGAACTCAGTACCGAAATCTGAAGTGCTTTTTACGAGCCTGGCCACTTTTCCATCGAACGCATCACAGACCGCCCCGAACAGAACGAAGTAACATGCCCACAGATAATTCCCGTTTATTGATGTAACAATCGACCAGAAACCGAAGAACATATTTCCGATTGTCAGTGAATTCGGAAAGATAGACAACTTTTTACCCATTTATTATCCTTTTACTGAAAAAATTCCCCGATGACCGTTTCGCCGGCTTTTACTCTGTCGCCGATCCTTACTTTGAGCTCGCAGTTTATCGGAAGTATCAGATCAACCCTTGATCCGAATTTTATTATACCGAGTTTGTGTCCCTGCTCGACTTCATCTCCCACATCTGCGTAGCAGACTATCCTCCGAGCTACAAGCCCGGCTATCTGTTTCACGGTAACGCGGTTCTTGCCTGAAAGAATACCGATCACTGCCTGCTCATTGAACTCGGAAGCTTTATCATTCCAGGCCGCCATGAATTTACCCTTCTTGTAGTTAACATATTCGACTTTCCCTTTTACGGGATACCTGTTCACATGAACATCGAATACGCTCATAAAGATCGAAACGATTTGAGATTCCTCCATTCTATATTCTTCGTCAAGGTACATTTCCGCCTTGACCACTTTTCCGTCTGCCGGTGATATTATAGCTCTTGAATTCTCTTCTTCGAGATCAATGAATCTGTCAGGGTCCCTGAAGAAGAAGAAAGAGAATGCGAATACAACAATTGAAAATGCCGCGCAGGCAATTATCATATAGAGCAGATACTCGTGAAACTTCCACTGCACCAGAACGAGCACCCATGCTCCAAGTGCGACGAGGAGCAGCTTTTTTATCACACTTCCGCTACCGGCGGCCAGTTTATAACCCATTTAATTCTCCTTGTCCCCGTTATTTATATGATTCGAGTGTCATTGTAAGCTTTTTATATTCGCCTTCCCTGTAAACGACAAACTCAACCTTATCCCCAACTTTATAGTCCTTTATTTCAAAAAGTGCTTTGCCCATGTCATTAAATGAATTGATCTTAACATTGTCCACAGCTATAATAATGTCCTCCTTCCTGAATCCTGCCCTCTCTGCAGGACTGTTATTTTGTATCTCGAGAAGCACGACACCTTTAACATCATCTTTGTCTTCGTTGTTCCTTTCTTTAAAGTTCACGGGGTTTGTGCCGGATACTTTAGCAAAACCGAAATAGAAATTCCTGTCGATCACGCCTTTCTCGATCAGTGTCGAGGCAATGTTTCTCACTTTGCTGATCGGTATCGCGAAACCTATGCCTATGCTGCCTCCTGTCCCTGCCGAATAGATCATTGTGTTCATTCCTACAACTTCTCCCCTTGCGTTGACAAGCGGACCGCCGGAGTTTCCCGGATTGATTGAAGCGTCAGTCTGTATCATGCTTTCGTAAAAATGCCTGTCGGTTGTGTTGAACCCGAAATTTATCTTGAGCCCGGACACGACGCCTACAGTTATCAATGGATTATTGACATATTCGAACAGTCCGTAAGGATTTCCGAAAGCTATTACCCACTCACCTCTCGAAAGCTCTTTATCGTCACCCATTTTTACGAACTCGTGATCTTTTACATCTATTTTCAGTACCGCGATGTCGCTTCTTTCGTCCGATCCGATTATTTCGGCCTCGTATTCTTTCCCTTCGGTGGTTGTTACGATAATTCTCTGACCGTTCTTGATAACATGGTGGTTCGTGACAAGATAACCGTCGGGCGTGTAAACGAAGCCGCTGCCCATACTGGGAACTATCCTGTTAGTATATTGGGGCGGAAAGAAATTCGAGAAGAAAGGATCGTTGTCAAAGATCGTTTTTACTTTTTCTTTCTTTTCCTTCAAAACATTAATACCAACAACTGCCGGGCTGACCTCCTTTACGGCTGTAGTGATCGCACTTTCCCTGTCCGAATTGATCGCGTCGGATATTGTATTGAAATTCCTACCGCCTGCAGAAATTATGTTCTTACTCATCATAAAAAAAGTGATTATCGCCGTTATGAGAAGACCTGTCAAAATACCGTGTATGAAATATTTGAAACCCTGCATTCCGCTTTCGTTACCCCCATTAATCTACAAAGGGTTAAATATAAGTTCCGGTGGCAATTTATTCAATAAGAAAATCAACAATGTTTTAGCTAAAAATAATTTTGGTAATTCATAAAGTTTTTATTTAAATTTAAACAAAAAATTAGCAGGAGACTCTAATGAAGAAGGATTTTAAAACGCAAATTCTCGAAGGAATACCCGAAAAACTCCCGGAACTTCAGCCTTACGACAAGAACATAAACCACGCGCCGAGGAGAAAGGATATACTCACGAGAGAAGAAAAAAAGCTCGCGCTGAAAAATGCTCTGAGGTATTTCGATAAGAAACATCATAAAACTCTCGCACCGGAATTTCTCGAAGAGCTTAAGTCTTACGGCAGAATTTATATGTACCGTTTAATGCCCGATTATAAAATTTTTGCCCGCCCGATAGACGAATTTCCTTACAAGTCTAAGCAGGCGGCTGCGATCATGCTCATGCTTTCCAATAATCTGGACCACGCTGTGGCTCAGCACCCGCACGAACTGATCACCTACGGCGGCAACGGAGCCGTTTTCCAGAACTGGGCACAGTACAGACTGACTATGAAATACCTTGCCGAAATGAACGATGAGCAGACGCTTGTGCTTTACTCAGGCCATCCGATGGGACTTTTCCCTTCACACAAGGATGCGCCGAGGGTCGTTGTTACCAACGGAATGGTGATACCAAATTATTCAAGCCCCGACCACTGGGAAAAGTTCAATGCGCTCGGAGTGTCGCAGTACGGTCAGATGACAGCAGGTTCTTTTATGTATATCGGACCTCAGGGCATCGTCCACGGCACTACCATCACTGTACTCAATGCAGGCAGGATGATCGGGAAATCGGGACTGGGCGGAAAACTGTTCGTTTCGTCAGGACTTGGCGGAATGAGCGGAGCCCAGGCGAAAGCGGCAGTGATAGCCGGAGCGATCGGGGTTATAGCAGAGATTAACCCCAAAGCTGTCCGCACAAGACATTCTCAGGGCTGGGTCGATGAGGTTTATGACGACCTCGGCAAGCTTCTTAAGAGGATCGAGAAAGCCAAAAAGAATAAAGAAGCGGTCTCACTGGCATATCAGGGCAACATAGTCGATCTATGGGAAAAGTTCGTCAAAGAGGGAATGAACGCCGAGCTCGGATCAGACCAGACCTCACTTCACAATCCGTGGGCGGGCGGATATTACCCTGCCGGACTTTCATACGAAGAATCAAATAAAATGATGGCTGAAGAACCTGCAAAATTCAAAAAGAAAGTTCAGGAAAGCCTTAAAAGGCAGGTGAAGGCTATAAACGAACTTACAGGGAAGGGGATGTATTTCTTTGATTACGGTAACGCTTTTCTGCTGGAATCTTCGAGAGCCGGAGCCGACATAATGAAAAAGGACGGAACTTTCAGATATCCTTCTTATGTTCAGGACATTATGGGCCCGATGTGTTTCGATTACGGATTCGGTCCTTTCAGGTGGGTATGCACTTCATCTAAGCCGGAAGATCTTGATAAGACAGACATGATAGCTTTGAAAGTTCTGGAAAAACTCGCAAAAAAAGCGCCTGCGGAGATCTCTCAGCAGATGCAGGATAATATAAAGTGGATCAGGGAAGCAAAGACAAACAAACTCGTTGTCGGTTCGCAGGCGAGGATCCTGTACGCCGATGCACAGGGCCGTATCGAAATTGCGAAGGCCTTCAATACTGCGATTAACAAAGGTGAAATATCAGCGCCGGTCGTGCTCGGGCGCGACCATCACGATGTTTCGGGGACAGATTCACCGTACAGGGAAACATCGAACATATACGACGGATCGCAGTTTACCGCCGATATGGCTATTCAGAATGTTATAGGCGACTCTTTCAGAGGGGCGACATGGGTCTCGATCCATAACGGCGGCGGCGTCGGCTGGGGCGAGGTCATCAACGGCGGCTTCGGAATGGTCTTAGACGGCTCGAAAGATGCTGAAAGAAGACTCAAGTCCATGCTCTTCTGGGATGTGAACAACGGTATTACAAGACGCAGCTGGGCAAGGAACGGGGGAGCCGTCTTTGCGATAAAACGAGCTATGGAAGCGAATCCTGAGCTCAAGGTCACACTGCCGAATTTTGCTGACGAAAAACTCATTAACGGACTGGTAAAGTGAAATATAATTTCGATATAGGCATAGACAGGCGCGGAACCTCATGCGTAAAGTGGGACATGAACGAAATAATATTCGGCAGAGAAGATGTGCTTCCCCTCTGGGTCGCCGATATGGACTTTGAAGTACCGCCTTGTGTGACCGACGCAATCCTGAAAAGAGCTTCACATCCCGCTTACGGCTACACGAAAAGGCCGGACTCGCTCAACGAAGCCGTGGTCAGCTGGGAGAAGAACCGGCACGGCTGGGAGATCGAAAAGGAATGGCTTGTATTTACGCCCGGGATCGTTCCCGCCATAAATTTCTTTGTGGACTGTTTTACGCAGAAAGGCGACGGGATAATAATACAGACACCTGTTTATCATCCTTTTATTGAAGCCTGCGAATGGAATGAAAGGAAGCTTGTCAACAATCAGCTGACCCTGACGGAAAGCGGCTATGAAATTGATTTTGATCTTCTTGAAAAGCAGGCCAAAGATCCGTCTGTCAAGATGATGATAATGTCCAGCCCGCATAATCCCGTGGGCAAAGTTTTTTCTGAAGCCGAACTGCGCATGACCGGTAATATCTGCTGCATGAACAATGTGCTTCTCATATCTGACGAGATACATCAGGATATAATTTATACAGGGTATAAACACATATGCACGGCCATGCTTTCGGATGAGATCGCGGACAACACGATAACATGCATAGCGCCGAGCAAAACTTTTAATATCGCGGGACTTCAGCTTTCCGCAGTAATTATTTCCGATAAAATCAAGCGTGATAAATTCTTCAAATACATTATGACAAAGGGGCTGAACGGTTCGAACATCTTCGGCATCGTCGCGGGAGAAGCTGCTTATAAATACGGTGAACCGTGGCTGAACTCGCTGTTGAAATACCTTGAGGGCAATATTGACTTCATGGAGGATTTCTTTGAAAAAAGCCTGCCCATGGTAAAAATGCACAGGCCTCAGTCCACTTATCTTGCCTGGCTGGACTTCAGGTCTCTCGGCCTGACACAGGAAGAGCTTGTCCGCAGGATGGTTCACGAAGCCGGACTCGGCCTAAACGACGGTTCTTCTTTCGGGCCCGGCGGCGAAGGTTTCATGAGGCTCAATTTTGCCTGCCCCCGCTCAACTCTCGAAGAAGGACTTAACAGGTTGTAAGTCAAATTCATTAGGCATATTTTTATCTTCACCCTCGCTATGCCTATCGTTCTTACATCAGAAAGCTCTGCCATATCTCGTATATCCTTCCGCTCTTCATCAGCTGGTCTCGAAACAGCCAAAATGTTTTGCTGTCAGGAGGGCCTTCCGAATTCAAAACAAAAACTTGTTATAGCCTGGACGGAAATTCATAAAGAGGATTTGCTTGCTGATTGGGATTTGGCAGTTAATGGTTAAACACCGTTACCGATAAGGGGGTTAGACCAATGAGAATAAAAAAAATTGAAGCTATGTCAAATTATATCCTAAGGATCGAATCTGAAGAAGGCCAGATTGGAGATTTTGATGTTAAGCCTTACATGGCTTATGAAGCTTTTGTGTATTTAAAAGACATTGACCATTTCATGCGCATCGGAAACGGCGGATATTACCTATAGTATTTATTTAGGACAAGTGTGGATCAGCTGATAGGTTGGAATGAGTTTAAGAGGTTCGTAAGACATCTTTGCTTTTCTTAAACCTTCAAGACCTACATCCTGCTCGCGGTTCAGATATTTCAACCTGTTTTTCAGGTACAAAGCTGTTTCATGGTTTATTGCCTGCGATGATCCTTTGTAGTCATAATCGAATTTCTCAAAGTGAACGGTAGCCATGTCATCCCGCTGCACGCTGAAAAGTGAGAAGGCAATAAGTTTTCCTCCATGAAATATTAAAAGCCCTTCAAGCCCGATCAGGTCGCAGTTGTTCAACGCTCTTTCCATTACTTTAAGCTCAAGTTCCTTACCCTCGTCAGGCACATCGCTCTGGTCAGAGCTCCATTTGTCAGCAAGATCGAGGCATGATTTTATATGTTCATACTTGAAAACCTCCACTTTGTATCCGGGATAATTCCGCCTGAACTGTGAAACAAGATTCTTTTTTTTATGAAGCTTCTTGCCTTTGAGTTCAGCCAGCTTTTCTGTGAGATACAGATAGTCTGAATTGCAGCGGTCGTAAACAACTTCGAAATTGTCCTGTAAGCTCAGGCCTTTTTCGATATAATCCTCGGGAACTGATATGAAATTTCCTTTGAATCCTTCATTCTCCATCATTTTTGACATCGAATGGAGTTCAGAAACAGGAAAAGGCTCGCCGAGAGGGTAAAGCATGAACTGAGAATTATAATTATAGAAAAGAAGCCTTTCCTTATACATTCCCCATCTGACATTCATGAAAGCGCTCCATGAAAACAGATTTGCGACATTATAATCGCAGGTCCAGAACTGATATTTTTTAACATAACTGCGGATGAGTTCTATATTGCAGGGTTCAACTGGTCTGAAATCTTTAAGCCTGAGTTCGTTTTTAATCACGGCTTTCCTCTTTTCCCTTAAAAATGTAGGGAGTGTGTCCTTTCATCACCTTAAAACCGAGCTCATTGTAGAAATTTTCAGCACCCGGTTCGGAGATGAGACCGATCCATCCTATCCCTTTCTCTTTTAGGGTTCCGACGAGCAATTTTATAATTCCTGAACCGACCCCCTGCTTGCGGTATTCCTCATGAACCGTGACATCCTGAATATAGGCATCGCTTATGCCGTCGCTGATCGCTCTTCCTATGCCTACGATCTTATTATCTTCAACAGCAACAGCGAAGAGAAATGTATTTTCGATTATCTTATCGACAAATGAAGTATCAATATCGTCTTCGTTAGTCCACCACCCTGCCTGGATGTAGAGAGATATTATCTGATCCCTGTCCGCTTCCTTAACTATCAAATATTCTATATTCATTTTCCCCTACTTTCTATTATCGGGATAATTTATCCTTTTTAGACTTTAAAGTCAACGATTTGATTTTTATTTTTACAGAGTTTTCGTATATTTATTCTAATCCGGAGGATGAATTTATGAAAAAGATATATTCTATTGCCATACACGGGGGAGCAGGCGCGATATCAAAAAATGTTTCTGTAAGAGATAAAGATATGTACCTTGCTGCTTTGACAGATATCCTTTTTTATGGTAACGGACTGCTCAGGGATGGCCGATCCGCTATCGATACTGTTGAGCTTGTTGTGAACAGATTCGAGGACTGCGAACTTTTCAACGCCGGAAAAGGCGCGGTCTTTAATTCCGAAGGTAAGATTGAGCTTGATGCTGCGGTCATGGACGGAAGGGACAGATCCTGCGGTGCCGTAACATGCGTGACAAGGATCAAAAATCCCGTCACCCTCGCGCGGATGGTGATGGAGAGCAGTCCGCACATCCTGCTGTGCGGTAAAGGTGCCGAGCAGTTCGCGAAAGAGCACGGAATGAAGTTCGTGAGAAATTCTTATTTCTTCACGCGGAAAAGATATGATCAATGGCTCATGCTGAAAGACAGAGGCAACACCGCGCTGGACCATTCGTCAGGTCTGATGAATTCGACAAAAGGCACGGTCGGATGCGTGGTAAAAGATATTTACGGGGATCTGGCGGCCGCGACCTCTACCGGAGGCATGACGAACAAGAAATACGGCCGCATCGGCGACACTCCCATAATCGGCGCAGGCACTTTCGCCGACAACTCGACCTGCGCAGTCTCCTGCACGGGTACGGGCGAGGAGTTCATGCGCACTGTGGCTGCCTACGAGATCCACGCACTCATGAAATATAAAAAGATCCCGCTTCAGCAGGCGCTCGATCATTTCACGGCAAACATACTCAAGGCTGACACAGGCGGGCTCATAGCCGTGGACAGCAAAGGCAATCACGCGTACTCGTTCAACTCAAAGGGCATGTATCGCGGAGCCGCCGGTTCGTACGGTTTCTTCGAAGTGAAGATTTGGGAATAAACTTATTTGACGACCTTCCTTTTCGCGAAATAAATATCAGCTTCGATCATTTCGTCTTCATTCCCGGAGTTAAGTTTATAGAAATGGTGTACAAAATACAGATTTCCCTCATCATCAAGTGTAGGCTCTCCTGCAAATCTGTGTATTATAAGTTCAGGTTCCTGCCATATTTCCCCGGTCTTCTTTGATCTGTATATAGCCGGCGACCCGAGATATGTACGCGTCAGCCACATTTCCGATCCGTCTGAAGAAATGAACGGGAATCCGTCAAGACCGTTCGTGTTGACTTCGGTAATATTCACCGGATCAGACCAGTATCCAAAATCGTTCCTCGTTGTAACCCAAATGTCATAATCGCCAAGTCCCCCTGTACGCTTGGAGTGAAAATACAGATCATCATTGTGAAGATGAACTTCCCCTATCTGGATTTCCTTCATAAGTCTGTCGCCGCTGTATTCCCAATAATCCCAGACACTGCCTGAACCCACCGCAGTGAATATATTCACTCCCGTGTACCCTTCTCGCGCAGAAGCGAACCACATTTCGTTTCCCTGCACGCACACAGCCCCGTCCAGAGCAAGCTTTCCCGGGTCCTGAAGCCATACGCGGACAGCATCGGTCCATGTCTTCCCCTCTTTGTAAGACACCCATACACCGCTGACCTCATCGAATAACTGCTGTTCCGCAGATACCCTCACATCGGGCGTGAAGAAGAAATACAGCGTATTCCCATCAGGCAGAATGAACGGCGAATCTTCAGCACCTGAAGTATTTACCCCTGCTCCTAAAGGCACTGGCATTTCGAATTCATCCGTTTTCTCAAGTATCGGCGGGTACCAGTCCGCTTCAGGAACTACCTTAACAATGTCAGCGGGAAGTTTATCGTGCCTGTCAACGACAGGATGCTCAAGATAAGCGTCGCAGGCTGTAAAGAAGATGGTCATGCAGGTATAAATTATAAAGTATCTATTATTCTTCACTGTTCTTCTCCTTTAAAAATTCGATCACTTTTCCCTTTCCGCCTTTTTCAGCTATTTTGGATAAAATCCTGTATCCGTTCCCGTAAACGGGATGTTCGTTGTATTTCTTTTGTTCGTTCAAATATTCCCTCCCGAAAAAAGAGTTCACGAGAGAGGCGGCATACTCGGCCCAGCCTTCAATTATCACTTTATCCCTGATATTTGGGTAATACCTTTCCAGCCAGTCGTGTGCAAGCTCATGAGCTGCAATGTCGGAAAACTTTTCTGCGGGCAGGCTTGTAAGAATGAATATCGTGAAAGAATCGGACATTATTATATTCTTTTCCTCGCCGATTTTTATCCCTAACTTCTTCTTCGTAATAATTTCAGTGTTCTTCCATTCTTCGTGCTGAAACAGTCCAAGCTCCATTTCGCTTTGCCCTGACAGCTTTTTCAGCTCATTTTTATCCACCAGCCTGTATTTAATCTCATGATCCGTGAAAATATCTAACTCTTCTTTCATTATTTTTCTGACTTCTCTTATAATCTCAGTCGATCCTCTTAAGGAAGTTACGGCTGAAGACTGACATTTACTGCAAATATTTCTGCCGTCAGGGAGAACAAAACAATCGTTGGGGAGTCCGCAGCCGGAACAGATCGGTTTTTCCGCGCAATCGGAACAGTAAAACATTCCGTTTTTACTGCCTAAATGAACTCCTTTATTCACTTTCTTACCGCATAACGAACAGCTTTCCCAGGTGGTACTGAGGCATTTCTCGCTGCAGTAGTTTTTCCCTTCCGAAACATATCCGGCTTTAACCGGATCTCCGCATACAGCACATTTCGGCAAGCTTTTCTCATAGCACTCATGATCACAGTATATCTTACTTTCTGAAATTATATATGATGCTCCTTCTTTTATTCTGTTGCCGCACTGGTCACAGTATATACTCTCAGCAGATGCCTGAGCAGACAGAATAAGAAAAAACAGATGAAGCAAAGCGGGTCTTATCTTCATGATTATAATTTAACATTTATTTCCGATTTTTCAAAATATTCTTTATATTTAGGCAAATTTAAGGTGAGTTGAATGCAGAACCAGATAATATTCCAGCAGATCTCCATACTCGGCCTTCTTACGCTTACAGGCTACATAGCTCAGAAATTCAGTCTGTTCCCTGAAGGTTTTCACGCCGGACTGAACAAGCTTGTAATGAAGATCACGCTTCCGTTAATGATATTCTCTTCTCTTTATAAATTCCGGCTGTCTTCAGAGATCCTTAAAAGTGCGGCTCTTGTTTTCATTTTCGCATATATCTCGATTTTTCTGCTTCTCGGTGCCGGAACAGCAGCCGGTAAACTGCTGAAACTTAAAGGCGGATCTTACACTGTCCATAAGATACATACTACATTCGGAAATATCGCTTTTTTAGGCTATCCCCTGCTTGACTCTCTGTTCCCCGGCGGAACGGGTCTTTTCTATGCGGTAGTATATCATATCGCGCTTGAATCTTTACTCTGGACGCTCGGCGTTATAATCTTTAACAAAGGAAAAAGCATCAGCATTTTGGAAAGCCTGAAGCATCTTTTCAATCCGAACACTGTAGCTTTCGTACTTGGGATCGCGGGTTTTCTTATACATTTAAAGATCCCTTTGATATTGGACACAACGATAAAGGGGCTCGGAGGCACAACTATATATCTGTCAATGATCTATATAGGTATAACTTTGAGCCGGATCAGTATAAGAGGAACATTAAAAGAGCTTTCGATCTATGTTCTGACCTTCAATAAAATGATATTCGTGCCTTTTGTGCTTATTCTGATCATCGATCTCCTGACGGGGATCTTCGGGCTCGGCATCGATCCCGTAGCGAGAGCCGTAACCGTTCTTCAGACAGCCACACCGTGTATGGCAACGATCGTAATTATGGCCGGAAATTTTAATTCGGATGCCGATCTCGCCGCAAAGAATGTCTTTCTGACTACACTGTTGAGTATTCTTACTTTACCTTTCGTTTACTGGATGATAACGGTACTCTGATCACCTTATCTTTATGGACGCGATACTTATTAAGGCAAGAATTATGCTGACTATCCAGAATCTCTGAACGATCTTGGGCTCAGGCATGCCTCTGAACTGAAATGAATGGTGAAGCGGTGCTCTGAAAAATATCCTCCTTCCTAGCCATTTTATGCCTATCTTCTCCTGAATAAGTACCGAAAAGGCTTCGGCGACGAATATACCGCCGGCTATAATGAAAAGAAGTTCCTGTTTGACCAGAATGACAGTTACTCCGAGAAGTCCTCCGATGGCCATTGAACCTGTATCGCCCATGAAGATCGTGGCAGGATAGCAGTTGTACCAGAGAAATCCGAGTCCTGCGCCGAACAGAGCGGCCATTATGATGGTAAGTTCACCTGTTCCGGGCATAAAGTCGAAGAGCAGATATTTTGAATATACCGCGTTGCCGACCAGGTATGCGAAGATGCCGTAAACAGCGCCGGTCACGATAGACGGAACGGTCACCAGACCGTCAAGTCCGTCCGCGAAATTTACCGCGTTCGATATGGAAAGCATGGTCAGTATAACAAAGGCCAAATAGAACCCGTTCAGATCGACAGAGAAATTACCTTTCAGGTACGGGATTGTAAGTTTGGTAGCAATGCCTGAAGGAAAGGGAGACAGTTCAGGATTTATCAGCATCCATCCCAAAGCAGCCGCGAAGATTCCCTGTAATACGATCTTTGTAAGCTGGGACATACCTTTATCGCTGTTCATGTGTCTGACCTTGTCCAGATCGTCCTTCATGCCTATAAGACCGTACCAGATTATTGCGGCAAGAGGTATCTGGGCATAAAGAGATGAAAGATTGCTCCACAGGCTTATTGATACTATCATTGAAAGAATAAGGATCAGTCCGCCCATTACCGGCGTCCCGCTCTTGTCGCTGACCGCTACCTCCCCGTAATCCCTTACGATATCTCTGATGCCCTTTTTGTAAAGCCATTTGATTATTCCGTTCCCGAAAACTAGTGATATGATGAGAGCTGTTATCATCGCCCCTATCGATCTGAAAGAGATAGAATCGAAAAGCCTGAAAAATGACAGAAAAGAATAGTCTCTTGATAAAAATGAAAGGTAATGGAACATGGTTCACTCCTCTAGATTCCGCTACATTTTGAATAATAAGGAAAACGGGGGGTTATTTCAACAACAATCTTTTCAGATCCGAGAAACTTCGCGGGATCTCAGGCTTAACGGGAAGTGAGTTCAGAAATGCCGCGCCCCACCTTGTGTTGACGGTCCTGCTGTCTAAGATCATGATTATTCCGTGATCCTCTCTGTGCCTGATAAGCCTGCCTATCCCCTGTTTGAACTTTAGTATTGTCTCAGGCACGGAATAACCCATGAACGAGTCGATCCCGTTCTTCTCAAGCTCCTCAGTCCTCGCCTGCACGACAGGCTCGGTGGGCACGGCGAACGGCAGCTTGGTCATAACAAGGGTGTGCAGTGCGTCCCCCGGCACATCAATGCCCTCCCAGAAGCTGTCCGTACCCAGCAGGAACGAGTTCCTGACCGACCGGAACTGCTTTATCAGGTTCGTGCGGCTTGTCTCTTTGTTCTGTACTGAAATGACCCTTTCTTTTTTGATAAAGCTGTTCTGAATGTTTCTGAAGACACTGTTCATCTGATAATAACTTGTAAAAAGGACGAGCGTGCCGTTGTCGTGATCATCGCACAAAAGTTTAAGTACCTGAACCACATCGTTCTCGAAAACTACGGGATTTTTAGGCGATGAAATGTATGACGGCGCGATAATCTGAAGCTGGTTTTTGAGGTCGAAAGGCGTCCCCAGCATAAGAGTTTCCATACGGTCATCATTGTAGTCCGACAGACCGAGTTTTTTCAGCATGTATTTAAACCTGTTCTCTATCGTAAGAGTGGCACTGGTAAAGATCATAGTCTTCATATTATCGTAAAGGTCGTTCTTCAGGATCGATGATACATCAAGAGGAGCGGCATAGAGACTTAAGACTTCCCTGTTCTCCGATCCTGCAATATCGTACCAGAAAACATAATTCTCTCTGTTGGAATTTAAGAAAAAGGTGAAAGACTCATAAACACCCTCGGCCTGCTCGATCACCGATTTGATCTCACCGGAAAGGTCGTCGAACTCGTGGTTCTTTTCAGCCTCGATATTGAATATTATATCCAGCCTTTTTAAAATACTGATCAGCTCCTCGTAAAGAAATCTGAGAACGGTGTTCTCTTTATCGAATGCGAATACATCTCCTATATCTCTGTACCTGTTCCTTATATTTGTAAACTGACCGGATGTGCCGTTAGAATTTTCTGAAAGAAGCTTTTCGGTCGCGAGATCGAAGATCTTTTTAGCCTGTTCAAGCACATTCGAACCTTTTTCATTAAGCTGTTCGTTCAGGTCGCTTATCGTACTTTTATCTGTTTTGAACCAGTCAGACCCTTTATCGATCCTGACAAAGATCCCCTGCCTGTTATTGTAATTTAACCGCTGGACGAGATTCTTTACATGAAAATAGTTGTATTCGAATCCGAGATATTTTGTGGCCGAACTTTCTACATTATGAGCTTCGTCGATTATAAGCCTGTCGTATCCGCCCAATACGGCATTTTCTGAGGCCATGTCGGAAAAAAGGAGCGAGTGATTTATTATGACCAGATCCGACTTGAACGCAGTCTTCCTTATATTTTGCAGATAGCATTCTTTATATTTCGGGCACTTTTTACCTGAGCAGAAACCCTTGTCGGAAGCCAGTCTCTGCCACAGAAATCTTGCAAAGCCTATTTTAAATCCGTTATTTTCCTCAATATCCCCGGTCGAAGTCCTTTCTGCCCAATATATAAGCGGAAGAAATTTTTCATAGTCATCATTTGAAAGGTATTCATCAGGCCTGCTCAGAAATCTCTCATATCTGGCTTTACAAAGGTAATTATTCCTCCCCTTCAGCAGTACAGCCTTAAATGTCGATCTGAGCATTTCGTGGAGAACAGGAAGGTCTTTGAAAAATATCTGTTCCTGAAGATTTTTAGTGTTCGTGGAGATTATTACCCTTTCTTTGTTCAGCAGTGTAAAAATGATCGATGGAATAAGATACGCAAAAGACTTCCCTACCCCGGTCCCTGCTTCACTGACGAGAATTTTGTCATACCTGAACGCATCCGAACACTTCTCGGCCATAATGTGCTGCTCTTCGCGGTATTCGAAATTCTTTATATGCCTGCTGATCTCTCCGCCGGGCTTGAATATCTTATCGTTAATGTCCTCTTTTGAGATATGCTCCAGTTCTTCTGCTGAAGGCTCGGATAGCGCATGAAGTATGTTAGAGATCGAATAGGACCGTTCTTTTGCTTTTATCTTTCTTCCGAACGCAGTCTTTAAAAAATAATTTGCAACCGAATTGAAAAATTCTTTAACATATTTAAGGTCCGACTTCCCTGAAACTTCCGTAAGCTTTCTTATTACTTCTTCCGAACTTTCGAGAGCCCTTTCGATGATCTTTAAAAAAAGATAACCTGTAGCAGCACTGTCATTATATGCCCTGTGCATATTTTCTGAGCTGAACCCGAAATATTCCGTTAAAGTTGAGAGTCTGTGGTTGCTTACTTCCACAGGAAAGAATATCTGGCTCAGGAGCAGAGTGTCATAAAACCTGCTCGATCCCAAAAGTAATATCCTGTCGTGATCCTCAATTGCTGCCTTAAGAAATCCCAGATCGAAATCAATATTATGACCCACGACCGGGAGATCGGATACGAACTGTATAAATTCAGGAAGGACTTCATCTATAGACGGCTTCCCCTTTAAATCTTCATTCTTGATCCCCGTAATAATTGTTATATCTTCGCTTAATTTCCTTCCGGGATTGATCAGGTGAGAGAACTGCGAGAATATTTCGCCGTCTTTATATTTTATTCCGGCGATCTCGATGATCTTATCAGCGTAAGGATCCGTACCCGTAGTCTCCACATCGAATACTACGAATTCGTCAAGTTTTAGGGATTTCAACTTTTCTTTCATAAGTTATCTATATAAAACAAAAAGAGGAACAAGCGTCCTCTTCCTGTTATATGATCTTTTACCTGTCATTATTTCTGTAAATACCTTACATTGAGATTTTTCACCGCCAGAACTTCATCCAACCGTCTTACGGGAGTAGTAGTCGGGGCATTCTTCAGAATATCCGGATCGTTTTTTGCCTCCTCAGCGATCTGTTTCATAACTGAAATAAATCTGTCGAGAGTATCCTTACTTTCGGTTTCAGTAGGCTCGATCATCATTGCCTCGTGGACCAGAAGAGGAAAATATATTGTGGGTGCGTGAATTCCGAAGTCGAGAAGTCTTTTTGCAATATCTAAGGTTTTTATTCCGAATTTACTCAGATTTTCGCCTGAAAAGACGACTTCATGCATGCAATTCTGTTTGTAGGGCAGATCAAATGTATCTTCAAGCATTTTCTTTACATAATTGGCATTTATTATCGCATTTTCGGAAACATTGTGAAGTCCGTCGGAACCTAAGATCTTCATATAAACATAAGCCCTGACAATGACCAGGAAATTGCCGTAGAACGAATGAACTTTTCCAATGCTTTCAGGCTTGTCGTAATCGAGATGAAATTTGCCGTCTTTTTCAGCCACATCGGGCACGGGGAGAAATTTCTCCAGTTCCTCAACCACTCCGATCGGACCTGCGCCCGGACCACCGCCTCCGTGCGGAGTAGAGAATGTCTTATGCAGGTTATAATGCATTACATCGAATCCCAGATCTGCCGGTCTTACTATTCCCAGAAGTGCATTGAAATTGGCACCGTCCATATAGAGAAGCCCGCCTTTAGAATGTACGATCTCCGCAATCTTTTTTACATTCTGCTCGAAGAGACCTATCGTATTAGGGTTCGTTATCATGAACGCGGCAGTATCTTCGTCAAATTTGGCTTCAAGATCGTCAATATCGACCAATCCTTTGGAATTCGATTTTAGTTCTACAACATCGTATCCGGCCATGACTATCGAAGCAGGATTCGTTCCGTGAGCAGTATCGGGAATAATTATCTTTTTTCTCGGATTGCCTTTCGATTCATGATAGGCCCTTATAACTTTCAGACCTGTCCACTCTCCGTGAGCACCCGCAACAGGCTGAAGAGACACTTTGCTGAATCCGGAGATCTTGCACAGCATATCCGCAAGGTCGTGATATATCTTAAGCACGCCCTGTATGGTCTCCTCAGGCTGATAAGGATGTATCTGTGTAAAACCGTCAAGAGCTGCCATGTACTCGTTTATTTTGGGGTTGTATTTCATTGTACAGCTTCCCAACGGATAAAATCCTTTATCTACATGATGGTTCAGAGTTGACATATTCACATAGTGTCTTACTATCTCAGGTTCACTTACTTCGGCCAGTCCGATCTTCTCTTTTCTGAGATGCTTTTCGTCAAGATCGATCTTTGAACAGTCTTCCCAGCAGGGCATAGTGAATGACCTTTTCCCTTCGCGGGAAATTTCAAAAATCAGTTTCTCAGCCATATATAACTCCGTTTTTTTATTATTAATAAGGCAGTTGGAAAATAAATAAGTTATAAGTAAAAAACAATCTTAATTTTATGATTTTTAACGCTAATAATCAGGTGACTGCTCAGGTTTGTCTATTCCATATTTCAATTTAAGACTGTCCGTGTATATTTTCAACTCTGCATCTTCACTGAATTTGGCGGAAGTAATTTTTTCAAACACATTTTTGAATTCGATCCCGTCTTCCGTTTTACTGATATCAAGCCTGCCGATTTGCTCGGCACTACCGCCGTGGCTGAGATATAGTCTTTTGCCGAATCTGATCATTTCATTCTTCGTGTTTGTGTTCGAGATCATTATATCGATAGCTTTAATCCTGTTGAATATTTTTTTTTCTAGCGAACTCTCGAGGTTGGATACAACTATAAAAACATCAGCTTCTTGTTTAAGTGAATCTACAAGATATTCTAATTTTTCTATCGGGATCTCAGAAATTCCTGATCCTGAAACATACTTTGAATATGACGGATCCGTTATTGATGTAACTGCGAGTGTCAGTCCTTTTCGGGGAAAGATCTTATGATCGGGCACATCATTTACATTGAAAGACGCGACCAGATCCTTATCGAGTTTTCCATAAAAACCGGTTTCGTTCCTTCCTGCGGCAATATAGTCATATCCGAGACTCTCAATAATTTCGAGAACTATTCTGTTCTGCCTGTCTCCGTAATTGTAAGAGAAGAGGTTTCCTGTACAAATATAGATACTATTTTGTAAATGACTGATGCTGTCTTCATAAAATGTCACATGGTTCAGAATATTTCCTTCGGGTTCCTTTGGACAATTACAGCCTTCAATTATACCATTGTAATTCCCTGTGTAGAATAAAGTCATATTTTTAGACGATGAACACCCTGAGATCAATATGATAAATGAAAGAAGCAGGATCAACCTGCTTCTTCCGTAATGACAATTATTGCATATTTTATTAATCGAAAAGCTCATCTTCGTCAAGTACAACCTCTCCGTCGATCATGATGTAAGGCGTTATCTCTATTATGAGATTGGTAGTTTTCTTTGTTTTAACCTGATGCTGGAAGATATAACCGAGAAAAGGTATATCTCCAAGAAGAGGAAGTTTATTAACTGTGTAAGTCTCGTCTTCAAGCAACATACCGCCGATCCTTATGGTCTGTCCGTCACGAACCCTGACAGTTGTGTCAGCTTTTCTAGTTTTAACCCACGGAATCTCTGAGTTTGGTCCCACCCATCCGAAAATAGAAGACACTTCAGCTTCAAGCCTTACAGTAATGTCGTTCTCTTCATTAATAATGGGTTTGACTTTCAGTTTTACTCCTATTTCTTCTTTCTGCACAGACTGGGTTGTAGTTCCCTGAGATACCGTTGAAATTGTGTAAGGAACTATATCTCCAATGTGGACATAGGCTTCTTTGTTGTTTAAAGTAGCTATCTCAGGTTCTGCAAGTACCAGAGCATCATTATCTCTGTTGGCAAAATCAAGGCTCAGAATATATTCCTGTCCTATTACCCTGTGCCAGACCGTATTCAGTCCGCTGGTCGTTTCATGAAAAGGAGCATTATCCATAAAAGAAACATCCTCTGAATAATCGCCGCCAATATTTCTTACCGGAAACGATGTGTTATCATAAGAGAAAGTCCATCCGTCTGTATAGTTTCCCGACCATGTTCCCCAATCCTGATAAGCTCCTTCTCTCAAAGTGGTCGAGTAATTGTTGATCTTTTCCCACTCGATCCCATATCGTGCCGAAACATCGTTCCCGATCTCTTTTATTCTTGCTTTGAATAAAACCTGCTGAAGTGGTCTGTCGATCCTGACAAGCACTTTCTCGATCTCTTTTGCCACTTTCGGACTTGCCTGATATATAAGTCTGTTTCCGAGATCATCTATCTGAACCATTTTAGAGATATCTGCTATCATGGCCTTTGCTGTTTTTGCGTCTGCATACTGAAGGTCGAAAACTGATGTAGTAAGACCGATCTCTCTGTCGATCTTTTTCTGTGTGGCAACAAGAATTGAATTATCAATTATCTGATAGCTCAGATCCGTTGCTCTGACCACCAGGTCCAGCGCATCTTTGATAGGAATATCATTTAATGTCATGGTGAGTTTCTTGCCCATCGTTTCTTCACTTTGAACGAGATTCACCCCCGCTCTTTCAGCCAAAGCATCGAGAACCTGAGAAACTGACAGGTCAATAGCAGTCAGGGAAATCGGAGTCTTGAAGTTGTCCGATGTAGTGTCAAAGAGAAGCTGTGAGCCGAAAACAAGACCCGCACACACTGTCATGATCAAAACCATAATTCTTTTCATTTATACACCCTCCTTAGTAATTTACGATTCATATTTTCCAATTATTGCATTCCATTATCTGCCCGGCCTCGGTATCCTTCTGCCCGGCACATCGCCTCCCTGCTGAGTATCCGGTGTTTCCGGTCCTGAGGTCGCCTCCATGAGATTCCTGGCAAAATAATCACCGTTCGCTCCAGGAAGGAACCTTACAACTCTATTTTTATCTTCGGTGTCAACATAAACGGACCGTTCCGTTATGGATAGTATCTTTCCCAAATACTCGTTTCCGGTTCTTGTATTTCCTGTCGACTGATTTGTTCCGGAAACAACTTGCCTCTGTATCTTTTTCCCGATCGCGATCTTATCCCCCACTTTAAATTCCTGAGTTTTACCATTTATACTGAATCTGGCTTTACCGTCGAAGTAAAGTGCAAAAAAAACAACATCTCTGGGATAAAGTTCAAGATCGTTTGTATTGACCCATGAGTACTGGATTTGAGGAGTATTATCAACTTCAGCAACAACCTCTTTTTTCTTCTTTTCAAGAATTTTGAAGTTGTACACATCTCTTGTGAACAATTTCTCTGATTGTGCAAATTTTGTTATAATCGTATCTGTGATAAGTATGCTGTCTTTACTGAGTTTATATGAATCCTCTAAAAAATTTGTATCACTGTCAGGTTTTAGCGTGAGTAATAAATAGCTCATTATCACAACTGATATTAATGAAATTATAACTACAGATATTTGTTCTTTCGAATAATTTTTCATTAAAAAAAACCCCTCTGTTATAGGTACTTAACGAATTCAAGCTTTATTTGGCAGCTGACAGAAGCCTCAACATTGAATTCATCGAATTCCTCCTTATCCGATCCCTGCTGTGATTTCACCGGAGCAGGTCTGTTCCTGTTCATTCTTAAGGATGAAATATTTATCACATAATCACTTGTTTCTATCCTGTGAATAAAATCGATCACATTCTTGTATTGTGTCTGAAAATCCAGATAAATCACGAAAGACGCTGTTCCGGACTTATAATCTGTGATCTCGTTTGAATCCTGATTTATTTTGTTAGCTTCATATTTTATCTCTGAATCCCGAAGCATTCTTTCTGTAATACCAAGAAGCTCAACTATAACATCACCGTACGAACCTGTTCCTCTTTTATTCCTTTCATATAGAGAATCCAAGTTTGCTATGTTATTTTGAATAAAAACATCTCTATTATACTTCTCAATAAGAATTTTATTCTGTTTTGCTATAGAACCTGTTTCGTCTATTGTGTCAGCAAGAAAGAAATACCTGTAAATGATTCCCATAAACAGAAGTAATACCGGGACCGCTATATAAACAATGTTTTTCTTCATTTTTTATTCCCTTTAACCAAGTTGTAATTTCTTTTGGGGAATTCTAATTTAAGAACAAATATCCAATATGTATAGTCATCATATTCTTTTTTAATATCGGGCCCCTTAGCTAATTTCAGTTTGGTTTTCTCACATAATCCCTTTTTTACAAGTTTATCTTCAACCTGATCTTTGAAGGATACCGTCCATGACATGAGCTGAGATTTTACATTTGAACTTCTTGAAACAAAAGCAACTTCAATATAATCAGTATCATATTGGAAATTACTGATTATGACCGTAGAATCCATTGAAGATTCAAATGAGCTTAAAATATCTGAAACTCTCTTCCTTTTTGACATTGAGTTGTAGATATTCTGAGATATTTTGTGGCTGAAGAAGTTCTCTGATCTTAATTTTGTAATTTTATCATTTATATCTTTACGGTTTTCTTTAGCAATCTTGTTATCAGTATTGACACCAAGTCCGAAAAGATATAATAACCCCAAAAGTAGGATCTGAGCCGAACTGAAACATAAAAATAACAGCCTGATGAAGCTGTCTCTTTTCTTGGCTTCATACTTTTCCTGATTGATCTTGCTTAGAAAATTAAATTTGTACATTTTTATCCATAATCCTGAATTTATTCATATCTCAATGCCAGACCGATAGCTATATATGCAACACTTTCTTTTTCCTTAGCATAATCCAAAACGCTTGAATCACCCCTGAAAAATCCGGCAATGTCAAGATTTTCGCAGGGGATGTCAGTGTTCTTGTTAATGAACTGGGCGAATTTATTCATCTCCAGAGCCTTGCCTGTAATGTATATTTTTGAAGGTATTTTGTTCTGGTTCTGCTGCGCATAGTACTGGAAGGTCTTCTGAAGTTCTCTCAGTAACTGCATCCTGACATATTTTTTAACCGAGAAATGCTGGTTCAGATTCTCTGTCGTTTCCTGCTCGAATGCGCTGGTTATGTAATCGTAAAAGTTCCTGTTCCTGATCATTTCCTCAGTTTCAGCAGGGGAAATATCCCTGTTTCTCTGAAGAGTTTTCTTGAATGTACTATATGTGAAATCAATATTTCTGATGTAAAGCTCTTCATTCCCGCTCGGTATTATCATTATATGAGAAAAGTCCATCCCTATGTCAATAACACAAGATACAGTACCTTTCGGAGGCCTTACAGACTCGTTATAGAGATTTACAATAGCCATTTTGTCAATATCAAGTATCTTACATTCTACCCCCGTAAGCGCTAACATTCCCTGAACAGAAAAGAATGTGCTCCCGTCAGAAACAGCTGCGAGGATATCGTGATTCATTCCGTCAGAATTTAAGAGTATATATTCATAACGGCTCATGACATCAAAAGGGGATTTTACGATAGCAGGAAGCTCTTTCTCAATATTCTCCACGGGCGTATTCTGGACATATAACTGTTTAACTATAACATTCGTACCGTTCAATGAAGTAACTATGAGTGGGTCGTTTTTCGCAACGCCCGCCCTGACAAAAACTTTATCTATCGCATCGATCTGCTGCTCTTTTATTACCTGTTCGGGATCTTTTTTGTCCATAAAAACATTATCCTCAGTGACCTGGGGCGGCTCAATCGGGATTACCTGCAGGTTAGTAAGTCTGTAATTTATTCCGTCATACTCGGTTTGAGCAAAGACCACATTATCTTTTGTTATATGAAGCGCATTAACCCTGCTTTTTTTGGCAGACACTGAAACAGAGGAACTTTTATCTAAACTAGTATCCTTTGAAGTTTTTTCGATTATTTTCAGGTCGTCTCCTATATCAGCAGGTCTCGCAGGAGGCACCTGTGCGTTAGGGACTTCAGAAAAAATATTTCTTCCTATGCTCTTTGGAGATGCGTCACTTTTCTTTGATGTATTATCCTGTGATTGTGATTTTTTTTCAGACTTATTTTTAAAAAAATCAGACTGATTTTCTGCGAAAATGTTCCTTCCTATACTCTTTGATTCTCTGCTCGGATCGTTTGTCATAATTCTTTATCCCAAGAACTGATTATCTGCTGTCAACTTCATTTGCAAGCTTGAAATAATCTTGAGCGCCCCACGAATCCGGTGCATACTCAAATATAGTTTTCATAAAACTCGGCGCTTCTTTAAGGCTGACATCTTCTCTAATGTAGGTGTTAAACAGTTTCTCTCTAAAGAAGTCCTTTAGAATCGCAACCGTTTCGAGAGATATCTTTCTTTTCTCGTTGTAATAAACAGGCAGCACACCCAGAATATCAAGGTTTTTGTTATACGATTTGCTGACGCTGTCTATCATACCCAAGATCTGGTTAGCTCCGATCTGAGAAAGAAAATCCATCGATATGGGTATCACTACTTCATCGCAGTAAGTCAGAACATTTACATTTATGAGATTAATGGACGGTGCACAATCGACGATCACATAATCGACACCTTCAAGATGTGAAAGATTTTTTTTGAGCTTATATTCCTTACCCCAGGTCTTCGTCATTTTTACTTCTGTATCGACAAGGTATTTACCACCTGAAGTGATAACATGAAGTTTCTCTCGGACTTTAACTATTGATGCTCTCCTTTTAAGTAGAAGATCGCACAGAGTTTTTTCCGGATTGATGTTGAACACGATCCCGATTGTATTCTGGGGATCACTGTCAATCAGCAGAACACTTCTTCCCATCAATGCCAAACCGTGAGCAAGATTGATCGAAGTGGTGGTCTTTCCGGTACCGCCCTTTGAAGATAAAATCGCAATTTTACGCATAATCAAACCTGTAACTTAATGTTCTTAACCATGTTGCATCAATATAAAGCATTTCATTCTTTTTTGTCAAGCAAATTATTTTGTTGTTTAACTTTAAAATCTTTCACCTCTAAATCTTCGTCGTTACCGATTACCATATAAATATGCGCTAATGTAACAGCAATTACAACAAAAAAAATCAGATTTTTAAACTGTCAAAATCTTTTTTGCAATTCGGGCAGAAATATTTGACTGTTCCTGTTTTCTGATCGTTGATCTCTTCCAAAACCCCGTATCCGCAGGAAGGGCATTTTTTTTCGACCGGCTTATTCCATGACGCAAAAGTACATTTAGGGAAATTTGAACAGCCATAGAACAGCCTACCTTTTTTTGTAGTTTTGTCTTTTATTATGCCTCCGCATCCTTCAACAGGACAGTTTATGCTTATGTGCTCTGTGTGAACATATTTACATTTTGGATACATATCACATGCAATGAATTTTCTGCCGAACTTACCTGATCTTTCCACAAGAGTCCCCTTACCGCATTTGGGGCATTTACCGAATTCCTTTCTCGGAAGAGTTTTTACATCACCGTCTTTTTCTGTACCTGTGCCTTTCTTCTGATCAAGAGAAGCCGTATATTTGCAGGACGGAAAATTACTGCAGGCGATGAATTTCCCGTTCTTACCCCATTTGAATATCAGCGAACCCTTTCCGCACTTTGGACACAAGCCTCCCGCGGGAAGCTCTGTATTTTTCTTTATCTCGAGAGTCTTTTTTGATACAGCTTCAAGAGTTTTCTCAAAAGGTTTGTAAAATTTATTCAGGATATCCGACATGGCCGCTTCGCCGTATTCGATCTTATCAAGGCTTGCTTCCATTTTCTTGGTGAATTTGATATTGAATATTTCTCCGAAATTCTCAACTAGTATGTTGTTAACGATATTTCCAAGTTCGGTGGAGATAAGTTTCTTTTCCGTTTTTTCAATATATTTCTGATAAATAAGCCTGTCTATAATAGTGGCATATGTAGAAGGCCTTCCTATCTCCTGCTCTTCAAGCTCCTTTGTCAGTGAAGCCTCGTTAAATCTGGCGGGCGGCTTTGTGAAATGTTCCTCCGGTTCAACCTCTCTTAATGTGACCATCATACCTACATCAATATTCCTCGGAAGTCTTGTATTAGAGTCTTCGTCCTCTTTGTCAACGCCGAAATCGCTGTCCATAAATACCTGCTGGTATCCTTTAAAAACATTCTTTCTTCCCGAAATCCTGAATTTGAATTTTTCACAGCCGATATCTATCACGGTCTGTTCAAATACCGCCTCTTTCATTTGAGTAGCTACAAATCTTGTCCAGATGAGCTGATAAAGTTTAAACTGTTCTTTTGACAGGTACGGCTGAAGTTTCTTCGGTTCAAGATTGATATCCGCGGGTCTTATGGCTTCGTGCGCATCCTGTATGTTCTTCTTTGATTTATATTTTCTCGCACTCGGAGTAACAAAATCGACACCGAATTTTTTACTTATGTAATCTCTTACCTCGTCAACCGCTTCATTTGAGACCCTGGTCGAATCTGTTCTCATATAGGTTATAAGACCTACTACGCCCTTGGTGCCCAATTCTATACCTTCATACAGGTTCTGAGCTATCTGCATAGTTTTCTTTGACGAGAATCCGAGTCTGTTGACGCTCGCTTGAAGAAGAGTGGAAGTAATGAAGGGCGCCATGGGTGATTTCTTGATCTTTGTCTTATTGATGTTCATCACAGAATACTTGGATTTTCTGATCTCAGTTATGATCTTATCCGCCTCAGACTTATTTGCGATCCTGAAATCCTTATCACTGATCTTTACAAGTTCTGCAGAGAATTGCTCTTTTGAAGTGGAAAAGTCGGCTTTAACAGTCCAGTATTCTTCAGGATTAAAGTTATTTACTTCGCTATCCCTTTCACAAATTATTCTTAGAGCGACAGACTGTACCCTGCCCGCACTAAGTCCGTTTGAAATCGCTTTCCACAGAAAAGGACTAATCTTGTAACCTACGAGCCTGTCCATTATTCTTCTGGCCTGTTGCGCATCGACCAGGTTCTTATCTATTGAACCTTCATTTTTTAAACCCGCGTCTATGCCTTTCTTAGTAATTTCGTTAAATGTGACTCTGACTATCCTGTTGGTCGAACTCTTAAGTCTGTTGCTGATATGCCAGCCGATTGCCTCTCCCTCACGGTCGGGGTCAGTAGCTATCAGTATCTTTTCACTTTCCTTAGCTATTGTCTCAATTCTCTTGAGTATCTTACTTGCCTGACCGGCATTGTCGATGACCTTGTAAGTCGGTTTAAAATCGTTCTCGATATCAACGCCCAGCTCCTTAGCTGGCAGATCTATAACATGTCCGTTGCTCGCGATCACATTGTATGAGGGTCCGAGATATTTACTTACTGCTTTTACTTTTCCTGGTGATTCCAGTATAACAAGATTCTTGCTCATTTTTTATCTTCCCAATTTCTATTTAATTTATTCAGCACCGTGACAATTTTTAAATTTTTTTCCGCTTCCGCACGGACATGGATCGTTCCTTCCGACCCGCTCGTTCATATTCTTTACCGTTCTCTGCTTGGCTGCAGCTCCCTGAGCAAGAGCTTTAAGGCTGTTCAGACGCTCCTGCTCTTTCCTTCTGTTCTCCTCCTCCTGACTTATCTCGATATCGATCCTCGCCTTAAAAATGAATTCAAGCGTCTGCTGGTTCATTCTGAAGAGCATTTCTTTAAAAGATTCAAATGACTTTCTCTTATACTCGATAAGAGGATCCTTTTGGGCGTGAGCCATCAGCGATATACCGCTTCTGAGATCGTCGTCTTCCCTTAGGTGTTCCTGCCAGTTGATGTCAATTATTCTTACTATCGCTATTCTGGAAAGAATATCCATCATACGCTCGCCTATGACCGACCTTTTATGGGTGAATTTATCGACTGCAAGCTGCAGCAGCTTATCATAAAGGTCTTCAGCCGTATTGATCGCGGATATATCCTGGTCGAATTTGATCAGCATTGTTTTCATAAGATTTTTATCAATATACTCCCAGTCCCAGTTCTCCGGCGATCTGGAGTTAGAACATGCGTTAAATATTATCTCTTTGACAAAATCTTCCATCACTTCATTTACTTCCCTGTACATGCCTTCGTCCGGATCCACCCCGTATTCCTTTGCGAAAGGAACGGTCTTTCCTTCACTCACGGCTCCCTTGATCAGCGCAGCCCTTCTCCGCCTGTATATCACATCCCTCTTCCTGTTCATGACATCGTCATACTGGATAATATGTTTTCGCATTGAGAAATTATGCATCTCGACCCTTTTCTGCGCCCTTTCTATCGACTTGGTTATCCATGGATGAGCGATAGGTTCACCTTCGTTCCTGCCGAACTTGTCCATTATACCTGAGATTCTTTCAGAACCGAATATCCTCATTAAGTTGTCTTCAAGCGAAACATAAAATCTGGACGAACCGGGATCGCCCTGCCTTCCGGCTCTTCCTCTGAGCTGTCTGTCTATCCTTCTCGAGTCGTGCCTTTCGCATCCGATGATCGCAAGACCGCCCTTGTCTTTCACGCCGGCGCCAAGCTTGATATCAGTACCTCGACCTGCCATGTTCGTGGCTATAGTGATCGTTCCCGATTCTCCCGCATCCTTGATTATCTGAGCCTCGCGGGCATGATTTTTCGCGTTCAGAAGGTTATGCGGTATCCTTCTCATATCGAGAAGCCTGTGCATTATTTCGCTGACTTCCACATCGGGTGTTCCGAGCAGTACCGGCCGTCCTTCACTTCTGAGAGCAGCAACATCGTTTATGATAGCATTGTACTTTTCTTTCTTGGTCATGTAGATGTAGTCCTGCTGATCATTCCTGATAACAGGGACATTTGTGGGTATAACCGAGACTACCAGATTATATATCTCGAAGAACTCATTCTCTTCAGTAATAGCTGTACCGGTCATACCGCTGAGTTTTTTATACATCCTGAAATAGTTCTGGTATGTGATGGCCGCCACAGTCTGCGTGTCCTCTCCGACCTTAACACCTTCCTTTGCCTCGATCGCCTGGTGCATTCCGTTGCTGAATCTGCTGTCGTATTTTAGCCTGCCTGTGGACTGGTCAACGATTATGACCCTGCCGTCCTGAACTACATACTCGACATCTTTTTCAAAAAGAGAATACGCGCGAAGAAGCTGATTCATAGTGTGGATCTTATCGCTTTTTTCAGCATATTCAGTATGAAGTTTTTCGATTATTTCCTCTTTTTCCTTGTCAGGAAGTTCCATCGATTCAATATTCTGTATCTCCGTAGCAAGATCGGGTATTACGAACATGTTCTTGTCTGATCCGCCTTTCGTTAACAGATCATGTCCGTTCTTGAATATGTCAACAGTATTCGATCTTTCTTCAATGGTATAGTAAAGATCCTCCGTTACCTGACCGAATATCTTGTCACGCAACAATTCGTTTTCAAGCTTATTGACATTCGTTTTTACGGAAGGCATCGTAAGCAGTTTAAGCAGTTTTTTGTTTTTTGGAGTAGCTTTAGAAGCTTTAAGGATCAGCATCAGTGCCTTTCTGTCCTCGGGGTCTTTCCCGATAGCTTTTTCAGCCTCACCAAGCCATTCGTTAACCATTTTTGTCTGTTCTCTGACAAGTTCGAATACTTTTGGCTTGAGCATATCGAACCTCTGATTGTCGGATTTAGGCACAGCACCGGAAATTATAAGAGGCACCCTCGCTTCATCGATGAGGATCGAATCCACTTCGTCGATCAGGCAGTAATTGAATCCCCTCTGGACCATATCTTCTATGTCAATCACCATGTTGTCCCTGAGGTAATCGAACCCGAATTCATGATTTACTCCATACAGGATGTCCTTGCAGTACTCTTCTTTTCTTTTATTCTGATCTCTCAGGTCGGAAGTAATCACACCGACCGTCATTCCCAGAAATTCCAGCACATAACCCATCCACTCTCTGTCCCTTTTGGCCAGGTAGTCGTTCACTGTAACAATGTGAACGCCTTTGCCCGAGAGCGCGTTAAGATAAGAAGGAAAAAGCGCTACGAGTGTTTTACCTTCTCCGGTCGCCATTTCGGCTATCTTCCCTTCGGCAAGAACCACAGCTCCCATAAGCTGAACATCGTACGGGATCATGTTCCATTCCTGCATTCTTCCATCGATCATCCATGATCTGCCGACCATTCTCCTGCAGGCTTCTTTTACAAGCCCGAAAGCTTCAGGAAGAATATCTTCTTCCGTTTCGCCCGCTTTCAGCCGCTCTTTAAATTCAGTCGTTTTCAGCTTCACGGCATCGTCAGAAAGTTCCCTGTATTTTTCGTACCATGAATTTATGCTCTCGACTACAGGTTCGAGCCTTTTTACTTCTCTGTCCTGTTTTGTACCGAATATCTTGTTCAATAAAAATGATAACATCTGATCCCTGTTCTTAAATATTTATCTTCCGACCATAAGTCTTTCACCGAGAAATTCATTCAATCCGGCTTTGACCACTTTCTTGTAAACCGCCTTGATGTCGTATTCGACCCTTTTCAATTCGTATTCATTCTCCTCTGTGTTCCATATAACAAAACTAGCCTTGGGGTTTCCGTCTCTGGGCTGGCCAACTGAACCGATGTTCACGATCAGTCTGTTGTCAACGGACCTGAACATTTCCGGTCTGTGTGAGTGTCCGATAAAACATACAGACTCGGTAAAATAATTAAAATGCTTTTCCGCGCTGTGCTGGGTAAGAATATAGTTCCAGTCTTCCGGTATTAGAGGAGTTGAATGCACAAAAAGAAGATCGTGCTCGCTGATCTTAAGCGGGAGATTCAGCAAATATTCGTAATTCTCATCATTTATCATTCTTCTCGTCCACTCGGTCGACTCTCTGGCATATGAATTGAAAAGCATCATATCCGTCTGATTTATAACTGCGCTGTCATGATTTCCGACAACGACTTTATCTGTGGCCCCTTTTATAAGATCTATGCATTCATTGGGACTGGGACCGTAACCTACAATATCTCCGAGACAATATATTTTATCTGCTTTCTCTTTCCCGATCTCTCTGAGAACAGCTTCAAGTGCCTCCTGATTGGAGTGAATGTCAGATATAACAGCTATTTTCATAGAACATCCGTCTTAATTATCAGTTTTTCTAATCTCATTTTTCAGTTTATTCAGTATCCCGTTTATAAAAACATTGCTTTTTTCCGTGCTGTACTTCTTTCCCAGCTCAATTGCTTCATTAATTACGACTTTTGGCGGAATATCGTTAAAATATTTAAGTTCCACAATCCCCATCCTCAAAATGATCTTGTCGATAATGGATATCCTGCCGAAATCCCAGTTCTCAAGATTTGATATTATGCTTTTATCTGTCGCGTCGAGGTTACTGAAATAGCAAGAAACATAGCTGGTGAAAAATTTCATGTTATCGCTGTTCTCGGAAAAAGGGGTGTCCTGTTTTTTATCATCCCTGATCCCCATCTTTACCATCAGCTCAGAAGCTTTTGTAAGAAAGCCGTCATAAACATTATTGCTGTCCATTTCTTCGAAAGTCATCGAAACTGATTCTTTTGTATATGGAAGGTTGAACTCGATCGAATCGTCATTTTCAAGTTTGATTATCTTTACACTGTCGAATATCTCTTTGATGGACTCACGCAGATTTTCAAGCTTATCTTCTCTTCTTATCTCGCTTACATCACCAAGGAATTTTTTCAGCTCCGCATCAGATATTTTGCTCCGTGTGTCTTTGAATTCCATACTGTAGAAGAACATCAGCAGATTTTCTCTTGTGTTTCTCCGGTTTGAAAGAAGATTAGATGACATAGTTTTTATTCCGGTTTCTGATTCTTTAGAATTTCGTTTTTAGCAAGACTGTCGCATTCCTCGTTGTACAGGTCGCCGTCATGCCCTTTGACCCAGTGAAAATTAACTTTGTGAAAGTTTATCATATCAGAAATTTCCTTCCACAGAGGAATGTTCTTTACATCTTTTCTTGCGCTTGTTTTCCACCCGTTCTTTTTCCAGATGTTCAGCCACATCGTAGCGGAATCAATAAGGTATTTTGAATCTGTATGAAGGTCAACTTCACATTTTCCCTTTAAGAGTTTCATCGCTTCGATGAAAGCAGTGAGCTCCATTATGTTGTTGGTCGTTTCGGCACTGAAACCCGAAATCCTCTTCATCACACCACCGTAGATAAGAACCGCTCCCCAGCCTCCGGGACCGGGATTCTTACTGCAGGCGCCGTCAGTGTACATTGTCACTTTTTTCATTCCGTTGACGAACCTCCACTTCAGAAACAGTAAAATTATATCATTCCGTTCAAATTTGCAAAAAATATTTTGACTATTTTTTATGAAATTAACTGAAAAAAATTAAAATTCTTCTGTCTTTTGGACAATTTTTTTGTTAATTTCCAAACAAATCATTAACGGAGACGAGGATCATGATAAAAGGACTGTACACTGCGATAGTGACTCCATTCAAGAAGAACGGCGGGATCGATTATGAAAGTCTGAAGAAATTTTTAAAATTCCAGTCTCTTTCCGGGGTTACCGGCGTCGTTCCGGGAGGGACAACCGGAGAAAATCCCGCATTTTCCGATGAGGAATACAGCCAGCTGTACGCTTTTGTTTGCAAACAGGCCTACGACTCGGGAATGAAAGTCATAGCAGGATGCGGAAGCAGCTCCACGGAAAAAGCTGTCGCGCTCTGCAAAATGGCCTCGGGTTGCGGTGCGGACGCCGCGCTTGTTATCACCCCTTATTACAACAAACCGAACCAGGACGGACTGTACAGACATTTTTCTGAAGTTGCCGATAGGTCACCGGTACCCGTTGTAATGTATAATGTGCCGTCGCGCACAGGAGTGAACATGCTTCCCGAAACTGTAGAAAAATTGTCCCTTCACGAAAATATCACAGCTTTAAAAGAAGCTTCGGGCTCTCTTTCCCAGGTACAGAAGATCATATTCTCTGTAAACGGAAAATTATCGATCCTGTCAGGCGAGGATGATCTTACTTATTCGATAATGGCTCTCGGAGGTACCGGAGTGATCAGTGTAACTTCAAATATAATACCCAAGCAGATGTCCGGTCTTGTTAATTCAATGCTTGAAAATGATTTCGAGAAGGGCCTCAGCCTTGCAAAATACACAAATGAGATCTGCCATGCTATGTTCACGGACACTAATCCCATCCCGGTTAAAAAAGCACTGAACCTGATGGGTTTCAATATGGGAATACTGAGACCTCCTCTTTATGAGCTTGACGAGAAAAAAACTGCCCAGCTGCTCAAAGTCCTTGAAAAATACAATCTGATCGAAAATGAACTATAAAAATTTTATTATCATTCCCGTAGGGGACCTGAAAGTGAACTGCGTTATCTTTATCTGCCCGAATACAAGATCGGCAGCCGTTCTCGATCCGGGCGACGAGCCTGATAAAATTATCAGCGAAATCGAAAGGAACAATGCTGTACCGAAAATGATAATAAACACTCACTGTCATTATGATCATATCGGTGCGGTCGACATGATCAGGAACGAATACAAAATCCCCTTCTGTGTCCATGAATATGAAGAGGAGTATGCCTCGGATCCTGGTAAAAACTACTCGATAATTTCAGGAAAAACAATATCGCTTAAGCCTGATTTATTATTCAAAGACGGCCAGAAGATCATGATCGGTGATACAGAACTTACCGTTATTCATACTCCGGGACATACTCTCGGCAGCTGTTGTTTTATGATCGGCGGATGCCTTGTGTCAGGAGATACGCTGTTCGCAGGATCAGTAGGAAGAGCAGATCTTTACGGAGGCGATGAAAACACTCTGATAAATTCCATAAAAAGCAAGATCCTTGTTCTTGATGAAGATACACCTGTCATCCCGGGGCACGGAAGAACTACGACTCTGAAAGATGAGAAAAGATTTAATTCTTTTATTTGAAAAATTTCATCAGGCTAAACTTATTTAACTGCGATACACTCTATTTCTACAAGCGCACCGACGGGAAGAGAGTTTATTTCAAAAGTTGCCCGTGCGGGGGGCTCCTGATCGAAAAATCCTGAATAAACGCTGTTGAATTCATTGAATCTGCTCAGATCGGTCAGAAAGCAGCTGCACTTTACGATGTCCTCAAAAGTATATCCGGCTTCGTTCAGTATCCCTCTGATGTTCTCAAGAGCCTGTATGGTCTGTTCCTTAATTCCGCCTTCGACCATAACATTGTCAGAAGGTTTGAGACCTATCTGGCCGCTTACGAACAAAATACCTTTCTTTTCGACAGCCTGACTGTAGGGGCCGACCGCTTTTGGAGCATTTGATGTGATGACCGTTCTCTTCATGATACCTCCTGTTATTCATAATTTCGGATTATATAAACAAGGTAGTCGCCAAGATACTTGAATTTGTATTTTTCATAAAGCCTCAACGCTTTGATGTTATCCCTGTGGACCTCGAGCTTTATCTGAAGGCCGTTGCTTTTGCTGAATTCAAGTGATCTTTCGAGAAGGTCCTGCGCAAGCCCCATACCTCTGTACTCCTCTCTGATGCCGAAGTGATGGAGATAGTTCCTTCTTTTATCGGTTGTTATCCATGAGCTTCCGACCACTCTTCCCGACATTTCCTTCACAACTAAAAGTTTCCCTCCGACCTTTATGCTTTCTTCGATAATTTCATGCGTGTCTCCTCTGGAGGCTCCTCCGAGATGTATGTCCTCCCAAAGCTCGATAATGCCCTGATAATCGATCTTGGAATAATCACTTATGGTAAGATTCTCAGGTTTCATAAACAACTCCTCTATTGATTGAAATGATCTTCTATCACTTTCTTGACCTCCTCAATCTGCCATGTCGGCGTTGAAGCGCTGCCTGATATTCCCGCCAGATCATTCTCTCTGAACCATGTAAAATCGATCTCGTTCTTGTTCTCTACCAGATATGACCTTTTATTGTAAGCACTGAATCTGTCGTACATCAGCTTTGTGTTTGAGCTGTTCTTTCCTCCTATGAATATCACTATATCGTGCTCCTGCGCGAACTGAACGAGTTCAAGTTCCCTTTTTTCGACGAACGGGCAGATGGTGTTCGCTATTTTCAGATCGGAAATTTTCGGTTTTAGTAACGAGGCAAAATATTCGAATCTTTCTGAAGCTACTGTAGTCTGGGCGATAAGCAGAGTCTTTTTTTTCATATCTATGAGATCGATATCTTTGTTCTTAAGAATACATATACCCTCAAAATTGCAGTAGCCCAGAAGTCCTTTGACCTCAGGATGTTTCTCTTTTCCGACTATTACTATCTGGTATCCTGAGCTATAATGATCTTCGATTATCTTTTGCGAGCTTGAAACTTTCGGACAGGTGGCATCTATCACTTGGTTCATGTTTTCTATAGCCAGCCGTTTAACATCTTTCGAAACTCCGTGAGTCCGAATGAAGAGTACTCCCGACCTTATCTTTTCTACATCTTCCTCAAGCTTCAGACCGCTGTCCATCAGTCTTTCCATCTCAAGCCGATTGTGCAGAAGCTCTCCGTTAACATAGATATCGCGGCTGTTTCTGTTGCAAATCTCTCTCTCTATCATTTTTATAGCTCTGCTGACCCCGCCGCATACTCCCGACCGTTTATCTGTAACAACCTTTATTCTCATGACATCTTCTTTATGTGACTGATTATTATCTCGGCCTGTTCTTCAATTGTAAGATTTCCTGTATCGATCAGGATCGAGTCTTCAGCCGGTCTCAGCGGGGAATTCGATCTTGAGCTGTCTCTTTTATCTCTCCTCATTATATCTTTCTTCACATCCTCAAGAGAAGTGACCATACCCTTTTCTTTAAGTTCTGCCAGCCTCCGTTCAGCCCTGATGTCAATGTCTGCTACCATGAAAAATTTCAGGTCCGCATCGGGGAAAACGACCGTACCTATGTCCCTGCCGTCTAGAATGACATTCTTTCTTTTACCCATCTCCCGCTGTAGGCTGACGAGTTTCTCCCTCACTTCCTTTATTTCGCATACGCCTGTAACTCCCCTGGTTATCTCAGGATCCCTGATCTCCAGCGACACATCTTTATTGTCGAGGAAAGTCTTTGTGTCACCCGAAACTTCATCGATCTTCTGATCTATCACGGTATCGGGAAGAAGTGAACATATCCCGCCGGCATCCTCGTATCCGACTCCGCTCCTTTTGACCTTAACGGTTATGGCTCTGTACATGGCGCCTGTGTCGATATAAAGAAAATTCATTTTCATTCCAACAAGCTTTGCCGTTGTTGATTTGCCCGATCCGGCCGGTCCGTCTATAGCTACTATCATTGTATCAGCCTTATCTATATTCTTCCGTTTATCAGCTGGTGTATATACCACTGTATAATTATTGAATTCCTGTTCTCGCCGTCCTTATCGACAGGCACTCCGGAAGATTCAAGATCCTTTATCATGCGGTCAGTTACACCAATGTTATAGTAAATATCGGTATTTTTTCTTAACTTTTCCTTATAAAAATTAATTATTTTTTTCGGCATTATTTTCTTTATTGAGTTTTTGGTTTCCTGAATTCTGATATCTTTAGGCTCGGGATTCGTCTCATTTGAGAAATTCAGACCGTATTTTTCAAAGAAGTTCTTTTTAAGAACTGAATTATAGAGCCTCTTACCCGCCCGTAACGACGAAGGAGCGTTCGACATAATATCCATGAACCTTTTATCGACCAGAGGCATTCTGTATTCATAGCCGAAGAATTCGTATATCCTGTTCGAGTTAATAACGAACTTTCCATGCCTTTCTTTTATTATCCAGTCCTCGTAGTCGAAACCGGAAAGGATGTTTCCTTCAAAATCCCGCGCAAGCTCTTCTGAAAGAAATTCCCTTTTCTTTGAACTGACCGGTTTCATGTTGAAATGCTTTGAAATTATCCTGTCGATCAGAGCATCTTTCGTAAGTTCTCCGGTCATGTCATCGGAAAGATGGCTTCCCGCAATAGTATCTCCCGAATGACCCGGTATAAAAACCGAATTCTCAGGAATTATTTCTTTCAGTTTCTGAAGTGCAAAGAATTCCTGCAGATAGAACATCGATGTGCAGGCTGAAGCAAAAGGGAAATAGGCGCGGAATTCATCCGAACCAAGAAAATCTTTTACGGTCTCTTCGTCATACTCAATATATTCCCACTTGAACCCGAGCTTCTGAGCGGTTTTTCTTGAAAGTTCTATCTCCGGGTTGTCTTTTCTGCCGTATGTAAAAGTGATCACATCGTTAATACCTGCCGATTTAAGGAGCACAGCTATTAGCCTTGAATCATATCCGCTGCTCAGAGGAAGCACTGCAGTTCTTCCTTCCAGGCTCTGAGACAGATCGCTCCCTATTCCTTTCAGGGCCTCTGTCAGTTCATTTTCCAGAACGATCCTGTCCGAGACGGGGTCTTCAGATTTGAACCTGTAATAGAATTTTCTTTCAAAACTCTCATTATTTTTGAGAATATATTCTCCGGCCTGGATCTGATAAATATCTTTCAGAAGAGTTCTGTTCCCGATAGCATACCCTGTGTGGAGGAATATTTTTATCGACCTGTCATCGGTGTCTTTTTCGTTTCCGACAGCTTTGGGATCATCAGTTATCGTCAGACTGTTATATCCGATCCGATAAAAAAGCGGGAAAGACCTTGTCCTGTCGCAACACGCTAACAGTCTTGCCGAACCTTCGAAAACCATCGCAAAAACGCCATTAAGCTCTTTAAGACCTTTTTCGGGATCCTCGAACTTTCCGAATTTTGTTTTTATATGGTCAACAGCATCACTGCCGGTCAAATATTCTCCGCCCTCAAGCAGATAACCTTTGAACGAAATTCCATGAGCTTTGAACCATGCAAAACCTTTGTTGTTTTCCAGTATCAGTTTAAGATCATGCACAAAAAAGTCCTTGATAAAATTATGGGCAGCATTATAAATAACAGCCTGTACAGAACGAATTCAACGATCTTATCCTTGTCCGTATCTCCTCCCGCGGTCCTCACAACAAAAAAAGAATAGAATGTCCAGTACACAAAACCTGTCGAACCGTAAAGGAAGATCGCCGCGAAAACACTTTTCAATATAATTCCGCCTATAAGGAAGCTCGTTACCCTTAAAATCAAAAGGACAGAATTTAACACAAGGCTGATCTTCTGTTTTTCCAGAGTCGCGAATATTATCGATATCGGGGAAGCTACAAACACCATTAGCATCCATGGCGACAGTATCGAAGCGTACTGACCTGAAACAGACCATCTTTCACCTAGAAGAAATCCGAATATATAGTCTCCATAGCCTGCAATTATCGAGAGAGGAACTATTCCGAGCATGAACAGTTTCCTGTATATATCCGATGTCATTCTCCCCAGACACTGATCGTTATTCACCATGTCGGATGACTTCTTAAGATATGCCTGCGAGATAGATGACCCCAGAAGCGTCAGTGGCACATTAATAAATCTGTGAGGTATTGCGTAAAGTCCCGCGGCCGCTGAATCGAATAAATTGGTCAGAAACAGAACAGGGACATTCACCGACAGGCTGTTAAGGAACTCGCTCGGCATAAAATATTTTGGAAAATCTTTGTACCTTGAAAGCGATCTTTTGATCGAAGAAAAATTAATCTCCTTTCTGTTCCTCACGATCTTTTTTGCGAGCGACGAAGATTGAATCACTGAACCTGCAGTATAACCGGCGATCGAAGATAAGATCAGGCCTGTTGAAGTTTTGAGAAAATACAGACCGTTAAGCAGCTGACAAAGATAAACCGTGAATGACTTTGTGATATTTCCCACGGCAGTTATATGGAATTTATTCTCCCTGTTGTTCCAGAAATTCAGTAGCCTGAACACCGCCGTGATCATCGACATAAGGATTATCATATATAATATATTCTGTGAAATAATGATTCCGAATGAGGAGATAAGCACATCGTAAAAAAAATAGACGAAAACAGATACAGAAACAAAGGTTATAAAACATATCAGCAGCGATCCTGTAAAAACATTCAGCGCTTCCTTATCTTCTTTGGGCAAAACTATAGCGAATTCGTAATTACCTGTCATGAGTATTGAAAAAAGACTGCTCAAACTCAAAAAATAAGCCCAGAAACCGAAATCTTCAGGAGAGAACATCCTAGCCAAAAAAGGAAGAACTATGAAAGGGAACGCCTGAGCAATAACCGAAGAACCGAACAGCTTGCCGGTGTTCTTAACAAATTCTCTGTCTTTCAGTATATTACTCTGATCTGATCTCATTTACCGCTTCCTTTAGTGCGTCTTCCCATAATCTGACCTTCAAACCGAACTTTTCAACAGTTCTTTCGCAGTCAAGCGCGCTGTCATGAGGTCTTTTAGCCTTCATATTAAGCTCATCGGATAATACAGGGTGAATGCTTGTACTGTTCCTGATAAATTCTGCTATCTTCTTTGCAAAATAATATCTGGTAACCTCACCTTTATTACAGAAATGATAAATACTGGTCTGAAAATCATTTACATTTTTAATATGTTCCGTTATAGTAACGAGTATCTCAGCCAGATCAGGTGCGTAAGTTGGAGATCCGATCTCATCAAGTACTACGGAGAAAGGTTTTCCGCTTATCAGTTTTGAATATATTTTCTTTACAAATGTATTGTGAGTTGCCGAGTACAGCCATGATGTTCTTACTATAAGACAGTTCTTTTCACAATTCAGTACTTCAAGCTCACCGCCATATTTGCTCTTACCGTAAACCGAAACAGGATCGGGAATATCATCCTCTTTATAAGGAGAACCTTTATCTCCGCTGAAAACAAAATCTGTAGATATGTGTATCAGTTTGAAACCGAACGAAGAAGAAGCCCTCGCAAGATTTTTTGCGCCGTCTCTGTTAACAAGAAATGCCTTTTCAGGTTCGTCTTCGGCTTTTTCAACATCAGTATATGCGGAGCAGTTTATAACGACAGAGCCGGTCATATCATTTTTACTGAAAAATTCGTCAAGCCTGTCAATGTCTGTAATATCAAGATCAACTCTGCTCATAAATCTCCAATTATAAGTGTCATACTTTTTCGATAGTGATGTGAGCGCTGTTCCGAGTTGTCCTTTGCAGCCTGTAACGATAATTTTCATCTATTTTCCGAATTTAAAGTTCATTTCTGCGTCTCTGAAAAGAGGGAATTGCCTGTCCCTTTCTGTAACGATGATTTCTCCGGCAGGATATTTCCATTCTATTCCCAGATCGGGGTCGTTGAATCTTACACCCCTTTCATGCCCGGGAGAATATAGTTCTCCGCATTTGTACATAATGACAGTATCGTCAGAAAGAGACAGAAAACCGTGCGCGAAACCTTTCGGTATATAGATTATTTTACCGTCATCAGAACAAAGTCCGACAGTAAAATGCTTTCCGAAAGTCGGGGATCCTGCCCTCAGATCGACAGCCGCGTCGATTATTTTTCCGGATATGACCGTCAGCAGTTTGGACTGCGCTTTGGGTTCAAGCTGATAATGAAGTCCTCTAAGCACACCTTTCCTCGATCTGGAGATATTATCCTGAAAGAACCTGTCGTTTATGCCGGCATCTTCGAATTTCTGACTGCTGAATACCTCATAGAAATAACCTCTTTCGTCTCTGTATATCTTTGTCTGAAATACTTTCAGACCTTCAATTCCGCTTTCAATGATATTGAGACTCACTCTCCCTCCTTACGGAAAAATCCTGAAAAATAATTTTTAATTACGAAATTCAACTTTAAAGCAAAAGTATTGTTCGAATAGACCTGGTATTTTTTCTGCGGAACTATCTCTCTTTCGTAGTAGTTTTGGTAGCCGGTATAATCATTGGATGTATCGAATTCTCCAGTCATAAGAGTGTCACTGTTGACTGTAGCATAGTCTTCAAGCCAGGTTTCATCATAAGCAGGAAGATTGTGATTGTAGTTAATTATATCGTGATGAGAATAGTAAAGATCGGCAGAAATATATTTGTTGTACCTGTAAGTGAGCTGCGCATAGTATTTGTTCGTTTTCTCGACTGTCCCGCGCAGAAATACTTTGTTCTCGATCTGATAGCTCAGAGGCTGATCCCACTCGCCCCATCTCGATTCTCCCCTGTTCTCTCTCGTGTAGCCCAGAGTAATGTGCTTGTCGAAATCCAGAAAGTATTTCAGGTTAAAATTCAGGGTCTCGGAATCTCCTCCTGCGGGCATAGACAGATAATAGTCGAGATTCATGTAACGGTTTATATGATATTTATGCCCGTAAACATAAGGCTCTACCCTCGCGTATTCGAAATTGAAAGACAGACCGTCAACTGTAAGAAATTTTGAATTGTACAACCCCGCCGAAACTGCCCATTTGTTCATGTAATTCTTTGTCCAGCTTTCCGTAAAAGTCTCGTCATCAAAAAGAAGTTCTCCATAGACCGAATAGTTTTTAAAAGGCTGATATGACATATCGAAGCTGATCAGTGAGTTATCGTGGTCCCCGTAATAGTGCCCCATCCAGAATAACGGAAGCACCGGCAAAGCATAACCCATCTCGATAGTCCTGTCGCCGGAGATCACCATTTCGTTCACGCCGAAGCTCAAGTTGTCTAAAGCTCTCCACTCGAGCCTGTGCGCAGAAAGATATTTCTCACGCTTTGTATAATCGACCCTCACACGAGAGCTGTCATCGTTCGTGATCGCATAATAAGGATTCTCTGTTTCATATCTTGTCTGGTGATCCGCCAGCAGAAACCCAGTTAATGTAGTGAATTTGAACCTGTCCGAAGCTATTGAAAACATCATATTCTCGTAGTACGCATCCATCTGAGACAGAGTCAGGGAATTCATCACTCCTGCGCCCATCGAGACCGGGTACTTTCCTAATGAAAGATGAATATCATCTCCTGCAAGGGTCAGGACTGTCTCCGTATGGTCTTCGCTTGAAAAGTCAGCCTCGCCTCCTGAAGGCACAAGCACCAGAGTCTCATACTCGTCTCTTAAATGATCCGTATAGCCATGCTTGATCATGACACCTGAGTTCGTGCGGAGCGAAAGTAAATCTTTGTATCCGAAATATGCTTTGATCCCGCCGTCAGAGATATGTTGAGATATATCGGGATATCTGTAGCCAGATCTTTGAGCAGGCAGACTTAAATAATCGTAGAAACTTAAACATAGGTATGATGGGTTTTCAAGAGCCTTCTGAGATACATAAGACTGACTCCAGTAGGCATCGAACCAGCCGACAGTGTTCTCTGATTCAGCCTTACCGAATTTATTGTCAGTGCTTATATATTCTTCCTCATACCTCTCAATGAAATTCTTCGTACGGCTGTCGGGATCCTTTATGCTCAGAAGTAAGTTGTGAATCTCGTCGCTTCTGTAAGGTCTTACGCCTGTAAAAGGGATGTCGATCACACCTGAAATGTCAAGATAGTCCAGATAATCGTAAGTCGCTTTGTCGGTCATGGGTATCATGATAGGAGCTGCTGCATAGACAATACTCGTAAATAATGTCAGGATCAGAAGTATTTTATTCATTCGCTTACCTCATTTTTTGAAAAATATGTGCTGTCAAGATGCCTGAAAGCGTAAGTTCCTGTAATAATTGTAAGAATGAGATTGACCGCCCTGTCCGCAAGAGCCGCTACAACTCCAAGTTCTGCGTTCCCCAATAGAAGATATGATATCCCTCCCACTAAACTCTCCTTTACGCCCAAACCTCCGGGAGTGAAAGACAGGAAAAAAGAAAGATTTGCTATTACTCCTATAAGAAAGGCGTCGTATGACAAGACAGGAAATCCTGCTATCCTGAACGCAAAATACATTCTTGTGGAAAATAATGTTATACCGGCAAGAATTATGAGCACCATGTAAAATATATTCATTTTGTTCGTACCTATCAGGCTCCTGTTACGCAAAAAGAGCAGATAGTATTTTGAAATAATGTTATCTCTGTTCTTCAAAGCTATTAAGACACTTGACAGAAGTGCTGTTATGCCCGAAATAACAAATATCAGAAAATAAAGAAAATTGATCCTGCTGTATAACTCCATCATCCTACTGTCAAAAATAAAGAAAAGTGAAATTAAAATAGTGACGATCGTAACAATAATATAAATTAGGATAGTGACGAACACGAACCTGTTCACAGGTACTTTCTTTTTCACTTTAAGAAAAGTGCCCAGCGATATCATGCCTCCTTTTGCCGGAAGATAATTAAGCAGATTCGTAGCCAGTGAAATGAAGGCTACATTTGACTTCTTTTCTTTTACTTCGAGCATTTTGAGCTGAACATCGACAGCAAAAAAAGTAGAAATGTATGAGAGAACCATAACAAAAGTAAGCATCAGTACATCAAAGGGGTCAGCGTTCAGGATAACACTGAAATCGTAGTCAGATCTGATTATAAAAACAATAATGAGAGCCGCGAGAATTATATAGGTGATTATTTTTTTCATTTTCTCACTATTTTCCTGAACAGTTTTTCGATCGTTCCCGCGATAAAGACCGGACCAAGGATCAGAAGCTGTTTAACAACAGGCTTATAATCTCTTTTTGCTTCGCACAAATAAACCGAAGTAAGCAGGATCAATATTGCAGCAGATGCCATAAGCGTTAAGGGTCTTGAAATAAACATAAAGATCACAACTACCGCCAAAATAAAATATGCCGCTGAGAACAAATTTAAGCTGCTTAGATAATGATCCGCAAAAGTCTTTCCTCTGTGATTCATCCATGGAATTACATTTCTGCCTGCTCTCGAATGATATTTTACTGAAATACCAGTATGTCTCAGAATTCTCAAGTCTTGATCAAAAACAATGTTTTTCAATATAGCCGTATCATCGCTTGAATCTTTTTCGTGAATTTCAGGAATACTATTCAGAAATACATCCTTCTTTAAAAGAAGCCATCCTGTACCTTTAGGCGCTCTCTCGAAATTTGTTTTTCCGATCCATAGCTGTTCAGAATATTCTTTTTGAGGAAAATACGGCTTGTAGAACTTTCTTCTTATCAAATACATAAGTGTGTCGTAATCCGAGGCATATTTATGATCATTCAACTCACCGGCCATCAGAGGCGTATAATTTATCTGCTCAGCTTTCAACAAATTATCTGATGATACTTCTATTTTTGAATCTATTAAAAGAATATTTTCGTATTTTGCGTTCTCGGCTCCGGTCTTTCTGGCAACTATCCTGCCCGAGTTTTTATCGAGATTGATAACTCTTACTTCAGGGTACTCGGCTGCTATCTCTCTTGTGCTGTCAGTCGAACCGTCGTTTACAAGAAGTACTTCTATATTCCATCCTTCAGGTATTTTTAGCGTCGATACCGCATCAAGGCATAATTTCAAAGTATCTTCGCCGTTATATACAGGTATTATAATAGAAACATTCAACGCGGACCTCAAGTTTTAACATGACTTAATAATATAAATATATTATGCTTGTTATACAAGGCTTAAATAAAAGTTCAGTTTCTAAATAAACCTGCAAACTTGAGTCTGACCCTCTCAAAGAAAGCGTACATGACGGGAAGAACAGTCAGAACAAAAAAAGTTGATGCCGCGAGCCCGCCGATGGTGGTGATCGAAAAAGAATACCAGAAGTTCTTTTCGGCGTCGGAATTGATTATCAGCGGAAGTACTCCAAGTATTGTAGTTATTGAAGTCATCAGCACAGGCCTTATCCTTTCTACAGTGCCCAGTACGATCGCATTCATCAGATTGAGACCGATATGCCGTTTGGAATTTATATGATGTATCAGAATTATCGAATTATTGACGACTATCCCTTCAAGAAGGATCACTCCCATATATGAATCTTCGTTAAAGAGTTCTCCCAGCCCGAAGAAGATGAGAAAAACTCCGGTGAGACTCAGAGGTATGCTCAGAATTATTACGAAGGGATGCAGTAGTGACTCGAACAAGGCGGAAGTGACCATGAAAACAAGAGCGACAGCAAGCAGGATCAGCCACATTATCTCCTTTTTTTCCTCATCTGTCATATAAGTCTCATCCTGCTCTTCGAACCTGTAGCCCATAGGAAGAGGGTAGGTTTCCTTTACGGAATTCAAAAAATCGCTTGTCTGCTTGGTCGATGCATTATAATCGTACCTGACATATCGGGTGTAGCTCTGATCCTCTTTCGAAATGCTGTTCATTATGGGCTCTTTGGTCACCGAAGCCACCTCTTTTATCCTGAACTCGGACGAACCCGATCTTATTACTTTATCCATGAGCTGACGGACATTGAAATCCTCGTAATCTGAGTATTTCACGCTCATCTCTATCTCTTCACCGCCGAAAAACACATACGATCCCGCTCCTCCCGTGGAGGATCTTACTTCTCTTACCAGGTCGGTGACCGAAACATTATAAGAAGCAAGTTTTCTCCTGTCTATCCTGATCGTATAGTTGAACATGTCCGAAGAGCGCCACCAGCTCCCTGTCCCGGTTATATCAACATCGGATACTCTCGGGTTGGAAGTAAGATAAGTTTCCAGCCTCTCAGCCTCAGTTTTTAGCCCTTCATAATCGTAACCCTTCATAAGGATCGTTGAATTGTATGACTTGGAGGTCGTCCCCCCTGATCTATAGCCGCCGGACTGGTTGAGAGGATTATAGATAGAGATAAAAGGACCCGAGAAATTGACCGCCATCGATACAAGCTCGTTCTCCATCTCAAAGGGCGCAGCGGAATAATATTGTTCGTCCGTATAAAGTATTGATGTGAAAGCATATGTCGGTCCGACCGAAGTAGTGAATTTGTCGTATCCGCCTGTCTGAAGTATCCTTTCCTCGAACTTCTTAATGATCCCGTCGCTCATGTCAATCGTTGATCCTACAGGCATAGAAATATAGACCCTTACAGTATTTTCGACATTCCAGTTGAACCTTCTGCCCTTATCCACATAGCTGTCGAAAAGAAAGTATGAGAAATAAAATACAAGCCCTGTTAAGATAAGCACGACCTTTCTGTTGTTGATGAGGAATTTTAAAAATCTGCTGTAACCTGCGAATTCTTTCAGATCGTCGCCAGCGATTGCGTTCCTGTATTTTTCAGTCAGGAACAGACCTGTAAGTATAGGTGTAAATGTGACCGAAACCAAAAACGACGACATCAGGCTCACGCCGACGGCTATAGCCATGGGGATCCAGTACAGCCTCCTCTCTCCCGTCATATATAAAAACGGAATGAAAACTACGACCGTCGTCAGGGTTGAGCTGAGAACAGGCATGATAACTTCTCTGGTCCCCTCCACTGTAGCTTTAAACCTCTCAAGTCCGTGATTGTACAGTCTGACGATATTTTCAAGCACGACGACAGAGTTATCAACAAGCAGACCGAAACTCAGAACAAGACCCGACAAAGTTACTATGTTGAGCGTGAAGTCGAAGAAATAAAGAACGAATCCGCTTGTGAGCAGACTGACAGCCACCGAAAGAACTATCACGACCGACAGTTTGATGTTCTTGAGAAAGAATAGAAGTACCAGCATTATGACTATCAGACTGAGAAGACCTCTGAACTTAATGTCGCCGAGTTCCTCCCTGATCGATTCTGTTGAATCAAGTTTTATCTCAGATCTGAGATCGTATTTCGAATGGTTATTTATGAATTTGTCCACCGCTTCATAGATCCTGTTGCAGGTGGAGATCGCGTTAGCGCCGGGTTCCTTGAAAACGGAAATATCGACCGACTCCCTGCCGTTGATCCTCTGCATCCTCGTCTGCTGAATGTTCGTGACGGAGATATCAGACACATCCCTGATCCTTATGGGTATCTCATCGCTGTACTTCAGAACGATATTTCCTATCTGTTCAGCGCTATATAGCTGATTGTCTATGTCCACCGTGAACAAAAGTCCGTTCTCGTCAGTAACCTCTCCCACATTTATCAGGCTGCCGTACTGATAAAGTCTGGTGAAATGAGAAATGTTTATCCCATAAAATTCAGCCTTATCTCTGTCGAGAAGTACCCTTAACTCGTTTTTCGGGATGCCGGAGATCTCAACGGAGTTTACACCTTCTATCGAATTGAGAACATTCTCCAGATCGTTCTCAATTATAAGACCCAGCTCTTCAAGGCTGATTTTACCGAAAATGTTGTAACTTATAAGCTCTCTGCTTTCTTCCGCTTCTTCTCTGGGCACATATTTTCTGATGAATACACTGTTCCTCACTGCTTCAGGAAGGTTCTTTTTTACCTGAAAAAGCTTTTCATTCAGCGCGAGATAGGCAAAATTCATATCCGTATCCATCTTGTACTCAATAGAGATCGAGCCGTAAGAACTCTCTGATTCGGATGTCACCTTGTAAATATTTTCGAGAGTATAGACCTCAGATTCGATCACACTTACGACTTTAGTTTCGATAGTTTCAGGCGATACATTCGCCCATGTCACGCCGACAATAAGCTGTGGATATTCCGTGTTAGGTTTAAGCTCGAGCGGAATGAAGTTGAATGCAATGATACCGAGAATGAACATACTCGCGAAGAACATGAGAATGGTAACGGGTCTGGAAAGTATCTTCTCGAACATTTATTTCCTCTTGAAAGCCTCATAAATTACAGGCAGAATCACAAGCGTTAACAGCGTGGCGAATGACAGTCCGAATATGACAGTCACCGCGAGCGGTTTCCTTAGTTCGGACGAGCCGCCGTATGATATCGCCATCGGGATCATGCCGAACACCGTCGTTATAGTCGTCATTAAGATCGGCCTCAGCCTCTTCCTGCTCGCATCGTAAATTGCTTCTCTGATGCTCATTCCGTCGCGGACAGAATTCTCGATGAAATCTATCTTGACGATCGCATCGTTGACGACGATACCGATAAGCATGATCATCCCGATGCCCGACAGAATGTTTATCGTCTGGCCCGTCACGAACAGTCCCAGAGCCACGCCTATAAAGGCGAACGGAACGCTCAGAACTATTATCAGCGGGCTTAAGAGCGATTCGAACTGGGACGCAAGCACCATATAGACCAAAACGAAAGAGAGAAGGAACATGAATATTATCTGGATCATGGAATCCTGCATTTCTTCGTTCTGTCCGCCTACTTCTATCCTCATTCCCCTATACAACGCTATCTTCCCGATCTCTTCCTTGACCTTTTCTACAGCTCTGTCAAGTCTTCCGGAAGTCAGGCTCGCGGTCACGGTTATCACTCTCCCCTGGCTCTGGTGTTTTATCGATTCGGGTCCGCTGTAATAGTTAATGTTTATCAACGAGCTTACAGGATAGGATTTTCCGCCCTTTTTATAAGTTGCGCCTGTAAGATTCTTAATATTCTCGTTAAAATCCTCACTCGTGCCTACGATAATGTCAACGGTCTTATTATTCTCGGTGATCTGAGTGGCTGTTTCGCCTTTGATCGAGGCTTTAATGAAGGATGATATCTCTGATTCCGTAATGTTGTTGTCTTCTAAAAAAGCGTCGTTGAAATCGATTATTATCTGCGGTTTGCTTCCGTTGAAATCAGATTTAATTTCAGACAGGACGCCCGTGCTTCTTAAGGATGAAGTGACTTTTTCTGAAATCTCCTTGAGGTCTGCAAGGTCGCTACCGAACACCTTCACGCTCAGGTCTCCCTCTTCGCTCTGTATCATGTCGCCCAGAACTGAAACATCGGTATTGAAATTTATTTTCAGATTAATATCTTTGTTTCGGTTGTATTCGTCGATGTCTTTTCTCAATTCCGAAATGAACTTCTCGGTAGTTATGTTTTCTTCTAATTTGACCTGAAGATCTCCTTTATAGACCGTTGCGCCTGTCAGAAGTGATTTTTCATCGGAAATACCGCCTGTAGCGAAAACCGACAGAGTACCTTCTTTAGAAAGTATCATCTGCTCGAAATCCATGATAACGCTCTCGGTAGTCCAGATGCTCGTGCCCGGATTTAACTCAACGGACAGAATGAACTCCCTTCCGTCAACTTCAGGCATAACTCTTTTCTCCATACCTGCGAGAATAATCCCTGAAAGAACAAACGCTACGATCGAGACCGTAAAAGTCCTTGCCTTGTGATCCAGTGCATAAGTCAGGAGTGAATGATATTTTTCTTCAAAGTATGAATACGAAGAATCGAAAATTTTGAGGACAGGCTTCGAAATTATTTTTATAAATGAAACGAAGGTTTTGAAGTAGAAAATAAAAAGTCCGACAATGAACCCGAACACTATGCTGAAAAAGCCTTTGACCGTTCGCCTGATCCCTTCGATCTGGAAGACTTCCGAAGCTGTCTCCTTTGTAAAACCGTAGAATTTTCTGGGGTTAAAAAGTCCCAACAGGTTGACGAAAAATGTTATTCCGCCGAGAATATAGGCATAGAGCATGAATGTTTTTGTGCTCAGTTCCTCTTCGTAAGGCTGGAACAGCTCGTTTATAAATGATGAAATATCGTAAAGAAAGCTCTCAAGGCCGTTGAGGAAGTTCATACCGACAGATGCCAGAAGAGCGTGAACAGGCTCAAAATAGTCGATCTTGGCTATGTAGGCTGAAGGTATCGTAAGGAGAAGCAGCAGGAACCATCCGAAATTAACCATAATCGTGCGGAGTACCGCTTTTTTCGGCAGTCCGTCATCTTTTCTGTGAAATATTACGAACTCAACAGTTTTGATGAATGGGTCCGTCAGTACTGCGAGGAACAGAATGAACACGAAGGCCGACTCGTCCACCGGTATCTTGCTGATGCTGACGATGCCGAAATAGACAAGAACAAGGATCGTCCAGTAGATGCCGGTCTTGAATATCGGGCCGTTGTCCTCCTTAATGCTTTCGTCAGTTTTGGTCGGTTTTTTGTTCTCTATGCTGAATTTGTTATACAGAACCGGTACCAGAGTGACCGAAACGAAAAGAGAGCTTATGAGGGCAAAGGCGACAGATACCGACTGATCCTTGAACAGCTCGCCGGCAACGCCGGACACGAACACGACCGGCATGAAAACGATGACCGTCGTGAAGGTCGAAGCGGAAACGGGCAGGATCACCTCTTTTACTCCAAGCCAGCATGCCGTAAAGACATCGGCGGTCTCCCGTTTCTTCCTGTCAATGTTCTCGAGCACGACGATCGAGTTGTCCACGAGCATACCGATCCCAAGCGCGAATCCCGATAACGACATCAGGTTCAGTGATATTTTTGAAAAATACAGGAGCGTGAAAGTCGAGAAAATACTTATCGGCATCGCGAGGGCTATGTTGAACGGCGACCGGAATTCGCGAAGGAACAGAAAGAGCGTGAGGAACGAAAGTATCCCGCCGAGAAGTATCGCCTGAACGACATTGTTTATGGATTCGGTAATGAATTCAGACTGGTCGTAAACCGTGTTTATCTTTACATCGAGCGTCCTGTTCAGCTCATCCGTTATCTCTTTGACAAGCTTTACGACAGTGACCGCGTTCGCGTCGCCGTCCTTGCGGATGAGAATGGCTGTTGAAGGCTCTGAGTTGTATCTCGTGAACGACCTTTTTTCCTTTGATCTGTAGCTGACCTCCGCGACATCCTTAAGATAGATGTTCCTTCTGTTCTCGAGCTGCTTTACGAGCGTGTTCTCTATGTCGGTCAGGCTCTCGAATTCGGACGAGATCACGAGGTCGTAGATATACACATCGTCCTTTACCGTGCCGCCGGGAGAGTTCGTGCTCGCCGACCTTACGGCGCTGATGACCGAATTGAAAGTGATCCCGTAGGTGTTCAGCTTTTCAATGTCGGCCTCGATCCTGATCTCGGTCTCCTCTCCGCCGATCACATCCGCCATCGCGACGCCTTCGGTCTGTTCGATCCTTTTCTTGATGATGTGTTCAGAAATGTCGCGAACGGTCTTCTGATCGCTGCCGGAGATCGACAGGATCATGATCGGCTTGGCGGCGGGATCGACCCTCAATATGTTGGGGCGTCCGGCCGCATCGGGCAGCGTGGCTGCGTCGAGCTTTTCCCTGAGGTACAGTACCGCGAAGTCCATGTCCGTTCCCCAGCTGAAGTCGATCGTGATAAGGGAAATAGATTCCTTCGATTCAGACTTGATGCTGATGATGTCCTTGAGCCCCGCGATCGATGCTTCAAGCGGTTCTGTTACCAGCCTTTCGACCTGCTCCGGCGAGCTTCCCTCCAGCTCTGTCCATACTGTGAGCGAAGGGTACTTAATGTCGGGAAGAAGGTTGACAGGCAGTTTATTATATGATATGATGCCGAAAAGCGTTATCGCGGTAAATATCATTATAACCGTGATCGGCCTTGAAATGATCGTTTTAAGCATTTTATTCGTCCGTGACTATTATATCGGCATCGTGAGCTAAAGTGTAGTTGTTGGTTACGATCACCCTGTCGCCCAGCGCGATCTTCTGGTCGTCGCCGTTTAGGATTATCTCGGTGTAAACAGGATTGGAAAGACCGGTGTTAACATATACCCATTTCGCCTTATCCTCTCTCGCTATGAAGACCAGCTTTCTGTTGTCCCGTGTAAGAACAGCTTCGTTAGGCACTATCACCCTGTCTTTGTATATCCTTCCCTCTATCCTCACATTTCCGCTCATTCCCGATTTGATAAGAAGGTTCTTATTCGCGATCTTAACCTGAGCCATCCCTGTCCCTGTAGTTTTGTCAATAACAGGGCTGATGCTTTTGATCGTGCCTGTAAATACCGTGTCCTTCATAGCCTCGAACCTGACCTGCACCTGCCTGCCTTCCTTAAGCTGAGATATCTCGCTCTCAAGCACAGGTATCTCCATAATGACATTCTCATAATCGACTATGCTCATTGACCTTGTGCCTGAATTCACATACTGGCCGACCACGATGTTAAGATCCGCCACATAACCGTCGAGATTTGCCTTAACGACCGTATATTCAAGGTCCATTTTAGCTTTTTTGTAGCTGATCATAGCCTGGGTAAGTCCCGTTGATGATTTTAAGACATCGATATTTCCGCCTTTATTGAAGATATATTCTATCTCAAGATCGAGCTTTCTGTTCTCGTATTCGTCCGAAGTTATCTTTCCCGACTTCTTAAGTTCGTCGAGCTTCTTTATTTCGAGATCGAGCACCTGCATATTCTCCGACTGATCGGATTCGACTATCTGGTTCTTTCTTATTCCGTATTCTATCTTGGCCTTAAGCAGATTGTCCTGCGCACTCTCAAGGTTGAGCTCATACTGCTCGTTGTCTATGGTGAAAAGTATATCGCCTTTTTTTACGAAAGAATTTTCAGCAACGAGTATCTTTGAAACGAAACCCGTGATCTGGGGATAGATCTCGACCGTTCTCTCAGCCTTGGCCGAACCTGTGGTGTTGACATACATTACGAGCGGTGCTTTTTTTAGTTCGACGGTCTTTACCTTCACGAAAGATTTTTTTGATTCAGTCTGGTTTTTGAGCTCCTTGAGCTTCTCTTCGTCCTTTTTCGATTCAGGCTTGAATAATATTACCGAGATGACCGAAATTAAGATTATCGTGAACCCTATGTAGATCTTGTTCTTCACAGCTTTCTCCCAAGAGAGTTATAAAGGTCGTATTTTACTATAATTAAGTTGTACTGATAGCTGATCTCGCGGTACCTTGCCTGAATGTAATCGTTCCTGGCCTGTAGGTAGTCCGTAGCCGATTTATTACCTATGAAGAACAGTTTGTCGGCAAGATCGAGGTTTTCCTGCGCCAGTTCGACATGCTTTTTTGCCAGATCGAGATTGTTCTTCTGATTTTCAAGTTCTATAAGCTTGAGGCGGATCTCGTTCTTTACAGCTTCGGTCTTGCTTTCGAACTGCAGCCTGCTTTTTGTCACTTCGACCTTTTCCCTGTCTATGCCGTTCAGACCCGAATAAGTAAGGTTGATCGACAGACCCAGACGAGCTTTGATACCGTCGTCAGAGTAAGAGAACATCTCGTCGTTAAGGTCGTCGTATTTTGTGTAATCGTAGCTGACAGAGCCTGTAAGCGACGGCAAATAATTGTCGTACTGCATCTTGAGCGATAGGGCTCTCTGCTCCAGCGTGTTCTTCATTATCTTCATGTCCGGCCTGTTCTCAACAGCTTCGTTAATAAGAGAGCTTTCTATGAATTCTTCATCCGCTGCGTCTCCTTTAAGCGTGAAAGAAAGCTGAAGAGAATCAGGAACAAGGTCTGCGTTCATATAAAAAATGAGATTCTGCTTGTTCTTTTTAAGGTTGGACTCCGCGGCTTTAAGATCGATCTGGTCCGACGACTTCGAGACTTCGAAACTTAGCAGGTCAGACCTTGAAATGTTCCCCATATTGAATTTAAGCTGCGCCTCTTCGAATTTTTTTATGCTGTATTCGGATATCTCTTTCTGGAGCTTCAGGTTCTCATCCGCAAGGAGGGTCTGGAAAAATGAATTTATTACTTTATACCTGACACTGTTCTCAACATCGTAATGATTTTCTGATGTCGAGACTCCCGAGAGCTTCGTATATCTGTAATTGTGGAAAAGGTAGGGACTGACCGTAGCGGAAACCCCTGCAGACGCGGACAGATTAGTATTCATATTGTCATCGTCATCGCCGTTAAGGGAATACGAACCGGCGCCGGTAATATCCCAGAACCTATTGCCCGCTCCCTTCAGACTGAGCTCGGACGATCTTACATCCTTCTCCGATATTTTTATATCGAAATTGTTCTTTTCCGCGAGAGAAATGCAGTCGTCAAGCGTCATCGGCTTTGCCGTCAGAATACCCGCCGCGATCAGTACTAATATAATTTTCTTCATTGTTTATCCTGAAATTGTTTTTACTGTGAACGCGTTACATAGTACTTTATTCTTAATATTCATAAACATCAATTGAAAGGTCTTCCATACTCATCACATACAGCCTGTCGCCGATATAGAATTCCTGATTGGAGAACATTTTTATCAGGCCGACTGCTTCTTTATCCTGTATTTCACTGTAATCCGCCCTGTTGAGAAATTTTCCGTCTTTGAAAATATCAACATATACGCCTGTACTGTCAAGGTTCCTGTCAACATTAGGCACTACGAGCAGTCTTCCGTATTTATCAGTATGCATTGACGATATCGCTTTCTTGAAATTGCCTATCTTGATCTCCTGTGTTCCCTGGGAATTTTTCTTCATCTCATCGAGATACTTTTGTTTCTCTTCCGGAGTGTATCGGATCATCTTGTAGTCTTTCCTGATCTCGAATTTTTTGTTTCCTTCATAATCATAAGCGAGTATCCTGTACTGGTTGTCGGAATTCTCAGATACATAGATAAATTCGTCACCCGGCACAAAAGGGATTATAAGGTCGTTAATGTCTAGCTTCCCCTGTATTATTTCATTAACTGAAAATGTTTTACTCCTCAGAACCGATTTCGCTTTAAGGCTGTCCGTTTCAATTACTGCGAGAGAGAATTCGATATCGGGCATAGTTCCTTCCTTCATCATCACTTTCTGGACATAAGAGGCTATGTGCTCGCCGTTACGGGACATTCTTAAGCTCTGAAGTTGCACCTGACCTATATGTTTTTCATAATAAAAATTACCGTCGAGATCGAATTTTACCAGTTTGGGAGGCTGTACGCTTGTAACATTTAAAGTATCATTATCAATAAACATTACATTCGGATATAAGAATTCTCCCGGTCCCTGTCCCGATCTGCCTATGCTCTTTATATAATTACCTTCGCTGTCGAATTTTTTTACATTCATCGCTCTTACATCAAGTATATAAATGTCGCCATTTTTGTTCGAGGTCAGAGACATGGGCATTTTTAAGTATGCCGCAGTATCCGTCTGATTTTCAGACGAGATCGTGAATAGCTTTTTCAGCTCAAGCGTCGCTGCCGGATCCGAGGGTTTGTCAGTATTTGAGAAAACAGAATTGTCAGTGTTCTTTTTACCGCACGAAACAATTACCGTAAGCATCAAAACAATAGTGAGCGTCAGTATCTTTTTCATTTTTACTCCGATTTTTGTTGAATAATAACGATTTTATCAGATGCCTTCCCGTCTTTTCTGACGAACGGACATATCAGTGGGATAAAATACGAATATTCGGGTCTAATAGAAAGAGTAAAAATGAATTTATTAAAAACAGAATTCAAATCGTAATCCTATTGATTTTAAAAAGATAAGAAAATTGACAATAGCGCGCAGACGGCGACATAAAATCCCACAATATATCTTTTTATAAAACCTGCTTTATAATTTGACATAAAGTACATTCCCATACTCATAAATCCCAGACCGCCGACTGTTACGAACAGCGGAAAGCTGAAAAACAAATATAGAAGAGCTATCCCGGAGTTCATGGTAATTCTATTTATGATAAAAGTACCCCAGAAAGTGACCGATCCGAAAACCAGCACATATAACATATAAATCGTTTTGCCTTTGTTCTTCTCCTGCTCGTCTATATTGGAGATTACCGCATATACAGCTTTACTTACGAGTTCCGGGATTATGAAAAACACGGTATAAATGAAAGCAGAGAACCTGTCGCCGGCATCATTATTCTTCTGTTCCTCCATTTCTGATTCAAGATCATCATTATTAACGGTTAGATCCGGTTTGTCTGAACTGTGGGCAAGATATATAATTTCATCTTTATTGAACGACATTTCCGGTAATCCCTCGAACCCCTCTCTGAACCTGAGCCTGGATAAGTTCAACCCGTATGACTTTATTACTTCAGGGTAATCTTTTCCGTACCTCCTAAGATTCCCGGGTATTCCGTAAAGCCTTAGCCTGTCATCGTAGTTCATGTGCGAATATTCCGAGGTCTTTTCCCTTTCCGGATCAACATTAGCCTGAAGTATCATTATACCATCCGGTTTGAGTATCTTTTTGAGGTCGCCGATGAGCAGATTAGGGCTGGGATGTTTCTCAAGTATATAATTACAAATGATGATATCGGCTGAACCGGCTGCGTAATCGCTTTTCCTGATCTCGTCCCTCATTCTGAAATCCGGCCTCGACGAGTAAATGTTGACATCAGAGTTCGGGTACTTTCTGAAAAAATCGGCCGCGACCCCTTCTTCGCCTACATAGAGTATTTTAAGTTCTCCTGACAGCATTTTTGTCTTTGACAGCAGGAAAAGAAGCACAGTTCTCTCTTCAGCCGTTGATCCGCAGACAGGGCATATTTGGCTCAGTTGTTTGGTAAGTTTGTATTTCGTCGCTTTGTAGAATCCCGAACAGAACGGGCAGTAGATGTCATCGCCCCGGAAATACTGCTTTTTGTAGAATTCGTAATTATTTCTGATCGTTGAGAACATTCGTTGATCCTATTCAAACTATGTTAGAAATAATAATAACAATTCAAAATAATTGCAAGGTTATTTTCTACCTCACTTTCTCGAATATTATATCATAAACTGTTTTGCCGTCCTTATACTCAATGAACTTAGCTGAAAGTATCAGCCCGATGATCATAAGTGTTATGACCGTGATGCCGACCCTGACAGCCCAGTGAGGCCGATAGGTAAGTATTTCCTGTGTTTTCTCGCTTCTGTCTATTATATTATTTATCTTACTCTCTTCAGGCATATTAATTCCCCAGTTCAAGCTGATTTTTTACAAGATTGAAATATGCGCCTTTAAGTTCCGCAAGCTCCTTGTGCGTGCCTCTTTCAATTAACTTTCCTTTTTCAAGCACTACTATCTGATCCGCATTTTTGTCCCTGACTGAGTCCGTGCCCGTCACCGCCGATCTTTGTATTGTAACCCAAAGGTAGAGTTTCAATAAATTCTTCTATATTCGCAACATGAACCGCATGCTTAAGTTTATCCTTATCAGGCTTTTCGTCGCTGATGGAAATATTGTTCGCTATCGTATCGGAGAAGATAAATCCCTCCTGCATGACGACACCGCACTTTTTTCGCCATTCATTACTGTTTATGATCTCAAGGTCATGCTCTCCGACAAGAATATTGCCTTTTTGAGGCTTGTAAAATCCGAGAAGAAGTTTGATCAGAGTGGTCTTTCCGCTTCCGCTTGTGCCCACGATAGCCGTTATCTTCCCTTCGGGAATGGTCAGATCAACATCCTTAAGCACCCATTCCGACTCAGGCCCTTCATACTGGAACGATACATCTTTCACCGTCAAGGTTTTATTATCCCCGATATCTTTGATCCTGTCCTCGTTAGTATTCTCCTCATCATCCTTATTGTGGATCTCACCAAGCCTTTCGAGACTGATCTTTGCGTCCTGCATTGAGTGCATAAAATAAATCAACTGAGAAACCGGGCTGTTGAGCTGACCGATTATATACTGAACGGATATCATCATACCGAGCGTCATATCTCCCTTTATCACCGCATAAGCCGAGAGGAAAGTAATAATAATATTCTTACCCTCGTTTATCAGCATACCTCCCGAATTCTGGTATTGGTCGAGGCTAAGACTTTTTACATTGAGCTTGAACAGCTTAGCCTGAATATTCTCCCAGTCCCACCTTTTCTGCTTTTCGCAGGTGTTGAGCTTGATCTCCTGCATACCGGTTATCATCTGAATAAGGTTGCTGTTATTATCAGACATTACCTCGAATTTCTTAATATCTATCGCTTTTCTTTTCTTTAAAAAGGCTTTTATCCATAGAACATAGAGAATACTGCCTATCAGAAATACGAAGAAGATTTTTACATTATAAATTATCAGGACTATGCTGAAAATCACAAAATTCACAGCCGAAAAAAGTATGCTCAAAGTCTGATTCGTCAGGAATGATTCGATCCTGTGATGGTCATTGATCCTCTGAAGCAGATCTCCCGTCATCTTTATATCAAAGAAACTGATCGGGAGCTTCATCAGCTTGATAAGAAAGTCCGATATGATCGAAATGTTAACCCTTGTGCTCAAATGAAGTAATATCCAGCTCCGTATGAACTCAATACCTGCCCTGCCGAAGAAAAGTGCAAGCTGAGCGATAAGGATGATCATTATAAAATTTACATCTTTTGTGTTAATACCCACATCAACAATAGCTTGCGT
>DFZN01000015.1 GCA_002382735.1 bacterium UBP11_UBA4055
TGGGCGGACGGAACAAGGTATAATTTCATCGAAAGCGCGTGGAACGGCTTCACGGGGGGCGTGGGCTTTACCGTGGCTCTCGTTCTGATGGCCGGAATAAGGGAAAGGCTCGAACTTGCCGATCTTCCGGAATCTTTAAAAGGACTGCCTATAGCGTTCATAACTTCCGCGCTTATAGCTATGGCCTTTCTCGGATTTTCGGGAATGTCAATAATGTAAAACTATCGGGGATGATTTAAAATGGATACTACTCAAATATTAACCGCTTTTCTTTCGGTAGGGCTGATCGGCGCTGTTCTCGGGGCTGTACTCGCTTACGCCTCAAAAGTTTTCCATGTGGCTGTTGATCCCAAGGTCGAAAAAATAGCAGCGATACTGCCCCAGGTGAACTGCGGCGCGTGCGGATATCCCGGATGTGCCGGGTATGCGGACGCGATAGTCTCAAAAGGCGCGCAGGTGAACCTGTGCTCGCCGGGAGGACAGCCGGTGATCGATCAGATCGCCGCTATTATGGGCGTTGCAGCTACGGCAGGCGTTCCGATGGTGGCTTACTGCGCCTGCAACGGCACAAAAGAGAACGCGAAGAACAGGTTCGAGTACTACGGGCCGGCGAGCTGTGCGAGCGCGGTCTTCGTATCGGGCGGGCACAAAGCATGCGACTACGGATGTCTCGGTTTCGGCGACTGCGTCGAGGCATGTCCTTTCGACGCGATGGGAATGGGCGATAACGGTCTTCCGTTCGTTATCGACGAAAAGTGTGTAGGATGCGGCGCATGCGTAAAAGCGTGCCCGAAAGGCGTCATGAAGCTCATGCCGCGCGGCGCCGCAGTTTATCTCGCCTGCAGCTCGAAAGCAAAAGGCAGGGAAGTGACCGATGCCTGCACGGTCGGATGTATCGGCTGCAAAATATGCTCGCTGCCCAAGACGACGCCTTCAGGAGCCGTAAAAATGGACGGTGACCTTCCTGTCATGAACTATGAGATCGAAGACACTTTCACCGGCGCGAAATTCAAATGCCCCAAGGGATGTTTTATTGATAAAGCGGATAAAGATAAGACCGATGAACAGATAACTGCCGAAAAAGAGGCTTTTAAGGCTGAGGAATCCAAAGCATCCGAGGCTGCGAAAAAAGCGGCACTGGAGAAAGCTGCTGCCGCAAAGGCTGCCCAGGAGAACTCTCAGGCATAAAAATTAATCTATTAAAAAAAAGGCGGTGAAACCCGCCTTTTTTTATTTGATGGAACTTTTTATGTGCTCCACATAAGCAGCAGCGCCGCCCTGTTTGTATCCGGTCCTTCCGATCTCATTCCCTTCCTTATTAATAAGAAGTATGGTGGGAAATCCTCTTACCCCGTACTTTTCAAGCAATTTTCTGTTGTACGCCTTCATTTCGTCCGTCTGTTCTTTTTTCTGCGGGTAGTCAAGTTCGACAAGAACAAGCGAATTCTTCGCGTATTCTATAAAGTCGGGCTGAGAAAAAACCTCATCCCTTAACCTGAAACACCATCCGCACCAGTCCGAGCCTGTAAAATTGACCAGCAGAGTCAAGTTCTTTTCATTTGCGGTTTTCAGAGCTTCCTCAATACTGTAAGTCCAATTGAGTACCGGAACCGTGATCTTTTCTTTAACAGCAGTTTCTTTCGCGGCTTCTTCCGCTTTTTTGCCGCATCCCGCCAATATCAGCATGATAGACATCAGAATAAGAAATTTCTTCAATTTCACCCCTTTTATTTAATTACGCATTTACACAGTTTCGCCGAATATGAGCTCCCGTTGACAATTCCTTCGCACTTTACTATTCCGAATCCGGTATAATAAAAGTCAAGGTCGTATGAAGGCTGATCGGAAATAAATGATCCCGTATCTCTTGACTCCCTCACTTTATAGCATCCCACGAGCGTATCTCTGACCACCCTCTCAAAATCGCCCGAGATCAGCCTCAACTCGTCAATGTAGTAATCTTCAGCTATAGAATTATATCCTGTAACGGTCACGGGTGTATCGAATATCAACGGTTCGCCGTATATAAAATGAGACTCTGTCCTGTCCCTTTTTTCTATGCCGAAATATTTTAATTCTCCGGTCTCGTAGGCAAGCAGTCTTACCTGAGCGGTATCGGATACAAGCTCTTCAAGCGTCAGTGAGATATTTTTATACCGATAAAGCCATTTTGAAGCGATATCATCTATAGTATAAGGACTTTCTCCGATAACTTCCGATGAATCGGTGAATGTTTCGCTTCCTCTTCTGATGTCGTAGAGCCATTTATTCCCGACATTCATGGGCAGTTTTCCGGCAATAATATCCGAATAATCGTCATCCGATCCCGGAACGCAGGACAGGACGGAAAATAGTGCTGACACTATAAGAATATACCTAATTATTTTCATTCTGCTCTGACATGAGTGATATTTCCTCAAGAAGGACGCTCAGAACTTCAGCTTCGGGGATCTTTCGGATTATCTTGCCTTTCCTGAACAGCAGAAATTCCCCGATCCCGCCCGCGATCCCGATGTCGGCCTCTCTGGCTTCTCCCGGCCCGTTCACGGCGCAGCCCATCACGGCCAGGTCGATGCGTCTGTTCAGTCTGAGCNNGTCGGGCATGATATAATGTTGACCCCGTTTATTTTGTGCCCCAGCGATCTTAAGATTATTCTGGCGGCTTTGACCTCCTTCTTCACATCGCCTGTCAGAGACACTCTGATCGTGTCGCCTATGCCCTCATACAGAAGTATGCCCAGCCCGACGGAAGATTTGATCGATCCTGAAAAAATATTGCCCGCCTCTGTCACGCCGAGATGAAGAGGGTAGTCGTAAAGTGAGCTTATTTTCTTATATGATTCTACCATTAGAGGCACATCGGAGGATTTGAGAGAAAGTACGATATTTGTAAAATTCTCTTCTTCGCAGTAGCCTATATATTTCGACATGCTCTCGACCATGCCCTGGGCTGTAACTTTATCGTATTTTTTAAGGATGTCCTTTTCAAGCGAGCCTGAATTTACGCCAATTCTAACGGGGATTTTCGCCTTTGCGCATGATCTTAAGACCTCAGCGGTTTTCTCTTTTCCGCCTATATTGCCCGGGTTTATCCTTATTTTGTCTATACCGTTCTCAACAGCGAGAAGTGCAAGTTCGTGGTCGAAGTGAATGTCGCCTATGAGGGGTATGTGTATATTCCTTTTGATCTCGGGTATCGCGGCGGCGGATTTTCTGTCGGGTATGGTCACCCTTACGATGTCGCAGCCTGCTTCCTCAAGCTCAAGTATCTGTTTAACAGTCGCTTCTGTATCTTCCGTCTGAGTGTTGGTCATAGACTGAACAGCTATCGGGTTGTCTCCTCCGATAATTACATTTCCGATCCTGACCGTCCGGGTGGCTCTTCTCATCTTATTCTATCCCGTGAGTGATTCTTAAATATTCTCCGATCTTTTCCGATCTCCTGATACGCAACGCACCTGATCTTGAGATTTTAATAAAAGAACTCGCGTTCTTCTGTTCCTTGAGGTCGTGAAGTACCCTTTCCTTTTCAAGCTCAAGTATGACCGCATTGCTTTTTCCCAGCTTGGCCTCTATCACCGACTCCGCCTTAAGGTCGAGAGACTGGCCCGGCATGAGCATAGTTTCCTTTACTTTCAGTGTGTCGGAATAATAACAGACATAACATGAATCCGAAGCCAGTATCCTGAAAGTGAAGAAGTCAGGTTTGTCATCGTCGAGCATGATGGAATCTTTTACATTAATGCTTATCCTGTCGCCCGGCTCGCCCTCAATAGTGATGATCTTGACGCCGGATTCGCTCCTTCCGGTTTTTTCGCCCCGGTCCATCATGATATATATGTGCCGCGTAAATATGAAGAGCGAGATGAAAAGTAAAAGGACAAGTAATATCAGCCTGTGCACATAAAGAAAAAGAAGAACTCTTTTAGTGCTTTTAAAAATAATATCCGACTTTCTTCTCTCTTCGGCGTGCGTGCTTAAAAGATCAAGGATGGCGTCGCTTTTTTCCTCTTTTTTCTCTTCTTCAGGTAAAGCAATCGCCAGATAAGCGGCATATTTCTTAAGAAAGAGATCGAAGTAGGAGGCAGGGATGTTCTCAGTATCGTTATTTTCGAGAGCAGAAATGAAATTCTCCCTGATCTTTGTACGCTCCGCCACTTCAGGTATGGAAAGACCGAGCTCCTCCCTTTTGTTCTTCAGAATATTTCCGATGTCTTTTTTCAATGCGGCTCCGGTTAGGATTATTCTAAGGGAATATAATCAGATATGAAGGTTTTGTCAAAATGAAATGAACCAATCGATTTTGCAGATGTATAATTTCAGTTTTGCCGGAGTGAGGTGAAATGTTAGCATAAGTTTAAGCTTGACATTAATATGAAAAAATCATATTTTTGCCGGTTCGTAAAAATGAAATTAACGAGGGGTGGAATAGTGTTGATCATTACAAGAGTTAAAACAATACTTATATGCTTTGTACTACTGTCTGCTTCATACAAAGTATGCGCACAAGAAAACTCAGAGTCACTAATAGATCTTGAATTTACTAAAATACAACAGGAATTTCAGGAAACAGAACCGGCTGGAGAGCAGGCCATTCCTCAAAGTAAACTGCTTGAAGAACTCCAGAAGCCGGGAAACGAAGTTTTGCTCGAGCAGCTTAGGAACGGAAAATTAAAAATCGATGACACTTTCGATCCCGATCAGAATATTGATGAAATAAAAAAAATAAGTGGGCAGGAAGATGAGGAGGCAGAAGTAGATGAATTAACAGACGATGATGACAAAAAGCTCAAGGTGGCAACATCGCTCGAGAAATATTTTGATAAGAACGAATACTTTGAATCGATAAGAGACTTTTATGGTTATAAAATTTTTCTCCAGGACCCTGAAGAGGCAAGAAAGAATAGGGCAAAAGTAGATCTGTATGCCCCAAGAAACACAAACCATATAATCGGACCGGGTGACGGATTTCTCCTAACTGTCTGGGGCGATGCTGAATTTCAGAGGAGACTCGTAGTGTCTGGTGAAGGGACCGTTTATATTGAAAATGTTGGCGTTATCACCGTACACGGTTTGAGTCTTGATGAATTTGAAAAGAAGCTTAAAAACGCCCTGTCCCGAAAATTCAGAACTATTGATCCTCCAGACGGAAGGCCGACTACATTCTTTGACATATATTTTGACAAGCTGAGTGTGGTTAATGTATTTGTGACAGGAGAAGTAAACCTGCCGGGTCCACATCAGCTGTCGCCCAATTCAACTATGATAAGCGCATTGATCTACGCCAAAGGAGTAACTTCAAAGGGTTCATTGAGAAATATTGAATTGATAAGAGACGGTAAGGTGTATAAAGTATTCGATGTATATGACTATCTTCAGACAGGCAAAGAAGTGAACGATATTCCTCTAAAAAACGGAGATAATATATTTGTAGGAACCAGAAAGAATACGATCAGCCTTGAAGGAGAAGTGCTTTTCCCTCTTAAGTATGAATTAAAAGAAAGTGAATCACTTGCGGACCTCATCAAGTTTTCAGGTGGCTTATTGGCAACTGCGGCAGTGGATAAGATACAAGTCGAGAGAATAGCGCCATTAGAACAAAGAGTTAGCCCCATTGTATATACCACAATATTTGATGCTGATTTTACTAAGGTCGAAGACGGTAAAATCACAGTATTGCCTATTGAACTTTATGACAGAGATGTGGTAAAGGTACACTCTTTGCCAAAAATAATGATGAATTATGTCGCAATTAACGGGGCGGTTTTCAGGAAAGGCAGGTATCATTTTGATAAAGGAATGACCCTGGAAGATCTTTTACAGAAGTCCGGAGGTATAATGGCGGATGCATATATGAATAAGATCGAGCTGGTAAGAACCCTACCAGATCAAAATAAAGAATATGTGAGCCTGGACTTGAGTAAAAATGAATGTTTCGACATTGAACTGAACAATCTCGACAGCGTTAATATTAAATCGAAGTGGGATCTTCTTTCAAAAAAGGTAGTTATAATAAGCGGCTATATCCAGCAGCCCGGGTTTGAATATCTCGCCGACAGCACCAGGGTTTCCGATCTGATATTTTCAAGAGGGGGCATATTAGATGAGTGGAGAAAGAACAGGACATACCTCCTAAGAGCTGAACTCACCAGGTATAATCCTGACGGTGTAACAACAAAGATTATTAATCTTAATCTTGAGAAGATCCTGAGCGGAGACAAGGAGGAAGATATTTTACTCAAAGACGGTGATCAGTTAAGAATATATGACCATTACATGGTCTATAGAGAAGGTGATGTTGAAATATCAGGTTATGTGAAAAATGAAGGGGTATATAGATTAAGCACGAATATGACAGTTGAGGATCTTATATTAAAGGCCCACGGTTTTAAGGAGGGGGCATATGAATTTATGGCTGTTGTATTCAGAATGAACAATACCGAAAACAGTAGTGATTCACTTTCTCAGGTTTATGAAGTAAAGCTAACAAAAGATTTTTTAAAGAGCGGTGAAATAACAAAATCTAACTTTGTTTTGAGAGACAACGACCATGTTGTTGTAAGAAAGAGCCCTTATTACAGAGACCTAAGAAAAGTTACAATATCTGGAGAAGTTCAATTTCCCGGATTATATACACTTGTTTCTAAGACCGAAACTATGCGTGATCTTATAGAAAGAGCAGGAGGGCTGACATCAGAGGCTTATATAGACGGTGTTCTTTTCTCAAGGGATTCTGTAAAAGTTGTTTCTGATTTTAAAAGGGCTTATGAAAAAAATGACAAACACGGAATTGTTTTAAAAGATAAGGACGATATTCATATTCCAAAGCACCCGGGAACTGTTTCAGTTGAAGGTTTTGTATATACACCGGGACTTATTAACTACAGAAAAGACTGGAGTGCAAAAGATTATATTAATGCAGCAGGCGGTACAATAGCCGACCTTGAATTCCTATCTTCTGATCCGGTAATTTATTACCCGGGCGGAAACGCCAAAGTTGATGACGGGTGGTTCTCTTCGCCAACAGTTAAAGAGGGATCAAGGATTGTAGTTCCTAAGATCAAAAGAGAGGCTGAAAAAGAATGGAGAACCGAAATAAGGGCATGGCTGGGACTTCTTACATCAGCTGTAACTCTGGTTCTTCTTTACCAAGCAGCTCAAGACTAAGGAAATAATAATTTGAAAATTCTTATCACGGGTACTGCCGGATTTATCGGTTATCATCTTGCAGAGAGACTTATATCTGACGGTTATGATGTTGTAGGCTTGGACAGTATTAATGACTATTATGACATTAGAGTTAAGTTCGGAAGGCTTGAGCGGTCAGGGATATCTCAAAGTTCTCTTGAGTATAACAAGCTGTACCAAAGCGATAAGTATAAGAATTACAAATTTATAAAGCTAAATCTTGAAGATAAAGAAAATCTTTCGGATCTTTTCAAGAAAGAAAAATTCGATGCAGTATGTAATCTTGCCGCTCAGGCCGGTGTCCGCTACAGCCTCACAAATCCGGATGTGTATATTAAGTCAAACATCTCAGGATTTATGAATATTCTTGAAGACTGCAGGCATAATGATGTTAAGAACCTTGTTTACGCCAGCAGTTCAAGCGTTTACGGCATGAATGAGGAATATCCATTCTCGATCCACCACAATGTTGATCATCCGGTCAGTCTTTATGCGGCATCAAAAAAATCCAATGAGCTGATGGCCCACTGTTACAGCCACCTTTACGGGATATGTACAACTGGACTGAGATTCTTCACGGTTTACGGACCATGGGGAAGGCCGGACATGGCTCTTTTTCTGTTCACTAAGGCGATCATTGAAGGCAGGCCGATCGATGTTTTTAACAACGGCCAGATGAGAAGGGATTTTACTTACATTGACGACATTGTTGAAGGGATCGTAAGAGTTATAAAAAAACCGGCAAAACCCAACCCGGAATGGACTGGAAAAGATCCTGATCCCGGAACATCTGTTGCTCCATACAGAATATATAACATCGGCAGCAACAAACCTGTTCTTCTCATGGATTTCATACAAACTATCGAGAACTGCCTTGGAGTCGAAGCAAAAAAGAACATGCTGCCTCTTCAGCCGGGTGATGTTCCCGCAAGCCATGCGGATGTGACAGACCTCATGAACGACATGGGGTACAAACCTGAGACAACAGTAAAGGAAGGTATAAAAAAATTCCTTGAATGGTACATTGACTTTTATAATATCAAAATAAAGCTGAGAGAGATATAAATGAAGAAGCACAGGATAGGCGTGATTGGCCTTGGATATGTCGGACTTCCGCTTGCGGTAGAGTTCGGTAAAGTGTTCGATACAGTGGGGTTTGATATTAACTCTAAAAGGGTAGATGAGCTGAATAAGGGTATCGACAGAACCCTTGAGGTTGAAGCAAAGGACCTTAAATCTGCAAAATTACTTAACTGCACATCAAAACTCGAAGAGCTTAAGAAGTGTGATTTTTTTATCGTCGCTGTTCCTACGCCTGTAGATAAGTACAAAAACCCCGACCTTACGCCGCTGATCAGAGCTTCGGAGACTGTAGGTAAAGTTATAAAGAAGAAGGATATCGTGGTTTATGAGTCAACAGTATATCCCGGTGCAACTGAAGAAGACTGTATTCCGGTCGTAGAGAAGATTTCCGGTCTTAAAATGAACAAAGATTTCTTCTGCGGATTTTCACCAGAGAGGATCAATCCCGGCGATAAAGTTCATACTTTGACGACCATCAAAAAGATCACCAGCGGTTCAACTCCTGAATCGGCTGAAGAGATCGATCAGGTTTACAGAAAAGTGATCAAGGCAGGTACGCACAAAGCCTCGTCAATTAAGGTTGCAGAAGCCGCAAAGGTCATAGAAAACTCTCAGAGGGATATAAATATCGCTTTCGTGAACGAGCTTGCCGTCCTGTTCGACAGAATGGGCATAGATACAATTGAAGTCCTTGAGGCAGCCGGTACAAAATGGAATTTCCTTCCGTTCAGACCGGGGCTTGTGGGAGGGCACTGCATAGGCGTCGATCCATACTATCTTACACACAAAGCTGAGGAGATCGGCTATCATCCTGAAGTAATACTTGCAGGAAGAAGGATCAATGACAATATGGGTACATTCGTTGCAAATAAAGTCATAAAACTGATGATAGGCAAGGGACACACGATAAAGGATTCAAGAGTGATGGTTCTGGGAATGACTTTCAAAGAGAACTGCCCGGACATCAGGAATTCAAGAGTGATCGATATAATAAATGAGCTGAATGAATTCGGATGCAGAGTGGATGTTTACGATCCGTGGGCGGACAGACATGAGGTCAAAGAAGAGTATGGTGTCGATCTTGTAGCAAAACCGGGCAAAAATTACAGTGCCGTTATCTGCGCAGTCGCTCATGACGAGTTCAGAAAGATCGACCTTAATAAGATGAAGAAAGACAAGAATGCCGTGGTGTACGATGTGAAAAGCATACTTGATAAAAACAATATAGACGGAAGATTGTAGGAGGAGATTTTGTCGGAGAATATACAGCTGGAAAATAGTAGCAGTGACGAATTTACACAAAGAAATATCGATTTTTTTTATCTGATCGGAATTCTCTGGCACCATAAGAAGTTTATTTTCGGTGCTACTTTCATAGCTGGAGTAGTTTCGATAATATATGTACTTGTAGCTACACCTTATTATATGTCTGTAGCCACAATGTATCCTGTCAACAAAGAAGACGGAGGTCCTCTAAAGCAACTTGCAGTTAGCTTAGGAATTTCTAATAAAACGAGCGGATACTACATTTTTGATGTTTTGCAGAGCAGAAGGATATCTTCTGAAATTATATACAGTAAATACAAATCTGAATGGATCCCCGATTCAGTAACTCTTATTGAATTTTGGGATATGGATGAGCTTGATGTTTCTGAGAACAGGATATTCGAGCTTGCTGTTAGAACACTTGGTAGCGTAGTAACAATAAAGGAAGATAAAGAGACTAACCTCATAAATCTTAGCGTAATAACCAAAGATAAATATATTTCCAAAGCTATTGCCGATAAATATATTGAAGCAACAATTAATTATCTTAATCATGAAGAGCAAACTTCAATTAAACAGAGCATAAAATTCACTCACGATAGATTATTAGTGGTCAAGGAACAGTTAAAAAATTCCGAAAACGAGCTGGTGGCATTTCAGGAAGTCAATGCGAGGACTACATCACCGTATTTATCAATGGAATCAAAAAAGAAAATTCAGGATATTGAACTTATAAGAAGCGTTGTAATACTTTTAGAGAAGCAACTTGAGCTTTTAAAGATCGAAGAGGTCAAAGAAAAACCTATTATAAATATTCTAGACAGACCAGAAGTTAGAGATAAACCTGTAAAACCAAAGAAAAGAGAAGTAGTTATGGTCAATACAATACTTACATTTTTCTCTGCTTTTATTCTTGTAATACTAAATGAAAAAGCAAAAAAGTATGCCATTTATGATCGGTTAGTCAAAGAGTTAAAAAGGAAATAATGAATATCCTTAAATTATGATTACGATATACGGCGTATATTTTCTTAGTTACATTTTAATTTGTTTTATTTATGCTTTTTACTCTGTTTCAAAAGAAAGGTCAAATAACAAATTTGTTGATTTTCTTTTGATTTTCTGGTTAATGACTTTCCAGGTGTATAAAACACCTTACTCTTGGAAAGAATTTCCTCAGCTGGGATCGTTCAGGAAATTTGATCAGGCATTATCATGGTTTTTGTTCATTATGATAATTCTAAAAATTATTACAAATGAATTTACAAAAAAAAAAGAAAAACTGCTGAGTTTTGAAAAGTATCTCTATATTTATTTTTTTCTATCGATAGTTATTTACAAAGTTCATGGTTTATTAGGCAATACTACTGCATATAAATCGAGTGCTTTTATCAGGTTATACTTATCAACTTTTATTTTTTTTTATGTTGTCAGAACATTTACTTCAAAAGAACTGATAAGAGCTTTGTTCAGAGTTATAATATTCTTAGGGATAGTCACTTCAATTGTTTCCATATATCAGTTTTTCATTGACGCAAAATTCTTAAGGCTTGCCGCTTATTATATGGCTTTTCCGGGATATAACAGAGCGTCAGGTGTTTTTATGTGGCCTTATGACAACGGTATGTTTCTTCTCCTTTCGATTTATGTAACTTCATATACATTTAAAAATAATCGAATAAAAATATTATTAAATTCACTGTTTATGACAGGGATGATATTGATTTTTACGAGAGGAGTATGGCTCGCGCTTTTAATGATCAGTCTTTTGCACGCTTATATTTTCTACAAATCACGGTTAAGAAATCTATTAATAGCATTACCGTTGATAGTATTCTTAACGACAGGAGTTGTTAGTGCTTATGTAATTCAGAAAGAATTTTTTACCGGTGAAGTATGGACAGAGAGAATTTTAAAGGATACTGTATCCGTAAGATTAGCGTTCTATTCATTCATTGTTAAAGCTATACCTCAAAAATGGGTAATAGGTTATGGGGATGTAGAAAATAATGAAGTTTATTTTAGAGGGATGGTGGATGCTAAACAGGGTCTGGCTTGGTCTTTAGGGAGAAGAGGGGGAATTCATAATGTTATTTTGGAAGAGGCGTTCATAAAAGGTATTTTTGTTCCTTTTGTTTATATCATGATGTTTTACAAATTTTTTAGATTTTGCGTAAGAGAGAGTAAAAAAAGAAAAACCTACTTCTATTGTATAACCAATAATTATAATACAGGATTTTTCTTTTATGTTTTTTCTGTGGGAGCTTATCTGATCAGCCGAAGCGGATATTTAACTGTATTCTTTTTTGCTCTGGCTGCAGGTGCATATCATAATAAAGTTGATCTGAGTGACATGGAATTAAAATATGATGAAGAACCGGTGAGTCCTGTGCCTGATATATCAAAGGATGTTGAAACTAAATCGCAAAATTTATTGGAAAATCTATGAAAACAATTTTAATAACCGGCGGACTGGGATTTATCGGATCGAATTTCGTCAGATATGTTCTGACGAAGTATGATGACATAAAACTCATAAACTTGGACAGCATGACTTATGCCGCCAACCCGCAAAACCTGTATGGTATAGAGAATGAGTATCCGGGAAGATATATTTTTGTTAAAGGCGACATTTGTGACCCTGTAATAGCAGAAAAAATATTTCAGGAATTTAAACCCGAAAGTGTTATTAATTTTGCAGCGGAATCTCATGTTGACCGCTCGATAGAAGACCCCAATGTTTTTATTAAAACGAATGTTCTCGGAACAGCAAATCTATTGAATTCAGCTAAAAAGTTATGGAGTGACGATCTTACCGACAAACGGTTTCTTCAAGTCTCTACAGATGAAGTTTACGGCACACTTCCTGAGGATCAGCCTGATAAAAGGTTTTCAGAGAATACCCCTCTCGATCCTCATTCTCCTTATTCGGCATCAAAAACATCTGCCGACCTGATAGCAAAATCATATTTCGATACATACGGTTTTCCTGTTTTAACGACCAGATGCTCAAACAATTACGGTCCGTACCAGTTCCCTGAAAAGCTGATCCCGCTAATGATCTCCAATGCGCTTGAAGATAAAGAACTTCCCGTTTACGGTGACGGTATGCAGATAAGAGACTGGCTGTATGTTGAAGATCACTGCTCAGCGATCATGAAAGTTCTTGAAGCCGGAAAGACCGGGGAAGTGTACAATATCGGCGGCAACAACGAGATAAAGAACATAGACATAGTCAAAATGATCCTAGATCGTTTAAAAAAGCCCCATTCACTGATAAAATATGTGAAGGACAGGCTTGGCCATGACAGGAGGTATGCGATCGATGCCTCAAAGATAAAGAACGAGCTCGGCTGGGAACCCTCTTTCAGATTCGATGATAAGGTAAAATATACGATTGACTGGTATATCGGTAATAAAGGGTGGATAGAGGCTATCAAAAAAGGAACTTATCAGGAAGAGAGGTCATGAGTATGAAAACTAAAGGAATAATCCTTGCGGGCGGATCAGGAACCAGAATGTACCCGATGACAAGTCTGTACAGCAAACAGCTTATCGCGGTTTACGACAAACCCATGATCTATTATCCTCTCAGCACTCTAATTTTGTCAGGCATCAGGGAAATACTGATAATCTCAAATAAGGAAACTCTTCCGTTCTATAAAAAGCTGTTCGCGAACGGCTCTCATATCGGGTTAAAGATAGAATATGCCCTTCAGCCGGAGCCTAAAGGGATCGCTCAGGCTTTTATTCTGGGCGAAAAATTCATCGGTGATAGCAGTGCATTTCTAATTCTGGGCGACAATATTTTTTACGGAACTCTCGATTTTCTCAGGGATGCAGTAAAGAAGAATAAAACCGCCACAGTATTCGGTTATTATGTAAAAGACCCTGAAAGGTACGGAGTAGTTGAATTCGATAAGACCGGCAAAGCAATATCGATAGAAGAGAAACCAAAGAAGCCTAAGTCTAATTACGCTGTGCCGGGACTGTATATATTCGACAATTCGTGCGTTGAAAGGTCAAAGTCATTAAAACCTTCAGCAAGGGGAGAAGTTGAAATAACCGATCTTATCAAAACTTACTTGAGCGAGGGAAAGGTTAATGTCGCAAAGATCGGAAGAGGAATAGCATGGCTGGACAGCGGAACTCCGGACTCACTTCTTGACGCAAGCACTTTTATTGCATCGATCGAGCAGAGGCAGGGGCTCAAGATAGGCTGTATTGAAGAGGCCGCATATCAGATGGGTTTTATAGATAAGAAAGGATTGAATAAGATAATCGATAATATGCCTAACTCATATTACAGAGCTTATTTAGAAAGACTGACGGAAAATGTTCAATTATAGCATATTAAAAATACAAAAGGTCAGGCAGGTCGGCGCACTGTATTCGTCTATGATCGCCGGTGTGATATTAGGAATTATTGTAAGCGTTCTCAATACCCGAATTCTGGGACCTGAAGCATTCGGAGATTTTAAATATATACACAGTCTTTATTCTTTTTTAGCGATATTAATAGCATTCGGTTATTTGGTTACGACCAGTAAACTTCTTGCAGAAAAAAAGAATAATGGCATAAGAAAGGAGCTAATCGGAAGCTCTCTTGTAATATGCTCAATTTTGGGATTAATATTTATAGTTGTTATGCTCTTATTTTCAATAATTCAGAGGAATTATTTTGCAAAAGACCTGAGCAGCCTTATAATTATGCTTGCTCCTCTATTCTTTTTTATTCCATTTGTTTCAGGTCTTGAAAATATCTTTCAGGGTGAGAACAGAATATATGAACTTGCGATTTACAGGATGGCACCACAGCTTCTTTATATATTGGTAATATCTGTTCTGTTCAAATTCGGGCATATCAATTTAAAGACCGTTTTGGTGACTCAACTCTCTCTCTTTGGAGTAATAATAATAATTTCAGTGCTTTATTTAAAACCCAGTCTGAAGAATCTGAAAAATACGCTGGGGCTGATATCAAAAGATAATAAACTTTACGGGTTTAATGTATATATCGGTTCTGTAATTGGTGTAGCTACAACTCATTTTGGACCTATTGTAATAAGTTTTTTTTCTCCAAATAATACTGATGTGGGCTTCTTCTCTCTTGCGGTGACGATAACAATGCCGCTTGCGCTCATTCCGACAGTTGTCGGTACTTCAATGTTCAAAGAATTTGCCAATAGAAGTGAAGTTTCTGTAAAGGCAACAAAAATGACAATTCTCATATCATTGATCTCGCTAATATTATTCGTATTATTAATTAGGCCGTTAGTTCTTCATTTATATTCTTCCGACTATTCCCAAGTAGTGAATCTGGCATACATAGTATCGATAGGACAAATATTTCATGGTTTCGGGAACTATTTCAATCGTTTCCTGGGATCAAAAGGGAAAGGAAAATATTTAAGAAATGGAGCGATTATGGTTGGAATTACAAACTTAACAGGCTATATTATTCTTGTACCTGTTTTTGGGGCTTACGGGGCATCGTGGACGAAGTTATCGTCAGGAATAGTTTTTATTTTGTCTATGATTTATTATTATAAGAAATTCAGAATGACATCTTTAAAAAAATTGCCTTCATAATATTTTGAAACTAACGATTGATAAAAGCTGCACATGAGGTTATCTTTCTTAAATGGCGGGGAAAAATGAAGAATGATTTTAAATAAAATGATCCTGGAAAGAGTCGAAATATGAAAATCTTGTTTATTTTAGATTATTCTTTTCCAAATCCGTCGGCCCCATCCAACAGGATAGCTTCACTGGTTAAATCATTAGAACTGAGAACAAACGAGGTATCACTTTTATGTATAAGAGGAACTTATGCTACTAAAGATGAAATAGTTTATAAAAACGGAAATCAAATTATTTACAGTTGTAACAGGGTAAGAAATTCAAATTATTTTTTTAGGAATTTTAATAAGATTATTGGTTTCCTTAATTCATTCTCCATCATTGTTAAAGAGAACAGGAAAGAAAAAATCGATGTGGTTTTTTTGCCCGTTAAGCTAAATTTTTATAATTCTGTCATTTATGTGCTTTCACGAGTTCTTAATTTTAAAATAGCTCATGAAAGGAGTGAGTTTCCTGAGATATACAAAAAAAATATTATATCTAAGATTGGATATTACTACTACACAAAATTTTTCATAAAAAAACTTGATGGCATTATTGTAATGACGGACAGTCTTAATAAATATTATTCTGAATTAGCATCAACACGAACAAAAGTAAAAACTATACCAATGTCCGTGGATTTTGACAGATTTAAAGTCCCAAAAAAAGAAAAAGATCTGCGTTACATAGCATACTGCGGAAATGTTAGTAACAAAAAGGACGGTGTTGACATTCTTATAAGAGCTTTCGGTATTATATGTTCAAGTTTTCCCGAGGTTAAACTATACATAATTGGAGGTTCTTCAGACAAGAACCTTCTGAATGTGCTTGAAGATCTTTGCATTGAACTCAAAATAAAAGAAAAAGTAATATTTACAGGCAGGGTCAGAACGGAAAACATGCCTAATTATCTTTTAAATGCTTCGGTACTTGCACTGGCAAGGCCGTCAAGTCTTCAGGCTTCGGGTGGATTTCCTACAAAACTGGGTGAATATTTAGCTACAAAAAACCCTGTTGTTGTTACAGATGTGGGAGAAATATCAAGGTATCTGAAGGATGGCGTATCTGCATACATTTCAGCTCCTGATTCGGTCGAAGAGTTCGCTTCAAAATTAAATGAATGCTTGAGTAACTCTGAAAAATCTAAAAGGATAGGAGAGAAGGGTTATGAGGTAGCAAAAAAATACTTCGATTACAGATCCCAGTCTGATTCTCTCACTCAATTCTTATTAGAGGTTGTGAATAAATGAAGATAGATTTCATAGGTGATACATATTTAAGAGAACCTGTTTTAATAAACAGAAATACTGAATTATCAAATGTCGTTCTTAATCTGGAAGCTCCTTTGAGCAGTTCTGGAGCACCTGCGAAAAACAAAATAAACCTTTACATGGATCCGGAGAATCTATTTGAAACTTTTAAAGACAAAAATATTATTGCAGTAAATTTAGCCAACAACCACATAATGGATTATGGCGAGGAAGCATTTAAAAATACAATTGAAATACTGAATAATAGTGGTATTAAATTTTTTGGAGCAGGGTCAAGAGGCAATAATTTTAACAATCCTGTCATAATCGGAAGCCGGACAGCTTTATTCGGATACTCCTGCAGCTCTACACATGCCGTTTTTGGAAACGATAAGAATATCGGATCGGCATATTTTGATACCGAACAAGTAATAAAAGATTTTGAAGCATACAGTAATAAATACAATGTTATTATTTGTGTTCACTGGGGTAGAGAATATTATTCATTCCCTAAACCGGAAGATGTAAAAAAGGCCAGATTTCTGATCAATTCAGGAGTGGATCTTGTCATAGGGAATCATCCTCATATGATACAGAGTTACGAAATATACAGGGGCAAATATATTTTTTATTCTCAAGGGAATGCAATATTCCATGACGGTATTGTTGATTCATATTTTGACGGGTATAAATTTAACAGAAAATTCAGAATGATATATCCAAAAAAGAACAGAATATCGTGGAAAGTAAGTTTGGAAGAAGAAACAAATGAGATCGCAAAGTCTTTTATGATATACGATAAAAAAGAGCTTAAACGATATAAAAGCCCATTTTTGGAATATAAAACCAGGATGATTTTTCCGGCTATTTTATACAAATTATATTCTATCTATAAAAACAAAGTGTTCTCTTTAAAATTCAGATTAAACAAGCTGAGAGGTAATTAAAAAATGAGAGTGGGGATACAAAAGGATTATTACAATCAGGAATGCGATTTTTTATTAAAGTATTTTGAGATACTGAAAGCCAATAATATCGAATGTGTATGGATGGATATTAATGAAGGATCATTTTGGAACGAAGTCAAAAAATTAGATCTTTTTATATACAGGTGGCGGCATTTTGACAACGATAAGAATATTGCTCTGACAATAATGCCGATAATTGAAAATGACCTTGGTATCAAAGTGTTCCCCGATCAAAACACAAGCTGGCATTTCGATGATAAAATAAAACAGTACTTTTTGCTTTCAAGTCATGGTTATCCCTTCACAGAGTGTTGGGTATTCTGGAATAAAGAAAAAGCACTTGATTGGGCTGAAAATGCTGTTTATCCTATGATTTTCAAACTTAAAGGCGGTGCAGGATCAAGCAATGTTGTGAAGGTTGAAAACCTTTCTTCTGCAAAGAATCTGATCAAAACAATGTTCGGGAGCGGGATAATGTCCGGTTTACTGCCGATCAAGTCATCAACCAGAAATAAAGATCTGAATTTAGACAAGTACTTTAGAAGTATCGCTAGGAAGACGATCAACCTTTTTAAAGGTAAAGAAACAAGCCCGTTTTGGCAAATAGACAAGAACTATGTTCTTTTTCAGAAATTCCTTCCCGGGAATAAATTTGATACCAGAATTACGATAATAGGCAACAGAGCTTTCGGATTTAGACGGATGACAAGGAAAGATGATTTCAGAGCGTCAGGCAGCGGTAATATTGATCATGATAAGTCTAAAATAGATCTGGAATGTGTGAAAATCGCTTTTGAGATTTCCAATAAATTAAAATTTCAGTCTATGGCTTATGATTTTCTATACAACGAAAACGGAGATACCGAGATATGCGAGATATCTTATACATTTCAAGACAGAGCTGTTTATAACTGTGACGGCTACTGGGATCAGGATCTTGAATGGCACGATGGTCATTTTTGGCCTCAATACTGCCATCTTTCAGATGCACTTAATAATAACAATCTAGTAACAATATAATGAAAATATTATTCATTACAGACTCACTTGGAAGAGGCGGAAAAGAACGAAGACTTGTAGAGTTGATTAAGAGTTTAAAAAAAAATCAGGTTGATTTAAGACTGATAGTGCTTTATGATCTTATTGAATTTGAAGAAATTTATAAAATCGGTATAAAAATCGATAAGATTATCAGATCCTTTAAATTTGATCTTTCCATCAGTTATAAAATTTTTAAAATATGTTCTGATTTTAAACCTGACGTTATAAATACTTGGGGTCTGATGCCCAGTATCTTTGCTGCGCCCGTAGCGAAATTTAAAAAAATCAAGTTCGTAAATTCTATGATCATTAATGCTCCAATTAAACTCGATATGAAAACGAGAATCTTTTCAAAGATTATTTTTCCGTTATCGGATCGAGTTGTTGGAAATTCGTGTGCGGGGTTGCGCTCTTATAATATAGATCAAGAGAGGGGAATTGTGATTTACAACGGATATGACCTGTCGAGATCAAGAAATCTTATAGAAAAATCTGTAGTCAAAAATCAATGGAAGGTGAAAACAAGATATATTTGCGGAATGGTAGCAGTATTTAGAGACCATAAAGATTATTTCACACTGATTGAAGCAGCAAAAATTATTCTTGCCAAAAGAAATGACATAAGTTTCATTTTGGTTGGAGACGGTCCTACATATAAGGAAATCAAAGATATGAGCGAGAATATGGAAAATATTATTTTCACAGGAAGACGCACGGATGTCGAATCGATCATTAATATATTTGATATCGGGATACTTTCTACATTTACCGAAGGTATTTCAAATTCAATACTGGAGTATATGGCTTTAGGAAAGGCTGTAATCGCTACTGACGGAGGAGGTACAAATGAGCTTGTTAACAATAATTTGACAGGATATCTAGTTCCAAAGAAATCACCGGTAATTCTATCTGAAAAAATTGAATTCCTGATTGACAACGAAGAACTTAGGAATCAATTCGGATCAGCCGGGCAGAAAAGAATAAACGAAGAATTTAATATTGAATTCATGGTGTCTAATTATTACAGCTTATTTAAAGATGTCATACTAAAGAAACAGGTCAGGTAAAAAATGGGAAAGAAAATCATTATAAACACACCTGATATAAACAAACCGGGAGGTGTAGCTAATTTTTATCTGGGTCTCAATGGAAAATTCAAAGATGAAGTAATATACAACTACATTGGAGGAAGTTCGAAAAAAAGCTTTTTCGTATTTAATCTAATTGCAGACTATTTCAGGTTTATGGTTAAAATATTTAAGTTGAAACCTTCGATAATACATATAAATCCGTCTTTAGACAGAAAGTCGCTGTTAAGGGATTCCGTATTTATTATTATAGCTAAACTTTTCGGAAAGAAGCTGTTGATCTCATGGCACGGTTGGCAGATGAAAACTGAAAAATCAATATCAGATAAGCACAAGAGGTTATTCCGATTCTTTTTCGGTAAAGCTGACGGCATGACAGTTCTTTCCGAGGACTTCAAAAATGCTCTTTTATCGTGGGGAATAAAATGTGAAATTTATGTCGAGACCACCCTGTTTGAAGACAGTCTTATAGAAGGTTTGGATATTCATAATAAACAGCTTTCAAATGACATACTTTTCCTGTCAAGAGTAGAAGAGAAAAAGGGTATTTATGTTGTAATAGACTCTTTCTCTGATCTGAATAAAGAAATAGATTGCAGGTTAACAATTGCCGGATCGGGTTCTGAGCTTGAAAAAACAAAAAATTATGTAAATGACAAAAAAATTAAGAATATCAAATTCGCCGGCTATGTAACAGGAGAGTCGAAAATATCATTATTCAAAAACAATAGTGTCTTTATTTTGCCCAGCCACACAGAAGGAATGCCCATATCGATGCTTGAGGCGATGGCTTTCGGCCTTGCAGTTGTCAGTAGGCCGGTAGGAGGTATAAAAGGTTTTTTTGAGAATGGTAAGATGGGGTACATTACAGAAAGTATTAACCCAAAAGATTATTATAGCATACTGAAAGGTTTGTTCTCAGACAAAGAGAAATTAAGAGAAATTTCTATATTCAATCATAACTATGCGAAAGAGAAATTCTCAGCGTCCAAAGTTTCGGAAAGACTGGAAAAAATCTATTCGTCATTATTGTTGTAAAAACAGAATTATTTTAATATATTTATCCCCGAGGCATTAAAGGGGAGTTTAAATGACTGCAGAAAGTATTGGAACAATTAAGAGAAATATTGATGAACTTATTCAGTACCTTATTAATTCAGATTACAAAGGTTATGATCCCTACGATACGCTCAACTCATGGTTTCCGTTCAATATTTTCGGAGGAAGGTGGGGGCAAATTGCCGCGGTACAATTCCAGCTTAGAAACCCTGTAAACATAAGGCCTAAACTCGGTATTAAAAAAGAAAGAGGCGTAAAATCTGTAGCTCTTATACTTCAGGCAATGTCCGTTTATTATCGCGCAGATCCTTCAGAAAAGCTTTTAAAAGAAATGACCGGACTCTTTGAATGGATACTTAGCATGAGGCTCAAAGGAGAGTGGGAAGGTTCGTGCTGGGCGGTTCATTTTCCTCTTGCCATGAAAGATAAAAGCAGGGTAAGGTTCGATCCGTCTGCAGTTCTGGCTTCTTTTGTTGCTGAGAGTCTGTATGAATATTATTTGAGCACTAAAGATGATCGAGTCCCTGATGTGCTGAAAGGAGTAAGTGAGTTTATTCTGGCCCATGTTCCTGTTACTGAAAGACCGGAAGGTTTGTGCTACAGCTATACAACCAAGGTAAAGGACATGGTTTTTAATGCCAACAGTTTTGTAGCCGAGGCTTTCGCCAAGACCTATGTACTTACCGGAGAAGAAAGATTTAAGGAATTATCTTTGAAAGCACTCGATTTTACTATCCACCATCAGAAAGATGACGGAAGATGGACATACAGTATGAATCCTGTCAGCGGAATCGAGAGAGAACTTATAGATTTCCATCAGGGTTTTATTCTCAACTCAATATTCGATATCAAGAACATACTTCAGCTTAAAGATAATAAATACGATCTTGCCATTAAAAAAGGGCTTGAATATTATCGTAAGAACCAGTTCTGCGATGACGGATCTTCAGTATGGAGAGTGCCCAAAAAATATCCGGTTGATATTCATAATCAGGGCGTGGGTATTATGACATTCTCCAAGCTGTCTGAATACGATCCCTCTTACCTTGATTTTGCAAAAAAAATCGCCGAATGGACAGATAAACACATGCGAAATAGCAGGGATGGATATTATTACTATCTTAAGCACAGATTTTTTACAAATAAAATATCATTCATACGCTGGAATCAGTCATGGATGATGATGGGGCTATCGAATCTCTATAAAAAACTTAAGGAACTGCAGATTGGAAGTTAATAATTCAGAAATAATAACAAGAGAAATGATAGCTGAAGACCTGAGAAATGCGGGTATCGTAAGAGGTGATATATTAAATCTTAAGATATCGCTTAAATCTATAGGAAAAGTGGAAGGAGGCGCCGATACTGTTATTGATGCGTTGCTTGATGTAGTTGGAGAAGAGGGAACGCTTGTTGCGGATTCGTTCGTGGAACCATTCCCTGTTTTTCTGAGGTTTATGTACAAAAACAGGATCTCAGATGACAGTTCCCTTTCATATGCTGGCGCGATCACGAACGCGATAACAAAAAGAAACGATGTTTTCAGGGCAACTCACCCCATACAAAGATTTGCTGCGATAGGCAGATACGCTAAAGAACTGACTGAAAATTTTACAGCAGAAAGTGAACCTTACGGGTTTCTGAAACAAATGGCGCAAATGGAAGCTAAAAATATTAGGATCGGGGGAAAAGACAAGGTGGTCGGGGTGGGAACAACGCATGTTGCTATCTGTGATCTCAAACTTAAACAAAAAAAGATAGCGAAAGGTATCTACTATAAAGACAGTTCGGGGAAGATAAAGTTTTTCAGAGCGGGATGGGCCAACGGTTGTCCTGTGGGGTTCAACAATCTGATAGATGTTTTCAGAGAGAACGGAAAGATATTCTCTGAAGGAAAAGTGGGGGAGGCAGAATGTATTGTAACATCAATGAAAGATACTCTTGCTTTTGAAATGGAACTTTTGAAAAAAGATCCCTCTGTTTTTTTATGCAGCAATCCGACCTGTCACTTCTGCAGCTTTACCTGGAAGGCATCAAAATATACTTTTTTTCATGCTTTTAGGTCAGCTTTAAGTAAGAAAAAAATAAAAAAAATAATAAATCTGACCGCCGTATATCTGCTCGGACAGTATTTTCCCAAACACTGAGGTAATAGTTGAAAACGATATGGATAGATCTAGATAATTCACCACATGTTCAGATATTCGAGAACATAATAAAGGAACTTGAAAAGGACCATAAGGTTTATGTTACTGCAAGGGATTATAATCAAACCGTACCACTGCTCGATCTGAAGGGCATAAAGTACAGGCTGTTCGGAAAGCACCCAGGAAAGAATAAGTTCAATAAGTACTTTTTCAATCTCCTCAGGACTTTCAGGCTTCTTTTGTGGGGCATAGGTAAAAAGATCGATCTTTCGGTCACGCACGGTTCAAGATCAGGGATACTGGCTTCAAAACTCCTCGCAGTGCCGTCGATAATTATGTTTGATTACGAGCATATGGAAAGTTTTCTGTTCAAGAGTCTCAGTAAATACATGCTTGCGACCAATTACCTGGAAAAAGACCACCTGATAAAGCTTGGTTATCCGGAAGAAAAACTGAACTTTTATCCGGGACTTAAAGAAAATATTTATCTGCCGTTCTATAAAAACGATCCTTCCATAAAAGAAAGGCTCGGGCTTGATGATGAAAAAATAATAATACTCCTCAGGCCGGCCAGCGAAATATCCCACTACAACGCTGACATCTCATATAACCTGATCGAAGATCTTTTTCAGTATTTAATTTCGCAGAATAATGTTCAGATAGTTTTCGTTCCGCGTTACGAATTTCAGAAGGATAAGTACGCAAAGTACATCAATAATTCCAAAAATAATGTGATAGTACCAAAAAAAGTAGAAGAAGGACTCAACATTGTCTATTACAGCGATCTCGTCATTAGCGGCGGCGGAACAATGAACAGGGAAGCTGCTGCTATGAACACTCCCGTTTACAGTATTTTTCAGGGCATGAGGCCGTCAATTGACGAAAACCTTGAGAAACAGGGCAGACTTAGCTTTATTAGTTTAAAAGATGACTTTTCAAAAATAGTTTTCAAAAAGAAACAGCTTTCAGATATCAATATGAGCAGAGATGCTTTTGAAGCTGTTTTGGAGTTTATTAAAAGTAAGGTTTAAGCATTATTCCGGACCTTTGATCATTCTATGAAATCGATCGGATAAAAATTTACCGATCACAATGTGACCTTTATGATTCCAGTGTCCTCTTCTACCCGTTGCTTTCCAGTAATTCAAGTCTTGACCGGATACCAAATAGCTGTTTAATATCGCACTCAGATCAATAAATTTCAAATTTCTTTCAAGGCAAATACCAAGAATTTCTCCAGGGAATTTTTCGTAATCGCTATTTACCACGATAACTCTTTCCTGATCCAATTTCTCAAAGATAATTTTTGTTATGGGATCGAGCTGAAAAGATTTTTTATCTGAAGATTTTTTCTCAACTGATTCAGGTTTTAACCAATCATAACATTTTTGAAAAAGTATCGGCAGGATCGGAGTTTTTGCAGCTTTTTTTCTCACGCTGTTCATTATTTGAAAAATAGTGAAATTGTGAATAAAGAATTTAGAATATTCAAACGCAGCTATCTGCCCGGCATCAAAATCGAAGTTAATTGTTAAACTGTCGTTTATCATTCTTACTTTTGGAAGCAGAGGATCGGGGTTTTTGGGGGAAAGATCATCATTAGATAGGATGTAAACTACAAAGTCCGGATCAAATTTCTGAACGAAAGTATTATGATATGCGTAAACATCACCGATGTCAAATCCGCTTCTTCCAAAATTCAGAACTTCTATTTTCTTGTTCGGAATTCTTCCCGCCAGTTCTTCTTCAATTATATTTCCAAAGTAATGCCTTTCAAAAACCTGGAATGATTCTATGTATGAATCACCGAGCAAAGCTATCCTTAAAGTATTGGGATCTTTTTCAGGCGGAACAGCTTCACCAAGATAGCGGTATTCATTATACTTTCCTATCCCAAAACCTTCATTAAAATAGACATAAGTAAGACCGCTTCTATTTCCCCGCCCTATGTCATTATAGAAATCTGAGCTTGAGACCATAGCCACATAAGATGTTCTGAAAAACATCTCGCAGATCAGCAGAGTAACCGTGAAGGTAATTAGAAACAAAAATATTTGCTTTAATACTTTCATTTTCACCCGTTAAAATTGAAAATAAACAAAAGGTAAAGGTTCTGCAATGAACATGTAAATAAGAGTCACGAAGAAAATGGCTGACAAAATACCCCATACGATACCCTTTGACCTTATCTTTAAAATGAATTCATGGCTGCCGGTTTTGTACTCGAGAAGATCAAATATGAATACGGCTGCGCCGTAAGCTATAATTACGGAAGTAAAAAGCAGAGTATTTTCGCTATTCTCCCAAAATATAATTTTTTCAAAGAATATTGCTACATCAGTCAATGACACAAGCCCGAAAAATATGAACGATAAAACAATTGAAATAAATGTAAATATAATGCTGATCGCGCTTTGTAAAGATCGTCCTGAAAACCTAAACAGGCTTCTAACAGCTTTATGAGTTAAAGCCTTTTTATTAAGGATCATTGACCGGTGAACGGTTAAGAACAATCCGTGAAGCGCTCCCCAAATAACAAAATTCCAGCTTGCTCCATGCCATAACCCGCACAGCGTAAATGTAACCATAGTTGAAAGAATGTAGATAATATAATCAGACTTTAAACCGAAGTATTTTTCTTTAGGAAGATTTCTGGAAATACTGTAAGAAAGGGGTAAATACAAATAGTCTCTAAGCCAGTTGGAAAGTGAAATATGCCATCTGCGCCAGAATTCAGAAATGTTCTTAGAAAAATAGGGCTGCTCAAAATTTTTCATAAGTTCGATCCCAAATAGCTTGGCTGATCCTCTCGCAATGCTCGTATAGCCTGAAAAGTCAGCATATATCTGGATCGTAAAAAGTAATAACGCGGCTATGATCTCGTAAGAACTATAATATTCCAGATTCTTAAAGATGTTATCAACATATCTTCCGGCGGTGTCACCGATCATTATTTTTTTAAAAAGGCCGGTTATTATCAGAGTTATACCTTCTGATAACTGTGCCTTCGAAGCTGCAAGCTTTTTCTTCAATTGAGGAAGAAAATTTCCGGGCCGTTCGATCGGTCCTGCAATAAGTTTAGGGAAAAAAGAGACATACAGTGCGAAGTCTGTAAGTGAATATTCGGGAGAGATTTTTTTTCTGAAAACATCTGTTACATAAGATATATTCTGGAAAGTGTAGAAAGATATGCCCAACGGTATTATCAGGTTCAAATGAAGATCATCAGTACTTGTGCCGAATAAACTGAAGAAAACTCCGAAGCTGCCGATAAAGAAATTAAAATATTTGAAGAATATCAGAATTCCCAGGTTGAAAATGATCCCCGACCAAAACAACATTTTTCTTTTTTTAATAATTACAGTATCTGAAGCACTGCCGAGGTTCTTACCGATGTAAAAATTTATTATGGTTAGAAGGGCAATAAAACCGCAGAATCTCCAGTCCCAGTATGCGTAGAATGCATAACTTGATATCAGCAGGTAGATGTTTTTGCTTTTTCTTCCGGGCAGGATATAAAATATAGGTAAAAGAGCCGTGAGGAAGATCAAATATATGAAAGAGTTAAATAACATTAACTTACCGTAAAAAATATACAGGTGCAAATTTATAACAGATGTATGTAAAAATCAAGTTTAAAACTTATTTTACTACCAGCGGGATATTGGATTTATACAAGCCTTTATCTATACCGGCACCAGCAAATATATAACCGTCGCTACTTTTATAAATTGCTATTACATTACTTCCTGAAGAGATCGGTATATTGTTCCAAACTCCGCCGAGAAATAAACTATATCGTAAATAATCGATACCGCCGGCAAAAACAATATTATTTTCATCAATATAAAGTGAACTTATAGAATAGGAAGAAAATGACCAGTCCGTCCATTGGGATTGTCCGTTCAATTTATATCTTAAAACATCACTGTAACTATTCCAGTATACAATACCGTCATTTGAAGTGTTTTCGATTAATGACACATAATCTATTCCTGAATCAATCCAGTTAAGATCATCATCCGTATAATAAAGGTCATGGCTATCCGGAGCATATATTCTACCGTCGGATAATCTTATAAAGTCCAAAGGTCTGCTTGCCGGGAATGATAAACTTTGCCATGTGGAACCATAATCATCAGATCTGTAGAATCCCCAGTAACCTGAGACATAATATTTGTAATCGGAAGTGAAAATAAGATGTGTTATCTCTTTTACGGGGCAGCTTCTTTGTACCCAGGTCTGGCCATAATCACTGGAACGGAATAAACCTGAAGTATAAGTGTCGTCATCCGTTCCTATAGCTATTCGTTCATACCTTTCAAGTTTTATAGTATTTACAGGAATAGACAGTTGTTTGGCGGACCAGGTTGCACCGTAATCGGCTGAAGTGTAAATTCCGTCATTCGTTCCTACGAATACATAATTTCTTAAAGTTAGTATTGATCTTACAGTGGGATAAACGATCTGACCGTTCGTAGTCCAGGTTGTTCCCCAGTCAGTTGATTCGAAGATCAAAAGATCATCGGTATATCCTGCTATAAGTTTTGTTGAGTTGCTTGAGAATGAAGTTACTCTGCCCTGTGATTCTTTTACTGTGGGCCACCATGACTGCGCAACATATTTCCTGTATAGTTTATCCGCAACACTGCAGTACATGTATCCGTCTTTCCCGGCGTGTATTGAGTTTACGCTTGTGTAATTAAATCCCTGTGTGACCCATTCCGTACCTGAAAGTTTATAAATTCCGTTGTTTTTTACAGAAATAAATACTGTTCCGTCAGTTGTGACCTGTATATCGTTTATTACGCTGTCTTTAGGAAGATTATAATTGATCTCTTCCCATGTTATACCGAAGTCAGTTGATCTGCAGAGACCTTTGTTGTATTCATCTACATACATAATATCGGTTGAACTTAGAGCCATTTTCAGCGGATATTCATAGGTGATCGACCATGAAGTCCCGTTATTATCAGATTTATAAAGACCGTCTGTTGAACCGCAGTATATTGTTCCCGAACTGTTCTCAACCACACAGAAAGCAGTAGTTTCGACCAGTATCTGTGTAAGGCTGTATGTTGAAGTGTTCGAAGAATAGTAAAGACCATTTGAAGTTTTTATTAAAACTGCATTATCTGAAGAATTGTATATTCCTGAAACAGTACCGCAATAGTCGAGAATTTTTGACCATGTATTTGAGCCGTTTTTTAAGACATAAACTTCTGAGCTGCCTGAGTTCACAGCAAAAATGTCTCCGAGGCCGTTTATACTTACAATTTTACCTACAGGATAAGCTTCGACAGAATAAAGACTTTCAACTCTCTGCATAGCAATACTCTGTGCGAAAATAAAAGAAGAGAAAACCAATATTAACAAATAGATCTTTTTCATCTTATTTCACCTCATTCGTTGCAGTTACTTTATAGAATTTTTTTGTATCTGAAACAGGAGCTGTCCACTGGGTTCCGATCAGAGTTCCCGTGGAATCAATCGAAAAAGTTCCGTAAGGATCATCTGACGAATAAATCTTGTAACCGGTGGCTCCGCTTACAGGATCCCATGTAAGCGTAATATTTGCGTCTGAAAATGAAGATGTAAAATTTACCGGTGCTGTCAGAGGTTCGGTAAAAGTTTCGAAATATATGTAATGTCTTTTGTAATTTATGTATGAATCTGATACGCTGTCATAAATTTTTGTCTGTGTATCATAAAGGTCGCCGTTCGCGTTATAATATAAATTATCGGTCTGACTGTTTATCCAGTAGCCCCACGACCATACATTTCTATTCTCGAACGAAGGATCATACGAAGCATTCAGAGTTCTTGTTTTCTTATTTTGAAAAATCCATACGGTATTCTTATATATCTCATTTATTCCTGTCCCCGTGCTTCCGTCATAAGTCCAGAGAGTTCTTTCTTTGTCTGTCCAGTTGGATTGATCGTATGTTACTTGTTTTAGTTCTGAAGTTATTCTATCAAATTGATCATATTCGAAAGTGGTTCTGTACTGATAATTAAACCATTTTGAAGGCTCTCCGCCTTCTTTAAAGACAGAATAGTCGGAAACTTCATCAATTACAGTTATTTTGTCACCCTCGTAAGTGTATGTGTAAGTAATTGTTTCTTCCTCCCCGCCCCCGATGCTGTTGTAGTAGTTATTATAGATGTATGCTGTTTTAGTATCGCCAAGGTCATATTTATACGTATAGCTCCAATGTCCCCATTCCTTATAACCCTCCCATGAGTAATAGTATCTTAGAGTATAATAATCTGTATAATCAGTTCGGTTGTAAGTCGTTGTGCCTGTTATAACGCCTGAAGAATTGTATGTATATCTGACCATCTGCGTCACAGTACCAAGGCTGTCAAGAACATAGTCGTCATACTGGCTTACAACCCAGGATGATCCGTTCCAGTTGAACCATCTTTCGCCTGTAATTTTTACAGATTTAGTGGCAGCACCCTGACTGAAAAGATATACTGAAAATAGCAAGATTGCGGTTAGAATTATATTGTTTTTCATATATTTCTCCTACTGTTAAGATTAATATAACTGTAGAATACATTGTTGTCAATAATTAAGTCAATTATTTACAATCTTGAGGTAATAAAAGTTCTGACAGAACTTGCCGATCACAATATATCTTTTATGGCTCCGCCGTCCTCTTTTATGAGTATAGCGCATGGAATTGAATTATAACTTAACTCCAGTTTTACAAATATAACATGATGCTAAAATAATATTTGTTTCGCGGGATTTCCCATGACTTTTGAGTTAGGTTTAAGATTTGTCATCACTACGCTTCCAGGCGCGATATGCGAAAAATCTCCAATATTTCGTGTAGTTAATATTACCGCATTATTACCCACAAAAACACTTTTGCCGATCTTAATCTTTCCACTAATACCGCATTCAGAGCATATTGTGGTGTAGTCACCGATTTGAGCGTCGTAACCTATCGCTGACGCCATAATAGTTACAAAATCGCCTATCTTGACATTTACGCTGACATAACAATTCGGATAAGCAATAAAACCTTCTCCTATCCTGGAATTTTCACAAACTACGGCTGAAGGGTGAATTATCGTCTCAAAAACCGCACCTTTTGATTTCAAAAGACTTACAGCCCTTTCTTTTTCCGCAGGATCGTGAAATGCACAGGCGAACACTTCATCACTATTCGGTTTCCAATCTTGAATATTTCCGATGATGTCGTATTCGCAATCGTAACCGTCGAGTGATTTAATATTATCATCGATGAATCCTTTTATATATAAGGCCCTGTTTGGATAGGCAAAATTAAAATCTTTTACCCATTGCATAATCTCTCTACCAAGTCCTCCCGCACCAACAATTATAATTTTTCTCAAATTTCTATTCCATAAAATCCAAAATATCTTTAACTGTTTTAAATTTTACTATTTGTTCGCCTGACAGTTTTTTCCCGAACTGTTCATCGCAGAGGACTATAAGTGAAAGAGCTGCCATCGAGTCCCAAACCGGGATTTCTTTTAGCGTAGTTTCTTCTTTTAAGTCTCCGCTCTCAAGTTCGAGCATGTCCTCAAGCAATGCGATCTTTTCAGTGTTAGTCATTTTCGACTCCTTTTTTTATTTTAACAGATTTCGTTTTATGATAGATAGCCGCCGTCAACTATCAATCCTGTACCAGTAATAAATTTTGATGCGTCACTCAGGAGAAATGCAATTGCATTGGCAGCATCGATCGGTTCTCCCATTCCGTAGTATTGATGAGAGAGAACATTTTTTTCAAAACTATCCTTGCCGACATTTTCCAGATAAAGATCATACATCTCAGTTTTTAGAAAACCAGGCAAGACAGAATTCACCCTTATCCTTTTAGTTGCTAATTCTTTAGCAATTGATCTTATCGAGCTGTCCAATGCACCTTTTGATGCGCAATAAGCAGTTTTTGATTTATCTCCTTTCTTGCTCGCAGCAGAAGATACAACCACAATTGAAGTGTTCTCGTTATAGTTTCTTTTTTTTGAAATGGTCCTGGTAAGTTCTATAAAAGAGTAAAAATTTATCAACATGATTTCATGGATAAAATCGAAATTCGTCACTTGTAGCGGTCTCATATCACCGACACCAGCGCAGTGTGCCAAACCATCAGCCGGGCCCTGTTTTTCAACGATATTTTTTATCAATCCTTCTATACCTGATATGTTTTTAAGATCAAACGGAAAGATGTTATGTCCTGTACCTTCGAGAACAGCTTTTACTAATTTTAGTTTGTCCTCTGACCTGGAGATCAAGGATGCTTTAGCACCAAGCTTTGCAATTTGCTGAGCAGTCTCTTTTCCAATACCTGAAGACGCTCCTGTCACAATAATATGCTTACCTGTTAGGTCCATTGGGTTAATCATGTTTTACAGCTCCGTCTTTATAATATTCATCGGTCAATATTATTGGATAAATATCATTTGTATTTATCTCAGCAGTCACGACACCCCAAGAAAGTCCGATTCCAAATCCGGTCATCAGCACATTAACATTTTTATCACTTACATCTCCGTATTTGTCGGATAAAGTAAGCGGAATCGATGTTACGCTAGTATTTCCATATCTGTCCATAGAGACAGGTACTTTCTCCATAGGTATCTTGCATCTTTTTGCCACCTGTTTAAGAATGTAGAGATTTGCCTGATGCATTATTATACTGTCATACTCTTCAGGGGTTGTTTTAGTATCTGTCATGAACTCATTTATAAGTTTGGGCACTTCTGAGATCGTGAAGTTAAAGACATCAGTTCCGTTCATGTAAAGATCAAAATCAGACCTTAAATTACCGTCGGCCCATGATGTGCGCTCATGCGACGCGTCAACATTTCTGTATGCGCCGGCAGGAATAATTATAGCCTTGAACCCGTTACCGTCCGTCCTGAAAGTTGTGTCAATTGTTTTGTTGCTTGTATTTTTTTCCAGTAATGTTGCAGAACCGCCTTCACCAAATAGCATACATGCGGATTTATCTTCAGGCGCGTATGTTTTTGTGGATGTGTCGCCAACGAGCAGCAACGCAGACTCAATATTGCTTAATGACATCAGTGAAGATATAGACTGTAGTCCGTAAACATACCCGGAGCATCCGAGATTTATATCGAAAGTCAGGCAATCTTTTGAAAGTCCAAGTCTTTTATGCAGCACACAAGATGTTGCAGGAACAAAATAATCAGGTGTCTGTGTTACGAAGATCAATGCGCCGATCTTTTCAGTGTCATAATTTTTTTTCTGCAGAAGATGTTTGCCTGCTTCATAAGCAAGATCAGAGGCTGTCTGGTATCTTGAGGTATAGTGTCTTGAAACCACACCTGTCATTTGAGTAAACTTTTGAACTGCTTCAGCTCCGAATATCTTTGAGTATTTATCGGCTAAAACATCCTTTGCCGTCGGAACGGCGCATGCTATTCCGGCAATTCTTATGTTTTCAAACTTTGATCTGATCATTTTTTCTCCATTTCAATATGTTATTACAGTTGTACCCCATGATAATCCTACGCCAAAGCCGGATATCAATATCCTGTCGCCTTTTTTTAATCTGTTCATATCTTCCATTTGTTTTAAAGCAATTGGTATCGTTGCGGAAATCGTGTTTCCAGTATCTTTCATATTAAAGTAAAATTTATCTTCTGATATGCCAATCTTCTTTCTTAGAAAATCCAACATGAATTTGTTTGCCTGGTGTAAAAGTACGACATCTATATCACTAATATCCAGATTATGTTTTTCCAAAACACTTTTTACGCTTTGAGGCACAACTCTTATAGTGAAATTAAAAATATCAGTGCCTGCCATAAAAATATTTTCGTCTGATCTTATTGAGCCGTTATCTTCTTTTTCAATTTTAGTTTTTTCGGAGATCGGCATTCTTGCTCCTCCAGCCGGAATGATCAATCTGTCGTATCCGCTTCCGTCAGTACCGAGATCGAATTCTCCGATTTCGTGACCGTTTTCTGAAATTAATGTTGCTGCAGCTCCGTCACCGAATATTGTTCTTGTGCTTTTATCGAGCGGGTGTATATGTTTTGAATAAGTCTCTGATGTCAGTAAAAGAATATTTTTTGCTATTTTTGAATTAATTAAGCCCTTAGAAATTGCCAAACCGTAAATGAATGCAGAGCATCCCAGATTGAAATCAAAAGCTCCGCAGGATTGAGGTATTCCCAGTCTGTCTTGAATAATACAGGCCGTTGTTGGAAGTATATAGTCAGGAGCTTGAGTCGCTAAGATTACAAAATCGATCTCTTTTGGTGTTATAATTCCAGTTTTAAAAAGGTTTTCTGATGCCTTTACTGCAAGATCAGACGCGGTTTCTGCTTCAGAAGCAATATGCCTGCTATCTATACCGGTTTTGCTGAATATTTTCTCCGGCGTCCAGTCTTTATAAAGATTTGAAAGTTCTTCATTAGTAAGAACCGTTTCAGGTAAGTAGTATTCTATTGCTTTAATTCCGACAGGCATCAAACACCTCATCATTAATAATTTATTTGACTATTGTTAAGAGCTGCAATATAATTTCCTGAATTAACATGAGGAAATCGGACAATAATGTAAGTATTTATTGGAGCAAAGTAAAGTAATTAATGCCAGCGGGATGTGAATAAATCTTGCTTTAATGCTTATGAAAATTTATATTTATTTTCGCTATCTGTTATAGAGGAAGTGCTGATATGAAAATCAGAAAAGCGACGGAAGAAGATATACAGGGTTTGATAGAATTTAATATTGAACATTTTCCAAAAAGTCAAGAGCATGAGACAAAAGAATATTTTGAATACCGGTATTTAAGTAATCCCTATAAATCAGATCATTTTGGAGGTATAATTGTTGCGGAGGACGAGCATAAAAGAATATCAGGACAAAACCTGCTTATGCCCAACAGATTCAAATTTAAAGGGAAAATATATTCTGGTTTCTGGGGAATGGATTATTTTGTACATGAAAGGGCACGAAAATCACTTGCAGGATTATCAATAGGTATCGAGTGTATGAAAATCAAAAATCAATTCGGGCTCGGTTTATCATTACCTTCAGTCAAATTGCATTTAGCCTTGAAAGGTTTAATAATTGGGCGCGAAGCCAGATTTTACAGGATCAATAATTGCTTTTCTGCTTTAATGCAGTATGTATTTAATAGACAAAGAAAAATAATTACTTCTTCATTCCCAAATGCGATTGAATCATCTTCCGGAACATTTTTGAAAATATTAAATCCGGACGATGCCGAGATATCAAACCGCGGTTATCTTAATGAGGATGTGTTAGAATTTTCGAGAGATCGCGAGTTTTTAAAATGGAGATTTTTTCATTATGAAGGCAAATATGCTTTTTATAAACATAATAAAAGCGAATCTTATTTTGTTGTAAGACCGATAACATGGAAGAAAATGAACTGTCTCTTGCTGGTCGATTACAGATTTGATCACAGAAACTACGAAATGTTTGACAGTATTTTATCGGCAGTAAAATATTTATCCAAAACAATGAAATTTACAGTTATACTTACCGGATGTTCTTTATCGGGTCTTTTTCCTGTGATGAGAAAAAATGGATTTAAAAGATTTGGTAATGATCTCATTGTTACAGTAAGTAAATTCTCGGACGATATTACTGAGTTCAAAACTGATAATGTGTCAGTAACATTTGCAGATTCTGATTCTGATTTTAACTATGGATCTAATTAATATGAGGGGTGAACTTGAACAAGATCATAAATTTTCACGATGTCAATAAAATCGAATGGTTTGAAAGCGTTATTAAAATTCTAAAAGCTAAATATGAATTTATATCAGCTGAAGAAATCGGACTTTTTTTAGGAAGAAATAAAACTCTAAAAAACACATGTCATGTTACTGTGGATGATGGGGATATTTCATTCTATGAAATCATATATCCCGTATTAAAAAAATATAAAATACCGGCTACGATCTTTGTTTCTCCTGAAGCTATTGTCAAAAGAAAAAATTTCTGGTTTCAGGAAATAAGAGGTTTTGGCAATAACGAACTTAGATCTATTATAGCGTCTTTTATAGGAATAAATGAAGAAAGAATTATGAATTACCCTGTATCACATTTAATGAAAATGCTCAGAATTTCAGAAATCTGGCAGATAATTGAAATTTACGGTAAGAAATTTACGAACGGTCAGAAAGAATGTCAGAATATGACCGTCGACCAGCTTTTTGAGATTGAAAGAGAAGGACTTGTCGCTATTGGAGCTCATACTTTGACTCATCCGATTCTTTCAAATGAAAATGACGATATTTGCGAAAATGAGATTTTAGGATCAATTAGGCAACTTGAAGAATTACTCAATCATAAAATAGATTATTTTGCTTACCCGAACGGAGTTCCTGAAATTGATTTTGGAGATCGTGAAATACAAATATTATGCTCAGCAGATATAAAGTTAGCGTTTTCTACAGAGACAAAAAATTTAAACATCAATGATAATCCTCAAATGATTCCAAGATTCGGAATATCACACGGAAACCAAATTTTTGTTCAAGCCAAGTTGTTTATAGGGGAGTATTGGAATCTGTTTAGAAACATTAAAAAGAAAAGTGAGAAAAAAACGAGAAAAGAATTGAAAAGTATTATCGGTCGATAGCGTGCTAATGCTCCAGTTATAAAAATAATTCTTTTTGCAAAAACATGATGTCAGTATTATATTGTAAGAGTAACAAAGCGGAAGGGATATTATGAAGAACAAATTTAAATTAGGATTGATGATCTTTCTGATGGGAAGAGCGTGCAAAGTAAAAAAATGATGCTGCTAAAGTAAAAAAATAATCTTGGAGCATAAAGATGAATAATGATTGGAAAGCAGAAAAAATTTGTAAGAAAAAAGCTGTGACTAATCGCAGAGTAGATATTATCTATCTATCTATCTATCTATCTATCTATCTATCCTGAGTATTCTGTTCGTGATACCAGAAAGTGCCAACTGTGCAGAAATTCCAAGAGGTGTTAACATATCAAAGAATGGGGATGAAATAGTTCTTACATGGGAAGAAGTTAAAGGTGCGGAATTGTATTATGTTCACAAAGGCTTCTTTCCATATTCAGAGATGAACAAAATTGACAGTACAACCTCCAATTATTATAACGATATTGAATCATCAGATAAATGTTTCTACGAAGTTACAGCTTCAGACCGGTTTACGGTAAATATGATATATGTGGAAGGCGGGAGTTTTATTATGGGCGACAGATACAAGGAAGGTTATTATGACGAACAGCCTTTACATTCTGTAACCTTGAACAGCTTTTATATTCAGGATACCGAAGTCACTCAGAAAGATTGGATTGAAGTAATGGGATCAGACAATATCGTAGTCCAGAATTGGGGTAGCTGGGGAATCGGAGATAACTATCCCGCCTATGGAGTTAGTTGGTATGACGCCATTGTTTATTGTAATAGAAGAAGCATAAGAGACGGATTGGATGCATGTTACTCAATTAATGGTCAAACAGATCCCGATCAATGGGGAACAATTCCGACTACGCAGAATTCAATGTGGGACGCTGTAATTTGCGACTGGAATTCAAACGGTTATAGACTGCTTACCGAAGCTGAATGGGAATTTGCTGCAAGAGGCGGTATTTATGAATCAGACAATTTCCGATTCAGCGGATGTATGGAGGAAATTGATCTATCAAAGTATTCTGTATATGGTTCAGCTGTTTTTAGGGATGTAAAAAGTAAACTGCCTAATCAGATCGGAGTTTATGGAATGAGCGGAAACACGATTGATTTTTGCTGGGACTGGTTCAGCTATTTTGATGGAAATAAAAAAATAAATCCAATTGGGAAGAAACAAGTGGCGCAGAGAATGCGCAGAGGAGGTTCGAGATACAGTACTCCTAAGGGAGTCAGGATTACTAACAGGGCAACCTATAATCCAAGCACCAGATATCCTGGAGCAATCGGATTCAGAATTGGATCTTCCGAGACAAAACAAGAATATTATGCAGTTTCAATATGTTTTCCTGACAGTACTACGGTGCTTAAAAGGGGCGAGAAAGCTACTATTGAATGGACTGATAATTTCGATGAAAATGTTTGCATAGAATTGTATTATGACGGTGTTTATAATTCCACAATTGCATTATCAACCACGAGTGATGGTAATTATGATTGGAATGTGCCTTTGGACCTAGACACCTTAAAGAGTTATCAGATATGTGTGAGCAGCGTATTGAACTTGCAGATATCTGATAAATCTGATGAACACTTTAATGTAAGTGATGATATTCCTGTGTTCATTTCCATCAACTCACCTTACATTTCTTCGTCTTGGATGAAGGAGCGGGTTCAAACAATTAGATATGTTGACAATATTTCTGACAGCGTAAAAATTGAGTTGTATAAATCCGGTGTATTTAGCAGAATTATAACAGATAAAATACCCAGTAACAGTCTATTCGAATGGCTTATACCTCAAGACTTAACAATAGCAGAAGACTATCAGTTAAAGATCACAAGTCAAGTTAATGACTCAATATATTGCTTTTCCAGTATTTTTAACATAATAGATCTTCATACTTACGATATGGTGTATATTGAAGGAGGAATGTTCAGCATGGGTGATGTTGCGTGCGTTGGTCATTACAGCGAAGCACCAGTACATTCGGTAACTCTGGCGGATTACTATATCGGGAGATATGAAGTTTCTCAGAAAGAATATTACGAAATCATGGGATCGAATCCTTCTCTTCAACAGTATGGTATAGCCGAGGCGCTTCCGGTTTTTAATGTCCACTGGTATGCAACTCTTGTATACTGCAATAAAAGAAGTGTAGCTGAAGGACTAACTCCCTGTTATTCCATAAACGGGTCAACTGATACCAATGACTGGGGCACTGTACCTTCAAGTTCTAACTCTGCATGGAACGCAGTGATCTGCGATTGGAATGCAAATGGCTACAGGCTACCCACGGAAGCTGAATGGGAATTTGCTGCAAGAGGTGGTGTTTTAAACAATGATGATTATTTATATAGTGGGTGTGTAACAGATGACGATCTTTTAAATAAAGGATGGTTTTCAGGAAATGATCTCACCGGTACAGTTAAAGAAGCAGGTTCTTTATTGAGTAACCAGTTGGGCTTACATGACATGAGCGGAAATGTTTGGGAATGGTGCTGGGACTGGTACTCAAGCTATTCATCGGCTCAGCAAACTGATCCTACAGGTCCTTCCACAGGTGCTTACAGAATCCAAAGAGGCGGCAGTTGGAACAATTATTCAGATTGCTCCAGGAGTTCGTATAGAGATTATATGAGTATGAGCGCTAGCGGTTATATTCAGTATTCAGGTTTTAGAGTAGTTAGAAGATGAAGTATATTAGCATTAATCTTGCATTTATTTTCGTTTTGGCAGTTTTCTCCAGATCACATTTTATTTCTGATGTGTCAATGTTCTATAATATAGATCTTATTAAAGGGGACTCCATTCTTTTCAGGCGGGGAGAAAGGTATTTTGCTCATATTAATCTGTTCAAAGGTACTCCGGAAAATGTCTATTTCGGGGCTTACGGAGATACTTCTCTCGCGAAACCTGTTCTTGACGGGAGTATTTATCATTTTGATTTTGATGCGGGTGACTGGAAGAATCACGAAATAATTAACGGGCATAAGTTCTATAAAAAGGCTGTAAGGGGTCTAGAATCGGTGGAGAATGTGTATGCGGATTCAGACCGGTTGATAATGGCGAGAGAACCTGATATTGAAGAAGAGGTCATTAAAGGGCAGAAAAATTCGTACGCAGGCTTTTTTCAGATAGACAGCGTTGATACGAAAGAACCGAATAAAATTTTTTATGATTTCGACAATAAAGCAGACTGGATAGGGGCTGAGATCGTTACGAAAACTCAGCAGTGGTCTTATGAAGTTAGAAGTGCAACATCGGTTCAAGGCCGTTTTGAAGCTGATGAAAGCACGGTGGATCCATTCAGAAAAAATAACGGATATTTCATACAGAGGCATAAAGAAGCTCTCGACAGTGAAGGTGAATGGTTTTATGAAAAAGATGAAAGGATCCTTTACTTTTCTCCAACAGAAGATAAATGCAGGATATATGTTTCATCGGGCAGGAAAGATGATAATAGCGGATTTGATATCGCAGGAATTAATACTGTAAAAATTGAAGGTCTCGAATTCAGGAATTTTAGATCAGGGATCAGAATAGAGAATTCAAAGAATATTTCTGTAAAAGATTGCAGATTCACGAACTGCACATACGGAATTTTAACTAAAAATAAATACAATGAAAACATAAAAATATCAGAATGTTCTTTCAAGAATCTGCACAGCTATGGCATTAGGCTGTTGGCAAATAACTCCGTTATAGAAAGAAATCACATAGACAGCATCGGTTTAACTCTAAGTTCAGAAAGCGTTGGGTTTAACAATCTTAACGGCATTGAAATTTACGGGGAAAATAATATCATCTCAAAGAATACTGTCAAGAATACTGGTTATTGCGGAATAAGATTTTTAAACTGTGCGGAAAGTAAAGTACTCAATAATCATATTGAGAATACGATGCAGGTGATGTCTGACGGAGGAGGAATATATACCTATCACAGCTATGAAGGTAATAAGCTGATAAGAGGCAACACTGTGATCAATTCTTACGGGAGTGCTACCGGTACACAGGGAAAAAGTAACGGATCGTCGGGGATCTATCTTGACGAGCTTTCCATTCATTTCAGAGTGGATAGCAATTTTGTCAAAGATTGCGGTATCGGTATTTACATTCAGAACTCGACGCTTGATACTTTAACCGGCAACACAACTCTTAATAGCATGGAATGTGAACTTTCAATAAACAGCGCAGCAACAATTCTCAACGGTGGGAAACTTAACTATTTAAACGATCCTGGGTTTGATCCCGACACATTAAAATTTTTATCAGAAGATTATTTATATGTAGAAGATTCACATCTGATAATATTTAGAAAGAATAAAAAACCTGTATTTGTTGAACCCGGTCGCCATTTTATAAAAAATAATATATTTCATCCTGACCCTCAAAAATATACTTTCTATTTTTCTACATGGCGGCATATCGATGATTCGATATTTGAGGAAATTTCAGGGAACAAAAACTTCTTCCGCGATAATGTTCCCGCAGAGAAAGTATCTGATGCAAGTGTTTTTATAGTAGGAGGGAATGTAAAAGATCATTCTGAGGGCGGGAAGATTTATGACAATATAAAGAATACATACGACAAGACAAAATACGATTTTCTCAGGAAAGTATTCATTTACATAGGAAGGGGAGCAAAGTCACTTAACGACATCTAGTATTTTTTTGTAGGTAATGCAAGTCTTTTTCTGTAAATTTGCTTAGCATTTTTCATAATTTTTGTCAAAGCTCATATATTTATTTCCACTTTCCCATTCTTCGCTCGTTTCCATTAAGATAGCGCTTACTAGCCTTAAAAGCGATTCTTCGTTCGGAAACAGGCTGCATACTCTGGTTCTTCGTTTGATTTCTCTGTTTAGTCGTTCGATCATATTTGTTGAACGCATCTTTGACCTGAACTTTTTATCAAGTTCAAAAACTGCGAAGCCGTCCGGGATATTTTCTTCCATCCATATAGATAGCCTTGAAGCTGTTGTTTCGTACTTCTTAACATATTTTTCCAAAAGCCGCTTGGCTTCGTCAAGATCCGGGGCAGTCAGGATCGAGCTGATATCTCCGGCTACCTCTTTTCTCATAGCGACCTTCGGTACATAAGCGAATGCGTTCCTTTGAAGATGAACATGGCACCTGTTCCACGAAGCAGAACCGAAGGTTGTTTGAAGTGCTTTCTTCAAGCCTTCATGATCATCGCTTACTACATACTCGACACCGTGTAACCCTCGTTCTTTTAAAGATATAAGGAAGTTTCTCCAATGTACTTCAGCTTCACTTATGCTTACGCTTACTCCAAGCACGCTCCTATAGCCGTCTTCACTTACTCCGACCGCAACAAGAACGGCTGTGCTTAGCACTCTTCCGTCTCTTCTCGTCTTTTCATACCTCGCATCAAGCTGAAGATATTTGAACTTGCCGAGTGGACGGTTCCGCCATTTCTCAAGTTCCTCATCAAGCATTTTTGCAGCTCTGCTTACATCGTTACTGCTTATATCCAGCCCGCACATCTCTTTAAATACCTTCTCTACCTTCCGGGTAGAGACTCCGTTGATGTACATCTCTGCTAATACAACTCTAAGAGCTTTCTCACTTCGCAAACCCTTTTCTAAAGATGACGGATAA
>DFZN01000048.1 GCA_002382735.1 bacterium UBP11_UBA4055
CAGAGCGAATATCTGGTTACAGTTTCGGGAACGGGGGGAAACTTTCTGTCAAACATTGACTGCGCGCTTGTTCAGAACGGAAAGGTGTTCGGTTATGTGAAAACAAATACAAGCGGGCTCGCCCGTATCCCTATCAGTTCTTCTTACGAACTTGGTGCGGCTGAACTGCGCGTTTCAGGACTTAATACTCTGCTCCAAAGCGTTCCCGTAAGCATAAACCCCAACGAAAGTGAGTATATTACTCTTGACAGCTATTCATTTGTCGCCGGAGACGATAATCTCATTGAGTTCGGTGAGACCGTGAACATATCCGCAAAACTAAAAAATGTCGGGCTGCTGAATGCTTCCGATCTGGTAATGTCAATTTCAGTAAATGACGAATTCATCGCTCTTACTCAAACATCCGTTCCTGTTGGAATAATAAACTCTCAGGACTCTCTTGAAATAAATGACATGTTTTCATTCACTGTATCAGAATCCGTACCTGACCAGCATGAGTTCGTTATAAATCTGGTGATAAGCGATCCCGAAGACAGCTGGGAGAGCACTATCAGACTGACTGCCAGCAAACCGCTGCCGGAGATCTACGGGATCGGTATAGCTGAAGTTACAGATGATATTTTAGATCCGGGCGAAACTGGAGAAGTAATAGTTTATCTTACCAATACAGGCCACGGAAAACTTAACAACCTAACAGCAGTTATTGGTACATCAGATGAAAGAATAACGGTCAACACTGCGGATCAGACTTACAGCACGGTTTATCCTTCTGAGGTCATTGAACTCCGTTACATTGTTTCTGCAGCGGATATCAGAGCCGGCGGCTATAGTTCAGAGATCACATTCAGCCTGACCGCGGATAACAATTTATCGTATTCAGAAAATTTCTTCATCGAGGTCGGATCTCAGCGCGAGGACTTCGAGACCGGCGATTTTACGAGCTACCCGTGGTATTTTGAAGGCGCTCTTCCGTGGACGATCGAGGACTCAGCGGTTTACCAGGGCACTTTCTCCGCCAGATCCGGAGCCATAACTCACGGACAGAACACATCGATGCTGCTTGACTGCGAGGTGGTCAATGACGGCGAAATTTCCTTCTATTACAGAACTTCATCAGAGAGTAACTATGACGCGGTGGTTTTCTATATTGACGGAGTTCAGAAAGGAAGATGGAGCGGAATAAGTTCTGAATGGAAGCTCGCGGCCTTCCCTGTGACAGCCGGTCAAAGAACATTTAAATGGACTTACCTCAAGGACGGTTCTGCAAGTGCCGGAGATGACTGTGCCCGAATAGACAACATAAATTTCCCGGGAATTGTTGTCGGATCATCCATTGCTGAAGATAACGGGCTTACACCTTCTGTAACAGAACTGAGCCAGAACTACCCGAACCCTTTTAATCCTGAGACGAACATAACATACTCAATCTCCGCGAAAAGTATGGTCGAACTGACTGTCTTCAACACAAAAGGAGAAAGGGTTGCCGGACTTGCAAAAGGTATCAGGGATAAAGGACGATACACAGTCAGATTCAACGCATCTGAACTTAATTCGGGAATATATTTCTACAGTCTGACACTTGACGGAAAACAGGCCGGGATCAGAAGGATGCTTTTAATAAAATAGGTCAGAGTATGAACGGAATTAAGGCATTTATTATGTTTTTTGCAACAATATCGGTCACTTTCTACATCTTCACTTTTCTGACCGTCATCATGCTTTTCTCGCTGCTCGAAAAGAGAATTACGGTTAAACCTATGCTTGGTTACTCTCTTGCGGTGATGGCAGTTTTCTATGTAATGATGTTCGCGGGAAGAGGTTTCAATATCACATTCCTCTGGAACCTGAGCTTCTACTTTGCCGTTCTTGTGATGTATGTTTTTTTCCTGTCCGTTCTTCTGAAGTTTATAAATTTTGCGGTTCACCTGACGCCTCAGACGAATATCATCATCATATCAGTCACGATAGCCGCAGTCTTCATTTACGGTTTTATCAACGCATCATCTCTTACGACTAAGCGAATAGAGATCAGTTCGGATAAAATAACACGACCATACAAGTTCGTCCAGATATCCGATGTTCATCTGGTCATTGAGTCGGTTCATTTTCTTGAAAAGATAATCGCCGAGATAAATAAGATCAGCCCTGAAGCTGTATTTATTACAGGCGACTTTATTGACGACCACAAGCTTAAACCTGAAGAACTTAAGTTAATGAGAGCGTTGAAGGCTCCGGCATATTTCATAACGGGCAATCACGAAAGATATTCTAATTATACAGACGACTTCTTCAAAGACTGCAAAGTGATCAATGTCCTGGACCACAGACGAAGACAGGACGACTTCAACAGCGAGATTACTGTTTTCGGCATCGAGTGGAACATGAACAATCTCATGAATAAACGGTCGGAGCAGGAGGTCTTCTTCGACAGCATCAAAATTGATGCATCAAAGTTCAACATCTTCCTCAACCACGAGCCCGAACTCTACGACAGAGCTGAGAAAGAAGGAATGGACCTTATGCTCTCAGGCCATACGCACAGAGGACAAATCTTCCCGTTCTGGTTTTTCGTCCGCGCACGCTACAAATACATTTACGGCCTTTACGACATCGGCAGAATGAAGCTCTATACGACTTCAGGAACGGGCATCTGGGGTCCTTTCATGCGCGTCGGATCAAACAACGAGATAGTCGAGATTGACCTTGTTCCGGAAAAATAATTAATTTTTCGCTTTGAAAAACAGAGTTTAGGTATTATATTAACCTTCGAAAGTAAAATATTTTGCTGAAAGTAGGAGGTTATTATGAGGAAAGTTGTGCTCGTTTCATTTGTTGCTTTTACTTTATTTCTTAAATCTCAGACAATACTATGGGAAAAAAGCATACCTTTTGAATCAGATGACGATGGTCCTGTCGGGATTGAAGTTGCCGACAATGGTGATATTTTTATTGCTTGCTACACTAACGGACCTAATTATGCTGTTTACGGTGATTCTACCGTTCATTTTCCTTCAACTAAAATGATTTCACTTAAACAAGACGGAAGCATTGTTTCAAGTGAAGATTTTGGAACAGTTTTCAGTGACGGGATAAAAGGATTAGGATTAACAGATAACGGCTACACACTGATAGGGAACCATTCGAACGGTGATCCTAATTTCGTGTGCGGCAGTGGGTGGCAGATCTATTACGAGAATGAGATTTGTGATACAATTGAGTATAATTGCAGTTATATTAACGCAGGATATAGTTTCAGGGAAATGAAATCTTCACACCTTCATCAAACAATTTCAAGACTGAGTTATTTTGACAGATATTTTAAAAGCAGTAATGGTCATGAAATGATAATGAACCTGAACGGTGACATCATAGCCGGTAAATACATGATCGATTTTCCTGATTCATTATTCATTGAAAGTTATGAGGACGAATTCATATACTGGTTTGAAATTACAGATTATGATATGTCTTCGGATGGCAGCATATTTCTGACCGGTACGATATCAGGAATGTATTTGAATAACCCCTACAGCTTTCTTATTAAAATTGACGGTAACGGGGATGTTGTTTGGCAGAAATATTTTTTAGGGTATGCTTCCTTGAAAGATCATCTGTCTTACTTTGAAAGAACTGTATCGGCAACTGAAGACGGTGGTTGCCTGTGGGGAGTATGGAAAGACCTTGATGATGACTTCGATCATGACGAAAATGAGAATTTTATTGACTACATCGATGCAACAGGGAATGTACAAAGCACACTGGGTCCTTACGATGAGCTCGTAGAATTTACACACCGCATCGGTACTGATGAATACATCTTAAGAATAACAGGTTCTGATAATATCATAAAGTTCACTCTCTCCGATAACGATTTCTTTACTGACTGGACATATAATGTCTCAAATGCAGATCTGATCAGGCCTGTGGAAGAAGGTTTCATTTCAGCAGGAACAGACGGTCAAAATATTGTAATCAAAAAGATCAATACAGCTACATCCATCGAAGACTCCTCACCCCTGCCTGCCTCAGCTGCTCTACACCAGAATTACCCAAATCCATTTAATCCTGTGACAGAGATCAGTTTCTCGATACCGGAGACTTCGAAGGTGGATCTTTCTGTATTCGATACGGCCGGGAGACTTGTGATAACGCTGGTGAACGAAAAGAGAACTTACGGAAGTCACACGATCGGCTTTGACGGATCCGGTTTGAACTCCGGAATATATTTCTACAGGCTCCAAGCTGACGGCATAACGATAGACGCAAAGCGTATGTTACTGATAAAATAAGAGGTATGTAAAATGAAGATATTTGTTATGATTCTTAGCTTTGCAGGAATTCTCACTGCACAGACAATACTATGGGAAAAAAGCATACCTTTAGACTGGGAGTTCTTCCGTCTCATTGGGATCGATGCTTCTACGAACGGTAATACCTATATTGGAATTCAGGACGATCCACTGAAGGTCAGTAAATTCACTTATGGAGACTCATGGGTTTACGGAATTGATAATTCTGACGGTCAGGTTTCTTTTAGTTCCAACTACGGCGATATATTTAATTACGGATTTGAGGCTATAGCTGCAAATTATAACGGTTTCTTTTTTGCCGGAGATAACAGCACTGGCGATCCATGGGGTAGCACCAGCACAAATCTTTATTCAACAGAAATAACAGGAGATATTTCTGACAGTATAGTATATGAGCCTTACATGGCTGAGAAATTTTTTACTTATAAATTAAAAGACGCCTCCGGTAATGGAGTTTGGCATCATTATTCCAATTATGTCGGATATCCGGACGGATTTACAAATGATACGATCGTTGAACGGGATTCTGTTTTAAATCTTATTAAATCATATTATGTTACTTCCGAAAACATTCCCGACTCGATACGATATTATTATGATTATTATGAAGGCGCATATCCTTTTGAATATACTTTCATAGATTTTTGCTATACCGGATCAGGTATGATTTTGAGCGGATATATGGGAGGCTGGTCTTCCAGGTTAGAATTCTATTACATAAAATATCTTAACGATTTGAAAGAAGTAATTTGGGAAAAGTACTATCCCTGTTTTGATTCTGAAGTATTTCCAAACGGAAGAAGAACTTATTTTTTTAATTTTAACAGCAGACCTGACGGTCATTCATCCTTGGCAACAATTTGGAGAGATGAAGATATGGATTATGACGAAGAACCGGGTGAATTGTATATGGTCAATATTGATAATGACACAGGAAATTTTTTATGGCTGAACAATATTGACAGCAGACCGGATCAATTACTCAATTACGGAGATTCTTTTCTTATAAGGAACGGCACTTCGGTGATAAAAGCGGACATATCTGAATTCGGTCTTGATACTTTATGGGTGACGGAGTATCCCAATACCGGTAAGATCACAGTAGTAGACAACGGTTATATTTCTGCTTCGATAGTCGGAGGCGACCTATATGTATACAGATTTGATGAAAGAACGAATATCGAAGACTCCTCACCCCTGCCGGCATCAGCTGCTCTACACCAAAATTACCCGAACCCGTTCAACCCGGTCACCGAGATCAGTTTCTCGATACCGGAGACTTCGAAGGTGGATCTTTCTGTATTCGATACGGCCGGGAGTCTTGTGAAAACACTTGTGAACGAAAAGAGATCTTACGGCCGTCACACAGTCGAATTTGACGGATCCGGTCTGAACTCCGGAATATATTTCTACAGGCTGCAAACTGACGGCATAACGATAGGCGCAAAAAGAATGCTTCTTTTAAAATAACACTCCTATATTCACTTGTTTTACTAATCATCCCTCACAAAACCTATCTTTCTATGCCAAAATTTTACTTTATATAACTCAATTTGATATAACGGAATTTTTTTCTTATATTCTATGCATGGAACACCCCATGGAAATCCACATAAGCAGGTCTGCTGTTGAGAACAATTTAAACCTGATAAAAAAAATAGTCGGCGGATATGTCAGAATATCGTCTGTGGTCAAGGCTAATGCGTACGGTCACGGGATCGAAGCTTATGTACCTGTGGCAAAAGAAGCAGGCATAGATCATTTTTCAGTTTTCAGCTATAACGAGGCTATACAGGTTTATAAGATCACAAAAAAAACAGCCGACATCATGATCATGGGCTGGATCGGTACTTCACAATTGAAAGATGTGGTAAGAAAAGGTATCGAATTCTATGTTTTCAATTTAGAAAGACTAAATGACGCACTATCTGAAGCTAAAACCCTTAAAAAGCCTGCGAAGATCCATATTGAGGTCGAAACGGGCATGAACAGGACCGGTCTTTCTAAAAAGGATTTCAAACTGGCGTTGAAAATAATTTTAGACAATATAAAACATTTTGAAATAAAAGGGCTGTGTTCTCACCTTGCGGGACCTGAGAGTATAGCCAATCATGTGAGAGTAAAGAATCAGATCAATACTTTCGGAACATTTAAAGCTGAACTCGAAAAGAAAGGTCTCGCATCGGAATACTGTCATCTCGCCTGTTCAGCCGCTGCGGTCTGCTATCCTGGCTCAAGGTTCAATCTTGTCAGAATAGGCATAATGCAGTACGGATTCTGGTCTAGCCGGGAAGTTTTTTTACGATATCTTCATAACAAGTCCGGATTTGACAATCCGCTAAAACGCGTGATAACATGGAAGAGTGAAGTGATGAGCGTAAAAACAGTCAAAACCGGCAAGTTCATCAGCTACGGAACGACTTATCTCGCATCGGAAGATATCAGAACGGCTGTAGTGCCCGTCGGATACTCTTTCGGCTACAGCAGATCCCTCTCCAACAGAGGCAGAGTTCTGATAAACGGCATCAGATGCTCGGTGATCGGACTTGTGAACATGAACATGATCACAATCGATGTTACAAGAGCCGGCGATGTGAAACCGGGAGATGAGGTCATCCTGATCGGCGAGCAGAACGACATGGCGATATCGGTCGATTCTTTCAGCGAGATCACCCAGCAGATCAATTACGAGATACTTTCAAGACTGTCAAGAGATATACCGAGGATAGTAGTAGATTGAAAACACTGGTCATTTACAGCTCCAAAACGGGATTCGTAAAAAAGTATGCGGAATGGATCGCTGAAGAACTCAGAGCCGATCTTTTCCCTGCGGACAGAGCGCACAAAAGCATATTCAGATCTTACGATACCATCATTTACGGAGGCGGATTCGACCTAACAAAGCTCGGATTTTTCGACAGATTACCCATCAAACTTCTAAAAATGAAGATCATGTCGAAAAAGAAAAAAGGCATCCCGCTTGACGGTGATGAGACCGGAATGCTGAATGTCATGGAGAATCCCGTTGATTTTACGAAGAAAGAGAATATAAAAGAGCTGGTCGATCACGCCTTAAAAGTTTAACTTATACTTGAAACTTTTGCTGTTTTTACTGAAACTTTTACTTATACTTGAATCTTATCCGTCTGAAATTATTTACACCTGAATTCAAACTCCAGCTCATCTTTATAAAACTCAAACAGAGCGTAAGGCAAATCACGGCACCAGATATCTTCATTTTCTTTCTTACAAATATAGGGTATTTTGGGAAACATTTTATTGTCTTTTGAAAAGCTCTCTTCTGAAATCAATAAAACATTATTTCCCTGCTCTTTCAAATGAGAAGCATACACTACTAAATAAAGATCCGCATATTTATTTTCAAATTTATCAATTTCTTCAGAGATCTTGGTTTTATCATTGTTGTAAAATTTCTCATTTTCTGTTATGTAATACTTATCCGTTAATTCCTGAACTCTCTCGAAATAAGGCATTGTGTCAATAATAAATTTTTAAATTTCAGCCTTGAAGAAATCGTATTTATTGTGCTTTAACTCTTCAAACACTTTATTGAGAATTATAATTTCTCCGGATTTCACTTTATTTATCAAAAATTCCTGAAGCCCTTCAAATATTATTCTTTCGTCTTTGTGATTCTGTGCAGTGAATGAATGATAATATTTAAAAAAGTTGATCAGACTTGAGCTGTCAACTATCAGGTGGTCAAATCTCATGAGTAGATTACCTCTTCAATAGACTTGTTCTTTATGTTCAAAGATTCGATCACCTTTGATTCACTAATGTTGCCTTCGAAGTAATTTATCTTAATCAGTTCCTTGTACAATTTAGATTCAATAGTCTTTTTCGGAGGTATAAAATAAGTTTCACCTTTTAATTCTGCCAATTGCTTTTTTTGTTTTAATTCTTCTGCATTACTCTCTTTAATCTCCTGCATTATTCTTTTTGTATCTTTTTTTATTCTCTCATAATCAGCATAAGAGATTCTCTCATTTATTCTCATCCTTGTATATAGTGCGAGGCTGCTTAAATGCGTTCTGAAAGCGATTTCTTTGACCGTTTCTTCATGAAAATCATTTTCAATAGACGCAAATGATAATACCTTCAGTTTAGCATCATAATTTCCGGATAAAAAATAATAGGCAAAATCATTACACCATTTTTCAATATCGCCGGATTTATCTATCAGCTCCTCTCCCGTAATCTTATCAATCTCTTCTTTATCTATTAAATAATGACCGAACTCATGCATAAGTGTAAATATTTCTCTCTTGAAATAATCCTGCCTTTTGATAACGATCAGATTATTACGAATATAAAAGCCGTTGAAAGCAGACCTTAACTCTTCCTTTTTCTTTAAGTCAACAAATTCAAAAACAAAAACATTGAATTCTTCTATCAGCCTGATTAATCCTTCGAGAAATTTTCTGTCTTCAAGTTGGGAATTAAAAATACTTTTTCGGTTTAATCTGATTTCTTCCTTTATGAATCCCTGCCTGACGATCGCTGCAACTTCTTTAGGATCATCACTGAGAGAATACTGCATTTTCCTTTCAGCATTATAATTTATATAACTGCACATAGAGTCTATTTCGGTTTTGATCTTTTCATATTCTTCGATCTTCTTTATTGCGCCCAGATTTAATTCACTGTTGAATTTATCCTTTCTGAAAAACACACTTAAATTTTCTCTACCGGGTAGATCTCTTTTTGAAATATACCAGGTCAATCCTCTTTCAAACACACTGTCAATTTTTTTAAGAACTGATTCTGATACTTTCAACTTACCATGTAGAACACTTTCAAGCTGCTGTGATGTCAGTACCGGCTTAATATTTTTACCTTTAAGCAGAGAAAGAAATTCCTCATTGGACAGTTTGTATAAATCAATTAAAAATCTCAACCTTTCAGGATTTATCTTGTACTCAATATTTTTGTTTTCAAGTATCATGTCAGCCCAAATTTCTCTCTTTCATACCTTTTTTGAAGTATAAGGAAAATATAGAACCTGCCACACTAAAAAGCAAGCTGATATTAGGATTTTTTCTTTTTCTCGATCAGGGCTACGGTCATGGCTAAAAATCCGTGCAATATTATTCGCCTGCATGGTTTTAGCCAATGTTGTGGGATAGTAGTAATCAGTCACTAAAGGTGAGTGGGGCCGAAAACACTTTAAAGTTAGAAAAGACTTAAAGCTTTTTTTTCTTTAATCTTTCTTGGTATCTATTTTCAGCATCCTGAATTAAATCTTCATAAGAAGCGGAACGATGCCCTTCTTTACGCAGAATTGAAGATTGCTTAGCGATTTCATTATTCCACTTTGTTTTTATATTATCCAAGACGATATCAAGGGAAATTAAATTACTTTTTTTACTTTCAATTAACTTACTGCGAAATTCAATTTTATCATTATAGAATGACTTAAGGTCATTTATCTTGTTTAATCGTGAACTTTGAAGAGATTTGATACTATCGTTGTAAGTTTTCTTCAAAGTATTGCTATTCTTAGCATAACCTTCAGGAGTCAAATCATTTAATGTAGCATGGAGTTCATTATTTTGATGTTCGATAGCACTATCGTAATAAGTACTTATCGAATCTGTCTTAGATTTGAGTAAAATCTGATATGTAATTAATTCTTTATCTTTGCCAATATCAGTTAACTCCTGTTCTCTAAGAATTCTTGCATTCTTTTGTTCAGATTCAGAAAGGAGGTTTAAAGAATCGGTAATAAATTGTAATTTCGAACCCGTAACAGCACTATTATTTTGGTTCTATATGGAATACAGTG
>DFZN01000061.1 GCA_002382735.1 bacterium UBP11_UBA4055
AAAAAGATCACTATAGATTCTGCCACGCTGATGAATAAGGGCTTTGAGCTGATCGAGGCTGTTCACCTTTTCGATGTTCCTCCTGAAAAGATCGAAGTAGTCGTTCATCCTGAGTCGGTGATCCATTCAATGATGCAGTTCAAGGATGGATCTGTCATAGCTCAGCTCGGGCTTCCTGATATGATGCTGCCCATCCAGTACGCTCTAACATATCCTGAAAGAGAGTACATAAATTCCGAAAGGCTGGATTTTGCAAAAGCGGGTAAGTTAACTTTCTTTAAGCCTGACAGAAAAAAATTCCGGGCTCTGGAACTTGCCGAAACAGCAGCAAGAGAAGGCGGAACTCTCCCCGTGATCCTCAATACTGTAAATGAAATCATGGTGTATAAATTCCTTGACGGCAGGATAAAGTTTACCGATATTGTAAACAATGTGGAAAAAGAAATGAGAGCTCACAAGAACATAAAAAATCCAAAAATAGATACGATATTCGAACTTTCAAACGATTTATGGAAAAAACTAAACTAAAAAATCTGGGAGGACAAAATGAAAAAGGTATTACTGTTACTGACTCTAACTACGATCAGTTTCGTCTGGGCGCAGGAGGATTACTTAGATGACTATAATACTAATCACACTACAAACACTGCAGGTGATGAGATCATAACTAACGAACCTTTTGTTATCGCTGAAATTACTGGAACAACGAATCCTGAATTTACGGACAACAATCCGGATCAGGATATGACAGCTTCTGCCGAAGCTATGATGTCAAAATTTTACAAGAAACTTAACATTCCTGTCTGGTACAGGTGGAAAGAGTTTAGTTTCAACGCAACACTTCCTTATTTCTTATCAAGGGAAGAGACTTGGTCAGGAAATACGGCAAGTGGGCTTGGAGACATTTCTATTGGTGCAGGATACGGGAAATATTTACCCGATCACAATTTATATCTTGACACTAATGTAAATATCAAGTTGCCAACAGGAAATGATGAAGCCGACGCAGGTGATGGAGTAAAAATTTCTTTAACTACCGAAACCACAGACATTACCGGTGCTTTATCAGCCTACTATTTTATGGATGAATTCACATTCAGAGGTAACATTATCTACACCATGAATGGTACCTTCGAAGATGATTTTGATAATGAAACTGACAGGGGGGATGATTTTATTCTAAATGCCGGAGCAGACTACAGATGGCAGTACAACCTTACTTTTGGACTTAATGCGAATTACGGAATTCACTTCGCGTCTGAATTTAATGGGGATGAAGATAATACAAAAACAATATTTATGGATATTAAACCCGTAGTTAAATACCCGATAAGTCTTTTTGAATTCGTTGTCGGAGCTAAAATACCGTTATACACTGATATTCCGGACGATGATTTTAATGATGGTAACAGAAATATGTCATTCTTCTTCAGAACCAACTACCGTATATTCTAAAAAAGGCTGAGTAATGTCGGAAGAAAAAGAAAATATCGAAAAAAAAGAAGGTATTTTGTGCTGGCGTCCTTCGTATGTCATATACTTAAGTATAATGATATCGGCTGCTGTTACTGTAGTTATCATAAAATACATCAACCTGCTGCAGAACATGGACAGCGAGAAAACTTCTTCCGCATTTTATCTGGGCATCGGATATCAGGCCTTCATACTTCTCGGCTTCGTAAATCTACTGATCATGCTCGGTGGAATTCTGATCTACAACATGCAGAAAAAAAGGAGATATACCAGGGAGCTTGAATCGTTACTGGAAGAGCTGAAGAGATCAAAAATTGAATATGAGGCAATAAGGGACAGGTACGAGTTAATAACCGAAAATGTAACAGATATCATTCTTACCACCGATTTGCAGGGCAGAATTACTTTCATTACTCCCTCGATCGAGGCTTATTTAGGAGTGAAGTTTACCGAACTGCTGGGGAAAAAGATCGACGGGTACATCTCGATGAGGTCTGTACGAGTCCTGAACAAAGACATAATATTCAGGCGGCAGCATCCGGATAACTTCAAGGAGGTAACAACTAACGAGATCGATCTCAGCGGTAAGGACGGGCGCAATTATTGGGTTGAGGTTAAGACTATAGGATATACGGAAAAAGGCCAGCAAAAAGGATACCTCGCAGTATTCAGGGACATTACGCAGAGAAAACACACTGAAAGAGGACTCAGGTTCCAGAGTAATGTACTTTACAATATTTCAGATGAGGTCAATATCAACGACCTGAACGGCAGGATCATATATGTAAATAAGGCTGTCCTTAAAGAGCTCAATATCAAAAGAGATGACATAATAGGTCAGACTAAATCTCTTCTGACGCCTGACCCTGAATACAACATCAGCAAAACCGATATCATTAAACATGTAAAAGAGAACGGACACTGGGAAGGTGTTGTGGGGAGTTATCTGCCTGACGGAAGAAGAAGGATAGTTTCAACAAGATCAAAGCTCTATTATGACGAGAACAATGTGCCTGTAGGAATTCTTTCGATCTCAACTAACATCACTAAAAAGATCGAAATGCAGAAAGAGCTTAAGCTCAGCGAGAATAAGTACAGCCTGCTGATATCCAATGTATCCGATGTTATATGGACATCAGATAAAGAATTCAACCTCAATTTTATAACAAAGTCTGTCGAAAAATTTTTAGGTTACACTCCGGAACAGCTGCTGATTCTCAAAAAGAGAGAGTATTCCAGCCCTGATACTCTTGAAAAGATACAGAAGATCAGGACAAGATTCCAGAGTAATTTTACCAATGTGAATTTCCCGATCGTTTTCAATGCAGAGCTCATATGCAGCGACAGGACACGGAAATGGGCTGAAGCTAAAATTAATCCCCTTATCGATGACGCCGGCGTTTTTTCAGGATTCGTGGGCGTGTGGAGGGACATAACAAGCTTTATAATTACAAACGAGAGAAATAAATCCCTTGAGGACAGGCTTGCCCAGTCGGAGAAAATGGAGGCTTTGGGAAGGCTAGCCGGAGGCGTCGCACACGATCTGAACAATGTTCTTACCGGCATTGTAGCTTATCCTGATCTTTTACTGCTCAAGCTTCCTGAAGATGATCCCATGAGAAAAAAAGTGACTGCGATAAAGAAATCCGGACAGAAAGCGGCCGCGATCGTTGAGGACCTTCTTTCGCTTTCAAGGAGAGGTGTAAATAAATTCACGCCTTTGAACATAAGCACGCTTTTGAACGACATTATGGAATCGCCTGAAGTGGAAAGGCTCAAAGTATATCATCCCGAAGTAAAATTAAAATTCAGCCAGGGTAAAGATGTTCCTTCCATATCGGGTGCGGAATACCAGATTTCAAAAGTCGTTATAAATCTTTTAACCAATGCCTGCGAGGCAATGCCGTCGGGCGGCAGCATTTACATGTCGACCAGGTATGAAAGCTCTTCGAAGGGGCCTCTGAAGTACAAGAACATACCTGACGGAGATTATGCGGTACTCTCTGTTTCAGACGAAGGGATCGGTATTTCTAAAGAGGATCAGAAAAAGATATACGAACCTTTCTTCACAAGCAAAGTAATGGGAAGAAGCGGTACGGGACTCGGAATGGCAGTGGTGTGGGGTAATATCCAGGATCATAACGGCTATATAGAACTTGAAAGTAAGCCCGGAGAAGGTACGACTTTTGAAATATACCTGCCTGCACTTTCTGAATCGGATGCCTTTGAGAACGAGATAAACGGTAAATCATCTATAACAGGGAAAGGCGAGAAAATAATAATTCTCGATGATGAACAAATACAGCTTGAAATCGCAGAAGCTCTTTTCTCGGAGCTGAATTACAAGGTCAGGACTGTTTCCCAGCCTGAAAATATTGTAAAAGAAATAAGGGATTTCGAACCTGATATTTTGATAATGGACATGATACTTTCAGACAAACTTGACGGTCTGGATGTATATAGAGATATTCTTTCACAGAATTTGAACATTAACACTATAATTGTCAGCGGTTTCTCCGAGAGTGAAAGAGTAACGGAAGCGATCTCTCTCGGGGTTAAGAGATACATTAAAAAGCCTTTTACGGTCGATGAGATCGGAAGGGCGATCAGGGATGTCTTAGATAAAAATGATTAGATCCGGAAGCGGAAAAAATATAAAAGAACTTTCTGAAGACGAAAGCAGTGCCCTCAAGATAAATCCGGGTAGCGCAGTATCTTCCCGTTCAGGCGAGGCGTTCGACAGTTATCTGGGGAAAAAGAAGAGAAAGCTATCTGAAGATGAATTTTTTGAAGGAATAAGAACAGGCGACAGGGTTGTGCTGGGTCGCGCGATCACTCTGATAGAAAGCCGGAGAGCAGATGACAACGAGTTATCGAAAAGTATAATAAACAGATGCCTGCCTTTATCCGGTAATTCCGTCAGGATCGGTATAACAGGCGTACCCGGTGCCGGTAAAAGCACATTCATCGAGTCCTTGGGGCTTTACCTGCTCTCGCTGGGCAAAAAGATCGCGGTCATGGCCGTCGATCCCAGCTCGAACAGATCGGGCGGAAGCCTGATGGGCGATAAGACCAGAATGGAAAGACTTTCCGGAAACAGCAATGTGTTCATCAGACCTTCCGCCACCTCGGGTTTCCTGGGCGGCGTGAACAGAGCCACGCGGGAGGCGATCATTCTCACTGAGGCCGCCGGCTACGATGTCATTTTGATAGAGACCGTTGGTGTGGGTCAGTCGGAAATACTGGTTCATTCAATGGTGGATTTTTTCCTCCTGCTCCAGATAGCCGGCGCGGGGGATGAACTGCAGGGAATAAAGAAGGGTATAATGGAAATGGCGGACGGAATAGCCGTGACCAAAGCCGACGGTGATAATGTGCTGAGAGCTGAAATGTGTAAAAAAGAACTTGAGAACGCCCTTCATTATTCAATGAATTTCGACAGCGACTGGGCTGTGAAAGTACTGACTGTTTCCGCTGTCGAGAACAGGTCTGTCGATAAGGTCTGGGAAATGGTGACCAGACACGCGCAGATCATGAAAAATAACGGCAGATTCGAACTGAAAAGGACATCGCAGACAGCCGACTGGATGAGGGCTACGATAATATCCTCGCTCGAGAACCAGTTCTATCATTCTCCGGAAATAAAGAGCGTGTTCAAGAGGTACGAAGATGATGTCCTAAAAAAAAGAATAACGCCTGTTACCGCTGTAGATGAACTTATAAAGATCTTCAGGTCGAGCCTAAAATGAAATTATTCGCAATAATACTGTTCGCCGCGCTCTGCGCATATTCTCAGGTGATAGATTTTACCGTTAAGTTCATCTATCCAAAACCTGAGCGTGATCTTATCCTGAAGCTGAATGCTTTCACGACAGAACTTGAAAGACAGCTTGAAAATTATGACTGGAAATTTCCGCATAAAGATTTTGAGAAGATCGAAACGAATATCAATATCAATATTGAAAAACTTGTTTCTGATGTAAATTTTGCGGGAGTTATCACAGTAAGCAGCGGGCTTGTGACGGAAACCAAAACTCCCATAGCTATGAAAAAGGATATTTATTACAGCGAGCAGGGGATGAGTTTTACAATAGCTTATGAAAACGAGCCCGATATAACCACGCTTAACTCTACTTCGGTCGAGTCAGTGATAATGTTTTATTCCAACCTTGCTCTTGGTGAGGTTTTTGACAGACTGTCATATACAGATCAGAGAAATTTCAAGCTGGAAGGGGATCACTATTTTCAGAAATTATACGAATTTGAAAATCTTCTTTTATCCGCAGGAGACAGGAATACATGGTCAAAAAGGCTCGAAATAATAAATAATTTCAGGCTGAACAAAAATCTGGAAGAAAGAAAAATAAGCGCGTACTTGTACAATGCGGTATATTTTTATAACATCGGAAAAAAGGAAAGGGCTGTTCATTTTATTGAACCCATTATGGATTCTATGTCAAAGAGCACAGGACTTTCAGATATTTTCTTCATGAACAATTTTTTTGCACTTGGCGAAATATTCGCACTTTCAGGTAATCCTGAGCATCTGGATTTTCTGGTATTGAAGGATCCTTCTCACGAAAGTTATTATTCCGGCAAAAAACCGAAAGAAAAAACTCCCCGCTAAAATAGATAAATAATATCAGACATTTATAACATTAATCATTTGCTAAGTTATCCAAAGATATTTAAATTTGGATATCTATTGAAAACAATAGGTATTGAATATGCTATCTAACTTTGAAACAGGAGTTTAAATGACCGTAAGAACTAAAACAGCAATCATAACTTTGACGATGGCGATGCTGTTACTTATTTCCTGTCACACTGAATCTCCCGCAGGAATAGATAATGTCGATCCCTCAGTTAAGATACTCACCGTTTATACTGATGCTGACACATTATACGATTCAGCTTCCGGCAGCGCTTTTACCGATTTTTCTGATACTCTTCTTACTGAACAACTAAATTTTAAAGTTGAAATTAGTGATGATCAGGAACTTTACAAAGTCGGGATCATAGCTGAAGATGTTTTGTCCGGTTCAGAATATGAGGTAATAATCTCAAGCGCCGGGACAAACGGGGAGACTGTTATATCGACCAGCTACAGAGATTTTCCGGTAGTTCAGGATGCTCCTTTCCAGCAGTTCTATTTAAAGGCGTTCGTTTCTGACGATTCCGAGAATACGGCTTTGTCCTTGATAAAACTCGGTCTAAACATAACCAAACCGTATCCGATGATTCTGTTATATGAACAACTCGGTCTTTTAACCGAGATCGAGGGCGGTTCTGTTGATTTCAGGAACAAGAATGGAGAGCTCGCATTCATTCAGTTCATGTCCAAAGGTTGCCTTTCATGCGAGGAAGAAGCACGGGAAATGAAAATTGTTTATGGGGATGCAAGCTACGATATTTCAAAATTCAGTCACTCTGTTTTCGGTAACACTTCTTTTACTGAACAGGAATTTGAAGAACTTACTAAAAATGTATTAAGACTGCCTTTTGACTGCTTCTGGGACAGTGACGGCTCGGTAAAAGAATTTTTTGAAAGCCTTATCGGAAAGAATATTGAAAATCAGGTTTTCGCAGTTCTTCCCAACGGCAAAGTAGAAGAATACGATTACCTTTCAGGCAGTTTTCATGACTGGATAGATCTGATGTACAATACTGCGTATTTAAACAAATAAATGAGGAAAGTTAAAGTATGAACAGAATATTTTATATTATACTCTTAACTGGTCTAACTCTGGTCTTTGCGGAAGAAGTTCTGGTAAACGCAACGAACACTATGAGGTTCGGAACAGGAAAAGAGTGGGTCGGCGAAGATAAAGATATTGAAATACCCAAACAGTATTTCGAGGACTGGATAGACATCGAGGCATCAAAAGGGAATTTTAGAGCCGGTCTCAGGTTCGAAGCCGCGGACTCAAGTTCATACAACGAGACTTTAAGCGAAGTGACAAGGCTGTATTTCAATTACAGCAATGAAGGGATCGATGTGACAGCCGGAGATTTTTACGGATCTTTCGGAAGAGGCCTGGTATTCGGGCTTAAAGAATCTAAAGCCGATTTCTTCGACAGCAAGATCAGAGGCGGGAAATTCGAGTACTGCGGCGAGATGTTCGGTATTAAAGCACTGGGCGGAAAGAGCTATTTCAAATACATTAATGATTTTGACCCCGCAGCGCAGACTGTCGAGCAGATGAACAATGCCGTATTGGGCGGCGAGTTGACACTTCCTTTAAGCGCTTATTTTAAAGCTGACGATCTGGCGTTCAGCATCGGTTTGTCATACCTGAATGTTAAAAGCGATTATGTCGAGGAAGTTCAGTACTTATATAACGATATGTTCATCGAGGAGACGAATATTGGAGGAATGAGCCTGGAGCTGATCTGGAGCGACTGGGAATTTTACAACGAGTACGCACTTAAAGTAACAGACAGGACTCCCGAACAGACCGGGTGGGCCAATTATACATCTCTGTCCTACGCAGTAAAAGGGTTCAGCGCGGTTCTTGAGTTCAAGGATTACTATAAATACGGCGCAAATCCCAACGAACAGGGTTCAGGTTTTATACCTTATCAGACTGCACCGGAACTGACAGTCATTCACGCTTCGCATCTTCTGAACACTCACCCTCATGAAGTAAATCCAAATGACGAGATAGGTTATAAGCTAAACGCTATGTATCAGGTGAATGAAATGCTGGACATAAACGGATCTTTCGCTCTTTCATCAAGGCACAACGGGGACAGCGTGATACCGGAATTTGACGACGAGTACTTTCCTTATCAGGATATTTGGCTCGGATCCAACTTCGCTGAAGAAAGCTATGGCATAACAGCGGGCGCAGGATATTTTGTTGATTCTCCGCCGGAAAAGCCGGACGGATATTCAGATGAGCGCACGACTTTCATGGGCGAGTACTTTATCAAGCCTGACGGAAAACAGAAAATAGCTTTGTGCGGCGAATTCCAGACCGTCACGAACGATTATTTGGGCGAGGATTATAACGATATTTACGCTTCGGCTGAATATTCGTACTCGCCGCTGGGATATCTGAGCGTGTCTCTTATCAAGACATCTCAGGATGTGTCCGGAGACGCGCCCGACATGTGGCTCGGATTCGAGGCAGGTTTCGACATAAGGGACAACCACAAGCTGGAGCTTTTCTACGGGCGCGAAAGGGCCGGCGTCAAGTGCTCAGGCGGTACCTGCAGGCAGGTCCCGGAGTTCGACGGGTTCAGAATGACTTTAATATCGCAATTTTAATCTAAAATTAAGAAGGAGTATTTATGAAAACAATGAAGAAATTAATTATTCTGCTGACCCTTTTGACGGGTTCTCTCGTTTTCGGCGCATATGAGCAGTGGGACATCGTAGATGATTTCTCATGGAAGGATTCTGACGGTGGCGCGCCCGTTCAGAGATCGCTTCACGATCTTATCAATCAGGGTAAAGTCGTGCTTTTAACATGGGGATATAACGGCTGACCCGGTTGCGGAACGGAGGCTCCGTTATTAGAAAATATCTGGAACGAATACGGCGACACTAACCTGCATATAGTTTTCGGTGTTTCCGCCTTGACACCTGTTAACGACTGGGATTTACTGAACGGTGCGTACTGGAGAACAGTTTTTACGCCGCCGCTGACATACTGGCTTTCTATACAGTCACAGTTGGGATCAAAATACGGCTTATTCGGGAACGGATTTGTTCCTTATAATATCATCGTCGGACCGGGATATCAGCTGTATCAGTCAGAATCCGGCTATAATGATGCTGCAACAAGAGCCGCTATAGACAGAGCGATGGCAAATGCTGATCTGTACCCGGTTTCACAGATCGAAAACCAGCTGCTGCAGTCGAATGTTGAGACCCTGATCGATCTCGCACCTTTATTTTATAACAATACGGGCAGCGGAATAACCTACGCAGTTTCATCGAACACAGATCCCGCTGTATGCTCGATCAGTTTTAACGGTGATGTTATGTCGGTAACCGGCGGATCGTCGATAGGTCAGACAAGTATAGAGATCACAGCTTCAGCGGGTACAGGCGTAGTAACTCTGGCTTTCTCTGTAGAAGTTTACGATCCAACGCTGGTCGAGACTGTAAGCGAGGGTTTTGAATCCGGATGGTTGCCGAACGGTTGGACTTTGAAAACAGGAACTACAGGCGCGGGTTTCGTTCAATCGGCCAACTCGCATTCTGGGTCGTTCTCTGCAGCCCATATGGATAATACAGGGATCCAGAACGACTGGCTTATCACGCCTAAATTTCTTGTAGAGGACGGCGCGAAACTGGTTTTCTGGCAGAAAGGCCTCGACACTTCATACTATGATTCTCACAATATCGGATGGTCAACTGACGGGAACAGGTTCACTACCCTTATAGCTGATTTGCCTGCCAGCGACCAGTGGGAGAAAGTCTTTATCGATCTGAGCACTCAGACCGGAAAAGAAATTTATTTGGGATTCAATTACCAGGGAGACTATGCAGATGTCTGGCTTATAGACGATGTGCAGGTACTTTCTCCATCGACCGGCATAGAGGAATCTTTCACTTCTGACGGAGTAGAGCTTTTCCGGAACTATCCGAATCCTTTCAACCCGTCAACATCAATCAGTTTCTCTCTGGACAGAACCTCGGTAATCAGGCTCACTGTCCTGAACTCAAAAGGCGAGTTCGTTTCCGAACTTTATTCAGGAAAACTTAACAGCGGGATCCACAGCTACGACTTCAACGCGGCAGACCTTAATTCAGGCATATATTTCTATTCGCTTGAGTTTGACGGAAAGAAACTTGTGAACAAGATGCTGCTGATAAAATAACGGTCAACAGAAAACATAACAAAACGGTTGCTTTTTTACAACGATATGGTTATATTTCGACCCTTGAATTGCCATGAAGCTACAAAACTAAGGAGTCACAGATGAAAAAAGGTATCCACCCGAAATATGAAACAGCCACTGTCACATGCGTATGCGGCAACACTTTTGAAACAAGGACCACAGTAGGCGAGATAAAAGTTGAGATCTGCTCGAAATGTCATCCTTTCTATACCGGTAAAACAAGGATATTGGACACCGCCGGAAGGGTAGATAAATTCATGAAGAAGTACAAGATCGAGAAAAAAGAAGACGCGGAATAACTTTTATCATTTGAGTAACAGATCTAAAAGCGCATATTAAACACTATGCGCTTTTTAATTTAAACACGGAGCAGATTTGAAGAAAGAAGAAAAGATCAGTATTGGCGGACAGGCCGTCATAGAAGGCGTAATGATGAGGTCTCCGGAGTATGTGGCGACCGTGATAAGAAGAGCGGACGGAACGCTTGAGAACAGGGTCGAGAAGTTTATCCCCACCGCAAAAAGAAAAAAGATCTTCAACATTCCGGTAGTCAGGGGCGCGATCGGTCTTTATGAAATGATGAAACTGGGCGTGGGAACGCTAAACTGGTCAGCCGACAAAGCGATCGAGGACGAAAAGAAAGCTAAAGGCCAGAAAATTCAGGACGGCGAAAAGACATTCTTTCAGAAACTTGTTGACGGTCTCGGAACCGGAGCGGTTCTTATCATAGCTCTTGCTATCTTCATGTATGTACCTTACAAGATCACGGATCTTTTAAAAAGGTTCGAGACCAACCAGTTCCTGTTCAATCTTTCGGCGGGTATTATCAGGACTGCCTTCATTATATTATATATGTACGCGATAAGTTTTATGAAAGATGTGAAGAGGCTGTTCCAGTATCACGGAGCGGAACACAAATCTATCGCCGCATACGAAAAGGGTCTGGAAATGACCGTTGAGAATGTCAAAGTTCAGACAAGGTTCCATCCGAGATGCGGTACAAGTTTCATCCTTATTACCGCGATAATAACAATAATAGTTTTCTCGATCTTCGACAGCTTTTACTATATGTTCTATACCTACCCGAACATCATTTCCAGGATAATAGTCCATCTCCTTTTCATGCCTGCTGCTGTCGGAGTTTCTTATGAACTTCTCAAGATGTCCGAGAAATATTCTGAAATAGGAATGGTTAAGATCCTTATTCAGCCGGGACTATGGCTTCAGCACATAACTACGAATGAACCTGAGGAATCTCAGCTTGAAGTTGCAATAGAATCCGTCATGCTGTCAACAGAGTATTTACGCAAATAAGAAGTTTCAGCGGAGGAATTATGAAATATCCGTTATTTTTGCTTTTAATCTCAATCCTGTCTGTTTACGGGCAGTTCTCGAGCGGCATCGATTATTCGGTAAAAGACACAGTACAGAAGGACATGATAGGCGCGGAAATTGTGCTTGAGACAGGGGAGACAGAATGGAATGTGAATTACGGCATTAACGAAACCTTCAAAGCTAAATCTGAACTTTTCGGTGCCGGATACAGCATATACGGTAAAAGTTCTTTCGAGAAATATACGCTTGATTACCAATTTGATCAGATATTCAGTAAATTCAGCAGTTCGGCCTCGACGGATTCACTTGAAAGCATAACGAACCTCGACCCTTCAGATATGGAGAACACCACTCTGAAGCTCGGAGCCGGTCTTGAGTACGACGATACTTACGGGATCTTCCTGAATTACGGTATTTTTACGGGTGATGAAGAAGATGTAACAGTTTTTGGTTTCGATGCGGACTATAAGCTTAAAATGAAGGAAGAGGGGCGTCTTATTTTCAACTTCGGCATGAATTTTTACGATCCAAATGACTGCCCGTCTGATTTTTACTTTCTCAACGAACCTGATCCCGAGATGGAATTCGGGCTTGGATATGAAAGATCGGGAAAATTCTCAAATATATCTCTGATGCTGAACTATTTTTCATACGGTTTCGACAACGACGGTCTTGAGGACGCATACCTGAACGGAGAACTGACCTATAAGTATTCTTTTACAAAAGCCGACAGCTATCTTTCCGCATCAGCCGGTTCGAATCTGGCTTCGGACTTCAGCGTTCCTGAGATCAGGCTTCCTTTCTTTTATTACGATATAGTCTTCGGCAATACGCTGGTAAAAGACAGGCTTGATATACTTGTAGGCTGGGAGTACAGCATGCACAGCGATGATCTGCGGTTTAGGCCTGAATTTGTGGGAGCTGTGCCTGAAGATATTACTTCTGACGAGATAACCGAAACATCGGGGAACAGCAGGCTTTATATAAGGCTTTCATACAGGTATTAGTATGGAGAATAAACAGCAGAAATATATTGAACTGATAAAGGGATTGAAAAGCCTGCTCGAAGGCGAGGACGATCTGATATCTAAAATGTCCACGGTCTCATGCGAGGTCTTTCACGCTTTCGATCATTTAAACTGGGTGGGGTTTTACCGCAGGACGGGGGAAAGGACCCTGAAAGTGGGGCCTTACCAGGGCGGACACGGCTGTCTCGTCATTGACTTCGACAGGGGAGTGTGCGGCCGGTGCGCGCGGGAGAAAAGCGTTCAGATCGAGAACGATGTAACAAAACTGCCTTATCATATAGCATGCTCATCAGACACCCGCGCGGAGATCGTCCTGCCGGTAATGAAGAGCGGCGAACTCGTCGCCGTCTTCGACATCGACTCGCCCGTTCCCGGCGCCTTTGACGAAACGGACAGGAAGTACCTTGAAGATATAGTTGAGATGATATAAAATAAAAAACCCCGAAAATTTTTCGGGGTTTTTTGCGGTTAAGATATCATTCCAGGTTTCTCCAGACAACAGTTCTCCAGTCATCCGTCTTCGTTCCGGTCATACCTTTAGACCATGTGTGCGACGGGTTCAGACCTGTTAAAGATCCGCCCGGATTATTCGAAGGGCCTTCTCCGCAGCCGGGAGGAAGCGATTCTGTCGGGTCCGTATAACGCCAGTCCTGCAGGTAGATCTTTTTCCACTGCTGTGCGGTATCTGAAGCGTCTGATGTTACGCTCTGATGATCAAGGGTCATAACGGGACCGACATTCCACAATCTTAGCTTACTATTGGCGACACCTTTTGATGAAAGTTCTCCGTCGCGGCATATGAAGGCGGCAGTAGAGAATACAAGTTCACTGTTATCGACGACCCATATAGGATGTTCCTGTTTAACGAATGTTTTATCCAGCCCTGAAATAACGGCAAGGTGACCTCCTACAACAAACCCCTCATCCACCTTAGCTTTGAAATGAGCATGAAGTTCTTCAAGTTTTTCATACGAAGGATAGAAAGTCCATCCCAATTGAGAAAGGTCAGTAATGTTCCCGTTAGGATAATTGTCGTCATCGTATTCCGCTTCATCTCTTATATAATCTCTGTATTCTTTCATGTCGTTAAGATAAAGATCTCCGGTTACGGCAACCTGAGACTGCTGAGTTACTAAAGAGAAATCAACATCGGATACACCCTGAATTGCCACATTGCCGTATCCGGCCTGTACGGCAACTCCTCTGTATCCAGAAGCTCCCACATCCAATTCGAGCGGGGGATTAAAATCAGACCATGCAGGTTCGGTTTTTTTTGTAACATCCCAATTACCGCTATAGTACTTTATGGTCGCCTTCGTTCCTGTAGAATCATTGTGGCTAAGTATTACTTTGAGGTTGTAACCTGCCAAAACTCTAGGGTCTTTGTCCGGTGTCCAGATCCTTTCTGATTCTCTGTTGTTCCAGATATCCGGCCATGAATACACAGTTCCTCCAAGATCTAAAGGCTCTATAGTCTGATATCCGCCACCTGTAGGTCTTCCTTCCGGAGTTTCTGTCTTGAAGGACAGATTGCCGAATTCATCTGCTTCAGCTTCATTATGGATTTGATCAGTATGGTTAAAATAAAGCCCTTTGGCAAAATTGGATGTTGAACTTGCAGAGTAGGTAAAGTTATTTGATACTGAGGCATCGGGAGAAGCGGATGAAACGAGTCCCCAGAATGTCGGTCCGTATTTCTGAGCTCCGGTCTTGTAGTCCAGGTTTATAGCCCCCACATAATATGCGGGACCAAATCTGATATCCTGTTCGTTGAACCTGCCCTTTACACCGTTGAATCCAGTTCCGTAGTTCGTTATGTTGATCACCTCCGAATTTGGGAAGATCCCGTTCGCCACCGGTATATAATTCCATACATTCGACATTACAATGTTGGCCATATCGCCCGTTTCGGGGTCCCATGCATATGAATCGAGTATCCAGACGGCCTGATTAGGTTTTGCCGCTCTTGGACCTTTATATCTCACATTAATCAGCCTGTAACCGTCAATGGTCAGTTCCGGATTTTCAACATCGGTATTTCCATAGAGGAGAGATGATTTATGGAGGTACGCCTTATCCCCGAACACAGTACCTTCAGCTTTATCGAATTTTGAGGCTGTTACAATTGCACCGTCATCGTCATTGTAAACAGATTTAGTACTTTTGGATTCGGATACTTCGTAAGTTGAGGGATATTCGATCCTCACGGCATCATCCTGGTTTATCCACCAGTGGACATTGTAGTTTGCTGCGCTTTCGGCAGCCCAGTACAGCCTTAATGCCCTGGCATTTCTGCTCATCGTTTTGTTGGAATAATCCGTTATCTGCAGAAAACCGGCCGCCATGATAGAAAGTATTACAGTTATCATGATGGCCATCAGAAGGCTGAATCCTTTTTTATTTTTAATCTTCATGATACGCTCCATTTTTTATTTTTTTAGAAAACCCCGTTAAATTCGCACCTGCAGAAAACGGAGCTTTGAGTTTCAGTGCTCATTACTTGTGAACCGATCTCGTAAGTAGATGAAAGTTTTACATTTACACCGTAAAATTTACCCGGCTTAATGCTCGTGAAGTCAGTCGGATAATCAAAAACAGCAGTAAGACTTTTGTCGATCACCTCGCTGTTCAATCCGATTATCCTGTAAACCTTTTCGTTTTCGTCCTTGTCAGTCCTTACGCAGTATTCACCTGTGTCTCCATCTGTAGAAGATTCTTTCATCGACCAAGTTACAACTTCATCGACTCCATTTACTCTCTGAGTGATCTTGATCGTGTTGCAGGGCACTTCAGACAGTTCAAGCAGGTAGCCTTCCTTAATGTCTCTTGTGATGTCGTTAAGTACAAGATTGGTCTGAAAGTCAATAAATGCCCGTCTTACACTATTGTTGAGAAGTCTGTTTGATTGAGCCACGACACTGACTATTCCCATACCTACAATGGCAGTCAAAGCAGCAACAATAATCACTTCAATCAGAGTAAATCCTTTCTTATTTTTCATAATTCGCCTCCTTCGACCAATGATTAGATAGTTGTGGTTGACGGTTCGTTAGTTATCGATGATACGGAGAGAGTTCTATTAGGACCGCCCCCGTTCCATGTCACAGTTATGTTGACGATCATCAGATCTGCAGCCGGATTGTGAGGAAGGTCAGGATACAGGATTCCATCTATCCTCATGCTCATGACATAATCGGATGACATTTCAGAGCTGCTGGATGTCAGCACGGGTTTAGGAGAAGCATAGTTTGAAACATAACTGAGCACCGCTGTGGGAGACTCTCTGTTCTGGATCGCTTCAAGATGCTCGTTTATTATGAGCATCGCGTTGGTTCTATGGTGATTCTCTACGATCATTCTGTGACAGAATACAAAAGTGTAAAGAAGTCCGGTAACTGCGATCACCAGAATAAGAGATGTTACCAAAATCTCTATCAGTGTAGTACCTTTTTTCATTTTAATCACCTCACTTGGTATTTTCTTTTCTTTCGAATTTTACTTTGATCGATGACACCATCAAAGCACAAAAAACAAGTTTCTTTTTCTTTCATCTGCCTATACACCACCTCCTTTCTTTTATCAAACCCCTTCTTTTTCTGTTCTAACCCTCTTTAGCTCCCCGACACATCTACACTATCTAATATAATCAATTTTTTTGCTTTAGTCAACAGAATTATTATTTTTAAAAAGTTTGACATCGCGGACATCGGATATTATATTTAATATGTTGGGCGAATGTCGGGCGAAGAAAAATTATTAGGAGGCGGATATGAAAAAACAAATTATGGCAGTTGTGCTTGTCTTTATCATCTCTCTTGCTGCACTGGATATTAAAGGCGGGGGCGGACCCGATTCTTTCGGATACAGATGGATCGATTCCGATGAGACGGGAGGCCCTGTATATTCATGGGAAGAGATAAGTGTTACTGGGACAGCAACCGGGATTCTCGATGAGGATATGGCGACAATCAATCTTGCTTTTGGCTTTGATTATTATGGAATCTCCTACACATCTGTAAATATTTTCGATAACGGATTTGTAAGTTTTTCGAGCTCATACAATGATTTTGAAAACACAATACTTCCAAACACATCTCAACCTCAGGGAGTGATTGCACCTTTCTGGTGCGACATGGATCCGGCCACTCAGGGAGAGATATACTATTATTCCGACGCTTCAAAATTAATTGTACAATACGATAATGTTGCACAGTACGAGGAGCCGGGTGGAAATACTTTCCAGATCATTTTTTACTCAAGCGGAGATATCGTGTTCCAGTACAAATCAATGACTATAAGTTTGCCTTATTATACTGTCGGTTTTGAGAACGAAGACGGTACAAAAGGTCTCGGTATAGGATACGACTCTTACATTAAGGATAGTCTGGCGGTTAAGATTTATTATGCAGGTGTGATTGAGGACGGTACATTCGTTCTGTCAACAGGCTCTCTGACTTATGGCAATGTAACGGTAGGCGATACGCTCAGCAGAGTATTTACTATCTCCAACACACATCTGGACGAAACAATGACAGGGACCATAACGACCTGTAACGGATTTACGGTTTCTGAATCAGGAAAAAAGCTGGATGATCTCACTAAGAACTATTTGGAATACACGATAAATGCATCATCTGCTCAGCAGTTCAACCTTCTCTTTTTACCGGTCGTTGAGCAGTTATATAACGGGACAATCTCTATAACATCCTCAGACGCATCACATCCGGCAGATTCAATTACAGTCTCAGGATCCGGCGTAGTTCCGAATATAAGCATTACTTCACCTGATACGATCAAAGTTCAGGCAGCTTTGGGATCAGCAGCCTCATCAAATTTTACTGTCAATAATACTGGTCTGGGAGATCTTAATTTTACAACGGGTAAAACTTACCTGATGTCGGATATTTATAAAGGAAGCGGAGGTCCTGACGGAGGAAACTATTTCTGGAAAGACAGCGATGATCCCGAAGGACCAAATTACTCTTGGATCGAGATATCTTCTTCAGGAACTGCAATTCCTACGCTTCTGGTTGACGGGGTATCTGATTTTATCGATCTTGGCTTTACTTTTAAATTTTATAATACGAATTACACGAAGTTAAAGATCAGTGCTAACGGAGTTCTTACATTTAACAGTTTTGCAGTTACTCCCTCAAACACAAATATACCGAACTCCAATACACCGAATAATCTGTTGTGTCCTTACTGGGATGATCTTGATCCGACCGCACAGGGGACTGTTTATTATTATCATGATGCTCCAAATTCCAGATTCATTGTACAGTATGACAACATTCCGAATTACGGTACATCTAACAACAATACATTCCAGATAATACTAAACACCGACGGCACGATAGTCTTCCAGTACAAGACAATAACGCAGACAAGTTATACAGTAGGGCTCGAAAATGTATCGGGAACGATCGGAACACAGCTTGCTTACAATAATACATATTTAAAAAATTCATTCGCAATTAGATTCAGGCCTGTACCCGAATGGATATCTCTGGCTCCGCCTACGGGTACGGTTTATAATTCGGGCAACCAGATCATTTCGGCAACATGTAACGCGTCGGGAATGTTAATTGGTGATCATTACGGGATCGTAAGTGTCAATTCGAACGATCCGGATACTCCGTCGTCGAATATTCCTGTCAAACTGACTGTAGTTCCGATTTCGATACCTGAACTGTCATCTCCAATAAATTCAAGCGCAATTACCGACCTTACACCATCCTTTAACTGGTCACAAATTACAGAAGCATCATCTTATACTCTTCTGGCGGATAATAATTCAGACTTTTTATCTCCTGAATTGAACCAGACTCCTACTTCAAACACATTCACACCCGTATCCGATATGGCTCTTGGAACCTATTACTGGAAAGTAAGAGCAAATACGGCTTCTGCGAATGGAGAATTCTCTCCTGCATGGACATTCACTATACAATTGATACCCGCAATTCCTTCGGGGATAGTTACTTCGATAGTCAGCGGGAATGTCAAGATAGACTGGAACGATGCGGCTGACGCTACTAGTTACGATGTGTATTCTTCTGAGGATCCCCATGCGGAATGGCCTTCCGGATGGGGCGTTCCCGTTAACGTTGCGCTTAGTGAATATACTTATACTCCGGACGGATCGAAGAAATTCTTCAGGATCGTGTCTAAGAACGGGTGGTAAATGTGCTTAGCAATGTCTGAAGGAAATCGGGTACATTCCATAAGTTGATTATTTCATTTAAATTTTGTACATTGTCTCTTTAGTTAAACACTTACGGAGGAAAAGTATGAAGAAAATGGTTTATATTCTAATGCTCGGAATGGTCGCGGGTCTGTACTTCGGATGCTCGGATGACGATAAAAGTTCTACCAAACCTACTCCTGACACGGTACTGAAAGTTACGGTATTGAGCAGAACGGACAGCTCAGCAGTTGCCAATTCGAATGTCGTAGTTTATCAGGCCGAAACTAATCAGGCTGTACAGAGGGATCTTACAAATGATGAAGGTTCGTGTTATTTTTTGCTTGATGAGGGAAATTATTACCTTGAAGTAACTGCTCAGGGATACGATCCTTCGCCTGCTCCGAATGTCACTCCTGTACCATTCTTCGTGACTCCTCAGGATACTACCGAAATCCCTTGTTACCTTAATTTTAATCCCGTTGAAAATTCAATTTATATAAAAGGCTTTGTGGAACCTGCCCTAAATAATTGCCTGATACAGGCAGTTGCTTCAAGTGGAACAGAGAAGTATTCGTCAATTTCAGGTCCAGACGGATTTTTCATCCTATATAATCTTCAACCAGACACTTATTCTTATGAAGCCTTAAAATCAGGATTTCAAATGGATTCTGTTACAGTAATCAGTATAACATCACCTGAATACCCAAGCGGGATATACGATTCCCTGACTGTTTACATATCATCATATTTGGGATCATCAATGAGTGGTTCATTAAGTTTTCTTGCTAGTGGTGTAGCAAAGCCAACAGATATAGTTTTAAGAGATCCGGTGTCATTGGAAATTATTCCCGGGATGAATACGATGACTGATACAACGGCAGGAAACAACAGTTATGCCTTTGAGAATATTCCGGATGGCGATTTCATACTTTGGGCATCTTTGGCAAACGACCAAAATGTAATGGACCCAAATAAAAATCTTGGTGGGATTGATGTTTCTTTCCCAACTGATGACGGTCTTATCAAATCAATTGATATCACTGGTTGCATAAATATAATCAATCCTACAAATCCAATGGATTCAATCTATGCATTTGTTGCAAATTCAATTGTTCCAACTTTTTCGTGGTCACCTTATTCTTCTACACAAGAATACATAATTGAAGTTCGAGATTTGAGCGGTAATATTATATGGGGTGGATTTAATCGACTGGATAGTTTAATAAATCACGATTATATAGATGGTTCTGTGACTAGTGTTGAATACAATTTTGACAGTTCTGCAACTCAAACCTTAGTTCCCGGAGAGATATATCAGTGGAAAGTCTGGGCGGATAAAGGTACNNAAAACAGCCCGGGTTTCCGGGCTTTTTTTATTTAAACATAATAAAATTAAAATTTGACAAACATGGAAAATAAAGCTATTTTTCAGGGGTTTTGTATATGTGAATTAATTCACAATGTGTCGGAGATGAGAAGATTAAACTATAGAAGGGAGACCGCAGATGATCAGTAAGGAAGTCAAAGACAGTATCCTCGAACTGAAGGAAAGATACCCGTGGAAAGAATCCGCTCTCATGCCGGCTCTGATGCTCGCACAGAAAGCCGGAGGAAATTATCTGTCAAAAGAAGACATGAACGAAGTTTCAAAGCTTGTCGGAGTAACTTCCGGTAAAGCTTACGGTGTGGCTACTTATTATTCGATGTATAATACAAAACCTGTCGGCAAATATCATCTTCAGGTTGACACGAATATCCCGGCTACTCTTGCCGGCGCGTTAAAGATCCTCGATTTCATCAAAAAGGAACTTGGTATAAAGCCTGGCGAGACGACGGGAGACGGACTTTTTACTTTAAGCGAAGTAGAATGTCTTGCATCATGCGGAACCTGCCCCGTGATCCAGGTAAACGATGTTTATTATGAAAACATGACCGAAGAAAAGACAAAAGCCCTTCTTAATTCGCTAAAGAAAGGGGTCATGCCTAAAGCGGAAACTCCCGTATATTTCGGAAGTACGGAATGTAATGTCCTTCTGAAGAACAGACTGGTCGAGA
>DFZN01000011.1 GCA_002382735.1 bacterium UBP11_UBA4055
GCAAAAAGACGGATTCTAATTGATTCTGTTGAAAAATTATCTGATCTTGACGAGTTGTGAATGAAAAATAAACGATCCCTTATCTAAGCCTTGAACTTCTTGACCTTCCCTTTAATTTCAGTCAGCCTGCCCGTTGAAACGAGTTCCTTAACAGCCTGATTTACCAGACCGGTGCCGAACTTCCTGAATTCGCCTGTGATCTTATCTTTTGTTTTGGGAGTTATTGTACAGTATGTGATTATCTTATCTTTTATCAGATCGTTCTTGTCCGGAAGTTGCGTCCTGTAATAAACTATCGTATAGCCCTGATTTCTGTCCAGAGTTTCGCCGAACTCGATCCTGCCGAAACAATTTTTGTTGGATTCTATGAAACTTCTTACAGATGACCTGATTCTGCCTCCGACTCCGCTCGAGCCGTAGCCGTGAATAATTTTGAAGCTCTGTCCCTTATTCGAGTTGTAAGTCCCGATAAAATAGTCCAGAGCCTCAGAAACAGTCATTTCGTGAAGATCAATATCGATCATTTATACTAATTATTTTTTTCGCACATTCTGAGGATCCTCTCGAGATCTTCTTTGATTATTTTATCTTTCTCAGCCTGTCTTTTTTCAAAAATCCTTCTCTTTTCCTCAAGGTTTTTTTCTATATTTTTGATTATCTCGAGCTTCATATTTTCTTTTTTATCGAAGGTAGCACCCATTTTTTTCAGCATTTCTGCTTTTATCTCTTTGCGCCTGTCAGGGTCTTTTTCAGCCATATACTTTTCGATCAGCAGGTCAAATTCGATCTCATCGATGAATATATCAATCAGTTTCTGCCTGTCCATAGGGCCTTTTTTTTCGTTCCTTACGAACCTTTTCAGTTTATGAAGTGTTCTTTCAAATATTTCGGGATGGTTTTTTTTTAAAAAAAGAATTCTCTTATGAAACTGAGGGTGTTTTTCCTCAAGTGATCTCATTATTTTCTCAATTTGTTCATCAGTTAACCTCTGCGGTTTTCTGTTCTCAAAATCAGGCCTGTCAAAATCGGGCGGCCCGGGGTGAAAATCTCCCTGCATCTCAATGCAGTTCTCCGGATCTTCGCAGTTTTCAGCGAAAGGAGGCTGTGCATATATATATCCTGACGCGATCAATACTGTCAGAATCAGGATTTGCATATTTAGCTTCATAAGAACGCTCCCTTTTTTAGTGTGAACGCCGGAAAAAACATATTATTTTAAAAAACTTTATTTTACGGTAATAAAACCCTTATCATCGTTGAACTGACCAATCACAGAAGCTGTTTCGATTCCGGAATCATGAAGTTTTTTTATCAGTTCATTCGTTTTTGATCTGTTGACACTTATGAGCAGTCCGCCTGATGTCTGCGCATCGAAAAGAAGCATAAGTTCTTCACTGCTAAGTCCGCCGTGCTTAACTTTATGCCCGAAATATTTTCTATTTCGCTGCGAACCGCCCGGAAAAAGCATCATCCCGGCGTATTCTTTTGCCCCGTCCATGAACGGTATTGCCGACATATCCAGAGCCGCGCCGCAATTTTGCCCTATCATCTCGGAAAGATGTCCGAAAAGACCGAATCCGGTCACATCGGTCATCGCGCTTATCCCCGTTTGAACAGCGATCTCCGAAGCTGTCCTGTTCAGCTGCGCCATCCAGTATGCCGCTTTGTCGATGTGCTCTTTTGCGGCAATATCGCCCTTCCATGCGGTCGTTATCACCCCCGAACCTATCGGTTTGGTCAGTATCAGATCATCTCCGGCTTTCACAGTATTGTTCCTGACGGCTTTTTCCGGATGCACGATCCCTGTCACTGCAAGCCCGTATTTCATCTCAATATCCGTGATAGTGTGCCCGCCTAAGATAATCCCGCCCGCCTCAGTGACTTTATCTATACCACCCCTTAATATCTCAGTGAGCATCTCTTTGGTAACATGGCAGGAATCGTAAGCGACTATGTTCAAAGCTGTCAGCACTTTCGCGCCCATCGCGAAAATATCGCTCAGGCTGTTGGCGGCCGCAATGGTACCGTAAGTGTAAGGATCATCTACTACCGGCGTTATGAAATCAACGGTCTGGACGATCGCGTCATTATCGTTTATTTTATAAACTCCCGCATCGTCCGAGCCTTCGAAACCTACAAGCACGGCCGCGTTCGCCGGGAATTTCAGCCCTCCGATTATTTGTTTCAAGTCCTCCGGACTTACTTTTCCGGCTCAGCCTGCAGCCTGAACATACTTAGTAAGCCTGGGAGCACCTGTATCCTGATCGAGTTTCTTCATCATTTTTTTATCATTTCTCCCGGATCGAAAGTGTCTTCATAAATGCTGTGATAAACTTTCTTTGCCGGTACCTGTATCAGTCTGTTCTCCTCCAGAATATAGCCGGAAAGAGTGTTCCCGTAAACGCAGCCGGTATCGAGGGCCGTAACATATTTTCCGAACATCAGACCAAGCTTTGCCCAGTGGCCGAAATAAATGTGCTTTGTGCCGTAATACCCGTCGAACCAGGGCGCGTTTGTATGACCAAGCATCCTCAGCGAGACCAGATTGTCCTTACTGTTGTCCTTGAACGCGACAGCGGGATCGAAACCGGCGTGTACGATTATGAAATCTTCGTCTATTATGTAATAAGGAAGTGACTTCATCCATTCCAGGTGCTCTTCTATCTCGAGCCTTCTGAAATTGAACGATTCGACGGAATTGTCTTCAAACGGCCAGCTCTTTAGATACCAGTGCTCATGGTTTCCCATTACTGCCCTGATATTGTTTTCCTTTACGAACCTGATACATTTATCCGAGAACGGACCGCGGTTGATGATATCCCCCACGCAAAAGATCCTGTCTGAACTTTCAGGAGCGAATTTATCCACCATCGAGGCGAGCTCGTCATAGCATCCGTGAATATCTCCGATCACAAGTGTTCTCATACAGCCGATAAAAAAAGCAGCTCATGGCTGCTTTTTTATTACTTTTTTTCTTCACCGGAATTCAGCTTGCCGACAAATTCCGATAATTTTGATTTCTTATTTGAAGCATTATTTTTCTTTATGACGCCTTTTATTGTCAGTTTGTCCATAATGGACTGAGCCGCAAGATAGTTTTGCAGTCCTTCTTCTTTAGAAGCGGATGATCTGACTTTTTTAATGGCTGTTTTCATCATAGACTTGTAGTGTTTGTTGTAAGCGTTCTCCGCTTTCGATTTCGACAGTCTTTTAGCAGCTGATTTGTGATGAGGCATTTTTACTCCTTTTTTGCCGTTTTTCGCCTTGTTCCAATGAGCGTGAAAATATAATAAAGATCGGACATCTTGTCAAGTGAAATTATCTTTCAATTATTGTCGGCATTTTCTTACATCCCTATCTTTAAATTTACTTGCTAAAAGCATAATTTTTTAATACTTTTAGTTCCTTATTTAAAATAGGAGGTATTAATATGGCGGAAAATTATCTGATCCTTAACTCGAATATACTGACTTTCGGACCCAAACCGAAAAATATCAGGAACGGCGCGGTCTATGTGGGAAGAGGGACGGTTCTCGATTTCGGACCCGAAAAAGACATGCTCGCAAAATATTCTGATGAACCGAACAGGATCGACGCGAAAGGCAGGATCGTAATGCCCGGATTCGTTGACTTCCACAATCATCTCTACAGCGGATTTTTCCCCAACATACCTACAGGAATCAACAGTGGTTCGGACTATAAAACATACATGGACAAATACTGGTGGAAACTCGCGGGCAAACTTTCGTCAGACGGGATATATTATTCAGCTGTGAAAGGTATCATAAACTCGATAAAATCCGGCGTCACCACGGTATTCAATCTTCATTCAAGCCCGGCCTGCATTGACGACTCGCTTATCGACATCGCGGAAGCTTTCGAAGAACTTTCAATGAGAGGCGTTATAGGCTACGAGATCAGCAACAGGAACGGCGAAGAAGAAGCCGACAGGATGTTCAAAATGAACTCGGAATTCGCTGAGGAATACAAGAACAATCCGCTTGTAACGGGAATGATCGGTCTGTATAACGCTAATGAGGCTTCCGACCGTCTTTTAAGAAATGTTGTGAAATTTACTGACAGAACAGGCGCAGGAACGGTCATCCACCTTTCAGAAACAGATAACGAGGATGAGATCTCCGTCAAGAATTTCGATAAGAAATACTGTATAGACAGACTTTACGATATAGGTCTTCTGAACTCGAAAACGATCCTTGCATCGACCAACTATATCGACGAGACCGATATCGAGATTATAAAAGAGGCTAAGTCCGGCATAGTGCTCACTCCGTCTTCAGCTTATTATAAGGGTCTGGATTTTGCGCCGATAGAAGATATCGTGGCTCATAACATTCCGATGGGATTCGGTTCAGACGGAATATATCACTCAATAATGTCCGAGGCTTCTTTCGCCCACAGGATCCTCAGGCAGAAAGTAAAAGGGTTCAGCTCAGGCAATACAGAGATATCGGAGATCCTTTCAAAGTCCAGCTTCAGACTTGCGAACAATTTCGTTTCGAAATCTATCGGCGAGATAAAACTTGGCGCGGCGGCCGATCTGATCTTCGTCGATTACCTGCCGGAGCACGAGATAACCCAGGATAACCTCCATACGAACCTCATTTTCGGGATCCTTCAGTCAAGAGTTGCGGGATCGATAATAAACGGAAATGTCGTTATGAAAGATTTCGAACTCTCCGGGATCGACGAATTCGAGCTCAATAAAAAATTCATCGAATACGCAAAAGAACTGAACATAAAGTAAGAGAAGAATGAAAGAGAAACTCAAAAATATCAAAGACAAATACGACAGCCTAACTGAACAGCTTTCGGACCCTGATGTACACAGAGATCTTCAGAAAATGAAGGAACTGGGAAAAGAGAGGGCGAAACTTGAACCGATCGTAACAAAATACACGGAACTCCTCAAGATAGAAGACAATATCACTCAGGCTGAAGAGATGCTTGAGTCAGGCGATGCTGAAATGAAAGAGATGGCTGAAGCCGAACTTGACGAAATGAAACCTCTCCGTGAAAAACTGACCGATGAGATAAAGCTTTTGATCGTGCCGAAAGATCCGAACGACACAAAGGACATCTACCTTGAGATCAGAGCCGGAACAGGCGGCGATGAGGCGGGGCTTTTCGCCAACGATCTTTACAGAATGTATCAGAAATATTCCGAGAGAATGGGCTGGAGCTTCGTGACCGTTGACTATAACGAGACCAATCCGGGCGTTCTCAAGGAAGCCATAATCGAGGTCAGCGGAGAAGAGGTTTACGGCAAGATGAAATTCGAATCCGGAGTGCACAGGGTGCAGAGGGTGCCGGCGACAGAGACACAGGGAAGGGTGCACACATCGGCCGCATCTGTAGCCGTTCTGTCCCAGACCGGGGTGGGCGATATCGAGATCGGCGAAAAAGACCTTAAGATAGACACTTACCGTTCACAGGGCGCCGGCGGACAGCATGTCAACACTTCCGACTCTGCCGTAAGGATAACGCATCTGCCTACCGGAACAGTGGTGACATGCCAGAACGAAAGATCCCAACTCAAGAACAGGCACTCCGCTATGAAGATACTCGCGTCAAGGCTCCAGGAAATGGAGCAGCGCAAGGCCGCAGAGCTTGAATCCGCGACGAGGAAACTGCAGGTAGGTTCAGGGGACAGGAGCGCAAAGATAAGGACATATAATTTTCCGCAGGGAAGGATAACGGATCACAGGATCGGGCTCACTTTATATAAACTGGATTTCATTATGGACGGGAATCTGAATGAGCTTATAGACGCGCTTATACTTGAGGATAAAGCCGAAAAGCTGAAGAACGGGGATCTGTAAAATCCGGAGCCGTCTTTTGAGAGTACGGAACAGAATATTTTACTATTTTTTACTTTTTCTCATAATTGCATACGCATCATTTAATCTTATTCAGAAAGCGCTGATCTCCCCCATAATCAGAGACAACATAGTTTCAAAGGTCGGACCTGCGGTCCGCGCGGATAATTTTGATATCCGCCAAATAGTGATCGGACTTGGCGGGCTTGATCTGAAGGATGTCGTATATGAAAAAGAGAATGTCAAAATAGTGATTAAAGTTCTGACCATCGATTTTTCTCTCATGGAATCTCTGCGCAACCTCTTCAGACCCGATGAAAAGTTCTTCAAAGCCAGATCCGTAGTTCTGAACGGATGCGATATAACAATCAATCCCGAAACAAGACCGGACAGCAGGACAAAATGGAAGTTCGAATACGACGATTTCCAAAAAATTCTGGAATTTCTAAAAGAATACGATTATGTGAAGTCCATAAGGATCAACGATGTGAATCTGTCATACATTTCGGATTTCGGATTAAAGCTGATAAACGGAATGAGCGGATCGGCCGAGTACGACGAAAATAAGAACATCGCACTGAACTTAAGCGGAAAATTCATCGATCCGGACGGGAATGAGATAAGGCTAAAAGGCAATATCGACAACAATCTTTATTCGGCGGAGATCGATCTTGATCTCGGTTCGAATGAGCTTAATTCCTTTAAATCGCCGTTCGGGCTGTACAATATTAGCAGCGGAAAATATGCCGGAAAAATGAAACTTGAGATAAACAAATACTCCGAGAAGAAACTTTATCTTACGGGTAACTTTTCTCTGTCCGATCTCGAAATGACATTCAATAACAGGGTGTTTTTGAGAAATGCGGGCTTCGACATCACATACATTAACGGGCTTGTATCTCTTAATTCGGCAAAAGGATATATCAACAATATCGGATTCACGGGACAGGGCAGGATAATGAACATCCTTTACCCTTCCGGAGATATTTTTTTCAGCACCGGCGACATTCCGTGGACGCTTATCAGGGAACTTCTGAAGAAGGAGGGCTTTAATGAGATCGCTGATGAGATAATGCTGTCTGACGACAACAGGGTCGAACTTCATTTTTCTGATGACATGACGAATCCGAGGGTCAATTTTAAACTTTTTTCTGGAGCGTTAAAATACAAAAATACCGTCGTAAAAGAGGTCGAGCTGAACGGGCACTATAAATCAGGCCGTATTTTTATCGACAATTCAGGACTTTTAGCCTTCAACAGTGTGATCAGGTTCAGCGGAGAAATAAACGGACTCTCGTCAGGATCTCCGGTCTATGATATGTCTTTCAAATCTACCGGCCTGCTTTTCTCAAGTATTCCGGGTTCTCCCGGTTATATGAAAAATCTTTCAACTATCACTCAGGGCAGAATAGCAGGCAGTTTCAAAAGTTTTCCGCAGCTCAATGCCAAAATGAGCGCATTCGATTTCAAACAACATGATGACGATCCTGTTTTCAAAGCCGAACTTAATGTGAGTGGCGAGATAGCCGATTTTACTCTTACGGCAAAGGACGGCAAAAAGGATGTCTCCGGATATTACGATATCGTTAACGGAACATATTCCGTAAGCGGAGACGATCTGATCGGCGTGATAGGGACTGTTACCGGATACGGGCAGACAGAACAACCGCCGCGGCTTTTTTATGAAATGACGGGTAACAGGAACTTTTTTTATGTCAGGGCCGGCTCAAAAGATCCTTTTTCTCTTCTTTACGGCGATCTCGAGGCAAAATTCGATCTAGGTAAAGATAAACTTCAATCCTTCGTTAACTGGGTTCCCGGAGAAAAGAATCTTATCAGCCGTCCCGCGAATTTCCGTTTCACTGTTTCAGAAGATACTGTATCCGTATCCGATATTTTCTTCGATGCCAAACCTCTGGTTGGAAAACTGTCGCTCAATACAAAGAACAAAAATATCGACGGGAATTTCGAGGCGTACAATTTCGACCTCGGTAAATTTTTCGGAGTAAACAACCTTACTACGAACACTGACATCGTTCTTAAACTGAGAGGGAATACTTCGAACCCCTATGCCGATCTGTTCATCAACGAGAACATTCTCAGATACAAAGATGCCCAAAATGACAGCATCACGATCTCTGCCGAAGCTGAAGCGCATTTTGAAAATAAAAGGATCAGGATAGAAAAAATAATCGTTTATGAAGGTCTTGCAAGAATACTTACGGCTTCCGGAAATATTACCGGCATGAAGAATATTGAGCTTGACACATACGGGGATATCAGCGCGGATTATTTCAACCCTTTCCTTACGGGAATAAAACTCAGCGGACGGCTTAAGTATAAAGCGGGACTTACTGGCAGCTTTTCTGATATCAGGCTCAGAAATTCAGATATCTCTTTCACAAAGGGTTCCGTTAACGGGGACAGGATCGATAATATCGAACTCGTAACTTCGGAATTCGACAGTACAGGCGTGCTGGTAAAAAAACTTGTCATGGATGCAGGCGGTTATCTGAGCCTTAATGCAGAAGGTTTCATTCCTTACGACGAAAGATCGGAAATATATGTTACAGGCGACTTTCACGGAGACCTTCTAGGATATCTTGATAAAAAAACAGCTTTCATCTCGGATTCTTATTCCGAGTGCGAAGGAAATTTCACAGTTGAGGGAAGATACAAAAAACCTAAACTGAAAGAGCTTGAGCTTTATATTCTCGACGGAAAGTTCAAGCCGTTCGGGTCCCATAAAGGATTCGACAGGATCAGGTCAAAGCTGTTCGTTGATGAAAATCTGAAACTCGATATCATTAAACTGCTGATGAGAGAATCGTCCACAGGCGCGAATATTGCGGTCGAAAATTCTGTCATGGATGATGAGTACGGTGATATAATAATACCGGGCGGTATAAATCTTGGCCATTTGTCTCTTAAGGTCGGTGAAGAAGGTATTGACTTTAATGCTTACAGAATGATGCTCGACAACGATTACGGGAATTTTGTTCTGAAAGGGAAAAATGACAGCATGTTCAGGATTTACAAAAGAGGCGAAAATCTTGTAATAGACGGAAAAGCGTACCTGAGAAATTCGAGAATAACTTATCCTTTTCTGAAAGTGAAGAAAAAAAGCAGAAAAAAAGGCGATATAAGCTTCAGAAGTATATTTGGAGACCTGGAGCTCGATATTGAGATAATCCCTACCGGCGGCAACAAATATTTCTATAACATAGGCACGGAAGAAAGTTCTTTGTGGAAAAGATTCGTAAGGTCGTTCTCAACTCTCGATAACGAACTCTCAAATGTGAATATAAACATCTCTCCCGATAAAGAAGGGCTGTCGATCAAAGGCAATGTGTTCAAACCGAGAGAACTTAAGTATTCGGGCACTGTTTCGGGCAGGAACGGAACGGGAAGCTACTCCGCTCTGTCTTTTACCGTCGAAAATGTTTCGATACTTTTTGACGGCTATAAGAACATCCGTGGTTATACCGACCCCTATCTGAAGGCATCTGCAAAGACCACCGTAAAGACAAAGATTGATTCAACGGGATTTTCCGCTTATGAGACCGTCTGGCTTAAGATAGTATCAAAAGACGAAGACGGGCAGATAATCGACTCCGGGGGCGCAAGGATTAGCGGACTATCCATAGTACTTGTTGACGAGTTCGGCAATTCATGGCTGGATTCCGAAACGGGGATCACAGGCTTAGATACGGAGGGAACCGCCAAGCAGATATTCGCGGGAGCGGTAGATACAAAACTTTTCAGCCCGATACTTTCCCCTATCGAAAATGTACTCGGAAGATTTCTCGGCGCTCAGGTATCGATCAGGCCGAATGTCAGCGGAAACTTCATCGACAGGGAGCTCGGTATGGTCGAAGTGCCCGACAGCTATGCGGAATATTTTGTCGGAAGCGAATTCTTTATTTCAAAATTCCTAACCGACGACCTCGCTCTTACATGGAACTCGAAATACATAGGGTCGGAAGAATATGTGGAGATCGCGGACAGGGAATACGGCTACAAGAACAGCATGAGCTTTGATTACAGGCTCAACAACTACATCATCACTTCAGCAGGATATCAGTACGATTCGATACAGGACGAATACGGATACAACATGGCTCTTACCTACAGATACAGATTCATGAACATTTCCGAACCCATTGATCATATCAGAAACTTTCTGAGGTTAAGATGAGTCTTATCGAAATATTTCTCCTCGGTCTTGCACTTTCAGCGGACGCCTTCGCGGTCTCGATCGCGGCCGGTATCTGCTCAAAAGAGGTCAGAGCGTTCGATAAGCTAAAGATGTCAGCCTTCTTCGGCTTTTTCCAGGGCATCATGCCGGTCATCGGATGGTTCGCGGGTTTTCTCTTTCTGGCATACATCAAGGCTTTTGACCACTGGATAGCAATGGGACTCTTGAGCTTCATCGGCATAAAAATGATAATTGAAAGCCGGAAACCCGATGACTGCAAGACCTTCTGCTACTTCGACCTCCGGCCGCTGCTCGTTATGGCTGTCGCGACCAGCATAGATGCCCTCGCTGCCGGCTTAAGCATACTTATTCTTGATGTTGAGATATACTATCCCGCCGTCCTGATCGCAGTCACAACCTTCGTCATATCTCTCGTAGGCGTCAACATCGGCAAGCGCGCCGGCAGAAGGCTGGGACAGAGCGCCGAACTCGTCGGCGGCATTGTACTCATCCTAATCGGCCTCAAGATCCTCGCAGACGGATTAATGTAATTTATCGTTCGATAAAGAAAAATAAGAAACCCGTTGACATCATAATTAAATTGTCATAATTTTTCTGACTGAGATCAGAATACAGATCGAACACGGTAAACAAATTCTTTATTCTAAAAATAACCCTTGAAAATTTTAAATAAAGTATTTGAATATAAGGTAATTTAATGTATATTTTTACCGTATGGAATTAGAACTTGTAAGTGATACTTGCTTAAAGCAAAAAAAATATAAGTCAAATGTGAGTGAACACGACTTTTCCACTTTAAATAGACTTGAACCCTTAGTAAAGTGGCCTGGTGGTAAAGAAAAAGAACTTGTACACATTATACCCAATCTGCCAAATCGTTTTGAAAATTATTATGAACCCTTTGTGGGCGGCGGAGCTGTTTATATGGCTATTAATGGCAGGGAATCTTTTATAAATGATAAATCAAAAGAGCTCATCGGGCTTTATAATATAATTAAGTCTGAAGAAAGAGATATTTTTTTTAAAACTCTTGATGAAATTATGCATAACTGGGATATATTAGGTAAATTAGTTGAAAACAATAGCTCATATTTCATTGAAATTTACAAGAAATTTTCAAATGATAATATCACTGAAAATTCGTTAAAAAATTCTTTATATGAATTTATACTTACTCACACTGACGAATTTAACGGCATGTTCTCAACAATTTTTAATTTTAATATAGAGAATTTTATACTTGAGATCAAAAAGAATTTGATCAGAAAAATTAAAAGGATGAAGGAACTAGAAAAAAAACTTCATCGCTTACCTGATAAGGATATTCTCGACAATATAGAAACTTCGTTAAAAAGTGCCTTTTATATGCATTTTAGACATTTGTATAATTCAAATGTTGAATATAATATAAATCAGGCTTTTGTTATAGCTATATTCCTGTTCATTAGAAATTTTGCTTATAGTGGAATGTTTCGGTTTAATTCAAAAGGTGAATTTAATGTTCCTTACGGTGGTATAGGGTATAACAAGAAAAACTTCCGAAAAAAGATTACCTATTTAAAATCGAAGAAATTGTTTGAGAAACTTAAAACTACTATAATAGCTAACGATGACTTTGAAAAATTTTTAGAAATGCACAATCCGACTAAAAAAGATTTTATTTTTTTAGATCCTCCATATGATTCCGAATTTAGCACTTACGAACAAAATGAGTTCACTCGTAGAGATCAGGAAAGACTTGCGAATTATCTGATAAATAAGACTGAAGCTAAATGGATGATGATAATTAAAAATACTGAATTCATCTTAAATCTGTATTCAAATTCCGGGCTAAATATTTCATCCTTTGACAAAACTTACCTTGTGAGCTTCATGAATAGAAATAATAAAAAAACTGAACATTTATTAATAAGGAACTATTAAAATGAGCGACAGAATTTTAGAAAACGACCTCCAACTGCCTGCACTCTACTTAATCAATCTTAATAATGGTAAAATAACTACATCTGAATTATCGGTTATGCTTCGCTCAATACTTAATCCTACTGACGAAGATTTAAAATTGAATCCAAGTCGTGACGATGACAAATTTTCTCAAATTGTTAGGAACTTGACCGCAAAAGAAAGACCTTTTGTCAAGAACGGTTTTATCGATAGGGAGGAAGGGAGAAATAAACCGCTATTCATAACTAAAAAAGGGAAAGAATATTTATTTGAAAAAATTGACATCCTAAACTATCTATTTTCAAACGATTTTGGGTGGAGTGATTTGATGGCAAGTATTGATAAAATAAATAAAGCTGATGAAAATAGAAGAGAGATCGAAATATTTGATGAAAATATTATGATTCAAGAGGGTTTTAGAAAAACTGTTGAATCTAAATTATACAAACGATCTTCTAAATTAAGAGAAATAGCTATTGAGCATTTCAAATACAATGGGGATATTCTTTGCAAAGCTTGCAAATTTAGTTTTAATAAATTTTACGGAGAAATTGGAGAAGGCTACATTGAAATTCATCACATAAAACCTGTCTTTAAATATGAAAACGACGAGTTAGACAAAACTATTGAAGCCGCATTGTCAAATGTAGTTCCAGTTTGTTCAAACTGCCATCGTATGATACATAGAGACAGTAGAAATCCATTAAAAATCGATTTCCTTATTGATAGAATCAAATCGAATGGCATTTTCAAAAGATAATTTTTTATTATGAAAGCTGAATTTGCAATATTCAATGCTGACAACTTATTTCAAATTAAGAAAATTAAATCCCATTCTGTAAATTTAATCCTGACAGATCCCCCCTACAACATAAGCAAATACTCAACAGGAAATATAAAATTTTCATACCGTACTGAAATTAACAATGATATAGCAGAATGGGACAAAGATTTTGATCCGTCAAATTATAAAGATGAATTTATCAGAATTTTAAAACCGAAGGGAAATATCCTTGCTTTTACCTCATATAATACAATCGGCCGTTGGCATGAAGTATTTGACCCGATTTTCGATACTTTTCAGTTTTTCATTTGGCACAAAACGAATCCAACACCAAAATTTATGAAAAAAGGATTCCTAAATAGCTGTGAAATAATAGTTTGTATGTGGAATAAAAACCATACTTGGAACTTTAGCCACCAAGATAGTATGCATAATTTTTATGAAAGCCCGATTTGCTCACCGCCTGAAAGATTAATTAAACCTAAACATCCTACTCAAAAGCCTGTTGAATTGTTAAAACATCTCATAAAAATCGCTTCGAATGAAAAAGATATTGTTTTTGACCCTTTTATGGGAGTTGGCTCAATAGGTGTTGCGGCCCTTGAGTTAGACAGGAAATTTATTGGAATTGAGTTAGATAACGAGTATTTCAAAGCTTCGAAAAGACGATTTGACAGATTGGGTTTGGACTAATGATTAAAATTAACAAGGTGGATAAGTTAGCCAACCTTACAACAGATAACATTGGCTAAATGTCGAGGCGAGGGGAAATTATTTGCCGCGCTTTTAGCCATGATCGTTGTGGGCAATTAATTTAATATAGAATTGCATATTTTTCAGTGTATGTTTAAATTATCGGCATGATAAAGACAAATCTTTTATTGATCTTCATATTCTCAATGAGCCTCTTTCCGGCACCGGATCCGTCATACGGTTCACGGTGCTTTGATCTTGTTCCGTCAAAAGCTCTCAGGCCGGTAATGGAATACAGGGTGCACAGAGCGGGTCTGTTATGGCTGAACACATCCAACATGGGATTCTTCGGCGAGCCGTGGCTCGGTCTGAAAGACCCCTGCACGGGCAAGACCGCTGTTTCGGGCGAGATGCCGGGCGGAACGGGCACAGAGTTCATCTGGCTCGGTGCGCTCATGTTCGGCGGCTATCTCGATTCCGCGCAGGTGGTCATTGACGGTACAAACGCGGCAGCGTTCAGGGGACCGTTCGTCACGACTGCCTACGAGGGCTGGACCGGCAACCCGATGCCTATGGAGATCTGGCCGGCAATGCTTGACGAAGATCCTTCGGGAAATACTTTGGGTCACATAAATGAGACATCCAATGTGGAAGGCCGCCTGAACTGCCTGTTCGATGAGGTTTACGACCCTTCAGCCACCGCCGAGGAGCAGTTCAATGTGATGTATTCTGACAAGTTCGTGGACGATTATTATTCCGGCGAGGACGATTACGACAAAAGGCCGCATATTCCTCTCGGCATCGAGATAAGACAGAAAAGTTACGCATGGTCTTATGATTACGCAAAAAAGTTCATCATTATCGACTACACGCTCTACAACAAAAACACGGACGGCAAGGATATTTACGACTTTTTCATGGGCCTCTATGTTGACTCCGATGTGGGAATGAAGCAGAAGGACGGCTACTACTTCGACGATCTGTGCGGATTTATACAGAAATGGGACAATTATATCGATCCTGCGACCGGAGAGCTCAGGATTGTGGACCTTAACCTTGCATGGTCAGCCGATAATGACGGAAGGGATCCGGTCGGTCAGAGCTCGGGAACGACAATCAACGAACCCGGCGCGGGAAGCCCACTCGACGGCGCAAGAGGTGTAGCTACAGTAAGGGTGCTTAGAAATCCCAATCCGAACCTGAGATATTCCTTCAACATATATGTGGCTGACAGCGGTGACGAGAGCCTTGACTGGGGCCCGAGATGGAAGACAGGCCTGCACGACAACTGGCAGTACGACCTTACTCCTGCTCAGAAAGGCTACGACGATACCAACCGTGACGATCTTGTCAACGGCTCGGGACAGAAACTTTACGGAGGCAGGACGGAAGGCAGACCTATTGGCGACCGCGGAAAATATATGGTCATGTCCAACGACGAATTCGACTACAATCAGACTCAGATCAGAGAGGTCTATCTGGGAATATTCGATGACCCTGAATACATGCAGGATACTTTGTACGCGCAGGCTGACAAATGGCAGAAATGGATAGCGCCGGGAGAGGAACTTCCGGGACTTATAGCCGACGGGCCTATATCGAGCCTGAACAACATCGCCAACGGAATGGATGAAAGATACATACTCTCCTTCGGGCCGCTCGGAAGAGAGGAGTTCGTCAATGCGGCTGTCGATGAAGACGGTAACGGTACTTTCGAGAGAGCTGAAAACAATAAGAAGGTCTGGCGGTTCACTCACGGAGATTCTCTTAAGCTCACGATCGCTTTTATTGTGAACGATAATTTTAATATCTCGCTTGAGCAGGACCCGAATTATGATGATGAAAATACCGTGAATATTGACGACGGGCTTGATGTGAGCCTGTACGACAAAGGCTGGTACGATGCGCTTTACAATGTGGTCTGGGCTGAAAGGGTCTATGATATACCCATGTTCGACACTCCTGTCACAAAGAACGGCGGGACAAAAACTGACGGATGGTTCGGGGAGGATGTCGGTGCCGACGGAATTTTCGCCGATGCGAGAAATGACGCTCTGTGCTGGTGGTTCGATACGGAATACTCGGGACAGGACAGCGGGGAAGGCGATTTTGAACTCACGGATTTTTACGCTGAACTGACGGACATCTACGGGCATACTGCAGGCTCGGAGGACGGACTATTGCCTTTCGGGAGAGAGACTGCCGACGAAAAATACGGCATTACCGGATCTCAGGCGGACGGAGAAGGCTATGGCTATATGACGAAATACGACAGGTCAGGCGGGGAATTCGATCCGGGAACCTGGATCAGGTACGGCTACGACAACGGCAGGCTCGATGCCGGGGACGGAGTGCCTGATTTTACCGGACCGCCCCCTCCGCCGTCGCCGAGGATAGAGCTCAGCTCGTCTGACGACGAGATTACCGTGACATGGTGCTCGCACGAGCTGAGCGTGCAGGACGGAGCCGTAACGGTATCCGGTCCGGAGCACGCGACGGACAAGTTCTCAAGGCGGAAGGATTTTGAAGGATATCAGGTGCACATCTCCCCTGACGCGAACGCTTTGAACTTCACGGAGATCTTTTCCTCGGACAGGGTGAATTACGCTTATTTCAACGCCGGTGATCCTTCCGAACTCTACGATATACCGTTCTCCGCCGACAGCGCGGCGGCAGCACCGCAAACCATTGCGGCGGACGGCTCCGTCTGGGACATTGCGCCTTTCGGCGACAACAGGGACATGTATTCTGACCATTCCGTGCAGGACATCTTTTCATACACCTGTACAAAAGATACACTCGATATAACATTCGCGCCCGATTCAGTCGTGAGTACCGAAGTGTTCAATTATAAATTCGTCCTGCACAACAAGCTCGCCGCCAGACCTTATTTCGTTGCCGTCACAGCGTCTGACTACGGCGATCCCAAGACCGGCGTCCCCGCGCTCAAGTCCAGCCCCTCCGTCAACTCAACATCGGTAGTGCCCGCAAAGTTCACGGACACTTCAGGCGTTATAGTCGTTCCCAACCCATACCGGGGCGATACGGACTATGAGGACATGGGCTGGGAAACCACCAACGGGGACGAGTGGGAGGAGCAGGACAGGAAGATCGCGTTCCTCAATCTGCCTGACCGGTGCGTCATCAGGATCTATACGCTCGCCGGAGACATGGTCAAGACCATAGGCCACAACGGCAACGCAAGATATTCCGATCCGTATGTTTACGGAACGAACGGAGCGTGGTGGAACCTGATCAACGACAACAATCAGGCAGTCATGTCAGGCATATATCTCTTCAGCGTTCAGGATGTAGATAAAAAGACGGATGACTTTGTAGGCAAGTTTGTGATCATAAAATAAAATTGATTTGCACCAGGACTGATTATGTTGTATATTAAACCAGTAAAACGGAAAAGATATGAGAAGACATAAAATCTATTTGGATAATTGCTGTTACAACAGGCCCTATGACGATCAGGAATCTATGTCTGTTTTTCTCGAAACACAGGCAAAGCTTGCAATACAGGAAGAAATCAAGGACGGTCGCTTAGATATGTACTGGTCATTTATGCTGGATTATGAGAACAGTGAGAATCCGGATCCGATAGTTAAAGAAGAAATATTAACTTGGAAAAGTCTCGCATCTGTTATGATAAATAATAACAACAGCGTTATAACTTCTGCATTACGAATAGCTGATCATGGTTTTAAAAAAAAGGATGCATTACATCTTGCCTGTGCAATCGATAAAAAGGTAGAATATTTTATCACGGTCGATAAAGGAATTATTAACAAGAAAAAAATTATACTTGAGATTAAAATTGTCAATCCTATTGAATTTATTAACATTCTGGAGGCCGAATAATGAAAACTGACACTGAAATTAAGCACGACGGATTTCAAGCGCTCAAATCCAAACTTAATGTTGTAGAAATAGAAAAATTCATTGTTCTTATCAACAGAGAGAAATTCGATTATACAAAATGGCGTGAGTATCTTTTTGAAGATATGACAATACCTCAAATAGCCGAAAAGGCCGAAGAATATTCTAAAAAGAACAAGTGATCTTGACAATAATAAAACCGGACCTGAAATGAAAAAGAGACCATTTAGAATTATAGTTTTAGTAAGATACCTGTAATCCTCCCATAGGTGCATATCCGCACTTTATGATCCTCCGTTCAGCTGAACGGATTCTTAATATTGTCAAAAATAACACAAAGGAAAAATCATGAAGATAATGAATTTTTTGCTGGGACTAATAATATTTACTGCATGCTCCGAAAAGAAATTGAATTATACTATCGAGGAAGTGAACGGAATTAAGGTTTATAAGAACAATAATATTCCCTCAGAGCCTGATCTTAAGATCGAACTGAAAGAACTTTTCGTTATCAAAGGATATGATGAAAGTTTTGCCGGTGATTCACTCAGAATAATTCAGGACCTCGGTTCGGTCGCTGTCGATTCTGAAAACAACACCTATATCTTAAATGTGAACAAAGCCAGAGTGTCCAAGTTCGATAGTGACGGCAGTTTCGTTAAAGTATTCGGGAGAATGGGAGACGGTCCCGGTGAGTCTAAATGGCCTCAAAATATGTATGTCCATAACGATACAGTAAATGTTCTAAATCAGACCGTACTCAGGATGAACAAATACGACACTGACGGCAACTTCTTATTCAGCGTACCCACAAATGACTGTAAAATGCCGTTATTCGCTAAACCGTTAGGGGAAAACAGGATAGTCACTTACTTCTGCAACTGGAGGTATGAGGATGAAGGAATGTTTATGGACTATGACCTTGGCATCGCCGACCTTAAATACAATGAAGTCAAAAGGATCAAAAAGCAGACTTATGAAGGTGAAAGAGTTCAGACAGAGTATATAGACCTTTTCTTCGGTTTCGCGGCTGCAGCAAAAGAATTGTTCGTCGCTGACAACAGCACGGACAGATATCATATTGATGCTTTCGATCAGGACGGAAATCTGCTTTATTCGATCGAGAAACCGTACAGAAAAATTAAGATCCTGTACAGAAAAGCGGTTACCGATCTTCTCGCGGATGCCGAAGGCAGATTATGGGCAGTAGTACCTTCAGAAACTGTTGAGGATAAAAATATCTTGATAGATGTCTTTAAAGAAGGGGTATTCCTGAACCGTGTGAAGCTGGACATCGGAATTGATCCTGAATCAGTCAGCACTCATCATACTTTTACGATTTCCGGGAGCAGGCTCTATGTATCCGATTATGAGAAAACGGAGGTAAAAGTGTACGAGTATCATGTAATATCAAATTAGTGCCGGTAAAATTATCGATCCCTGATCCCCGCTTTTTATGCGGGGATTTTTTTATTTTTCAACTTGCTTATCTTATTTTGCAGACTTACTATTATATTGGATCAGGCTTATTAAAACGGAGTTTCATTGAAGAAATTACTTATAGCTGCAGTATTATTTTTTGTTTTGTCGTCGTGCTCGAAAAAAGGAAATATGAACGAACCTCTAGTATTTAACAATTCGACTAAACCTGCCGATCCGGGTTTTTCTATAGAGATCACTGAACAAAAAGTTTTGCAGAATGACTCTACATCGATGCTGCTTGATATGCCGTGGGATGCGGCCGAGGACGATTTTGGCAATATTTATATTCTGTCACGAATGAATTGCAAAATACTAAAATACGAAAATGACTTGAATTTCATAAAAGAGATAGCAAGAGAAGGTCCGGGACCGGGTGAACTTACCTCCCCGAATAATATTTTTATATTTCAGGATACGCTGTTCGTTACAGATTCCGGGAACAAATCTCTTAACAGATTCACGCTTGAAGGTGACTTCATTTTTTCATCTCTCGCGCCTGTGCTTAGCCAATCACACAGTCTAGCTTTAAGAAATGGATTATTCGTGTCTCAGAGCATTGAGATGTACGAAAAAAATAATGTATGGATGGGAAGATCAAAACTCTCTTTGCTTGACAGCAAATTTAATTTGATCACAGATATCTGCGACGGAGGGGAAACAGAAGATTTTATTTTCTTCAAGAGCAGAATTCCGTATGCAGTATCAAATGAACAATTATTCGTATCCGAGAACAGGACAGACCGGTACAGGATAAGTATTTATGATCTTTCCGGCAAGCTGACCGGAGTTATAAATAAAAACTACTCGATGGTGCCTTTCGAATATAAAAAAGAGGTCTGGGGCAAGTTTTTCGGCACAAAATATAAAAGAAGCATGTCCAATCTTTACATTGATTACGCAGGAAATCTGTGGGTCATGAAAGCAGTAAAAGACGATCCGGAAAAAGACAAAAATATTGACCCTTTCAGGTTTGATGTTTACAAAGACGGAAGGTTTACCAATGAAGTAACTTTGGATAGCCTCGAATATGAACCATTCGACTACGGAATCCGGACGAAGGTGTTAAATGACAGGATATATTCATTTTATATCGGCGAAGATAAAGTAGTTGTGTCTAAGTACAAGGTTAAGGAGAAGTAGCATGAAAAGATTTAGTATCTGCCTTGTCATTCTGTTATCAATTATCAGCTGCTCAAAAAACGGCAACAATAAAAATTCAGATCAGACCGTGGTAAACAATAACGGAGAGCCGGCAGATCCCGCTTTTAAATATGAGATCACCGAAGTATTCAGATCGGATTATCGCGAAAAAGGCATAATGTCTGTAAAAAGCATTTCGGCTGTCTCCCCTGACGATATTTATCTTCTTGACTCCAGATCGTGTGTCATCTTCCATACTGACACTGAATTGAACATAATAAACTCATTCGGAGGCAAAGGTCAGGGTCCCGGAGAATTCGAGGTCTCAAATAATATTGCGGCGATCAGAGATACTGTATCAGTCATAGACGATCAGCTTAGAAGAATATCGTTTTTCGACAGGCACGGGAATTTCATCAGGTCAACAGGATTCACCGGCAGTTTAAGCTGGATCAGATATGTCGGAGGAAAGATAGTCGGACTGGGTATAAGCAATGAAACGGTCGGCGAAAAATATTACGGGATACAAAACATTAATATTTATGACAGCGGATTGAACAAAATATCGTCGGTCTGCGAAAGAAGAATTTTTATTAAGAACCCGAGCATCAGCGTACTGAAGCTGATAATTACGGCAACAGGTAAGGACAGGATCTACCTTTATGAAAAATCAAAAAAGGATATTTCGATATTAGTTTACGACCTTACAGGAAAAATCATTCAAACGATAAAGGACCGTTCTCCCTCAGTGGAAATAAGCAGGGAAGAAATTACAGAGCTTACTGATAAATACAAGAGCTATAATCTGGCACCTGAAGTGATCGATGAAATAATATTCGGAGAAGGCAAGACTAAGAACACAGTCAAGAACATTTACGAAGACAGGAACTGTATTCTCTGGGTGCTGAAAACATACAAAAATGAAGGAAAAGAAAATCCTGTATATTCTATCTATAAAGACGGGATTTATCTTAAGGATATTACACTTCCGATTCCTATGGAGCACAAACTTTACTTCGAGAAAGGAAAAATTTACGCGGTCACGGACCAGGATATAATTGTATTCGATTACCCTGAAATATTTTAACTCCATCCAAGATTACACGCAATTCATCACCTGACATCTTCATTCTGTCATATGCCGATTGAACTTAAACGGTCAAAACATTACCTTCCGATATCTTTTTAACGGGAAATCAAAATAGGGAGAGCTGGAATGAAGAAAGCGATATTCGCATTTTTGGCAGTACTGATAATGACAGGATGTTCCATGAAGGAAAAAACATACCGGATCGTTGAAACAGAGCAGGGAAAAGTGATACTGAACAGGACCATTCCGGCTAATCCCGATTTTGCTGTCAAGCTGAAATATTCCGGCCAGATCTTTAACCGTCAGAGTAAAAATGATTCTTTGGGTTTCATCTGGATGATGGATATAGTTGAATTACCCGATCGTAATTATGCAGTATTGGGAAACAATACAAAAGGGCAGATTCTTTTGTATAACAGCGACTATGAGATTATCAGATCGTTTTCAAAACTCGGTTACGGACCGGGAGAGAGCAACGGATACTCAAGGCTTCTCTTAATGAATAATAAGCTGTATGCTTTTTTTAACAGCTCTGATCAGGTTAATGTGTTCGATCCAAACGGTGAATTTATTGAATCGTTTAGGTTCGGCTTTATCATTACAGAGATAACTAAACTGTCAGAGAAAAGACTTATTGCAACAAGATGGGAGCATCTGACGCTGGATAGTGAAAAGGACGAACTTACGATTGAAAACATTCTTATGGACAATAATTTCAAAAAAATTAAAATTGTTGACAGTTATTATAAAACTGTGGATCATAAGTTATCTGCAGGTGCACAGCTTTATCCTTTTATCTGCGGAAATGAAACTGATATATATATAAGTTGGATTAGTGACAGCGAATATAAGATCGATGTTTATAATACTGAAAGCGGAGAAAAAAAATACCAAATAAAAAAAGATTACAGAATATATTATTATAATGATAGTGAAATGGACCGCATGAGCGAAATGAACAAAGTCAATATGAAAGAAAAGTTCGGTCGAATCAAGAAAAGAGCGATAAATGAAATATTCACTGACAAATACGCATTTCTATGGGTGCTGGGAACAAAAGAAAGGAGCAGTGACGATATTGCTGTTATGTATGCTGATATTTTTAAAGACGGAGTTTATGTCAACACGGTTAATTTTCCTGAATTCGTATATTACGACTGGACGGGATCAAGATTTTATTACAAGTTGAGATTCATTGCCGATAAACTGATATATTTTAATGCCGATGAGTTCAATGATGAAAGAGGAAGATGTATTAAATTCTTTGATTATTAAATTCTGAAATTACATAGACGAGTATACAATTTGCAAAGCAATACGAATATAATAATCCTTGCGATAAGGAAGAAATGTCGTTATATTGTCCTTTGCATAAGGAAGTAAATCAATGGAGCGTATTATGGATAAAGAATCAATTCAGAAAATAATTCTCGACTATCAGGCTAAAGATGCGGAAAACATAACTCAAAGAGACCTCAAGATCGACTTTATCCCATATATGGCAGCGGGAATTACCGGAGTAAGAAGATGCGGAAAGACTTTTAGAACTCACCAGCTGGCACAAGAATTATCATCAAAAGGATTGAGTGAAAATATCTGCAGGATCCAGTTTAACGATCACAGGCTGATAAACATTCCTTCAACGGAATTGCATCTGATAGACTCTGCCTATTACGCTCTATTCCCTGAAAAGAGGAATTCTGAAGAAGTATATTTTATTTTTGACGAAATCCATAGGGTCAAAGGTTGGGAAGACTATATTTTATATCTTATCGAATCAAAATCTCACAAAGTGATAATTACAGGTTCAACAGCTGCCCTGCAGAGAGGAGAATACGCTTCTGCCTTAAGAGGTAAATTGTTTCCGTATGAGCTTTCTCCGTTTTCTTTCAGGGAATTTCTCAGGCATTATAATATTAAAGAGAATATGAAAACTACAAAGGAATGCGATCTATTATTGAATTATTTTAGGAAATACATTGTTCAGGGCGGATTTCCCGGTTTATTGGATATTCCTGAGAACAGACAATCTGAAATGTTACGGACTTACTGGGATGCAATGCTATTAAGAGATATTATTGAATCTCATCCTGAAGACAACATCAATGTTCCGCTTTTACGATTTTTTGCCGATTCCCTCGTGGCAAGAAC
>DFZN01000037.1 GCA_002382735.1 bacterium UBP11_UBA4055
TGAGCGGCAGATTTAAAGGAATTCCTGTGATTAATGATGTTGAGTTGGAATTCTAAATGTCTATACCTGTAAATAAACGGATTTTAATTTTAACGGAAGATGAAAAGTCTTCAAAATACTATTTTAATGCTTTTAAAAAAGATGAGAAATTGAGAAGAGATTTAGGCTCAGTTAATGTAGATGTATTTCATCCTAAAGATTACAGTCCTTTAGGATTGGTAAACGATGCAAAAGAGAGAAAGAATAAAGCAATCAGAGAGCGTAATAAGTATAATGAAATTTGGATTGTTCTCGATAGAGACGGACATAAAAATTTTCCAGAAGCACTGGACAAAGCAAAAGCGAACCAAATAAATGTTGCTCTATCGATCAAATGTTTTGAATACTGGGTATTGCTGCATTTTGAGAAAACTACAAAACCATTTCATAAATGCGATGATATTATAAAATATATAAAGAAAAACCATCTAAATGATTATTCAAAATCTTATTGTTGTTATGAATTACTCAAAGATAAAGTCGATGAAGCTATAAAGCGTGGCGAATGGGTAGTAAAGCAATGTAAAAAAGATATAGATTCGGGCATAAAAGTGTATGATCTTGCGGCTTATACTAATGTGCATGAACTGGTACGGAAGTTAGTTGATCCTAAGAAGTATTTTATTTGAAAAATAAGAACTCTCAATAAAAATCAATAGATAATGCTTTCTACCTGTTTTGATCTAATTCAAGCCGATACTCAGTTGATTGTCCGAAAACAGCGCTTAATTGGATAGCCGTTCTATGCGGTTTAGGTCACCTGAATATCTTCAGTTTCTGGCCGATCATGAGATTATCGGAGTAAAGGTCGTTGTCTGTTTTTATCTTATTTATTGAAGTTCCGAATTCTCTCGCTATTCCCGACAGAGTGTCCCCGCTTTTGACGGTATATATGTCCGCGCTGCCCGAATACAGGTTTTCCGAAACTGAATTTCTTGAAACTATCAGTTTCTGTCCGATCAGTATCTTATCCGACCTGAGGTTGTTCATAGCCTTGAGCTCAGCGACGGACATTCCGTGAGCTTTTGCTATCTTGCCAAGGCTGTCGCCTTTTCTTACAATGTAATTGTCTATCGGGGATGAAGTCTTTTTCAGCAGCGTTTTGCTCACTTTTTCAACCAGATCGGCGTCAGGTACGCTTCCTGCAGGGACCAGTATTTTAAACTCGCCGGGCGGTATTATTACTTTATTAAGAGGAGTATATTTGGCCCGCCTGAATTTACTTATTTTTATCCACGGGTTGATCTCGTAAACTTCAGCCAAAGTAGTTCCCTGAGCCTTTGCCCAGTCTTTCAGTTCGTGATACCCTTTTGAAACGACTTTCACTTCCCTGTATTTCTCAAAAAGCGGTTTTTCGAGATCGAATTTTTTCCCGAAGATCTCATTCTGATTTTCGAAGATCAACTTTATTGCGATTGATCTGTAAACATAATAATCAGTTTCTTCAGCACGCATTATTACCTTAAAAAAACAGTCTGCCCCCTGACTTTTAACATCTCTGAGCACATTACCGATACCGGCGTTATAAGCGCACATAGCCAGAAGCCAGTCGTCTATACCGTTCTTCAAAAGTTCAGAATGATTGGTTTTAAGAAGTTTAGCGGCGGCCTCAGTGGATTTGAAAATGTCCCTTCTTTCGTCTATATAGTCGGTGATATTCAGTCCGAAGCCTTTTGCTGTTTTCGGCATGAACTGCCAGATGCCTGCCGCACCTGCGTGAGAAGTTGCGTTCGGGTTAAGGCCGCTTTCGGCAATTGACAGATATTTTATGTCTTCGGGGATTTCGTATTCTTTGAAAACTTTATCGAAATAAGGAAAATATTCTCCACTTCTCGGGATGTATCGGGATGCCGCTTTGATCTCATTTTTGAATATATTCTGAAGTTTATCATAAGCCCTGTCGCTGGAGAGGTCAACTTCATATCCCGCAAAACTGTATTTTCTCGGAATCTCGAAATCCTCGTTCACCATTGTCATTGAGCCGTAATAACTCAATTCCGCTTCGAGCGAGTCGATCTTGAAAAGAAGGTAAGACTGGTTCTCGTTGAGAGATTCGATGACAGAATAAAGAGAATCAAACGGGGAGATCGTATATAAGCTGTCAGGAACTTCGGCCTCTGAATATTCTGTTTCTTGTGCGGAGTCGCTGACTGTCAGAGTGTCGAAAAGGGGGATGTCAGTGCCGGTACCTAAGCCCGCAGAAAAGCCGGTGTCATTTATGTAACTGGAATTGCCGCAACCTGCAAGTGTAATAATTATGACAGGTACGCAGACCTTTAGAATTTTTTTTACATACTTCATGAATACTGCACCACTTTCACTTCTTTTTTAATTACATTCGGGGTAAATATAATGGAACGGATAAGAAATTCATAGTCCTTTCTCTTTTTTAAGAGATTCTTGACAAATTATAAGTTATTTCTTATATTTGGCGTTCTAAATGATCCCGGCTCGGGTGCGATGATAATATCCATACTGGGCGGTGATCTGAAAAAATAAGGAGAAAAAATGTTATCCTCAGAAGAAAAACAGGAGATCATTAAAAAGTACGGAGTTAATCCGAACGATTCAGGAAGAGCTGAAGTTCAGATAGTACTGATCTCAACAAGGGTGAAAGGCCTGACACAACACCTGATCGCCAACAAAAAAGACAATCACTCAAGGAGAGGTTTAAGGCTGATGCTGGGAAAAAGAAGCAAGCTGCTCAAATATCTCAGAAAGACCGACATTGAAAGGTACAGGAATCTTATAAAGGACCTTGAACTGAAAGACAGATACTAAAGTCTATTGCCCCGCTTCGAGCGGGGCTTTTTTATTTTTGACCCAGTATTCAAAAATATCTCTCGTTACTGCGGCAGCGGCGGTTCCGTGCTTTCCGTGTTCTTCGAATACGGTCACGGCAATTTCAGGTGCGCTATACGGACCGTAAGCAGTGAACCAGGCGTGGTCGTCACCGTGCGGGTTCTGCGCTGTGCCGGTCTTGCCGGCAAATTCGATCAGGCTGCTCTTAGCGGAATAAGCGGTCCCGCCTTTCACATTTACAACATAGTCCATAGCTTTTCTGACAGTATCAAGTACTTTGGGTTCGAATTTAATTGTGTCTGGAGCTGTTTTTTCAAAATATTCAAAGTCTCCTTCCTCACCGTGTTTCAGTAGCAGGTGAGGTGTAAGTCTGATACCGCCGTTAGCTATCATCGATGTATAGTTCGCTATCTGGAGAGGAGTGGTCAATATCTCACCCTGTCCGATCATAAGGTTCGCGTATCTTCCGGTCAGATCGCCTTTTATCCTCTTGGAATAATATTCTTTATCGGGAACCAGACCGCTCCTTTCATATTTAAGGTCTATGCCTGTTCTTGAACCGAATCCCAGAGACTCCAGGGTATTTTTCCATCTGTCGAGATCGATATTTAACGCTATATCGTAAAAATAAGTGTCGCAGGAAAGCATGAGAGCCAGGGTGAGGTTCACATCTCCGTGACCTGTTCTGAGCCAGCACCTGATAAACCTGTTGCCGATCTGCATTCCTCCCGGGCAGTGCACTTTGTCATTCAGTTTCTTTATACCCTGATCGAATGCGGCAAAGACTGTGGCCATTTTGATCACCGATCCGGGCGGATAGAGCCCCATAATAGCTTTATTATAAAGAGGTTTTCTTGGATCTTCTGACCATTTTTTCCACTCTTCTTTCGAGAGCCTTCTTGAAAACATTTCAAGCGGGAAGTCAGGCTTGCTGGCAAGAGCAAGAATTTCTCCCGTCCTGCAGTCCTGAACTATGGCGGTCCCGGTCTTATTTCTGAGCAGTTTTTCGATGTACTGCTGAAGCTCTATATCTATGGTCAAATAAACATCTCTTCCTTTAACGGCTTCCTTCCACTCCTCTTTTTTATAATCAGAGATCTTATTTCCCTTCACATCCTTTATCTCTTTATAGAAGCCTTTTTCACCTCTCATTATCCTATCATAAATATATTCGATACCCTCTTTTCCTATCAGGTCCCCGTATGAGATATCTTCCGTCACTTCGTCTCTTTCCCTTGCCTCACCCAGGTATCCGATTATATGAGGAGCCGAAACGATCAGAAATTTCCTTGTCCATTCCTTTTTTATCTGAATGCCTCTTAGACCGCTCTTCATTTCGGAGAGAGCCGAATATACAGAAAAATCAATGTTCCTCTGAAGCCTGTAGTACCTGTCAGCATAAACATTGGGGTCTGTTAATTCTCTGATGACAGAATCTCTTTCCAGTTCAAGCCTTTCAGTTACAAATTCTATTGCTCTCTCATTTTTTAAAAATTGTTCTGGAACTACATACATATTATAGGCATACTGGTTATCGATGAGAAGCTTTCCGTTCCGGTCAAAAATTCTTCCCCGTGACGGTTCGGTTATCACTGTCCTTACGCGGTTCAGTTCGGATCTCAGCTTCAGCCTTTCGTCGAAATACTGAAGATAGATCACCCTCAACAGAATGACGGCAAAAAGCACCAGAGACATATAAAAAAAGTATTTTACTCTCGAACTGTTCATTCTACCTGGTCGGTTTAAGTGTCTGAAATACTATTGCAGCGGTCATTGTATAGATCGCGCACGGAATTATTATGAACGCAAGATTCTTTAAAAAAGGTGTTGACGAGGATGTGACAGTATATATCAGGAATGAAGAAAATGAGACTGAATAAATGTAAAGGAGCGTCCTTTTATAAGAGGGGGTATAAACAGACGCCCTTTTGTAGAATGAGACGAAAAAACAGACCAGTGAGTATGTAAGGGACGAAATGCCTATTACATCTCCTGCGATCACATCTGTTATAAGCCCTGAAGAGAATCCCCAAGCGAGAGATACCTGCGGTCTGGGGTCGTGAAGGGCTCTTCTGATCAGGAACACAAGAAGTATATCAGGTTTGATACCGAATATTGAATAAAGGTCTGAATATCTTATACTTATCCAGATTATAAGGAGCAGAAATACGGCGAATTTAACATGCTGCCTGATCATTTACCCTTGATCCTTTTCATTACAAAAACATCTTCTATGTTCTCCATGTCCTGAGCGAATGAGATCTTTATTTTTTTATTTATCGTAGCCGAAGAATCTGATACTGAAATTACCGTTCCTATCAGGAGGTCGGGAGGGAATAATTCGGAAAAATCTGCCGTATATATTTTCTCGCCGGTATTTACCAAAACGCCCTTTGCGATCTCCTCGATCACCGCGGTTGTCTGACCGTCGGGGTTCATGATGCCGTACGCCCTGTTTATTTCGGTCCTTACAGCGATTTTTCCCGCTCTGCCTGATATAAGCGATACTTTAGATACTTTATTCCCGGAACTCTCGATCATTCCTATAAGTCCCGCTTCTGTAAGAACTGCGTCACCCGGAGAAACCCCCTTTTCTTCTCCCGCATTTATCAGCAGGGTCGAATTCGAGCTCCCCGGTGATCTTCCCGCGAATCTTGCATAAATAAATTCAAAGGAGTCTCGTTTCTGTATCGAAAGCATTGATCTGAGCCTGTAATTCTCCTCAATCGCCGATTCGCTGATCATGGAATTGTTTTCTAAGTACATTACTCTGGTTTTAAGTTCTGATATTTCCCTCTGCATCGCGCTCTTTTCACGGAATGAGAAATAATCGTAGTTGATCAGGCTGTATGCGTCAAGTCCGTAAGAACTGAGGGTATCATTGAAAGAGGAATCATTGAACATTATCAAAAAAACAGAAATAAGTACGGCTGCGGACAAAAATATCCATTCTCTGTATATAACATATCTCGGTGTTGTCTTCATAGATCTCTATTTGAAGATCGGTATCATTCGTTCAGCAGTATTTTGTAGTACTTGTTCATATCCTCAAGAACCTTTCCCGTTCCCCTTACCACGCATGTCAGCGGGTCTTCGGCCATGATCACCGGAAGGTCGGTTTCCTCCTGCAGCTTTATATCGAGTCCTTTGAGCAGTGCTCCTCCGCCCGTCAGAACTATTCCGCGGTCTCTGATGTCCGATGAAAGTTCACCGGGAGTTTTTTCGAGAGCGCTCTTTACTGCCTGAACTATAGCGTTGACTATAGGCGCGAGCACAGCCCTGATCTCTTCGGATTTTACTTCAGTTTCCTTTGGAAGTCCTGCTATAAGGTCCCTTCCTTTAGCTATCTTTACCAGCTCTTTTTCCAGCGGCGCCGCAGACCCGATATCGATCTTTATGCTTTCTGCGGTCCTTTCACCGATAAGGAGTTTATGCTCGCTTCTCATATAGTCGATTATCGCTTCGTTCATTTTATTACCGGCGGTCCGGATCGAATTCTCGGATACTATTCCGCTCAAAGAAATTACGGCTATTTCAGTTGTTCCGCCGCCTATATCGACCACCATCGAGCCTTCCGGCTGATCTACAGGCAGTCCTACGCCGAGTGCCGCCGCCATAGGTTCGGATATGAGGAATACTTCTCTGGCTCCGGCGTTCTCGGCCGCGCTTCTGATTATCCTTTTTTCTGATTTTGTCACTCCTGAAGGCACACAGACTATCATTCTCGGTCTGCCTGTGAAAGCTCCGGTCTTGATCTTTTTTATGAACTGCCTTATCATTTCCTCGGCGATCTCATCGTCATCTATGACACCGTCTTTCATCGGCCTTATCGTCCTTATGGTTCCGGGAGTTTTTCCCTCCATGCTTCTGGCTTCATAGCCTATCGCGATAACCTTCTTGAGCCTTTCGTCCCATGTCACGACAGACGGTTCATCCACAACCACACCCCTGCCTTTAACATAAATTAGGGTATTGGCAGTTCCCAAATCGATCGCCACATCATGCGAGAAGAAATTGAATATTGAAAGGAAGTCCATAATTTATCCTGTTTTTAATTTCAATTAGTGTTTGAAATGTCTGTTCCCCGCGAATATCATCGCGATTCCGAGCTCGTCGCAGGCATATATCGAGTCTGTGTCGTTCTGGGACCCGCCCGGCTGTATTATGAATCTTATACCGTATGAAGCCGCTGTTCTGACAGTGTCGTCGAAAGGGAAGAAAGCGTCGCTGGCAAGAACTGTGTCCTCAGAAATTACCTTTCTGAAATACTCTTCGAACGGTATCGTGACACCGAGTGTCCTGTGCTCGTACTCAAGGTTCTCCCTTGCTTTGGTAACCGCGAGCTTTCTTAACGAATCAACCCTGTTGGGCTGTCCGGCTCCCATACCGAGCACCTGATAACCGGCAGAAGTCCTTCTGCACAGAACGATCGCGTTCGATTTTGTATGCTTGCAGCATTTGTAGGAAAATTCAGCAAGTTTCTTCATCTCATCGCCGAACTGAGCTTTTGTAACGGTATCAAGTCTGGAGAATAGTTCATTGTCGGCAGTCTGGTAAAGATATCCGCCGTCTATTCTCTTAAGATTGAAATCTTTTGCCTTTCTCGACGCATCAAGGTCTATTTTAAGCACACGCACATTCTCAAAATTCTTCTTTTTCGTTATATATTCGAGGGCTTCAGCGGAGAATGACGGCGCAATTATGACCTCGATGAATTTTCTTTTTATTTCGGACTCGATCAGCTTATCGTTCTCGACTGTGAAGGAAAGGTGCTTAACCTCGTCCCCGCGGAAGAACCTGAGTGTATCCATATCGAATTCCCTGTTGAAAGCTACAACAGAGCCCATGGCCGAGATCGGGTCCGAGAACCACGCTTTCTCGATCGCGTCCCTCAGGTTCCTTCCGGTAGCGGCGCCGCACGGGTTCATGTGCTTGATCACAACAGCCGCCGGTTCGTCGAACTCCAGCACTGTGTCGAGCGCGGCCTGGGCATCCATATAATTGTTGTAGGACATCTCTTTGCCGTTGACCATTTCCGCGTTGGCCAGAGTACCTCTTGATACTCCGTCGGGGAACAGGATACCTTTCTGGTGCGGGTTCTCGCCATACCTCAATATCCGTCCGTTCTCCAGAACTACGGTCTTTTTAACCTTTTTTGCCAGGGTTCTTTCAAGATATTCCGATATCGCTCCGTCATACTTCCCTGTTTTCGCGAAGACTTTTCTTGCAAGTTCCTGCCTGAATTCAAGAGATGTTCCTCCAAGTCTGTCGTATTCCTCAACGAACTTAGCGTAATCAGCGGGGTCGGTAATCACAGTGACATATTTGTAATTCTTCGCCGCACTTCTGATCATCGCCGGTCCGCCTATATCGATATTCTCGATAGCCTCTTCAGGCTCGACATCAGGCTTAGCTACGGTTTTTTCGAACGGATAAAGGTTCACCACGAGAAGGTCTATCATTTCCACGCCGTTCGCAAGAGCCTGCTTCATATGCTCAGGATTATCTCTGACGGCCAGTATCCCGCCGTGAACTTTAGGGTTCAAGGTCTTTATCCTTCCGTCCATCATCTCGGGAAAATCCGTAAGTTCGGTTATCTCTTTTACCGAAATTCCTTTCTCTCTTAGAAGTTTGAAAGTTCCGCCGGTTGAAAAGATCTCCACACCCTTTCCCTCAAGGTATCGTGCAAGATCAGAGGCTCCCGATTTATCCGACAGCGATAATATCGCTCTTTTTATTTCTATAGTGCTCATCTATTCCCTTTCCTCAAGTAATTTTATTGCTTCGGGGTAAATTATATGCTCTATATCAAGCACTTTCTTCTGCAGAGTTTCGGGAGTTTCGCCTTCATTCAGCCTGATCTTTCTCTGAATGAGTATCTCGCCGTGATCGTATTTGTTATCTACGAAATGTACTGTCGGGCCTGAAAATTTCTCGCCTGCCGCGACTACCGCTCTGTGAACCGCAATTCCGTGCATTCCCTTTCCGCCGAACTTCGGGAGCAGCGCGGGGTGAATATTCAGTATCCGGCCTTTATATTTATCGACTATTTCGGGCGGAAGTTTTTTCAGAAATCCCGCAAGGATTATAAGGTCGATACCGTGTTTTTCAAGAAGTCTCATCTGGACATCGAGAAACTCCTTTCTCGTCATCAGCTCTCTGGACACTACGGCGGTCTCAATACCCAGTTCTTTCGGGTGGCCGAGGCCTGAGACCTCTTTGTTAGCTATTACCAGCCGGACTTTTGATGAAATATAACCACTCAGACTGCTGTCTGTCACTGCTCTCAGGTTGCTTCCCGAGCCTGAAATGTATGCGGCGATGTTGAAGCTTTTCATCTACAGCTTTGTAAGCTCCTTGTAATTGTTCAGAAAATCCGGTTCGATCTCCTTTATGACAAGCATCCTGTCGGTGTTCTCTGCTTTTGCCTTTTTTATGAATACTTCAGATATGAGCCTGAACTTCTGATCTCTGTCAGCATCGAGCAGAAGAAGATGACCCATGATTATGTTGCCGGCCATTTCCACCAGCCTTCTTGCATGGAAATCCAGATACTCCTGATCCTTGAAGCTTTCCACATATTTTATGGCGGACAGATATTCCTTTTTCATCGATTTAAGTTCTTTGAGCATGAACTCAAGATCATAAGATATCTTTATTGAAGCGTATTCTTCCATCATTTCGGAAAAAAGGCCGCTCGTCACACCCTTGATCGCCGCTATGACCTGAAGCTGAGTAGTTCCTTCGTAGATCGAAGTGATGCGGGCGTCCCTGTAAAGTCTCTCTACAGGGAAGTCCTTAGTGAACCCTGTTCCGCCGTGGATCTGGATGGCATCGTATGTTATCCTGTTCGCCGCCTCAGAAGACAGACCCTTGATGAGAGGCGTATAGAAATCAGCTCTTCTCTTGAACTGCCTTAGCTCGTTTTTTTCTTCGGGCGTCAGGCTCCGTTCGTGCTCAATCTCTTCGAGCGTTTTATATACATCCACGAACCTCGAAGTCTCATAATACAGTGTTCTGAGAGCTGCTGTCTTGACCTTCATGTCCGTAAGTATCTCAAAAACGGGCGGGAACTGGTTTATGATCTTGCCGAACTGAGCCCTTTCCTGAGCGTATTTTAAAGATTCCCTGTATGCGGCTTCGCAGATGCCGATCGCCTGCCCGCTCACGCCGAGCCTTGCTCCGTTCATGAGGGACATAACATATTTTATAAGTCCGAATTTTCTTTTTCCGATCAGGACGGCCGGAGAATTCTTGAACACCATTTCGCAGGTCGGTGATCCGTGGATGCCCATCTTGTTCTCGATCCGCCTGATCTGTACAGTGTCGTCCCTCTCATAAAGGAGCATGGAAAGACCCCTGCCGTCTTTAGTTCCCTCTTCCGTTCTTGCGAGAACGAGAGAAAGCTCGGCGTTGCCGTTCGTGATGAACCTTTTTACGCCGTTCAGTCTCCATAACCCGGTGCTCTCCTCGAAGTGCGCTTTGAGCTGGACAGCCTGCAGATCTGAACCGGCGTCAGGCTCGGTGAGTATCATCGCGCCTGTGGCCTCTCCTGATGCGAACTGAGGTATATATTTTGCCTTAATATCATCGTCACCGAACTCTCTGACCGTTTCACCGATGTCCTGGAGGCCGAAAAGGTTCATTAAACTGGCATCGCCTCGTGAGACCATCTCGATCATCATGCTGTAAACTGTTGTCGGGAAATTGAGACCGCCGTATTTTCTGGGCTGGGTCACTCCGGTGAGTCTGGCCTGTTTAAGGGCGTTAAGGTTCCTAACAGTGCCTTCGGCATAGTGCACCCGGTTGTTCTCCAGCCTGGCGCCTTCTAGGTCAACGCTCTCCGCGTTAGGAGCTATGACATCGCCGGCTATATCACCGACTATCTCAAGCACAGAATCATAGCTGTCGATCGCGTCTTCGAAATTAGACGGTTTGTACTCGTTGGGATCTATCTTGTCTTTACCGTAGTATTCTTTCTCGTCGATTTTAAAGTTCCTTTCCTTAAGCGCGACGATCCTCTTCATCAAAGGGTTATTGAGATGGAATTGCAAATCGCTGTTGTCTCTGTAAAAATTCGTCATTTCGACTGCTCCTTATAATGCTTGATCATTTTAGGGATTACGGAATGAAGATCGCCTATTATCGCGACATCGGCTATTGAATTGATGGGTGCTTCCGGATCTGTATTGATCGAGATGATCTGCGCTGACCCGTCCATTCCGGCCCTGTGCTGGATCGCTCCGGATATTCCGCACGCAATATACAGCTTCGGCCTGACCGTGATTCCCGTCTGACCGACCTGTCTGGCGTGCTCCGCGAAGCCGGCATCCACAGCGGCTCTCGAGGCCCCGACCTCTCCGCCGACCACTTTGGCGAGTTCGTGCAGAAGGTCGAACCCTTCTTTTGAACCGACTCCGAATCCGCCGGCCACGATCACCTGGGCAGCTCCAAGGTTTATCTTGCGGGCTTCTATGTGCCTTTCGATTATCTTTACCGCCGTTCCGACGCTGTTCAATATCTGTGAAGTGTCTATCTTAACTGTTTCGCTCTTGTGCGATTTTGCTGCAGGCTCTTTTTTCATTACGCCTTCTCTCACCGTCGCCATCTGAGGTCTCGTCTCGGGATTCACGATCGTCGCAATAATGTTGCCTCCGAAAGCCGGTCTTATCTGGTACAGGAGGTTTTTGTATTCCGTCCCTGTTTTCTGGTCTATATAATCGCCGATTACGAGGTCTGTACAGTCTGCGGTAAGTCCGCATTTTAAAGATGAAGCGATCCTCGGCGCAAGGTCGCGCCCGACTGAAGTGGCTCCGACAAGCACTATCTGCGGTTTATGCTCTCTGATTATATGTTCAAATACGGCGGAATGCGGGATCGTTGTGTAAGGTTCCAGCCTTTTGTCCTCCGCTTTGAAAATTATATCCGCTCCGAACGGGCTTAACTGTTCTTCGATCCCTTTCAGGTCTTTTCCCAGTACTGCCGCTTCGACACTGCATCCGAGCTCTTTTGCCAGCTTAACGCTTTTCGAAATAAGCTCAATGCTGACATCGGCAACTTTTCCGTCCTCTGTTTCGCAATATACACAAATATTGTTCACTTTCTACCCCAGTGTATGATTAGTGATTAATTCTGTCATAAAGTTTTTGATCTCCACTTCAGAGTCCTTAAGCACTTTCGCATCTTTTGCCTGAAGGATAACATTCTCGATCTTTTTCACTTTAGTGGGAGATCCGGCAAGTCCGATCTTGCATTCTTCGCAGGAAAGGTCGTCAAGGCTGAGTTCCTCAATATTAAGATAGGGTTTGTTCCTGATTGACTGATTAGTATAATCGTCATTTATTGTCTGAAGCTCGGTAGGTGTTTTGGCGTGTTTATATTTCATCAGCAGTTTGGCGTTCTTGGGCCTGCATGGTGCTGCTGATCCGTGGACCGTGACAAGTGCGGGAAGAGTACTTTCGACAACTTCGACACCTCTTTCCAGCCTTCTTTTTACCGTGATCTTACCTTTTTCAACCGAGAGTATCTCTTCAGCGTATGTGATCTGAGGTATGTTGAGTTTCTCGGCAGTTTGAGGTCCCACCTGAGCCGTGTCGCCGTCAATAGCCTGTCTGCCTGAAATGATCAGGTCATAATTACCTATTTTTTCAACAGCCTTGGAGATCACATACGAGGTCGCAAGAGTATCTGCTCCGGCAAATCTTTTGTCAGTGATAAGATAGCCTCTGTCGGCGTCCCTGTACATGCTTTCCCGTATAATATCTGCCGCTCTCGGCGGACCCATAGTGAGTATTATAACTTCGGCGTCTGTCAGACCGTCTTTTATCCGCAGAGCCTGTTCAAGGGCATTAAGATCCTCTGGGTTAAATATAGCCGGCAGCGCAGCGCGGTTGACCGTCCCGTCGGATTTCATCGCGTCTTCTTTAACATTCCTTGTATCCGGAACCTGTTTGGCAAGCACAATGATCCTGAAAGCCATTTTTCCTCCGTATAGTTATCATTACCTTAAACCTTACCTTTATTGTTCTTTATCAAAATACCACAGAATATATTAAAACCGTTCGATTTTGGCAACTTAAAACTGTATTTTAAAAAATATGTTGATTGACAAAATGGCAGTGATTTTATATCTTGCACAATAATTGGCGATAACGGATAAATGAGGGTTTTATGTCTGAACTTATGGTGAGCGTTGCCGGTATCAGAGGGATAGTCGGGGAAAGCCTGACACCGAATGTGATCCTGAGATACATCAGCGCATTTTCAAGACTTATTGGAGACGGAGCGATCGTTGTGGGAAGAGACTCCCGTCTTTCAGGCAAGGCTATATCAGACCTCGTCTGTTCTGCGCTTAACATGTGCGGAAGGGATGTGATGGATATAGATATTTCCACAACTCCGACCGTTGCTCTGGCCATCGAACTTTATAAGGCTGCAGGCGGAATAGCTATAACTGCAAGCCATAATCCTGCCGAATGGAATGCTCTGAAATTCATGAATAAAGATACTCTTTTTCTCGACAGCGAAGAGGGAGAAAAACTGCATTACATTCTGACGGAGAACAGGTTTATATATGCAGGGTACGACAGGATCGGCTCAACTTCTTCGGACAAAGAAGAAGCCAGAAAGCACCACATTCAGAAGATACTCGATATTCCCTACATCAGCAGGTCAGAGATAAGGAAGCGTAATTTCAAGGTCGCATTAGACTGCGTCAACGGCGCTGGAGGCGTGATCCTTCCTGCCCTGCTTCATGACTTCGGCTGTTCTGTCACCAAGATAAATTGCGAGCCGACCGGAATATTCGCGCACGGCGCGGAACCGCTGCCTGAAAATCTGGAAGAGATATGCGGTGTTGTCAAAGGAGGTAATTATGATATCGGAATGGTTGTTGATCCCGATTCAGACAGGCTTGCTCTCATAAGCGAGAACGGAGTTCCGCTGGGTGAGGAATACACGCTTGCGATGGTTACCGATCTTGTACTTTCGAAAGTCAGATCGGATATAGCTGTGAATGTGTCAACATCAAGAGCGACGGAAGATGTGGCTTCAAGATACGGCTCAAAAACATACAGGACAAAGGTCGGAGAAATAAATGTTTCGAAGCTGATGCTTGAAAAAGGGCTCATTATTGGCGGAGAGGGCAACGGAGGCGTGATCCTTCCAGAGATACATCCGGGCAGGGACGCTCTTGTCGGAGCTGCTTTAATACTTCAGTATCTTACTGAAAAGAATAAATTCGTTTCAGATATTGTTTCCGAACTGCCGGAGTATCACATTGTAAAAGATAAAGTGAATGTAGAACGATTGGATTTCGAGGAAAGATCAAGATATATACTTCAAAACACCCCCGAAAAGGATACTGACCTTACCGACGGGATAAAAATCAACGGGGATTTTTCATGGGTGCAGATGAGAAAGTCAAACACAGAACCGATCGTAAGGATCTTCGCCGAGGCAAGAACAAAGGAAGAGGCGACGGAACTTGTCGATAAGTACAGGAGAATAATCTGTGATTAGAACAATCGTCCTAATAATATTATGTGTTCTGCCGCTGAATTCTATACTTCAATGTCAGGGCAGGCCGGATTTGTTTGATGAAGCCGGAGTAAAAGGACTTCCCGTTTTCAGGTACAACATATTCAGATCTCTAACGAAAACGGAAAACGATTTCATTCTGAACATACACGCAGAGATCCCGAATGAGAGGCTTCAGTTCAGGAAAAAAGATTCGGTCTATGAGGCTTCATACACAGTCGCCTCAGCAGTTTTCCGTGGTGACGATACAGGCGGCATACCGCTTTTTCAGAAAACAGAGATCAGAGATATCTCAGTGGCGGAATACAAGCAGACCCAGTCACCTAGATCTGAATATCACCACAATTTCAAATTTACTGCAGAACCGGGAGAATACACTGTCGTTCTTACAATGCGGGACGAAAACACAAAGAAAAAGCACATTGTGAAAAAACAGCTCGAGTTTCCGAAATCTTCGGATATAGTAGTTTCCGACATAAGGATGGTGTTCTGGACGGACGATAATGATTTTGAAAATACCTACAGTGATCTTATAAACAATGTTGTTGAAAAAGAAAATGACTTCACCGGTGCTCTTTTTGAAATGTTCACATCAAAAAAAATCACCGATTTCGAATTGAGATACAGGATACTGAACTCATCAGGAACAGTAGTTTACGATGACAAATTCGAAGGCAAAATAAAGGACAGACTTCAACTCCAGGTGCTTAAGATACCTCTGGAAAACCTTCTCGCAGGGAACTACAGGATAGAAATGGATCTTATTATTGGCAGAAAAAAGTTTATCAGAGATACTGTCTTTTATCTCAGATGGGGTGACCTTTCTTTAAATGTTTCTGATATTGATTCAGCTCTTGAACAGATGCTTTATATAGCTGAGTATGACTCAATGAAGAATGTTTTTAAAATGCCTGAAGAAGAAAAGAAAGTATGGTTCAAGGATTACTGGAACGGTCTTGAAACATCGTTAAATCTGAAATCCAATTCGCTGATGGAAGAATATTTCAGGCGTGTGGCTTATGCCAATCTACATTATTCAGTACCTCAAAAGGAAGGCTGGAAGACCGATATGGGAAAAGTTCTGTGCATGATGGGCGATCCCGATGAAATACAGTCATATCCTTTCGCCAAGAACCAGAAACCTTATGAAGTGTGGATATATTATGACCTCAATGTCCAGTATATTTTTGATTATGTGGGCGGAGAGCACAGGCTCAGGAAGTGATCTTTTATGAAAGTATCGGTACTTTCCAGCGGAAGCGGCGGGAACTCAACGGTCATACACTCTTCGGGGGGCGGCATACTGATCGATGCGGGTTTAAGCGCAAAAAAAATAATTGAAAGACTGAATTCCGTCGGAGCCGATATAGGTTCCATAGGCGCACTTGTAATAACTCATGACCACATCGATCATATAAGCGGCGCAGGCATAATAGCCAGAAAATTAAAAATACCTGTTTATATACACAAGGAAAATTACATATCGTCCGCTGACAAATTCGACAATTGCGAAGTAAAATTCATCAGCGATCCATTCGATGCGGGATGTTTCAGAATAACACCTGTGCCGGTTTCTCACGACGGTACGGCCAATTATGCTTATACTGTTGAAAGCGGGGGGAAAAAGATCAGCCACATAACAGATATAGGTGTAGTGACAGAGATAGTCAGATTCAGGATACTCAAAAGTGACCTTATCATCCTGGAATCGAATCATGACCTGGAGATGCTGAAGAACGGACCATATCCCTGGTTTTTGAAGCAGAGGATTACAGGTAATCTGGGTCATTTATCAAATGTTTCGGCAGGTGATCTGGTAAAGGAAACATACAGCGAAGACCTGAAGCATCTGGTACTTGCCCATCTGAGCAAAGAGAACAACGACCCTTCGCTTGCCTACGACGAAATGGTAAAAGTTAAAGAGCGCAACAACTTTAATTTCCGGCTGCATGTAGCTAAACAGGACGAAGCTCTGGAGTTTATTGAAATATGAATAAGATGATATATATAACCGCAGGTGAGGAATCCGGAGATCTTCTCGGAAGCGAAGTAATAAAATATCTGAGAACTTCAATGCCGGATATTGTGATCAAAGGTATCGGCGGAAAGATGATGACCGGAGCGGGTCTTGTCCCTGTATTCAGGACAGAGCAGCTGGGATTTATGGGATTTTTCGAACTGATAAAGCATTCATTCGTAATAAAGAAAGCTTTTAAAACGGTACTGGTGAACATAATGAGAGACCGGCCCTCAGTTGTGCTTATGGTGGATTTTTCGGAATTTCATATAAAACTGGCAAAAAAGATTAAAAAAGTACTTCCCGAGACAAAGATCATCAAATATGTAAGCCCGCAGATATGGGCTTCGAGGAAGAGCAGGATCAACGACATAGTAAAATATTACGACTGCCTGTGCTGTATTCTTCCATTCGAACCCGAGATGTACAGAAATGAACTGATCGACTGCCGCTATGTCGGGCATCCGCTGATGGATAAGTATAAGATCGCGCTCGATCCTGAAGAATTTTGCGGGAAATTCGGTCTGTCGGAAGAAAAAACGCTGATATCGGTCTTCCCGGGCAGCAGGGAACAGGAGGTTAAAACACATCTTCCCGTGCTCAAAGATTATTTCCGAAAAGTAAGTAAAAGGGAAGATATTCAGATCGCTGTATGCAGAAGCGGCAACATTAAGGAGGATACATTTAATGATGCCGATCTGCCTCCGAATATAAAAATAATACCGTCGGAATATCAGTGGGATATAATGGAAAATTCGAGCATCGTTCTCTGCAAAAGCGGCACATCGACCCTGCAGACCGCAATAACAAAAACCCCTTCTATTGTTTTCTACAAAGTCAATCCGCTGTCGTTCTGGATAGCCAAAAAGATAGTTAAGACCAGATTTATTTCACTTCCCAATATTATAGCCGGCAAGCAGATAAATCCGGAGCTTATTCAGTCTGAGTTTACCACGGAAGCGCTGTTAAGAGAAACGGACAAACTGCTGAACAACGAGGATATTTATCTTATGAGAAAAAACGAACTTGGTCTGGTAAGAGACACATTAGGCCAAAGCGGAGCAGGTAACAAGGTTGCTCAGGCAGTTATCGATTATATCTGAGGGTTCTTTAAAAAAGTTCGTTCCCGCCGAGGCCGATCAGTGTATATCTGGTGAGCATTTTTTCGTTATATATGTGTTCTTTTATAAGATCGTCGATCTCTTCCATCTGCACCAGAAATCTTGCATAGCGCTCACCCTGAAGTTTCGGGGTCGCGATCATCTTTCTGTTCGTCGGATTTACCCATTTTCCCCTGTGATCCACCACGCCGAAGTGAAGATGCGGTCCTGTTACCCTTCCTGTCCTTCCTATCTTTGCTATCTGCTGACGGGATGTTACTTTCTGACCCTTTTTTACAAGAATGTCGCTGAGGTGATAATAAACTGTCTTTGTTCTGTCGTCGTGCTGAACAGTGATCTTTTTCCCGCTTACGGGATCATAACCTGTGTCGGTCACCACGCCGTTAGCAACAGTATATACCGGATCGCCCACAGCTCCTCTGTAATCAACTCCGTAATGGAATGTTTTTTTACCTGTAACAGGATGGATCCTCTGGCCGTATGAACTGGTAACATGAACTTTATCGACAGGCAGACGGAGGGCTGCCCTGATCAAAGCTTCCCCTTTTCTGGAATAATGAGCATTGAAAGCGGAGTTGTTCTCTGTGTCACTGTAGGCGTAAGCGACCTTGTATCCGGTTTTTTTACCGTCGTATGATGCAAAGAGGACTTTTCCGCCTTTAAGTTTTACATCATTAAAATATCTTTCTTCAAGAAATACCGTGAATTGATCACCTTTTCTCGCATCGGAACGGAAATTAACGATACATTCAAGTATTCCGTAAGCTACTGCGGCTACGGAAGGCGTGACTCCGGCATCGTTAAGCGCCTGATTAAGGGTAGTGACTATTTTCCCCGAAACATGCCTGTATCTGATGTCGGTCGGTAATTCAATAAGTTCATATTCAAGGTATCCGTCCTCATTTCTCGTGAGTTTATGCGTAGTAACAGGATCGGGCATATATGAAAATCCTGAAACAATATTTTTTTCCTTATCAAGCGCGATCTCAAAATCTTCACCTGCCGACAGAAAACGGAAATCAATATGGTCCTTCAGCGTGCTGGTAACTTCGACGGCATGTTCAGGTTTGATCCCGTCGAGAGCGAGCATCGATCTCGCAAATCCTTCATCAGGCAGTATTTTACCTTTAATAACATATTTGTCAGTGTGAGAGGTCGAAGGAATTGAATCGTCAGGGCTTATATCTTCAGAAATACTGCCGACACTAACATCCTCGCCGAACATTTGAAAGTCATAAGATGATATGAGAAGTGCCGAGAATACTAACAGTATCACAACTGCAAGCGTGTTATGTATGTTCGAACCCTTTTTGTTTATTTTCCACTCCTCAGTTTCTTCTGTCGGCATTCCGGTGTCAAAAATACCAAATCAATTCGATTTTGGCAAGTTTTATTTGTTTATGCGCTGGACGGGCGGAGATAACTGCCAATTCAATGCTTGACTTTACATAAGTATTGGTATATATTTCGTGTCTTCAAACGGCATTTATTCCGGTAGTACCGGTAGTCCGTTCAAATTCAGGAGGTAGTTTAATAATGACCGAAAATCAAAAGAATTCTGTTGCGGAACAGGATGAAGTGTGGGTTGACGATATTAATTCTCTTCAAGACGAAGAATATACCGAAGCCCAGAAACAGGAGATGAGCGATCTCTACGACTCTTCGCTCAAAGAGATTAAGGAAGGCGAGATCATCGAAGGTAAGATCGTTAACATCGGACCGACGGGAGTAGCTGTCGATATCGGGTTCAAAAGCGAGGGGCTTATACCGCTCGACGAGTTCGACGACATAAAATCTCTAAACAGAGGGGACATAATCAGCGTTTTCCTTGAATCAGTGGAAAGCAGCGGCGGCAACCTTGACCTTTCAAAGAGGAAAGCCGATTTCATGAGAGTTTGGGAGCAGGTGCAGAAAGTTCACGACGAGCAGACGATCGTTCAGGGTAAGTGCCTGAGAAGAGTAAAAGGCGGTATCGTTGTAGATCTGTTCGGGATCGAAGCCTTCCTTCCGGGATCCCAGATTGATGTTTATCCGGTAAGGGATTTTGACGCTCTGATCGGACAGACGATGGATTTCAAGATCGTCAAGCTTAATGAGCTGAGAAAGAATATCGTTCTTTCAAGAAAGATCATACTTGAAAAAGATCTTAACATGAGAAAAGACGAGACTCTTAAAGAGCTTCAGGTCGGAGATACTGTTGAGGCTATCGTAAAGAATATCACCGACTTCGGCGTATTTGTTGACATTAACGGGCTTGACGGGCTTATCTACATCACTGATCTTTCGTGGGGAAGGGTAAACCACCCGAGCGAGGTCTGTAAACTTGACGAAAAGATCAATATTCAGATACTTGACATCGACTACGACAAGAAAAGGGTATCTGCAGGTCTCAAGCAGCTCACTCCGCATCCGTGGGACGGCATCGAGGAAAGATTCCCCGAAGGCAGCAAAGTTACGGGTAAAGTTGTCAGCATAACAGACTACGGTGCATTTATAGAGATCGAAAAAGGCATCGAAGGGCTCATCCACATTTCCGAGATGAGCTGGGTACAGCATGTTAAACACCCGAGTGCTTATCTTCACCTCGGGGATATGATCGAGGCGATAGTTCTGAACATCAAGAAAGACGAGAAGAAGATTTCTCTCGGACTTAAACAGCTTGAACCGGATCCATGGCAGATCATAGAGAGCAAATACCCGGTAGGAACAAAACACAAAGGTATCGTAAGAAGCCTTACACAGTTCGGAGCCTTCGTAGAGCTTGAGGAAGGTATTGACGGGCTTGTTCACATAAGCGATCTTTCATGGACGAAAAAACTAAAGCACGCCAAAGAGATTGTAAAAAAAGGCGAAGAGCTTGAAGTTATCGTTCTGGATATTAATAAGGAAGAAAGAAGAATAGCCCTCGGTTACAAGCAGACCCTTGAAGATCCGTGGAAAGAATTCGCCAAGACACTTGTTGAAGGTTACAAAACTAAATGTAAAGTGACCAAGAAAGTAGATAAAGGTCTTGTAGTCGATCTTGAGGAACCTCCGGTAGAAGGTTTCGCGCCTAAGAACATAGTTCAGGGTTTCAATAATATTAATGA
>DFZN01000028.1 GCA_002382735.1 bacterium UBP11_UBA4055
CTTTCTAAAAAATCTGATATTCCCTCTTGACAATTAATTTTTTTTGACTTAAATTTGACCCGCTGACCCGGAGTCAGTATAACGAACCGAAGTTACCGGAGGTTTTATGGCAGGATCCAAAATAAAAACCAGAGAGATCGAACTAAAAAAGCAGATCATCCTTGAAGAAGCAGCAAAACTGATCGACAAGGTCGGTTTCAGGAACGCAAAAATGGAGGATATCGCTCATAATGTGGGCTTCTCCAAAGCTTCGCTTTATTCTTATTTCAAGGATAAAGAAGAGATAGCAATGAACATAGCCGGTCAGCACCTTCAGAAATTTTACAATAAAATATCGGGACTTCCTGAAATGGACCTGTCAGCGAAAGATAAACTTGAATTGATGAGAAATGCGTACATTGAGTTCATAAAGAGATCAAAGAACCTCATGATAATAAAGCCGAACTACCAGATAAAAGAAAAATCCCGCCTTGAATTTATAGAGCTCAAGCTCAAGACATTTAATATTCTGAAAAACATACTCACGCAGGGAATAAAAGAGAAGCTGTTCAACAAAGACCTTAACACGAATTTTGCCGCGAATCTGCTTGAGGCCATGTTCACCGGAATCGTTTTCATCAACTCTATGATCATAAATATAAAGCCTGATTTTATGCAGGCAAAAAATTTCAATATGGAAGAAATGATTTCTTTCGCTATGGAATTCTTCTATCTCGGGATCACTAACACTAATACAGGAGAAAAGTAAATGTTTCTAGTAAAAACAGCAGTAAAGAGACCCGTACTGACCACAGTTACCGTCTTTGCCCTTGCACTGCTCGGTTTCCTTTCCTATTTCAATCTTCCCCTTAACACAATACCGGAAGTGCAGATACCTTTCGTGATAGTTCAGATAGTGTATCCTGGCGCATCGCCTGAAGAAATAGAAACCAGCATCACAAAAAATGTCGAGGATGAAATATCCACAGTTTCCGGTCTTGATTATCTTGAATCATATCTGATGGAGAATGTAAGTATTACGGTGTGTAAGTTCCTAACAGAAAAAGATCCGGACATAGCAAATCAGGAGGTCAAGGATAAAATCGATGCGATCGCCAATGATTTTCCTGAAGATGCTCAAAAACCTGTGATCCTGAAACTGGACATAAATGCTCAGGCTGTGATCCAAATTGCATTCGTGACAGAACTTTCCGACAGGGACGCTTACGATTTCGTCGATAATAACCTTAAGAATCGTTTTGCAAAGATAAACGGTGTATCTAAAGTAGAAACGGCTGGCGGAAGAAAACGCGAGATCCAGATCGTACTTAACAACAACAGCTTGAATAAATACTCGCTTTCACCTCTGCAGGTTATTGGATTTCTTTCAGCAAACAATCTCAACATGCCTGGAGGTAATATTTCCAAAGAAGGAATGGAATATTCGGTAAAAGTGTACGGAGAATACACAGATATTGCCGAAATCGAGCAAATAAAAATTCAGACACCTTACGGGATCAAATTTCTAAAAGACATTGCGGATATCAGGGATACGCTTGAAAAAGAAGCGTCATACTCATCTTTCTATAAACAGGGTGACGGATCCGATCTTACAAATAAAGTTATAAAGATTTCTGTTTTCAAACAGTCTGACGCTAATTCAGTTGCAGTAGCCGACGGCGTACTTAAAGAGCTGGAATCATTAAAAGGGAATCTTCCCGGAAATTCTGATCTGATCGTTGTGCGGGACGGATCGACCTTTATTAAAAACAGCGTCGCGGATACGATGTCAACTATTTATCTCGGAATTCTGCTTACCGCTTTAGTTCTCTACATATTCCTTCACAGCATCAGAATAACTCTCATAATCGCAATATCCCTTCCTGCTATCCTTGTATCCACCTTTCTTCTCGCCGATATCTCCGGATTCTCTCTCAATGTTCTTACCCTCATGGCTCTCTCGGTCTCAGTCGGTACTTTGGTGACCAACTCGGTTGTCATCATAGAGAATATAACAAGGCATATGCAAATGGGTGAAAGTTCTGCTGGAGCGTCATATAAAGCCACCACCGAGATCGCCGTCGCCATTCTGGCTTCGACACTTACCAACATCGTAGTATTTGTACCGGTGGCGTCAATGGGATCTATAGCCGGACAGATATTCAAGGAATTCGGATTCATGGTAAGTTTTGCAATGTTATTCTCGATAATCGTCGGTTTTACCGTAACACCCATGCTCGCTACCATATTTCTAAGAAAGTATAAAGCGAAGAACGAGCACAAAAAAGGCTTCAGTCTTTGGTTTGACAACGGATTCGATAACCTGAAAGAAAAGTATAAAAAGATCCTTCGCGTGCTTGTTGAACACAGGAAATACAGAATTGCGACTATGGTTTTGCCTTTCCTGCTTCTTCTCGGCACTTTTTTCTACATATCTAAATTTCCTCTCGGAAGCGAATTCTTCCCTCGGATGAATGACAGGGTAATAGATATTTCGGTTGAGATGCCGTCATATTACAATATAAGTGAGTCTAAACTGGTTTTCGAGAAGATCAGAAAAAAAGCTCTTGAGCTTGAAGAGACAGAAAATATTCTAACCGAGATAGGCTCGACCGGATCCAGTGTGGCTCAGGGAGGGTATTTAGGTTCTATAAAGATAAACCTCTTCAAAGACAAATATCTGGAAAGATCAGTAGATGAAGTTATCGAAGACATGAACATGAGACTGCTTGACATTCCTGATGCAAGAATCAAGGTCAGTGCAGGAAGCTCATTTGAGGGACCTAACAGCGAATCCCCAATCGTATTTGAGATCTATGGTGACGACCAGAATGTCCTAAACGAACTTACTTATCAGGTTCTTGAAATAGTTAAGAAAGTGCCCGGCACAACAAATGTGGACACTGATATCAGGCCCGGAAAACCCGAGGTCAGGATCATACCGGATAAAAAGAAACTGGTCGAATACGGAACAGATGTAGCCTCTATAGCTCAGGTTGTCCGTACGGCTGTCGAAGGACTTACAGGATCAGTTTTAAAAGAAGGCGGAATTGAATATGATATAAGAGTCACTCTTGATGATGAAACGGTAAATGATCTTGATAAGATAGGTAATCTTACCATTCTGACAGCTAAAGGACAGATAAAGGTCTCGGAGCTGGCTGAACTTAAAATCTCAGAATCGCCTTCCAAGATAACGAGAAAAGAAAAACAGAGAAAATTTAAAGTGACTGCGGATGTTTCGGGACGATCAACAGGAGAGATCAACAGCGACATTTTGAAAGAGATCGAATCCTCAATAGAAATACCCGAAGGCTATAAGATCGATACAGGATTCGGCGCGAAAATGCAGGCTGAGATGGGTACGGAATTCGCTAAAGCAGCCCTGATAGCCATAATCCTCACTTTTTTACTGATGGCCGGGATCCTGGAGTCATACAGAGAGTCCTTACTGATCCTAATGACCCTTCCACTTTCTCTGATTGGAGTGCTTTGGGGCCTTAAACTGACAGGGATCCCAATGAGCCTTTTTGCGATGATGGCCGGAGTTATGCTCATCGGTATTGTGGTCAACAACGCTATCCTCATTCTCGATTACGCGAACATCCTGAAAAAACAGGGTCAAAGCGTCAGCGAGGCCATTATCAACGCGGCATCAGAAAAACTCAAAGCTGTGGTCATGGCTACACTCGCTTCAGCTTTCGGTATGCTTCCCCTAGCCTTGGGTATCGGAGAAGCAGCCGCCATGCAGCGGGGAATGGGAGTCGCTTCGCTGTTCGGCCTTCTTACAGCCGCCTTCCTCACGCAGTTCGTTATTCCACCTTTCTACGCAACCTTCGTCAGCAAGAAAAGAACGATCGAGGAAGATATCGAAAGCGATCTTAAAAAAGAACATATTAACGGAGACAGATGATGAAGAATCTTTTATTTATAATTATTGCGCTTACACTCGCTTCGATGACTTTAAATGCGGAAGTCTATGATCTTGAGAAAGCGATAAACACGGCTCTGGAAAATAACGAAACCGTAAAAATAGCCGCGCAGGAACTTGAGAAATCCGAATATGTGTATAACGAAGCTTTAAGCGGAGCACTGCCCAAAGTCGAAGCTAATCTGACTTATCTGAGAAATCTGTATTCGTCAAAGATCACCAACATGAGCTATTACATTGCAGGGATGTCTAACGGTATTTCAAATCTTAACAATACTATCCTTGACCTTCATCCCGGATCAGATTTGGAAAACATGCCGTCCTCTTCAATGCCGGATGAAGAAGTTGAGGCTATGAAGAACAATACGGTACAGGCGGAACTCAGCCTCATTCAGCCTATATGGCTCGGAGGAAAGGTCGGTATTGCTCTTGAAATTGCGGAAGTCTTTAAAAAAATGAATAAGAAAGCTTTCGAACTTGAAAAAAGCAAAGTCGTAACTGAGATCAAAAAAAATTACTACCAGGTGCTGGTACTGGAAGAGACGATAAGAGTGATGGAACTCGTTATGGCTGACGCGAATAACAATCTCGAAAGGGTAGAGAAAATGTATGCCGAGGGACTTGTTTCCGAATATGACCTGATCCAGGCCAGAGTAAGAGTAAAATCAGTCGAACCCAAGATAACTTCAGTCAAAAATTACTATGACCTTGCAAAAGAATATATGAAGATAAATATGGGTATTCAGTCCGAAGAGGCCATTGAGATCTCAGGAGAATTGTCCGAAAAAGCTTATCCCGACACATCATCGGCAGTTGACAGAGCGATGAAGAACAGGATCGAACTGATGCTGCTTGACGACCAGAAAGAGCTCCTTTCAAAAAATGTATCGGTCGAATATTCCAATCATCTTCCGAATATAATCGGACTTGCGAACTATTCTTTTCAGTCGCAGAGCGAAGATCTGGGGGACACTTTTAAAAAAGATCACGGAGTGAGTGCGCTGAATGTGGGCGTGACAGCTAATATTCCTATTTTCAGCGGTTTTGGTACCAGGGCGAAAGTCGATCAGGCTCAGGTTGAGGAAAAGAAAGCCGAACTTAACATAATGAAGACAAAAAGACTTATAAAGCTGCAGATAAAAGACGCCCTTAGCAAACTGAATCTTGCAAAAGAAGAACTTTCACTTAGGGAAAAAGAGATCGCCGAATATGAAAAAGCACTTGAAATCACTCAGGTAAGATATGACAACGGGCTCTGTACGCAGCTTGAACTGACAGGTGCGCAGACCTCACTCGAATCTTCAAGACTGAACAGGATCACTACTATGCATAATTATATTACCGCTATGATTGAGTTCGAATCTGCGGTCGGGATCATCAGCTATAACGAATTTAATAATTAAAATAAAAGGTGTCAAAATGAAAAAATATTCTTTGATGGCAGTTGTATTGATCCTTACGGTCCTTACTTCGTGTTCGAGAGATAAAGCAGAAGCAAAAGAGGATATGTCTGTAGATGCGCTTCAGCAGAAAAACGGAATTCCTGTAAAAGTGACAGAAATAAAAAGCTCTGATATCACAAGATGGGACGAGTACTCCGGAACGCTTTCAGGTTATGAGGAAATTTCCGTTTTCGGCCTTCTGAGCGACAATTACGAGAAGGTTAATGTATCGGTAGGCGACATCGTAAAGAGCGGTGACATTCTCGCAGAATTCCCTACAAATAATCCTCAGGCAAATTACAATCAGGCTAAGATCGGCTATGAGACCGTCGAAAAAACTTACGAAAGAATGAAAAGAGTTTATGAAGCGGGAGGAATTTCGCAGCAGCAGCTGGATGAGATTAAGGCGCAATATGAAATAGCTAAAGCTAATTTTGAAGCAACGAAACAGCTTGTAAAGGTTATCTCCCCCGCATCAGGTGTTGTGGTTGATGTCTTTTTTCATAAAAACGATAAAAATGATCCTAAAAACCCCCTTTGCAAGATCATAAAAACAAATAAGCTCAAGACCACGGTGTTCATCGAAGAGGAAAAGATCTCAGGCTACAAGAAAGGTCAGAAAGTTATCGTAAGATGGGACGGGGTCAAAGGAAAGGACTTGTCCGGAATAATAAACAAGATATCCATGTCCTCTAACCCTGAAGCGAGAGGATTTTCTGTTGAGATACTGATCGGGAACGAAAAAGACGAACTCATGCCCGGTATATTCGTGTATGTCCTCACTCCCGTTTACTCAAGGCCGGATGCTATATCTATCCCGAGGGACTCATTCTTTAAAGAAGGCGAAAAAGAGTTCGTTTATGTGGCTAAAGACGG
>DFZN01000064.1:0-29053 GCA_002382735.1 bacterium UBP11_UBA4055
TACACAAAATTATTTACACGCCCTAGTATTGGGTAAATCGAAAAATGGAAGTTAAATTTATGAGAACTTATGAGAACTTTCATGCGTACATTTTCGCTTCTCATACATTTTTATAGCTGATTTTAATGAGAAGTTTATGAGAACTTATGTGAACTTTATGAGAACTCTATGCGAAATGTACGATAAAATCGTACGGTTGAAATAAGATTAGCAGAAAGATAATTCCGTTTTGGAGATTTGGGGTTTGCCTGAGATTGATCTACATTTAAACCTCAAGGATTTAGCATCAACTTGCAGACTTTAGGAGAAATAGATGGGAATACTTGGCTCAATGGGTATGAGTGACAAATTGCAACGACCTTCAACATTGGCTAAATGTCGCGGCGATGGGAATGTTATTTGCCGCGCTTTTTTCCATGACCGTTGTGGGACATTTGAAAATAGACTTAGTTTATAGTGATAGGCTCTATACATAATAGTTGTAAAAAATAGTAATATTTACTTTTGAATTCAAAAAGAAATAATCGTATATTTATAAAAAATTGGGGTAAAAATGATTGATGCAAAATACTTTAAAGATTACAGGGCTAAAATCGGGTTTACTAACCAAGGTGGAGCTAAAGCTTTTTTCGCTGCCAAAGATATTATACCTACTGTTGATTTTAACTACATAGAATTGCTCAATGGTAGGCTTTTTGAAATTGTAACTAAGATTAACTCAATCGTACCATTTGAAACTAGACTCGAAGAAATTGATTCTTTCAGGTCTGAGAATATTATTGGCATTTTTCATAAGTTGAGAGATTTCGATATTATTCACAGATTAAACAATCTCGGTAGAAGACCTGAAGAAGTATATTTTTCATGGATGCGAGGTTATGTCGTATCTTCTTTTTTTCTTAAATCGCTAAGCGAAGTTTTTGATGTCCAAATGGAAGATATAGAATTTATTGGGGATGACGAGTTCCGTAATGCTGATACCTTCAAGAAAACCCCAAAAGCTGATTTAGAAATTAGTCTTCTCGGAGGTCAGAAAATAAGAATTGAAGTCCAATCAGGATTTCAAGGAATTAATGATATTAAGCAACATAAGGTTCTTGAAGCTAAAAAAATAAAAAGAGAGCAAAATATTTCTTCACTGGTAATTCATTTCGATTTATTCAATGGGCAAGTCGCATTCGTAAAACTGGATTCTGTTGATGATGATAGCGTGAATTGGATTACAAGGCAACAAATGGAAGGTCAAACAGTTTTTAATATTGACCAAAATTATTTTGTATGGAAACTTACTGAAACTCCCCCCAAATATATTGAGTTAGATTTATAATGATAGTTATGGTCAAAGAAATTGAATAAACCTAAAATTAAAATAATTGATTTGTTTGCAGGAGTAGGCGGATTATCTTACGGCTTTGCCCATGATTCATCTTTCGAGATTGTTGCAGCTAATGAAATCTTACCAAATATGGCTAAAGCCTATGAGCTGAATCACTCTCAAGTTAAAATGTATTGTAAAGATATAAAAGAATTCGGAATAAATGATATTCAAAACGATTTTGGAATTAAAGAAGGTGAAATTGACATAGTTGTAGGCGGACCACCTTGTCAAGCCTACTCAACAGTTGGCAAAAGAATAATCGACGACCCGAGAGGTAAACTTTTTCAAGAGTACTATAGGGTTCTCAAGGAGATTAAACCAAAAGTTTTCCTTTTTGAAAATGTAAAAGGGTTATTATCTATGCAAGGTGGTGAGTTGCTTGCAACAATTATTTCACTTTTTGAAACCCTTGATTACAAAGTAACATATAAGGTTTTAAATGCTGCCGATTTTGGTGCTCCCCAAATAAGAGAAAGAGTAATAATAATAGGCACAAAGTTAAAAACCGAATTTTTTTATCCTGAGCCTACCCATTTTAATCCTGAAGATAATAATGGTAATCTATTATTTAATTATTTGAAGCCTTATTTAACTTTGTCTGATGCAATAAGTGACTTGCCATTTATCAAAAGCGGAGAAGAAAGTTTTGAATATTCAAGCGATCCAAATAATGACTTTCAGAGAGAAATGAGAAAAAATGCGCCACAAATCTTGAAAGATCACAACGCTCCGAATAACAATAAGAATTTGATTAAAATAATGGAAAATTTACCCGACGGCGGAACACCCTTTGATTTACCAGAAGAGCTAAGGCCTAAAAGTGGTTTTGCTAATACATATTGTAGGCTTTGGTGGAATAGACCTTGCACTACTATAACGAGGAACTTAAGCACACCTTCTTCTTCTAGGTGCATACATCCAAGAGCACCAAGACCATTAACAACTAGAGAGGGCGCAAGAATACAATGCTTCCCTGATGACTATATTTTCTTTGGTTCGAGAAGTGATAAAAACTTACAAATTGGAAATGCAGTGCCAACATTCTTATCTTCAGCCTTGAAAGAATCAATTAAAAATCATTTTCTATACACTAAATGAGAATTGTTGCACCTTGTTTTGAGGAGAGCCTATCACTATCATACTGGAATATTTTCAAACGACCCGCAACATTGGCTATATGATGCGGCGAGGGGAATATTATTTGCCGCGCTTTTTGCCATGACCGTTAGCATCCATTTGTAAAATTGACTTGTTGAAAAGTGTGAAAATCTTTGCTTAGCTTATTATAGTTTGACTTTATAGATTGCGTTTCTTTAAATATTTCGTTATATTTCGCACAAATGGACAGTGATAAATGGCATTACCTATAAAATTTCTTTACTTAAGATACAGCATCTTATGTGTCATCTCATACACCCCGTTGATATTAAGCATGTAAAAATACATACCTGAATTCAAATTATCAGCCTTAAATATAAAACTATGATTTCCTTTACTAATCTTTCTCGAAACAAGGTTTCTTACTAGTTCTCCTTTAGTATTGAAGATATTAATTTCAACATAAGATGTTTTCTCAAGTTTAAGCATGATTTCTGTTTCACTATTAAATGGATTTGGATAATTCTGCGATAATTCAAAATCAATTATTTCATTCCCGTCTTCTTCAATCCCGACATAACTTTCAAATCTATATATACCTGTATCTGTCCCAATGATGAAATTCGGCAAATACTCACTTATGGAATATGTCTCTGAGCAATAAATTGTATCATAATCAAATGTACAAGCGGGCACCTCAATTAATCTTGGGATTTCTGTTCCTTTAATATAATAAATTTTATCTTCACTTTGACAAATTACTAATAATCCGACATCTTCAAACCACCCTAATTTATCCGGATTATTTGCATTGCAGTACAAGTCTAATACATCATTGTAATTTATTGAATAAATTCCATCAGAATAGCTACCCCCACTTAAAGAAAGAAACCCTCCATACAAATCACTTATTTGCAAATCAGGATCATAAGTAGTAAGTGTATCATTTTTAAAATAGAACAATTTATCTCCGTCTGTAGCTATAAGTTTTTTATTTAGGCTATATTGATAATATGATGCGTCAAATATGCTTTTTCCGATTAAAGAATCTATGCTATTCCATATGATGCAATCATCGGAATAAAACAATCCGTCGTTTGAACCGAAATAATACCTTCCGTCAGCAAGTTTACGAACAAAATTTGGATTATCTGATTGTAGTAATAAACTGAATGTTTCTGTTTCTTTGATGAACTTATACAATCCGTCATTTGCTGAGCCGTCGCTCATAGCACAAAGAATTTCGTTTGACAGGCTATCAGCAAATTCAACTGATACTACAGATAACGAGTCATATTTGAATTTCTCTAACATAGAATCCCTGTAATAACCGATTCCATCTTCCTGTAATGCAAATATCACTGAATACGGATCGTCAACAGATAAATATTTGATTTCACTGACTTTGCCTGTAATTTCAGGATACACCCGCTCCCAGCCTAACGGGTACAGGAATGTAACATAAAAAATAATGAATATTGAAGTTGTAAGTAGTTTCACGGCACTCTCCTTCATTTTTCTTGATTTATAATTTTACAATATAATATGTATTTTATTAAAATCAAAGGTATTTCTTTGATTTTGTAGAAAGTTATGATAAATTGCCACATATATATATTGCCACATTTGGAATATAATTTTTAATCCAAGCTAACTTTATTTATAATTTTAATCCTCAATTTAACTTTCTTTCAAATATACACTTATTTCTATTTCATTCCCACAACTTTTTTATTAAATTTCTCTTTTTACTTTTCAGTTTCTGCCCATTGAAATCGAGAGAGAGACAAGTAACGACCCCGTAACATTGGCTATATGACGCAATGCGGGGAATAATATTTATTGCGCTTATGCCCCTGTTCGTTATCTGTAAAAGGTCACAATCCGACAAAATTCTCAAAATTTTCAGGTGTGATTATTTCGGTTTTTCTGACTTTATATTCTTTTTTGAAAATTTCAGGAATTTTATAATTTTTACGGGCGTTCCACTTGAACTCATATGCTGAAAATTCACCATCTGATTCTTCAATATAGTCTATTTCCTGCTGATCGTAAGTCCTCCAGAAATACTGACTGACCCATAACTCGCTGTAATTGAGATATTTTATTCTTTCACTTATCAAAAAATTCTCCCACAATTTTCCTCTGTCTTCTCTTAGGTCAATATCGGAAAAATTGTTGATCAGCGCATTCCTGATACCGTTATCAAAAAAATATATCTTTCTGCTCCTGCTGAGTTCTTTCCTTAGGTTCCTGCTGAACGCTCCGAGCCTGAAAACAACAAAAGCCTGCTCAAGAAGCTGAATATAGCTTTCCACTGTCTGTTTATCCAGACCTGTAATTGTGCCGAGTTCAGAATAAGACACTTCATTTCCCACCTGAAACGCTATCGCCTGAAGGAGTTTGAGTATTCTTTCTGACTTCTTTAGTTTACCCCATTTAAGAACATCTTTATACAAATAAATGTTCAGAAGCTCCTTCAATACTTTCTTCTCTTTCCCCGGTGAAGTGACAGTCTCAGGATAATAACCGTAAACAAGCCTGTGCTTAAGCATTCCGGCTTCCTTTAACAATCCGTGATGATCGGACATTTCCCTATAGCTGACAGGATACAGATTGAACTCTCTTTTACGGCCTGTGAGCGGCTCGTTCAGTTTATCCGCAAGTTCGAAAGATGAAGAACCCGATACGATCAGGTGGACATCTTTGATAAGGTCGGTCACAAGCTTGAGTTTTTGACCTACTTCTTCTATATTTTGAGCTTCATCAATCACCAATACCTTATGATCTCCGATGATCGCTTTAAGCCTGTCGGATGATATGTTCTGGAAAGCGGCTTTTACCTGAGGTTCATCCCCGTCCAGCCATAGAACATCTTTTTTGCCGGAAAACATTTTTTCAAGAACGGTTGTTTTCCCAACTTGCCTGGCACCGAGAATGATGACCGCCTTTCCTTTTCCAGTATTTCTGTTGATGAGGTCTTCGATGTGCCGTTTTATCATAGGATGACCTTTTTTATCCTGAATATATAAAATTCATAGCAATTAGTCAAGTTATTTTCTCGTTTTTTAGCTAAATTCGGCGATTGTATTCTCGTTTTTCAGCTAAATTCGGCGATTGCATTCTCCGGATTCATGTCGTTTACCGGATTATAGTAAAGATCTTCTAGAACCTCTTAATTTTTCCGTGGCAGTACGGAGTTGTTCCTTTCTCTTCGTAGTAATCCTGATGATAATCCTCCGCGGGATAGAATTCGGAAGTCTTGATGACCTTTGTGGCTGTCTCAAAACCTTTTGACTCCAGAATGCCGATGAGCTTCTCTGTTGCGGCTTTTTCCTCATCGCTATCGTAGAAAACGACGGATTCATACTGAGAGCCTATGTCGGGTCCCTGACCTCCTTCCTGCGTGGGATCGTGGATCTCGAAAAATTCTCTCGCTATAGTTTCGAAATTCACTTTTCTGTTATCATAAAGCACTTCGACAGCCTCATAATGCCCTGTCGTGCCTGTGCAGACCTGTTTATATGTGGGATTCTTCACATGACCGCCCATATAACCCGAAGTGACTTCAAGTACACCGTCGAGCTTCTGCATATAGTACTCCACGCCCCAGAAACACCCGCCGGCAAAATAAGCGCGACTGACATTGTATTTCACGAACGCCTCCGCTTTTTTATACAAATTAACTAATTAAAGCAAAGAATATTTTACCTGCCCATGTACTCGCCGGTTCTCGTGTCGATCTTTACTACATCGCCGATATGGCAGAAGATAGGCACATTGGTGATAAGTCCTGTCTGCATTTTTGCTTCTTTCAGAACTTTACCGCCGGTGTTTCCCTGAACTGCGGGTTCGGTGTATTCGATAGCGAGTTCGACCTGCTGCGGAAGCTCTATGCTGATCGGTTTTTCGTTGTAGAGAAGAACATCTATGACTTCCTCTTCTTTCAGGTAAAGAGCGTTGTCGCCGAGATACTCTTCCGTAAGCTCAAGCTGTTCGTAAGTTTCCTGATCCATGAACACAAAAGAATCCCCGTTCTTGTATGAGAACTGCATTTTTCTTCTGTCCAGCCTGACCTCGTCAAGTTTGTCAGTTGCTCTGTAAACAGTTTCCGCGATCGATCCTACCGCAAGATTTTTCGTTTTCAGTTTCATCGTCGATGCTGAACGGGCGCCTTTATTATACTCTGCTTTTAGCACGAGCAAAAGTTCGTTGCCGACCTTGAAAATATTGCCTGCTCTGAATTCCGATGCTTCCTTCATTATGACCCCTTTATTTCAATATTTATTTATCGTTTTTCAAAGAACCGGCGAAAAATAATAAATTATTTATCAAATTGCAATTCTTTATTAGATGTTCAGATAAAGAAATGTTGTATCGTTCAAGTGTTTGGGCATGTTGGAGCATAAATCCCGCACTTTCGTCAGCCGCTGTTCCGCTCCTGTCGTTGAATTTCATCATGTAGGACGAGTACAGTTCATAGAGCTTCGGATCGGTATAGAATTCCATTAAATATTCAAGGAACGCTTTCACCTTGACTTGCTGGTAATTGTCTTTCTGATGATAAGCGTGCCACACGAAAGGTTTTTTTGACAGGCAGGCCCTTGCCCATGAATCTTCGCCCCGGACGAAATTGAGGTCGCACACTTTTAAGAGGCCGTCATATTCTGCTTGAGGAAGAAAATCGGAGTATTTTATCGTTAGTTTCTCATTTTCAAGATCAGCCTTTCTTATACTTCTTTGACTTTTTTCACCGAATACGATCAGGCTCACTTTCCTGCCTATACTATTCAGGTTTGATATAAAGTGATGGAAATCGTGTTCGTAAGTGAAGACCGAAATGAGAAAACTGCCGCTTTCCAGCCGGTACAGGTTTTCGAAATACTTCCTTTTTTCAGCCATCTCCCCGTCAGAAAGCTGCCTGTCCGGTATGATCCCGCCCGAAGCCGAAGTGAGTCCCGGCATAAAAAAATTTTTTTTTGCCTTTCTTCCGGTAAGGGACTCTTTTAAGTGGACGCCTTCGATCCATTTCTCAGCGGACAGGTGGTCTAGGTTGATTATCAGGCAGTCCGTGTCCAGCACTTTTTCGTAATACGCGGCCGGGATGTGACAGGCGAAAGCCTCGATTACAAGCTCAGGTATTTCGTATTTTTCAACAGATCCGGGAGTCAGAATATCGTATGAAGAAAATCTTATTCCGCCGCATACCTGATCTTTGACCTTGTGATCTATGCCGCAGTCTATCTTCGAAAAAACTTCAAGCCCGTTCGTGAACAGCCTTATCTCAGAATCCACAAGCTCCGCCTTCAGAGCCCGGGCAAGCCTGTATGTTACTCCCGCGTCACCGAAATTGTCGATCACATCGCAGAAAATATCTATCCTATCGAACAACATAGCTATTTTCCGGCTTCCATGAACACCGATGAGCTGACAGGGTTCTTAAGATCCATTAAAAAATCGCGGAATTGTGAATATTTTTCCTTCGGAACGGTCATTTCAGGAATATAATATTCCACGATATAGGTAAAGATATCCCCCTCTTTCTGTACTTCTGATTTTATGTAGGCTGAAAAGCCTGAACATTCGAATTTTTTCTCCGATGCCGTCAGATTTATCACTTCTTTTCCGCTGCTGTTGACTATGTATTTGTAGCGGTTGAATATCCTTGAATTAATTCTGAGATCGTTCGTCCTTTCCTTTAACGACACATCCGGCAGCGACTCGAATCCCGAAACTACAAAATACGAGTAACTGTCCTGATCGATCACCGCGCCGTTCCTTTTGATCTTAAAATTCACTTTGATGGGATCGGTCAGGTTGTCAAATGAATCAAAAACAGGATCTTCGATCAGTTCGGCCGAATTGTCCCTCACAAGCCACTGGAAAAACCGGATGTTCCTCTCCTCCTCAGGCATCCTTTCAAAAGATCTCATCCATGAATCGGATCCTCCCCGGTTGACCGAACTTATCTTTGCTATGACATCCTTTCCCTGAGGATCAAGCTCGTAAGTCCTTTCGATCTGGGGCTGTAAAATGTAAGAATATTTAACAGGTTCCGGACGGTCGGGAAGAACGATCAAGCAGTCATAGGTGTCGCAGTATCCGAAAGCTCTGGTCTTTTCACCGGGCTTGAACATTTCCCCGTTCCTGTAAACATAAACCTCTTCGACCAGATCTTTCAGGACGAATTTTTCCGCCCCGGCCGGAAGCTGGCTGAACGAGCTGCTCAGTTTAAGAGCCGGCTTACAGTCCTTTATTCCCGCCTGTTCCGCCAGAGCAATGAAAAGAGCCGTCATTTCCCTTGTTGAGCCGTATTTGTTCTCAAGTACTTTATCAAGCGGCTCAGGCTTCATATCCATGAGCGAAATGTAGCAGTATTTTGAATCGAAATTCTGTGCGAGATATTTATATATCGCTTGTACCTTCGCGTCATCCGTTTCAATTCCCGCAGTGATCTTTGACGCGAGTTCTTTTACTTTTTCTGAAGTTTCATATTTCAGAATATTCGAAAATTCATTTTTCACATACTCATTCCAGTCCTTGTAGAATGTGAATATTACGGGAGTTCCCGAAAAGAGATAATCCGGTGAATTGGGCTCGTTCTTTATAAGCGGACTGTCGGCGATGCTCCATTTTAATTCATTCTTTCCTTTCGTAAGTTTAAGATCAGTGTGAGAATAGTATTTTATCTCCGTTCCTTTCGGGTACTTTACTACAAGATTTTTCTCAAGATAAGGATTGCTCTCCCTGAAATGCTCGATACCGCTCAGTGGAAGTTTTCTCGTGTTCGTGACATGATATTCAAGAACGATGAAATATCCGGGACCGACCTGAGGAAAATTTATCACTTTTTTTCTGTGCTTTATATATTCGGGCGACCATAACGACTCATCAGTATTAAGGTCATAGATCTGATTTTCCGGCACTTCGAGCTTTTCGCCTTCGGGAGTGACGGTCAGAGTTGTCACAAGCTCAACTTTTTCAAATTCCGGATCGTACTCAACTGAAACATCGGAATATCTGGACTGCCCGGAATAATTCAGTATCTTTTTAACATAAAAGACCTTGTGAACGAATGAACCGTCCCTGTTTATATCGTAAATAACTTCCGTGAAAACATTTATCGCGTTGGCATCCTCGTATGTTTTTTCAGGATCGGCCTTCTTTATCAGAGCGTCAATGTCATACGCGTAAACGGTCAAAGCCGCTAATAGAGTTATTGCAGTAATGATCTTATTCATTTTCACCTCCGACGGTTCCGATCATGTAGAGATTGTTTGCGCTCGATAGAGCAGAAAGTTTTAATTTTAGAGGCAGATAATCTTCCTTCTTAAAATGGATCCGGGAACTTTCGAAATGGTAGGCGACTTCCAGCTTTTTCCCGTCATTTTTACTTTCGAGCCCCGTTTTAAAGCCCATGAAATCCAAATCTTCTGTCCTTGGGATTGAAATCAATGAGATCTCGCTGTCGAACTCCATGATTATGTTCGTATCCATGCTGTATGTCCCGCCCATTTGGAAATCGAATTTTCTGTCGTTCAGTCCGAATGTGCTCATCACGCTTCCGTAAAGAAAATGTATGCTGAGTTTGGGCGCGATGAAAGGTATAAAAATATGACCGTCCGTCCTGGTAATTATCCCCGGTATCTTTACTCTGGCGTTAACTATTATATCGCCCGAAAAATCCTTGGGGTCTGTGTATGTTATATCTTCAACATCTGCACCGGAATTTATTCCCGATATCATTCTCGTGATAAATGTTTTTGTCTCGTGGTCGGAGTAATTCGAGAAGATGCTCCTCGTTATTGTATCGGCCAAGCCGTTCACCCTCATCTCCACCGTACCTTCGGCATCGTCGCCGTTGACCTTCAGGTAGATATTGATCGTGGAATTGTTCTTCTCCGGCGGCGAAACAGGCGTTGTCCTCAAGGTCTCGCCTTTCTCACTTGCTATAAGGTAGCTGTTGTCCTCCTCGTACTTGGGCAAAAAATCCTTTGTAGTCTCGTCGGTAGGGTCAAATATGAACTCAGGCTCGCCCTTGTCGTCATACGACACAGTGATCGCGTGGTTGAACCAGACCATCGGCGCTTCCGGGTTGAGCCTGCTTCCGGACGAGATGAGTATCACATCCGAGCCTGTTCCGGCAAGCCGGAGCATGGCTGTTAAAAGCGCCGCCTTGTCGCGGCAGACCCCGCCGCGCGTGTCGAAAGTATATTTCACATCGTGAGGCTCGAATCCTGGGCGGTTCTTCTCCATGTCCACACCCAGGTATCTGACGCTGCGCGCCACCCAGTAGAACAGCTTTGAGGCTTTCTCTTCTCTCGTTTTCGCATCCGCCGTTATCTCGATTGCCGCCGCTTTCATTTCTTCGCTCGGTTCCATGTGCGGTTTTACTATCCCGTAGTACCATCGCGAAATAGTTTCCCAGTCTTTCACTGTAGTGATCTTTATGTGGTGGTTTATAAAATTCCAGTCCTCAGATCCGCTTTCCCACATAAGCCTCTGTGAGTTCTTCTTGCTCCATGTATAGATTACCCTGCCGTTCTCAACTTTTTTTGTGTGGTCGTAGGGAATATCCTTTTTATTGAGCTCATGTACATATATCTGAATTTCTTCAGGCATGTTCAGCTCGTAATGATCACTTACATAGGATGAATAATCTTCGAAAGAGAAAGTCGAGAAGAAATTATTCTCCATTACGGCTTTTTTTGTGTATGTCGTAGTCTTTTCAAATACGATATCTCCTTCCTCAAGATTCGGAAGTGTTCCCGCATACATCTTTGTGTCGTTAGAGTAGATGTTGCTCCATCCCGGCGCATCCTGTTTTTTCAGAAGAACTTTCAGATCGAGATCTAAAACCTCCCCGCTGACTTTGATTATTTTGATCGAGTTGACATCTAGCGAATCGTAATTCACATCCTCGTAAAAGAAGACGGAATTGTCCCTTTTGCCCTCCTCGTTCAGGACAAGACGGTAAGTCTCTCTCGTTTCGTAACCCGTACAGTCCTTATTCAGCATATCCAGCTTATTGAGTATAAAGACATCATTGCTGTTGGGAAAATCAGACTGCTTAACGCTCTTCAGCATCTCTACAGCCTTGTCGTAAGGTATGTATTCCGCTAAGACAAGAGCAGCAGACGCCAGAAGAACCGCGATTATTTTTTTCATGAACACCTCATAATAGGATTATTTTTATTAACATTAAGAAATTTTTGCGCAATTTACAAGTGTATAATATTATTTTCCGCATAATCATTTTATTTGACTTTACGCTTGAATTTACATATAATTTGACTAATGAAAAAGAAATGTCTGATATTTTTCACCATAGGGATAGGCGACTCGCTGATGGTTACGCCTGTTATTGATAAAATCAAAGACCTTGACGGGTATGAACTCGAAGCACTGACGATCAGCCCTCAGGTTACCGATATTGTGCAGAATTCAGGTTTCTTCAATAAAGTCCGTTTTATAAACTTTCTGAAAGAAGACATGATCTCATCTTTAAAGTCCGTTCTTGAAGCGAGGAAGAACCGATACGACATTTCTATACTTGTCTTTCCTTCAAATAATTTCAAATACCAGATAGTTCACTTTCTGATAGGTGCTAAAAAGAAGTTCGGCATCAGATATCTGGAACGGAATTTCCCTAACCTGAACAGACTTTCGGGAAAACTTTTGAAAGAGAACAGGTCGATCCATGCGATCGAACAGAATTTCAGGCTTTTCGAATTTGCGCTGGGAATAAAGATCGAAAGATCTGTTAAGATGACGGTGAAGCTTATAAGCAAGGACAGGGAACTGGCTGAAGATCATATAAAGAGCAACTCGTTGTCCGATAAAGTCCTGGTAGGGATCCATGCGGGGAGCGACACATTCAAGAACATGGAGAAGAAAAGATGGGGATCAGAAAAATATATTGAGTTGATCAGAAGCTTCAGTGACCTCAAAAACATCCATTTCATCCTTTTCGGCGGAAAACCTGAGAACGGGCTTAACGAAATGATATGTTCGGAGGCGGGAGAGAACTGCACTGTATTAAAAAATGTTACCTTTTTCCACTCTGCAGCACTGATCTCGAGATGTTCCGCTTTCGTCTGCGGCGATACCGGGCTTATGCATACGGCGTCCGCTCTCCAAGTGCCTGTCATAGCGATCTTCGGACCTACGAGCTCTGTCTATGCCGCCCCGCTCAACGAAGGCAGCGTGGTAGTGAAAAAAGACTATCCGTGTGTCCCCTGTTACGAATACTCAAGAACACCCCTCCTCTGCGATCAGGATGAAAAATACAAATGCCTTGAAGATATTACTGTAGAAGAAATAGCTGAAATACTTAAGTCGAAATTAAAAGTGTAGGTAGTTATAATGAGGATACTTGTACTCAATTGCGGAAGTTCGTCGATCAAATATCAGCTTTTTGAAATGACGAACAAAAAATGCTTAGCAAAAGGGAATGTCCAGAAGATCGGACTTATAGGCACATATGTGGAACATGAAAATGAAAACGAAGTTAAGATCCGTATCGATAAACCTGTACCCGATCATCAGAGAGGAATTGAAGAGATCCTGAAACTAATAATAAATCCGGAATTCGGAGCCCTGGCAAATTATGATGAAATAAACGCCATAGGGCACAGAGTTGTTCACGGCGGTGAAACTTTCAGCGATCATGTTCTTATTGATGATGATGTTATAAAAACCATCGAGACCTTGAGCGACCTTGCCCCGCTTCACAACCCGCAGAATCTCAAGGGAATTACATCGGCACAGCAGATACTTCCAAAGATCCCTCAAGTTGCAGTTTTCGATACGGCATTTCATCAGACAATTCCCGCGTATTCATACATGTACCCGCTTCCATATTCAGTCTATGTAAAAGACAAGGTCAGGAGATACGGATTTCACGGAACAAGCCACTTTTTCGTCTCGGGTAAAGCTTACGAAGATTACGGAATAGACAGAGATAATTCTAAACTGATCACATGCCATCTGGGAAACGGGGCTTCGATCGCCGCGATACTCAACGGAAGTTCTGTTGATACTTCAATGGGTATGACACCTGTCGAAGGCCTGATGATGGGTACAAGGGTAGGCGACATTGACGCCGGAGCTCTAATTCACATAATGACCACAGAAGAAATGAGCCTTACTGAAATGAATAACCTGATAAATAAGCAGAGTGGGCTTCTCGGAATTTCGGGCATTTCTTCCGATATGCGCGAGATCCTGAGCGCTAAAGCTAAAGGCGGGGACAGGGCTGCTTTAGCTTACGATATGTTCATTTACAGGATCAGAAAATATATCGGATCGTACGCTGCTGTCATGAACGGTGTGGACGCAATTATCTTTACCGGCGGTATTGGGGAAAATGCTCCTGATGTGAGAAGGGACATCTGTAAAGGGTTTGACTACCTCGGCCTAAAATTCGATGAAGAAAAGAATGATGAGCTTAGAGGAAAGCAGGAGCTTCTTTCGGCAAAGGATTCTAAAGTAAAAGTGATAGTTATACCCACGAACGAAGAACTTGTCATCGCTGAAGAAACTTTCAGGATGGTCAAAGAAAGTTAAAACTCTTGACTTACAGTAATATTTTTGTTATTTTCGCCACTTGCCGGGACCTGTGCAATGGTCGATTCGGGAATGGGTCAGGACCTAACGGTAGCAGCCACACCGGAAATATCATGTGTTGCAGTCATCCCGGCTTTTTTAATAAATAAGGTAGAAGAAATGAAGAAAATATTCATTACCGAGGGCGATGTTAACGGTATCGGAAGCGAACTGGTCCTAAAATTTTTCTCTGAAGGTAATTATGCTGAAGATAACATTTATACGATCATAGGCAGCAGAAGAATTTTTGATAGAACGGCGGTTGTTTTAAATTTGCCTTCATCACAATATTCTGACATCTCTCAGGATTCGGTTGCAGATTTGAAAACACCCGGCCTGTATTTTTTAGACATACCTTACGGCTGCAGTGAACTTAACTTCGGTACAGCGACCGCGGAAGCTGGAAAATTATCCGGAGATGCAATTAAAACAGGTGTGAAACTGGCTCAACTTACCGGCGGTGCGCTCGTGACATGCCCAATAAACAAATACTCGCTTAACCTTGGCGGCTACAATTATCCCGGGCATACCGAATTTATAGCCGAACTGCTGAACACGGATAATTTTCTTATGATACTTGACGGCGGCGTGATCAAAGTTGCGCTGGTCACCACTCATCTCGCTATAAAAAATGTCCCGGCGGCCCTGAGTTCAGACCTGATTTACAAAAAAGGGAGGATACTCTGTGAGTCACTGCGCAAAGATTACGGTTTAGAAAGCCCGGAAATTGCCGTGCTTTCACTAAACCCCCACGCCGGCGACGGCGGCCTGTTCGGCGACGAGGAAGCCCGGATCATTGCGCCGGCTGTTGCCAGGCTCAATGAAGATGCCGCATCCTGCAGAGCGAAATTTACCGGACCGCTCGCGGCTGACACTGCTTTCACTAAAAAACATCTTGAGAGCACCGACGCATTTTTAGTGATGTATCACGATCAGGGATTAATACCTCTCAAGCTGCTTTCGTTCGGCAGTGCGGTAAATTTCACCGCCGGTCTTCCGATAGTGCGCACATCTCCCGATCACGGGACGGCATACGATATTGCGGGGAAAGGGGTTGCGGATATCAACAGTTTTAAAAATGCCCTAGAAAAGGCTCTTTCTCTAAGATGAAGTTACATCTCGTCGGGCGAGATCAGGAACATATCCTCCCGCACCTTGATCTCATTAACTATCTTTACCCTTATTTTATGATGCCTTAAATAATCGTCTTTTATCTTTGACAGGAATCTGTTGAACTTATTTCTGAATTCCAGAGTAGATGAAACAGTAGTTATGTTCAGATCATTATCGAGCGCGATCGTATTTACATTATATTTTATGACTCCGAATTGCGTAGCGATGAATACTATATCCACTTCGCCTTTTTTTACCATGTTGTAGCCCACGCTGACCAGTTTATTGTCGAACTGAGCGTTCGTGCAGTCCTTGTTCGCCTGAATATCCTCAAATCCTATTATTCCCTCTTTGTGGCAGTAAATTATATCGGCGAGATTGGATTTAAGCTTCATCGCAAGACCGTAGGTCTCAGGTTTTTTCTCATATTCCTCGATCTGTTTCAGGATCTGGTTCTTTATGAGAAAATGTGTGATCTGCAGCTTATTGGGCTCATAATTTATATGCGTGTTTACGCCGATAATAATATCTTCGTGAAATATCGATGCATCATGAATAACGGCAACATTTATTTCCTTCATACAACAATTCCCTTTAAAATTCTACGATTTTTGTATTCCTAAATATATTAAATAATTTCTTGTTATTCCGCAATAATATTATATCTTTTTTTTTGTTAACCATTTAAGAGGTTTTTATGATAAAATACGCTCAATTTACTGTTATTATACTGGTTCTGATACTTATTTCATGTACTGCTCCGGTGATCGAAAGGAATAAATCAGGGAAAATAATAGGGATGTCACCGGGGATAGTGGAAACATTATTTTTTCTCGGTGCCGGAGATGATATAATCGGAACAAGCGGACACTGCAGTTATCCGGAAGCTGCGAAAAAAATTCCTGTCGTAGGCGGTATTTCCGAGCTCAATTACGAATTTGTTCTGACAGCTAAACCTGATGTTGTTTTTCTTATGCCGTCACAGGACCACATTGCACAAAAACTTGATAAATTCAGAATAAAAAGTGTAACTGTTCCGCAGGAAAACCTCAAAGATATTCTGAATTCATTTGTCGTGATCGGAATAGAGATTGGGAAAGAAAAAAGGGCATCAGTGATAAAAGACTCACTTGAGCTTGTGCTGAACTCGTATAGAAAACCTGTCGATCGGTTAAAAGTACTTATATCGGTAGGAAGAGAATACGGAAGCAGAGTATCTTATATTTATTCGAACGGGAGGAACGGATTTCTTAACGACATTATAACCCTGCTCGGTCATGAAAATGTACTTGAAACATCTATACCATACCCTAAGATCAGCACTGAAGCAATAATGGCTTTAAACCCGGATATCATTCTCGACATGGTTCCTGATATGGGTAAGAATAACCCGTCCGGACTTCTTGAGGACTGGGGGTTTTTCAAAAATACCGAAGCGTGGAAAAACGAACGGATCTATATAATTTGCGGCAGTCATACAACTGTTCCCGGCCCGCGGATCTTTGATCTTATAAAGCAATTAAAAGAAAAAGGGCTCTAAAAAAGAGCCCCGAAAAGTTTCATGTAAAATATCAGAACATTACTTTAGTTGTGATACTTATTGTCTTTATTGTCTCGTTCTTGCCTTTGATCACATTGTCGCCGTCCATATCCTGGAAAGTGTATCTGTAATCGAACATGATGGCTGTTCCCTCGGCGATGTTGTAACCTAAAACATAACCCAATACCGTACTGGGTGTTTTCCACTCTTTGAAATCCTCTACATTGTTCTGCATATAGTAGGCTTTTGCGGCCGCGAGTTTCGGGACCAGGTTTTCATTAATCGCAAATTCTCCTGTAAGAGATTTGATCGCCTCTATATCCTCACCGTCACCTGATCTCATGTCCTGATAATTTGCGGTCAGTCTGAATATTCCCCATCCGTCAAAGTGGACACCGACAAAGTACCCGTCGAGAGCCGGAATATAATCCAGCAGATCCTGTTTGGTCATGAATGTGCCTGTATTTGCATCATAGAAGGCCCTTTCCATCTCGTAAGTCGGATTGAAGTAACCAAAAAGGAACTCGCCGTCAGTGTGCCTGTACTCGGCTCTGAAAACGAAAGGACCCGATTTGATCCTGAAAGCGGGAGCTGAAAATCCCCAGCCGTATCCGTCGATCTGAGCCATCTGCCCGTAAATATCGATCCCGACAAATTCGCCTTTGTAAATAGGATAGCCAATATCGAGACCCCAGATCGAAAGTGAGGATGTTCTGTCCTTGAAGTTCTCGAGATCATCTTTTTTTAGTCCGTCGATTATCCCGTAAACTACTGCCGAATCAGCAAAAGCAGTACTGCCTGATTGATCGAGGTAATAGTCGTACTCAGTTACATAATCGCCGTCCTCGGGATATCTGTCGATCTCATTCGGATATCCGTCATCGTCGTTGTCCCTGAGTCCGTTGTATTCGTTCAGGTCTGAAGCGAAAGTTGCTCCGATTGCCAGCTCTCCCCATACTTTGTAGAACGCCCTTGTTCCTATCAGAAGCCCCGGCTTGTCGGTTATCAGCTCTTTATAATTGTTGATAAGAAGCTCTCCGCCGAATTTTTCAGCTTCGAAGCTCATCTCCATTCCGAGCCTTTTGTAATGCGGATACTCTATCATGTTCGAGTAGCCGTCAACGATGATATTATACCCGAGATAGCTGTAATCCAGTCCGCCCAGCCTGATATAGAACGGGTCACCTTTCTTTGCCCATCTCACATAATATATCTTGTCCAGGTAATCCTCGAACTCATCCCAATCCTCCTCTCTTATCTCCCCCTCTTCGTCGATAAGAAGCTGAACATCTAAACCGAACCCCAGTTTTCCGAGAGGAACATCGAGCCTTAAACCTATCTGCTGATAATTCTTTCCGTCAACTGTGACAGCGCCTATTACCGCCGCACCTTCGATGCCCTGCGATTCATCTCCTCCGGTGACTGTCGGAGTATTTGCAGAACTGTCCGTTTCTTCCTGCGCATAAGTAAATATGCTTAAAAGTAACAACATCGCTAAAATCATTTTTTTCATGATCCGTCCTCCATATAAATTGGATTTTTTCAACCTTTTTTTCAACCTTTTCAAAGGCAAGATAATTTCATTTATAAATAATGTCAACTTATTTTAAATGTATCTCGGTAATTCGATCGTGAACCGCGTGCCTTTTCCGAACTTGCTTTTAACATAAACCTTACCTCCGCAGATGTCTAAGAACTCTTTAACAAGTATTAGTCCCAGCCCTGTCCCTTTTTCTTCGTTGGTTCCCGGTGTTGAGAACGCTTCTTCTACTCTGAACAGTTTTTTGATGTTTGACTTTTCTATGCCTATTCCATTATCCTCGACGGATATCCTTATAATATTTTTAAAAGATCGTGCCGTAACAAGGATCTTTCCGCCTGCTGGTGTAAATTTTATGGCATTCGCTATCAGGTTCCTCACGATCGTGTCGAGCATATTTCGGTCTGCATTGACACAACAGGTAACAGGTACTTTTATCTCGGTAACGATCTCTTTTGAGTTTATGTTGTTTACCAAAAGCTGGATGTTGTACTCGACTGTCTCCCTGACATTTATTTTCTCAGGAACAAAATCAATTTCTCCGGTTTGAGCTTTTACCCATTTGAAGAGGTTGTCAATAAGTTTCAGAAGCCTTTCGGATGAGCTGAGGATCATTTTTACATAACTTCTCCTTTTCAATTCGTCGATCTTATCGTAGAATTTGTCCAGAAAATCAGCTGTTGAATGTATGGCAGTAAAAGGATTAAGAAGGTCGTGGTGGATTATTCTGAAGAATTTGTCTTTTGTTGCGTTCATATCCGACAACTCTTCATTTTTCAGCCTGTAGATTTCGGCTTCCTTTTCTTTCTTCTCTGATTCATATCTGATCTGCATTTCGAAGATCTTGTTCTGAGATTCTTCAGAAAATATTTGATCCTTAAGCACAAAATGTTTTTTCAGATATATCAGGGCATTTTCAAAATCGCCTTTTTTTTCATAGTCCTCAGATATCTGCCCGTAAAAGTTCAGGAGATGATTATTCGAATGGATCGAGTCAGCAAGTTTTTCGCCTTCAAGACATTTCTCGAGAGAGAGATCGTATTGCCCGTTCTCGTAATAGTGGGTACCTATATTTGAAAGTGCGGTAGCCATTCCTTTGTTATATAGGGCTTTTCTGCTTATTTCATACGATTCATTAAAATATTTCAGAGATTTCTTTTTGTCTTCTTTATGCTTCCAGACAAGGCCGATATTATTCAAAGATCTGCTTAAGGCATATTTATTATCTGTCTCCCTGTCTATCTTCATAGACTTTTTAAAATACTCAAGTGCTTTATCAAACTCTTTCAGATTATCGTAAACAAGTCCGATGTTATTATAAGCGGTTGACAAACTTGATTTCTCTGAAGTTCTAATTTTGATCGCAAGAGCCTTCTCGTAATACTCGAGAGCTTTGTCAAACTGCTTGAGCCTGAAATATACAATACCGATGTTATTCAGAGCGAAAGCGATGTTCTTCTCGTCTTTCATTTCCTCCGCTACACTGAGAGATTCAATAAAGTATTTCTGAGCTTTGTTATAGTCGCAGACAGTAAAAGCCGCTTTGCCGAGTAAATTGAGAGCACCGTATTTCCCAAAGAGATAATTTGTGTCATTTGATATCTTTAGTATTTCTGCGGCACGCGAGACTATCTTCTGACAATTATCTTTTGTAAAATTCTTCAGTACTTCGTCTTTGAGTAACTCGATAGTCCGGTCTATCTCTTTTTTTGCCCTCTGCACTCTGTTCCCCTTGTTATGCTCCCCGGTTCAAATATAAAACAAATCATTAATTTTAACAAGTGGAGAACATGATGTTTTTTTATTGAATTACCGCCGGAATTAGCTTAAATTCCGTATCAACTGATAAAACGGGAGGATTTTATGATCGAAAATATTGTCAGGGCAGTTATCATAAACAGCGATAAGAACGAGATACTTCTCGCAAGACAGAAAGATAAAGATTATACTTTTCTGCCAGGAGGGCACATTGAGTTCGAAGAAACCGCAAAAAATGCGCTCGACAGAGAGATGGTGGAGGAGATCGGCACTGAAGGAAAAGTAGGTCCTCTTCTCTGGACGATCGAGAATATTTTTATTGATTCGGATGATAAGAGCTGCCATGAGATCGCTTATTATTTTCTTTACGCATATTACGAAAGGTTCTATAATTTCAAGGTCGATTCACTTGAAGATCATCTTGAATTTTTATGGGTCAATCTTGACGATCTGGAGTTTTTTAACATTAAACCCGCGCTGCTTGCGGATCTGATAAGAAAATTCAATTCCGGTGAAGAAACTGAGAACTTCTATTCCGAGTCAGAGGATCAGAATTTGAACAGTATATAAATAAAAAGCACTATACTTATCACAAATGAAACGGACGAGAACATCAGGCTGATGACGGTTTCTTTTGAAACAGAGTCGTTCATAAGGGTCATCAGTTTGAAATACGCCGAACTGGTGAGAAATACCTGCTGGCTGTTAGCTTCAGTCAGGTCATCTTTTGTAAGTATTACCGTTTCACTCTGTTTCTTTTTGAGAACTGGAATGTTCTCCGAATGAAAATTATCATAGAACCAGTTGTTGAAATACAGCTCAAAATCCCCTCTGGGCGCTTTCTGACCAAGATAACTGATCGCCTCGGTGTAAGTTACGCCTCTGTTGAGATTATCGGCACCGTACTTGAGAACATCGACATAAATGTTTGATGCTTTCATTTCACATCTCCTGTTTTATTCATAATGAGTTCGATCGCAAGGTTCGCCTGCATATTGGCCACCACAGCCACTCTCGCGGAACATAAGCCGGAAGCATCAGAGCTTTTACCGTCGCCGCAAAAATAGATGTTTCCCGTCTTTCTTATTCTCAGGCTGGCAAAATCTCCGTAACCCGCAAGTCCGTTGCCCGATATGACAGGTCTTTCAGGAAATACAGATGCCCATTCCTCGATCAGCCACTGCTTGCTTTCGGCTTTATCGAATGCTTCGATGAGTATGTCGGCATTTTCGAATATAGATGCCAAGTCTTCCCGTTCGAGCTTTTTGTCGTAAGCTTCGATCACGCAGTCCGGATTGATCTGCAGCAGCCGTTCTCTGAGCGCGGCGGTCTTCTTTTCCCCTATGTCGCCAAAAAAGAAATACTGCCTGTTCAGGTTTGAAGGTTCTACCCTGTCATGATCGGCTATTATCAGCTTCCCGACCCCTGCTCGCACCAGCGAAACAGCTGCACTGGAGCCGATGCCGCCGCATCCGGCAATGCCGATAACGCTGCGGGACAACCTTTCGGTCATCCCGCTGACATTTCTTTCGAAGATATTTTTCATTTATTTATACAGGCAGATGTAAGAGGAGTCTTTTTCGACTTTGACTCTGAATTTCGTGTTTGGATCGATCACCATAGTTTCGTTCGGGCCGTAGCTCTTCCACTCGCTTTCGCCCGGAAGTAGAACTGTAAGTTTTCCGCTCGTTACCGTAAGAAATTCTTTTGACGAGGTTCCGAATTCATAATCTCCCGCGGCCATCACTCCGACCGTAGCGGGGTATTCCTCCGTATCGAAAGCTAGGGACTTAACTTTCCCGTCAAAATACTCATTAACTTTGAACATTTTATCCTCCGCTCATTAAATGTATTACTTTTACATCCGCTCCTTCAGGAACAGGAAAAGTTTCCCAGTCCTCCCGTTTAACTATCGTGCCGTTAACTTTTATAACAAGCATCCTGAAAGAGTATTTCATTCTGTCGAGAACATTTCTGACCGTCATATTGTCATTCCAGTCTATCTCGTGCCCGTTAACAGTGATCTTTCCCAAAGTTTATATCCTTACTGATGCTTTGAAAGCACTTCGATAACTTCAGGAAGGTCCATACCGATCTTTTTCATATAATCGATCTTTGGAACTCCGTTCTTGGTCCAGCCTCTTCTCTCATAAACCGCATCAAGAAGCTGCTCGTACCTGTTCTCTCTGTATTTTCTGGTGATCGCGACTTTTTCCTCAACAGATTTACCTGCGGGATCGACACCGATATCTTCCTTCATCTTTTTATCGTAGAATTCTTCGAGGCTTTTATATTCTTCCACGGTAACCGGACCTGCAGCTCTGTATGGCTGGGCATCGTGCTTTCTTAATCCGTAACCTCTTCTGATGTTGAAAGTTCTCTGGAAGTTGTAAACTCTTTCGGACTGCCTGATCATTTCGTGCTTATCTATGTTACTCCCCGTAACAGCATTGTATATAGCGACATAATTATCAACATGCTCGGGAACTTTTGCCGGTTCGTCGGTCTGCGCATTGTTCTCCGGCTCGACATCGTTCCACGGCAGCTTGCAGAGTCCCATCAGTCCGAACCATGTTCTGAACATCGGGAAATAGTGCAGAGCTTCAGCCTTGTTCTCGAATGTCGGGATGTGATTATTTACCATGTCCATGAAGATCAGCCATGCTTCGTCGTGCTGCGGCCCTTTGTTCGTCATAGCGTAACCGCCCTGCTGAGCAAGAGACTCTTTTGAAACATACTGTGAGTATTCAAGTCCCTTGTTCTCCATTCCGATATCGTTCATGAAATTCATATCCGCACCGTAATGTTCAGCGAAATATTTCTTCATACCCCTAACTCCGAGACCGGCTATCTTTCCGAAACCTTCTCCTCTTGCCATCTGGTGGATAAGCTCAAGCGCAGATTCGATGTTGCCGAATTTGAGTTCTAAACCGCCGGTATGCTCTTTTGTGATGATCCCGTTCTCGAAACATTCCATTGCGAAAGCGGTCATTGTTCCGAATGAGATAGTGTCTATTCCATAAGTGTCGCAGTAGAAATTCAGTTCGATTACTGTGTCTGCATCGAAAATACCCATATTCGATCCAACGCCGGCAGCAGTTTCATATTCCGGGCCGTCAACTATGACCGACTGTCCTTTGTACGGTCCTGATTTAAGCACGAAATTGTCAACGGCTTTTGCGCAATTCATCGTACAGCCTATCCAGCAGCCGTCGTTCATTCCCTGAGTGAATTTCTTATTCCATACTCTCGAGTGAAGGGCATCAGCGTTCTTATGCGAACCGAACTTGAAATTATGGGTAGGAAGCAGGTTGTAGTCATTCATGATATTGACAAGGTGAGCCGTTCCCTCCTGCTTCATTCTGCACTGGTGCGGATCAAGTTCTTTCATCTCCCTTGCGAACCTGGCTCCTCTTTCTTTTATCGCTTCCATATTTGCTACATGGTTCGGGTCCTGGGTCACTCCGGCTGATTTTACGACGACAGCTTTGATCTTTTTGTTTCTGAAAACAGTTCCGATACCGCCTCTTCCGGCCTGTTTCAACCTGCATTTTTTTCTTTTTATATCGAACCAGCTGAAGTTCAGCATACCGATCATTGTATGATCTGCGGCGTGCCCGGCAGAAATAACAGATATGTTCTTCATGTCTCTCGGGTCTGTGCTGTCGGAATACATTTCTGTAAGCTGCTCGGCAAGAATGTGACTGTCGATCTCTTCTGCCGGCGCTTCTTCGATCGAGACCGTATTTTTGGTGCCGTCAATTACTATAATGACATCATTTTTCGCCTTGCCCTGCAGCTCGAGTGCGTCAAAACCGGAAAATTTTAGGAATGGACCGAAAAATCCGCCGACATTACTGTCTATCACTATGTCAGTTATTGGCGAAATAGCCACAACGAGAGACTTTCCCGCTCCGGCGTACTGTGTGATACCGCAGATCGGCCCGGGAGAGATAACTATTTCGTTCTCGTTATCGTTCCATTTTGTTTCAGGTTTAGTCGCATCCCATAAAAGCCTCAGGCCATATCCTTTTCCTCCGATGAATTTTTCTTTCATCCGGGCAGGAACAGGCTTTATCATAACATCGTTCGTATCGAGGTTGATGTAAAGAGTTCTGTCGGTGTAGCCTCTGTACAATTCCTTCGGCTCGTAAGTCATCTGCTTTAGCGGTTTGTGTTTTGACTTCAGCTCGCTGATGTTCATGTTCATTTCTCCTTATAATATTAAAATTTCAATTTCATCTCTGATCCGCAACTTAATAAGATAAGCATTGGAACTGTATATTTCAAGAAATAAAATTAAAGAAAATTTTTGCTTGTTTTAAGAAAGTCTTTTGATTATATTTGAGACCTTATTTAATCAGGATATGCGTGTGATGAATAAGATACAGGCCATAACGGCAGCGTTCATTCTCATAACAATTTCGGGATGTGCGTCCGTCAATCCGGTTTATAAAGGCGGAACGGAAACCGTGAACGATCCGTATGAACCGAAGATCGAAACGGAATCGTTGAGATTTTTTACTTCCGGAGCTGACGGATTAGAAAAAAAATACAGGGTATATAATTCAGCGTTCAGGGAAGGTTCCGTTGACTGGATGTGGTATGAACTTATCGTAAGGAACCTCTGCGTCAAAGATGATCAAATATCTTTCAAAGAAGTCTGGCTTGACGGCGAAAACAGGATCATCAATTCGACGAAGAAAGAAATGAACCTGAAGGAAAAAGATATCTATCTGGAATATTTAGCAGGAATAAAAACAGATTGGAAAGAGGGATATTATGTACTCCGGCTCTTTCAGGACAGTCTTAAAATTGCGGAAAAGGAATTTAAAATAACTAAAATTCGATAACCTTAAAGGGAGCATCAAATGGCAAAAAAACAGGTGTACGGTCTAAAAGCCTCCAGAGGACTTTGTCCGGTATGCGGAGACCAGATTCAAGTCGTAAAGATCGTAAAAACTATGCTTACAGAGGCTAAAACGCACAAATTCGTTGAAGAAGTGGTCAAGGCTTGCAAGTGTCCGAATAAAACTCTGGATTCTTATCTTAAATAAAGTGTCCTCAGGGACGCTTTTTTTACATGGTGACTAACTGGAGAATTTTATGGCGTTAACGGTTTACGAAATATGGAAAAGCTATCCGGAAAAACTTGGAAAAGAAATAGATATCTCGGGATGGGTGAGAACAGAGAGGACATCGAAGAATTTCGGTTTTATCGAACTTAACGACGGAACTTTCTTCAAGAACATTCAGGTCGTTTACGACGATACGCTTCCCAATTTCGCCGAGGTCACAAAGATCACGACAGGTTCATCTCTAACTGTAAAGGGAAAACTAATTGAATCTCCCGGAGACAAACAGCCTTTCGAACTGAAAGCCGAAAATATAGAGATAATCGGACTGGCTGATCCTGAATTTCCACTGCAAAAGAAAAGACACACGACTGAATATCTGAGGACGATCGCACATTTGAGGCCGAGGACGAACCTTTACAGGGCAGTGTTCAAAGTAAGAAGCCTCGTAGCCTTCGCCATACATAAGTTTTTCACCGAGCGTAATTTCGTTTATGTCCACACCCCGATAATCACCGGAAGCGACTGCGAAGGCGCAGGAGAAATGTTCCAGGTCTCCACGCTTGACATGAAAAAACCGCCGCTTAACGAAGACGGCAGTATAGATTATTCAAAGGATTTCTTCGGAAAACAGACGAACCTTACAGTAAGCGGCCAGCTTAATGTCGAGAACTTCTGCATGGCTTTCAGAAATGTTTACACTTTCGGACCGACATTCAGGGCGGAAAGGTCCAATACTCAGAGACACGCATCTGAATTCTGGATGATCGAGCCGGAAATGGCATTTGCGGAACTCAAGGACAACATGGATGTTTCAGAAGAAATGGTCAAGTACCTGATCAGCTATGTCCTCGAGAACGCGCCGGAAGAAATGGAATTTTTCAACCAGTGGGTCGATAAAGGCCTGCTCGAAAGATTGAATTTCGTGCTGAACTCCGACTTTGGAAGGGTCACCTACACAGAAGCGATGGAGGAACTCATCAAGTCAGGCAAACAGTTCGACTATAAGCCTGAGTGGGGGATCGACCTTCAAACCGAGCACGAAAGATATCTGACCGAGACCGTGTATAAAAGACCTTTGTTCGTAACGGATTACCCTAAAGGTATTAAGGCTTTCTACATGAGGGTCAACGAAGACAATAAGACCGTGGCCGCGATGGACCTTCTTGTTCCGGGTGTGGGCGAAATAATAGGCGGAAGCCAGAGAGAGGAAAGGTATGATGTTCTTGTCAAAAGAATTGAAGAGATGGGTCTGAGTAAAGAGGATTACTGGTGGTATCTTGACCTGAGAAGGTTCGGAACTAACAAACACTGCGGATTCGGTCTTGGATTTGAGAGAATGGTGATGTATCTTACAGGTGTCGAGAACATAAGGGATGTCATTCCTTTCCCGAGAACGCCCAAGAACGCTGAATTCTAAAAAGTCGGAGTAAAGAATGCTTAAAAAAATTCATCATATCGGTATAGCTGTTAAAGACCTTAAAGCAGCCGCGGAAAAATATGTGGCTATTACCGGCATAAAACACTACGAAACTGAATATGTGCCTGAACAGGATGTTGAAGTCGCCATGTTCGAAGTCGGAGAGAGCAGGATAGAGCTTCTTCAGGGAAAGTCAGAGAACTCCCCCATATCGAAATTTCTGGAAAAGAACAGGGAAGGGCTTCATCATGTCGCATATCAGGTGGAGGACATCGAAAAGGCGCTTGAGGAACTTAAGGCTCAGGGATTTATGCTGATCGATGAAAAGCCCAGAATGGGGGCAGGCGGAATGAAAATAGCCTTCATTCATCCCAAATCAACAAACGGCGTGCTTACAGAATTATCGCAGATATAGTCGGCAATGATAATACAGGAGGCGGTTATGATCGAAAGTCTTAAAAAAACAAAGATGTTCGAAGACCTTGACGAAAGCATTCTAAAAAAGATCGGGAAGTTCTGCAAACTTGAAAAACATAAGGCGGATTCGACGGTCATTAAAGAGGATGACGATGAAAATTACGACATTTTCGTTGTTGTAAAAGGCAGGGTCAAAATTTATGTATCCTCAAAGTTCTTCGCGGACGATTCCGAGCAGCTTAAGGAGATCTATACCGTCAACCAGGGTGATTTCTTTGGCGAAATGGCGTGCGTGGTCAAAAGAAGAAGGAGCGCGACGGCCGTAACTGCCAGCGAATCGGAGCTGATCAGGATAAACGGTTCAAAACTGAATAAACTGATGGAAAGCGACAAAGAGACAGGCTACGCGATCCTGAAAAAACTATATGAATCCCTTTACGACAGGATCGAGAACTCGAACTTCATGCTGCGTAATTTTCTGATATAAACTAATCTCCAAAATACTATTTATTAAGCCTCGAAAGCATCTCAATAGCTTCAACATCCATCTTTGAAAACCCGAACCACTTCTTACCGGGATCTTTCAGCGATGCCCCGAAGTGATAAATTACCTTCTCATCTATCACAATAAAACGGTCGTGGGAATTATCGAACACCTGCTTGTCGAATAATTTTCCCTGCTTCGGCTTGATCTCACCGCTCTCCATTAAAGAAAATATCTTATCTACTCTCTTATCTGTTTCTATCAGTTTCAGACTTAAACCGGATTGTTTCGTTTCAAGATTACCGCCCCAACTTGATATCGCAAATTGCGACATCAAGTTTTCAAATTCGTCAATTGTTAGCATAAAACAAAAACTTTCAGGGAATCTCCCCTTATTTCGTTTGACCTGCTCATTTACCCTTCTGGTCTCAACACCATACAGCTCCGCCAGATCTCTGTCCAGCATCACCTGATATCCCCGGATCGAATATATCTTTTCCTTCAGACTCTCCTCAAATTTTTCCATTTCATATTCCGACATAACTGCCTCTCTTACATTACTTTTAAGAAATATACAACCAGAGGCGCGTCAAATCGTGACACGGCAAGAAATATTTGCGGAATATTTTTCAGCGCAGCCTATATGCAGTTAGAAAGGGCATGGTCAGGGGAACTCTGCAAAACCATTATATGTGACATATGCAGAAGTTTCAATCCTTGTTTTAATGGATTCTGGGCGCGAAGACAGCCGATGTCCTATCAGAAATGATAGGACAGAAAAGTTTCAATCCTTGTTTTAATGGATTCTGGGCGCGAAGATCAAGGAAATGAAATAAATCAACAATTACTAACCGTTTCAATCCTTGTTTTAATGGATTCTGGGCGCGAAGCGATCAAGGGAATGAAATAAATCAACAATTACCAACCGTTTCAATCCTTGTTTTAATGGATTCTGGGCGCGAAGAACACGAAGTGATTTCGTACTATAACTATTAAAAAAGTTTCAATCCTTGTTTTAATGGATTCTGGGCGCGAAGAAGCTTATCTCGTCAAGATGTATGCTCCAACAGCTAGTTTCAATCCTTGTTTTAATGGATTCTGGGCGCGAAGAAGATTACCAAACTCAAAAAACATTTCTTTCCTGTGTTTCAATCCTTGTTTTAATGGATTCTGGGCGCGAAGTTATGAATATCTGCAAATACAACTATATCACAGTGAGTTTCAATCCTTGTTTTAATGGATTCTGGGCGCGAAGAAAAAATACACCCAACGCAAAAACCCGTTCCTCTGCTGTTTCAATCCTTGTTTTAATGGATTCTGGGCGCGAAGTTGCGACCGAGAAAAACATTGTACGAGCCTGTAGTGTGTTTCAATCCTTGTTTTAATGGATTCTGGGCGCGAAGGCGGACAAGGGTGGCGGGCAAGCTACAGAAGAGCTGTTTCAATCCTTGTTTTAATGGATTCTGGGCGCGAAGCGAAGCAATTAATCCAAGATGGCCTTGACTCCCTGAAGTTTCAATCCTTGTTTTAATGGATTCTGGGCGCGAAGATCAGGCAGTTTGACATAAGTTACTTGATGAATGAACGTTTCAATCCTTGTTTTAATGGATTCTGGGCGCGAAG